>CAZBXW010000001.1:0-56011 GCA_964496285.1 uncultured Phycisphaera sp.
CGCGCGGGCCGAGCTTCGCACCGATCAACTCGCCCACCGTGGCGGAGCACTGCCGACTGATCCTGCCGGGCTGGCGAAGCCTTGGCGCGCCGACTCCGCCGCCGCCGCCGCCTCCACCGCCGCCCACCGCCACGGGCCTGCCGCGTCACATCGACTTCGAAGTTCCCGCCTGGGGCGAGTTGGGCACAACGCCCATCGACAGCGCCGCGGTCACGATCGCGCAAGACACCAGCGGCGCACTGCCCGATCGCGTCCGACCCGGAACCGCGGGCCTGGGCGTCACGGTCACGCTGTCTTCGGGCACGACCGGAGGCTACGTCCCCGTGGACCTGGCGGCAGCGCAACCGGTGCTTCACGTCCGCGTCATGTTCAACCCCGGCTCGCTCAGCGGAGGCTCGGTCACGCTGCTGACGGGGCACGATGCTTCCGACACTCAGGCCTGGCGCTTGAGCTACCACGCCGATACGCGTGCCGTCACCTTCGCCCCCGCCAGCGGCTCACCCCTCACGCACATTCCGCCGTCGCTGACCTGGCACTGCCTGGAGATCAAGCTCGACACCGTTGCCGGCGCGGCGCAGCTCTGGGTCAACGGCGTATCGGCGGGCAGCACCACCGGAACCTTCTCTACGCTGGCAACTCGGCAGCTACGCCTGGGCGCACCGGCGAAGGACTCCGCGGCCGTGGGCGTGTTCCATCTCGACGAATGGATCGCCGACGCTCTCTACATCGGGCCGGTGGTGAGGCCGCCCCACTCGCTCTACGCCGACGATCCGGCGCGTTGGCTGGTGGTCTACAACACCGCCGACCCCGACAGTGTGACCTGGGCGCTGGCGTATCGTGCCGCCCGCGCCGTCCCCTGGGCCAACCTGCTGGGCCTGGATCTTTCGCTTTCCGAGACGCTCGACGCCACGGGCTACGCCGCGCTCGACACCGCGATCAACACCTATCTCGACGGCAACCATCTCGCCCCGCAGATCGCGGGCCTACTCCTGGGCTATCGCGTTCCGGGCTACGCGCTGCTGGGTTCGAGCACCGACGCCACCGCGGACCTGCTGCACCGTCGCGGCGGCGCCGCGGGGTTCGTGAGCAACCCCCTGGCGACCTCGACCTCGCTCGACCGCCCCACGATCGCGCTGCTGGCAGGCTCACGCCTGACCGCACGCTTCGACGCGCCGGACCTGGCCACCGCGATGTCGCGGTTAACCGCGAACTCCGACATGCTCACCCACGGGCTTGGCCGGGGCGACGACGCGCAGATCTTCCTCGACCCCTTCACCACGCCCGGCCCGATCAACGACCCGATCATCGCAGCCATGACCGCCTGGGCCGCGAGCCTGGACCGCATGCGGACGCGGCTGCCCCTGCAACTGAGCGCCACGGGCGACCCGCAGGCGGAGGTGCAATTCGCCAGCCTGTCCAACGACGGGTTCTTCTGGGGCTGGTCCGCCGCCACGCCGCCCTCGGGTTTCTTCGCCGCCCCCGCGGGCAAGCGGGTGTTCAGCTTCCAACTGCACAACGCCGCCGCCACCGCGCCGACGCTGCGCAGCGCCAACCCGCAGCACTGGATGGACACCGCCCTGGCGTCGAACTACCTCGCCGCCGCCGGGTCCACCGGCCCCTACTCCGCCAGCGCCATCCCCAACGTCCAGCGGTTCTTCGAGGCGCTGCGGCTGGGATGGACCCTGGCTGAGGCGTGGTTCGTCGCTGCGCCCGTGCTGCGCGAGGGGCTCTTCCTGGCGGGCGATCCGCTGCTGCGCGTGTCCCTGCCTCGTGAGGGGTGGGACCTCTTTGGCCCGCTCGACCCGCTCGAACAACTCGAACCCTCCACGCCCACGGTGGCGCTGCGCCACAGCGAGCTGCAACACACGCTGACCTCGCCCTCCGCGGGCCGCTTCGTGCTCCGCCGCCTCGACGCGAAGGGCCGCAGCGAGGGCAACGCCCTGGCGCTGCGCTTGGCAACGCACAACGCCCAGGCGATCACCCCGCCGCTCCCGCCGGCCTGGCCCGACCACGAGGGCTGGCGACCCCCGATGCGCGAGGGCCAGCCACGGCCCGCGGCCCTCTGGGAGCGCAGCATCGTGCGCAGCGGCGTGACTGAAGTGGACCTCCTGGCCAGCGTCAACGGCGGCCAAGCCACCACCCTGGCGACCCTCACGCCCGCCGCGTCGGACCACTACGTCCAGTTCCTCGCGCCACCGCCCGCCGCGCCGACGCGCTACGCCTTCCTCTTGCGTCACGCCTCGGGCTTCACCGCCCAGACACCCTGGTCCGCGACGGTCGTTCCCGCGCCCGCCACGGTCGCGCCGCTTGAACTGCTGGAGGTGCTGCCATGAACGCCTGCGCCACTGTCGGCCCCTTGGCGAGGCCCAGAGCGGAATGGACCGACGCGCCCGCGGTCTTCGTGGACGGCGAACTCGAGCCCGCGCTGGCGGTGCGCTCCTACCGCGCCACCGCGCCGCTGGACCTGCGGTGGGCCGAGCTGCTCTGGACCACCGCCACGCCCGAGCCCGACCTTGTGGGCCGCGCTCTGACCGTCGCCCTGCCGCTTAGGCTCAGCGACGACTCGCTGCGCTGGGCGGTGCTGCTTCGCGGGGCGATCCTCGCCGTGGACGAACAGACCCGCGTGGGTCGGGACGAGCAGTCGATCACCGTCTCCGACGCGTGGAACCGGGAGCTTTCCCGCGCCTTCACGCCGCCCGCCGGCGCGACCGTGGCGCAGGTGATCGACGCGATGAATCTGGCGCTGGGCCTTACCGCCCTGCCCCGCGATGTGCGCGAGATGAGGCTCGACGCACCGGCGACGACTTCGCCCCACGACTGGCTCGCGGAACTGGCGGAACAGACCGGCGTGATCGTCCGCCGACGTGCCCGGCTCCAGTCCGGCAGGCACCTGGAGTCGCGACACCTGATCCCCCGTCACCGTGGCGCCGCGGTGCGTCTGCCCGCAGCCCTGGGCGACCGCTCGACCACCGCGTCGCGCGGCGCTCGGCTGTGGCGCGCCTTCGTCCGCGGCGCGGAGGTGGAGTCCACCTTCAACATGGTGCGCGGCTGGGACCCGGCGTTGCAGGGTCAGCCCGACGCGGCCTACAGCCGAACCAACAATCCCGACTTCGCCGCCGTGGCCAACGTCTATCGCCAATGGGTCTTGAACGAGGACGGATCGTTCACCGGGGCGCCGTACCTACAGGGGCCGC
Organism: uncultured Phycisphaera sp.; assembly: GCA_964496285.1. GTDB lineage: Bacteria > Planctomycetota > Phycisphaerae > Phycisphaerales > Phycisphaeraceae > CAZBXW01. The sequence goes on from CAZBXW010000001.1 coordinate 3,195, forward strand.
CCTTCGATCTCACGTCGCTCTGGGGCGCTGCCGTGGGCATCGCGCCGCGGGCGCTGCGCTTCGGGCCCTGCCTGACGCTCGACGACACGCAACGTCGCCGGCCGGCGATCGTGGAGGTGAGCCTGGACGCGGGGGCAAGCTGGGCGGCGTACGACGGGTCGCACGCGCTGCTGAGCAACGCGGCGGGCGTGTACCTGCAGGACGCGACGCTGCCCGCGGGCTTCCTCGCCGCCGCCAAAGCCTCGCTGGCGCGCGTGCGCGTCACCGCCTCGCTGCGCAGTCCGCAGCCCGTGGAGGCCAGGCGGTGGGAGGGCAACGCTTTCGCGGGCGTCGTGGCGTCCGTGGAACTGAACCTGCGCGACGCCTTCCGTGTGGCACGCATCGACGCCGGGAGCATCCATCACGCCCGGGTTCGCAGCGGGAAACTCCTCGCCGACGAGGCCGACGACACCGCGGCGCTGCAGGCCTGGCTGCTTGGGCGCATGGAACGCGGCCAAACCCGCCCCGGGACCAGCCAGCGATCGCTCACCCTCTGCGGCGCCTGGCCCCTGCTGCAGATCGGCGACCGGCTCGACCACGCCGCGAACATCACCTCGCTCCGCTGCCGCTGGGACGCCCCGCGCCGGAGCGCCACCACCACCCTTGAGCTTTCCCACTAACCCCGAGGAGCACCATGGAGACCGAGATCATTCAACCCCTGGCGCAGTTCGGCGTGGCGGGCCTGATGGGCCTGCTCTGGGTCTGGGAGCGCCGCCTCTCCCGCGCCCGCGAGCAGCAGTTGAGCGACACCCATCTTCGTTTGATGCAGGAGCGCGAGGAGGTTCGCGTGCTGACCGACCTGGTAAGCCAGAACACCCACGCCATCACGCGCTTCGACCAGACTCTGACGCAGGCGATGGCGCTGCTGGAAAGGATGCAACATGTCCACACGAAAGTTTGAGACGCTGCTGGTGGCCGGGGCGCTGACGCTCGCGGGCTGTGGGTCGCCCCCGTCGGTGACGCCGCTTCTGCGGGTGGCGCAGTCCACGCTGCTGCGCGAGTCGCAACAGCTCGAACAGGACCAGCGGATGCTCGCGGGCGTCGAGCGGCAGACGCTCGCCGCGCTGGAGCAGGCCTTCGAGGCGGACGTGCGTCAGGCACCCACGCTCGAGGCACGCTGGGTGCTCGAAGCGGCGCGCGCCTACGCCCTGGCTCGTGACGCCGTCGTGGGTCAGGGCGCCGCGGAGCGCCAAGCGCGACAGCGACGCATCGAGAACCTGCTGCTGGCCGCCGAGGCGCAGCGCCGAGCGCTGAACCTGCTCGAACGTCAGGACGCGTTGCTCATGGGCGTCCTGGGCCTGGACCTCTGGCGGCTCGAACCATCGCCCCCGCTCCTTCAAGGAGAACAGCCATGACCATCGACAGTCCCACGCAGAGCCTTCGTTCCATCGTCGAGCAGCGCCTGGGCGATCGATGGGAGACCTTCGCGCAGGCGCACCCGAACCTCGCCGCGGCGATCGACCGTGTGCAACTGGCGCAGTCGGTGGTGTCGGACCTCCGCGGCGACGCGCAGTTCATCGAGGCGATGCATCAAGCGGACCTCGACGAAGCCAAGCTGCGGGCCGCCGCGAAACTGCTCTCGCTGGTGGACCGCTGGATCAACCGTCACTTGCCCTGACGCGGTAGCGCCACAGCGCGAACATCACGAGCGCGCCCGCCACGACCTGGTAGGGCGAGAGCCAGGCCGCTCCCGGAATCCGCGGCGTGTCGCGCCAGACCTCCATGGCGATGCGGAACAGCCCGTAGGCGACGAGATAGACGTGAAAGAGCTGCCCGCGAAGTTTTCCATACCGCGCCAGCATCGCCAGCAGGCCCGCCGCGGTCAGATGAAAGCCCGCTTCCAACGCGGTCGTGCTCAGCCACGGAAGAATACTCCCCGAGCAGCAGCCGCGAAGCGTGCAGCCGACCCGCCCCACGCACAGGCTCACCGGCACGATCACCGCAAAGGCGTCGCCGGTGCTCCGCGTGTGGCCGACCCAGCTCTTGCCCAGCTCCACGCCCAGGTATCCGCCCAGCAGTCCGCCCAGGATTGTCCTGCCCGCGAGCAACCGCCACCATGAGCGCGCCTCCTCCAACCGCAGCGGCAGCTCCGCGATCCAGAAAACCACGTGCGAGCCGAGCAACGCCCCGAGCAAGCCGCAGACATAAATCAGGATCAACACCGGCTCCGCCACGCTGCGCCGCGACCAGAGCCACGCTGAAATCCCCACGCCCAGCAGCAGCGTCAGGCTGTAAACGCTCGGACCCCACTCGTGCATCACCGCCCCCGCCCCCGGCTCGCGTAATGGCGGCAGAACGAGTCGAGCGAACCGCCCTCGCCCACCACGTGCACACAGCAGCGGTCGATGCGGTCCTGGTCGTAGGTCCACCCGTCCATGAACGGCTTGACCATCAGGCGAAAAACGTCGTCCGGGCCGATCTCCAGCTGCTTGAGCAGTCTGCCCAGCGGCTGCGATTCGCATCCGCAGCGCTCCAGGTCGTGAACGTTGAAGTTCAGGCGGTCCTTGAGGAACCCCCGCATCGACGCGAAGTCCACGAGCCGCGACACCGGCACGCGCTCGGCGCCCCGGCGAAGCACATAACCGATCGTGTGACAGTTCGGGTCGCCGCAGGGCAGGGGCGTGAAGTCGCGCTCGCAGAGCAACCCACCGCTCTGCTCGATCAGCCCCAGCACAATGTCCGCCACGTTCACCGCGCGATGCCGGGTGGGGCCTTGCTGGACTCCCGCCACGCTCAGCGTGGTGCGACCGGAAGCGAAGACCGGCTGAAACGTGATGCCGCGAATCGTCGGGTGCGACAGGCCCAGCTCCATCGTCTGGCCCAGGTGCGCGAGATTGTCGGGCGTCACCGTCATCGCCAGCGACACCGGGATGCCCCACTGGCCGCAGTGAGCGACCGCCTCCAGCCGCGTCTTTCGCAGGTCTGCGCCGCGCAACTCTGTTTGGCCGCTCTCCTGTGGCCCGTCGAATTGCAGATAAACCTCAAAGCGTCGCCTGGCGCGGTGCAGCTCGCCCAGCTCGCGCATGAACGCCTGGTCGTGCGCGAGACGGACGCCGTTGGTGGTGAGCAGGGTGTATCCGATGCGTGGGTCCGTCTGCACCGCGGCGAGCAGCTCGAAGAATCGCGGGTGGAGCGTGGGTTCTCCGCCGGAGAGTTGCAGGATGTCGAGGTTGCCCTTGCGAGCGATGACCGAATTGATGCGTTGCCAGAACTCATCGAGCGGCAGCGCCTTGATCTGGTCGTCCACGCCAAAGGGAGCGTCGGCGTAACAGGTGGGGCAGCGCAGGTTGCAGCTCTCGACGATCTCGATCAGCGCGATGCAGGTGGAGGCCCGCTCGGCGGTGGAGGCGGGAGCGGGTGAGCACGCTCCACCGCAACACTCGCCCCGGGCGCCGATGGAGTCGTAGTAGAACCGGCGATCGGAACTGACGAGCACCTCGAACTCGCCGTGCTCGGGGCAGGTTTTATTCTGGAACACTTGGCCGCTGCGTTCGAAGACCCGCGCCGCGATGGCACGATGACAGAGCGGGCAAAGGCTGGTGGTGGTCTTGATCGTCGCGTCGTGGAGCTTGAGCAGCGAGAGGTTCACGAGGTTCCTCGATCAGATGTTGGCAAGCGCGACGAAGCACGCCCCGACGAAGACCACCGCGAGCACGCCCAGCTGGGCCGCGAGCAGAACGACGGTCAACCCGAGAGTGAGCACGACGCTGGCGGGGTTGGGCGGGTCGCCGGGGTTTCGTCGCGCCAAGGCGCGCGCCAGCCGCCGCGACACGAGCACGGACAGCACGAGGATCGCCACACCCGCCACGCACCCGACGACGGCGCCTGCATCGCTGTTGCTCAACACCGCCAGCAGCAGGCCTGCGTAGAACGCCAGGTTCGCTCCCAGCAGCGACAGCCAATGGATCGGAGCGATGGCGTAACGATATCGTCGCTGCGCCATCACCTGGTCGGGGTCAAACAACGAGCCACACTCCGGACAGCGATTCTGGGTCAGGCCCGTGAGGTTGTAGCTGCACTTGGGGCAGTAGAGCGTGGATGCGGAAGGTGCCTCAGTCACAGGTGTATTTTAGTGCCTCGCGGGGGGATCCGGGGATGGGTACATCCCCGGCTTTGGGGGGAGAGAGGGGGCGGTATCATGCGCGAAGTGTGGATATGGTCGAGGCACAGGGCCGACGCGGGACACTCGTGCGAGTGCTGCTGCTGGTGACAGCGGCGTTCGTGGTTTACTCCAACGCCTGGCGGGCGCCGTTCGTGTTCGACGACGCGGTGCACATCGTCGATGCGCCCGGGATCCGACAGATCGGGCCGGCGTCGAAATACCTCAATGATGCACGCCCGCTGGTGACGCTCACCTTTGCCCTCAACTACGCCCTGGGCGAACTGAACCCCGCGGGGTATCGACTCCTCAACGTGGCGATCCACGCGCTGAGCGGTTGCGTGCTCATGCTGCTTATCGACCACACGGTTGCAACTCGACAACGGGCTGCGCCCTGGTTCGGATTCGTCGCGGCGCTGCTGTGGGTCGTGCATCCGCTGAGTTCGCAGGCGGTGACCTACATCAGTCAGCGCGGCGAATCGATGATGGCGCTGTTCATGCTCCTCACGCTCTACACAGCCAGCCGATCGTTCACCGCGTGCTGCGCGACATCACGCCGCGGGTGGGAGGTGGCAGCGGTGCTGGCGTGCGCCATGGGGATGCTCAGCAAACAGGTGATGGTGGTCGCGCCGGTGCTGGTGCTTCTGTATCAGTGGACGTTCTGCCGGGACACGCTGCGCTGGCGACGCTGGCCGCTCTATCTGGGCTTGACAGCGACGTGGATTTTCGTGCTGCATGCGCTGGGGTATGGACGCTTCTTCGTCGCCACCGGCGAGGGCGGCACGGTGGGCTTTGGCATCGACACGCTCGGCGCGGTGGATTACGCGATCAATCAACCGTTGATCGTGCTGCACTACCTGCGACTGGCGATCCTGCCCGTGGGTTTGACGTTCGATTACTGGTGGCAGCCGATGGATTCCGTTGCGACGATCGCCGCGGGGATCGCGGGGGTCACGCTGCTGCTGGTGATCGTGGCGGTGCTGCTGGGGCGGAGATCGTGGGCGGGATTCGTAGCGGGTGCATTCTTTCTGATTCTGTCGCCCACCTCGAGCGTGGTGCCGGTGCTGGACCTGTGCGTGGAGCATCGGGCGTATCTGCCCTGTGCCGCGGTGATGGTTCTGGCGTCGGCGGCGCTGTGGCGATTGCCGGTGCGGGTTCGCCTGACCCTTGTGGCGATGTTGACGGTCACGCTCGCGGGCCTGACGCTGCTGCGCAATCACGATTACCGCAGCGAGGAGGCGCTGTGGCGCGACACAGCGAAGAAACGCCCGAACAATCCCAGGGCGTTCTTCGCCTTAGGCGCGTACTACGCCAGCGATCAACAGTGGCGGCTCGCGGTGGAGCACTACGACCGCGTGGAAGCGATGGAGAGTCGCTTCCGCCCGCTCTACATGAATCGCGCTTTGGCGCAGTGGGAACTGCAACGTTACGAGCGGGTCGTGGCCGACACGACCCAGGCGCTGCGACACGGCGACCGCATCGAGGACGCGCTGCTCTATCGTGGGGCGAGCTTGCTGAAGCTGAACGTGCTCGACGCGGCGCTGCGCGACCTGGACGAAGCCATCCGCCGAGCTCCCGGGAAGCCTTACGCGTACCACTGGCGATCGCGGGTGAACGAGCGACTGAATCGTCCCGAGGCAGCGGCGCAGGACCGTGCCCGGTTCGAGCAGCTGCGTCAGTCTGCTGCGCCAGACGCCACGCGGGTGAAGTGATAGAGCGTCACCGCGGTGGCGATGGAAACGTTAAGCGAGTCGGTGCCCAGTTGCATGGGGATGGTCACGCGCTGGTGACAGTGGGCGAGCGTGGCGGCGTCGAGTCCCTGCGATTCACTGCCCACGAAGATCGCCAGTCTGCCCGGGTGTCCGAGCTTCTCCAGAGGCGTGGCGTTCTCGTCGAGCACAGTGGCGATGAGTTGCACGCCCGCCTCGCGCAGGTTCTGCATGGCCTGACTCCATTCCGAGGGCGCGGGACGGACGAGCGTGAGCGAGAAGACAGCCCCCATGGAGACGCGGACGGAGCGTCGCCAGAACGGGTCGCAGGATTCCGGGCCGAGCACGAAGGCGTCGACACCGAAGGCGGCGGCGATGCGCATGAGCGAGCCGACGTTCTCGTGGTTGATGACCTGCGGACAGACCAGCAGCGTCAAACGCGGTTTGCTCTCCAGCACGGTGCGAAGCGAGGTACACGATCGGCGACGCCCCACCGCGATGACGCCGGAGTGGAACTCGAAGCCCAGAATCTGCTCCATCAGAGAGTCGCTCACGACATACGTCGGCGTGTCGGCGGGGATGACGGGCTGCATCCCGGCGAGCTTGCGTTGCGCCAGCAGCAACGACTCGACGGGCCAACCTGCAGCGATCATGCGTCGCACGACGAACTCGCCCTCGGCGATGAAGCGATCGCCCTGCCGCGCCAGCTCGCGGTCCTTGAGATTGCGATAGAGCGCCAGGCGCGGGTCTTCGAGGCTGTCGAGGTGTTCGGGTTCCATCGCCGCCTGCGGCTTAGCGTCTAGGTCCGCGTCGGAGCGGGGGCGCATCACGTCGCGGCGTCGAGTCGCGCTGCTGCTGTCGCGGTGCGGGGTGCGGGGGCGTGGGCTCGCCTTCGTCGAGGTCGGCTTCGTCGCCCTGCGGATCGACGTTGATCTCCAGGGCGAAGCGGCAGGCGGTGAGGGCCAATCGTGCCGGGTGGTTGTCGGTCTGCTTGCGGGTGACGAGGTCCACGAAATGGTGCATCGCCTGCGTGTTGCCGTCGTGACCGGGGCTGGTGTAGGGCGGCACTTCGATCTTCCGGGGGCTGTCGGTGCGAGGATAGAGCGTGACCGTGCGGGCGTAAAAGTCCGCCTCGATTCGGCCTTCGGAGCCGAGCACTTCCATCGTCCACGACTTGGACTTGAGCTGGGGCTGAACAGAGAGCTGCAGGTGCGAGGGGACCGCCAGGTCGCCCCCGGGGCGGGTGGTGATCCAGGAGCAGCAGAGCGTGTCGTACATGGAGGGGTCCACGCCCTGACGATCGAAGCCGGTCCCGGAGAAAACGGTCAGGTCAGCGTACTGCGCGTCAAAACCACCGGCGAGGTGCAGGAGCATCGTCAGCGGGTGAACGCCCCAACTGTTGAGGACTCCGCCGGAGCTCTCGCGGTCGATCTTCCAGGTCAAAGGCTCGAACGCCCAATCGTCGGACACGCAGATGCGCGCGTTGACCGCGAGCAGATCGCCCACCTGCGGGAGCGTCTGAAGCAGCGCCGACCACCAGGAGCTGTGGAGCAACTGCGTGCCGACCTGCACATGGACGCGGCTGCGACGCACGACCTGCTCGACGAGGGCCAGGTCCTCGACGCTCGAGGCCACGGGCTTCTCGATCCAGACGGGCTTGCCCGCGGTTTCGCAGGCGCGCAGCACCACCGCGTTGAACGTCGGCGGAAGCGCGCAGACCACCGCGTCGGTCCCCGGATCGTTGACCATCTCGCGCCAGTCGGAAAACCCTTTCGCCCCCGCCCGCACGAGTTCCGCCGCTTTGCTCCGTGTGCGATTCCAAACCCCGCCCAGCGTCGCCCCCGATTCTCGAATCGACGGCACAAGCACGCGCTGCGCATATGCGCCGCAACCGATCATTCCCAGACGCACGGGCCTTTGGGACATGGCGAGCTAATCTATCACGGATACGCCACGGAGAAACGATCACTCCGTTTCGCCGATCCATTGGCGGTAGTTGTCGCGCAGGAGCAGGGCCGCGTCGCGGTCGAGGTGGCGCTGTTTCAGATCGTAGCCCGCGGTGAGCAGGTCGGCGTACTTGTCGGTGAGCACCTTGGCCAGCAGGGTGCGGGTGTGGTTCCACTTGTAGAGCAGCTGATCGAGGATGCGGGCGTCGGAGTGCTGGGGGATGAAGCTCGTGCCCAGCAGCTCGAAGCGCATGCGGGTCATTTCCTCGATGAGGACGGGGTTGTTGAGGAACCACCAGCAGCCGAAGGGCATGAGGTTGCCGAACTTGCGGGCGGCGACGCAGAGCTCGTGCTGGTTCTCGCGTGCCAGGAGGGTGACGAGGAAACGGTTGAGGGGGAAATCGCGGCAGAGGTTGGCGACGCTGGCGACATCGGCGCGTCCGACCATATCGCCGGCGTCGCGGAGCGCGGGGTTCACCTTCAGGCGTGAGCCGATCATCATCGCCCAGGGCAGGCCGTGCTCTTGGCAGAAGGGCATGAGGATGTCGCGGATGAAACGGTCGCCGGCGGGGTTGGCGGGGTCGGGGTAGCGGAACTCCGGGGGCAGGCTCATGGCGATGTAGGCGGGGTTCATGCGCTCCACCCACTCGCGGAGGAACTGCTGGACCTGCTCGACGGTGGAGGCGGAGAAGTCGGGCCTGGCGTCGTAGCCCCAGTCGCGGAGGTTCTCGCAGGCGGTGCGCCAATCGCGGTAGAGGCGGTCGATGCGGAGCACGGCGCGGAAGCGCTCGTCCTTGTTGAGGTCGGGGTCGTGGAGCCAGAGTTCGCGTTCGTGGTCGGAGAAGACCTCGTTGGTCATGGTGATCTGGTCGATTCGCGCCAGCTCCATGACGCGGTCGACGTAGCGGTCGGGCGTCTGCTTGGCGAACCACTTGCGATAGGGCTTGAGGTTTTTCTCGTTGGGGTCGAGCCCGAGCAGTTCGAGGGTGGTGAGCACGCCGCGGCAGGCTTCGCTGACGGGCGTGTGCTCGACGAAGAGGCGTTGCCAGATGAGGTCCGCCTGCTGGGGCTTGCCCATGTTCCAGAAGGTTTCGAGCGGCGGGTTGCCGGGCAGTCGATAGACTTCCGCCACGAGGTAGTGGTAGGTGAGCAGTTCGTCGACGCCCCAGAGCAGCAGTCCGCCGACCTTGGGCGACGCCCCGAAGCGCGGCGCGTAGCAGTGGGTGTGCAGGTCGGTGACGGGCTGGCGGTCGAGGGTGCGGGCGACGAGTTTGGCCAGGTCCTTGCGATGCATGGTTGCACTCCGGATCGTGCATTGTATAACCGCGGCCCACGGATTCTTGAAGGAGTTGTGCTGTGCCGCCAAGGAATCGTCGATATCGCTGCTTCATGGGGCTGGCGCTGGACCGTTGCCCGGACTACGAGTTTGGCTTCTGGCCGCAGACGATCCAGCGATGGGCCAACGAGGGCTTTCCCCGCGACTGGGCGCAGGAGATGGGCGAATCGATGTTCCACCAACGCTTCGAGCAGTTCATCGGGTCCGACGAGGCGGACGACTCGGAGCGTCAGGCGAACCTCCCACTGAACTTCAGCATCCACCCCCCGTTCGAGCGTATCGTGCTCCGCGATGAGGGCGAAACGCGGGTGGTGCGCACGGAAGAGGGCGTGACGGTTCGGCGTTACAAGCCGGGCAGCGATCAGTCGTCGATCCCGGAGTACCTGGATTATCCGGTGAAGGACCGCGAGACGTGGAAGCCGATCAGGGAGCGTTACGCGGTGGACGACGCGGTGCGAGGGGTTCCGCAGAGCGCCATCGACGAGGCCCGCGCCTGCGTGGCCCAGGGCTGGATGGTCAGGAGTTACGCGGTGGGCTTCTACGGGCAACTGCGCAACTGGGTGGGCGTGGAGAATCTGTCGTACCTGTTTTACGACGACCCGGAGCTGGTGCGAGAGATGTGCGAGCACTGGGCGGAACTGATCGTGAGCCAGATGCGCCGGTTGCCCGCGGACGTGCCGATCCACGACCTGGGCTGGTGGGAGGATATGTGCTACAACGCCGGGCCGCTCTGCTCGGTGCAGCAGTTCCACGACTTCATCGTGCCCTGCTACAAGGTGGTCATGGCCGAGGCGCAACGCCGCGGCTGCCGGATCAGCTGGGTGGACAGCGACGGGTTGATCCACGCGCTGGTTCCCGGCTGGCTGGAAGCGGGGATCAACGTGATGTTCCCCAACGAAGTGGCGGCGGGCACGGACCCGTTCTGGATGCGTGAGCACTTCGGGCCGGAGCTGGGCCTGCAGGGCTGCATCGACAAGCGCGCGGTGGCTCTGGGCAAGGACGCCATCGATCGTGAGCTGCAGCGCATCGCGCCGCTGCTGGAGCAGGGCCGATTTATTCCCAGTCTCGACCACCTGGTCCCGCCGGATGTCTCGCTGGAGAACTATCTCTACTACCGGCAGCAGAAGAAGAAGCTCATCGGGAAAGCCTAGCGCCACGGTCCGGGCGTCGCTACTGATACAATCCGACGCCGCCCATGGCCAAGCCGACCCCACCCATGCCCCAGCGCGAGGAATCGATCAAGGAGACGTTCGAGTCGATCGTCATCGCGTTCATCCTGGCGTTCGTCTTTCGGGCGTACGTCGTGGAGGCGTTCGTGATCCCCACCGGGTCGATGGCGCCGACGCTGCTGGGCGAGCACGTGCGGGTGCGCTGCGCCCAATGCGGGTACGGGTACACGCTCGACGCGGGGGGCGAGTCGGCCACGGGCTCGATGCGCGTGGACCGACAGGGCCGCGTGCAGCCCTACCTGACGCAGGACATCAACACCGTCTGCCCGATGTGCAAGGCGCTGAACACCATGGCGGCGGGCACGCGGGTCAGCGCCGGGGACCGCATCCTCGTCCACAAGTACATCTACAACTTCTCGCACCCGCGACGCTGGGACGTGGTGGTCTTCAAGAACCCCACCGACCCGAGCATGAACTACATCAAGCGTCTGGTGGGCCTGCCCGACGAGGACCTGCTGCTGGTCGAAGGCAACCTCTACACCCGCCCGCACGGACAGGCGGACGACGGCTGGCGCATCGCACGCAAGACCGACCTCCACGCCAACCCGCAGGCGATGAGCATCCAACGCGGCGTCTGGCAGCCCCTGTACCACTCCGCCTTCGTCCCCCTGGACGTGGCCACCGCAAGACCCGCCCCCGGACGCGCTAAACACCCCTGGGAACTGCCCTGGAAACCCGCCACGGCGGGCGACACGAGATGGAATATCGCGCAACGCGACGGCTACCACTTCACCCCCAGAACTTCACCCGCCGATGCGACGGACGAACCGGCGACGCTGGTCTTCGACTTCGCCAGCTTCTGGGACTACCAGGTTCGGCTGCACGTCTACAACCAGCTCAAGCCCAGCGATCCTGCGGAGCCGATCGAGGACGTGCGACTCGCGGCGTTGGTGGAGATGCGTCACCCCGATGCCACGCTGACACTGAGCACCACGGCGCGGCTTGACGACCCGCAGGGCCTAGTGCGGCAGTTGCGCGCCGTGGTCGGGGCCAACGGGGAAGTATCGCTCCTGAGCGTCGACCCGCGCACCGCCAGCGTCGCCACGCTCGGCGGCCCGGTGCGCGTCGGTGCCTTCTCCCCGGGCAGGACGCGCCAGGTCGAGCTCTGGTACGTCGATCAGCAGGCGAGCGTCTGGGTCGCGGGTCAACGCCTGATCCACGTGGAGTTCGACCTGCCCATGGACGCGGTGCAGCGGCGCCGCAGCCCGCCCCCGCGCCCGCTGGTGACCATCGCCGCCGCCGGCGGGGACCTGACCCTCCACCGCGTCGAGCTCGACCGAGACCTCTACTACACCGTGCGCCAGCCCGGCGGGGGCGACGTGGCACGCGCCGGGTACGACAAGAGCTTCGACCCGCACATGGGCCAACCCTTCCACGTCGGGCCCGACCAGTTCTTCGTCATGGGGGACAACAGCCCCTGGAGCTTCGACAGCCGATTCTGGCGCTCGCTCAACCCGTGGGTCGAGCACCGCCACTTCGACGATCAGCCGATGTACGGCGTGGTCCCTCGCAAGCTGATGATGGGCCGCGCGTTCTTCGTCTACTGGCCCGCGCCCTGGCCCCTGGCGCCCACCCAGTTCGCCTTCATCCCCAACTTCGCCAACATGCGCTTCATCCATTAGGACGAGCCGGACCTCGAGCCCGCGCCGCGGTCAGTGACGCTCACGGCGCGGCCGCGACTGCGGTGACTGCTGCGACTGCTGCAACTGCTTCTGCTTCTCTTCGAGCAGCCGCGTCATCCGGTCCATCAGGCCCCCGGGTTTGTGCGGCTTGTTCTGAAGCAGGGTTCCGGCTTCTTCCTCGCGCTTGATGTGTCGCTTGACGATCCAACTGTCCACGATGCCCGCGAAGGTCGAGGCCATGATGTAGAGCGTCAGACCGCTGGGCGCTTTGTAGAGGAAGATCGGGAAGAGCAGGACCATCCATTTCATCATGGCCTGCTGCTGGGCGGCCTGCTCGTTGGCGGGCGGGGGCGTGGTGAGTTTCTGCTGGAAGTAGAAGACCACCGCCATGAGGATGGGCAGGATGTTCAGGGCATCGACGGTCCAGTTGAGCCAGGGGATGGTGAACCCGCCGCCGGGAATGGGGATGAACCGGTCCTGCGCGGAGAGGTCCGCCAAGAAGGGCCAGCTCCCGCCGCTGACCGCCTGGAACACGCCGTAGAACGCCGGCTGGTGCCGCAGCTCGATGGCGAAATAGAGCATGGCGTAGAGCGCGAACCAGATGGGCATCTGCAGGAACATGGGCAGGCACCCGAGCATATTCGCCGGGTTCACGCCCTTCTCGCGGTAGAGCTTCATCGTCTCCTGGTTGATCTTCTGCTGATCGCCCTCGTACTTCTTCTTGAGCTTCTCCATCTCCGGCTGCAGCGCCGCCATCTGCTTGCCCATCTTCATCATGTTGATCTGCGCCCGCTTGGTGATGGGGTGCAGCAGACCGCGGACGATGAGCACCAGGACGATGATGGCCAAACCCCAGTCGTGCAGGCCGATGCCCACGCCAGCGATGCTCACGACGGCGCCCTCGATGAGCTTGAGGAACCAGAGCAGGGCGTGAGCGAGCCACTGGAAGGTGCAGAAGGCGCAGGGGCCTCCCAGGTTGTAGACGACCAGCTCGGAGAAGTGCAGGCGGCTGTAGGGCTCCTGAGCGAAGAGCTCATTCTTGCGTGGCCCAGCGAAGAGCGAGAGGTCCAGGGCTTTTTCACTATCTGTGGCGCTTCCGGGGGCGGTTCCGGGGGCGAGGTCGAAGTCTGCGGAGCGGTGGGTGATGAGGATCGTGCGTTCGTCGGTCTTGGTCGGGCCGTGGAAGCCGACGATCTGCGTGCCCAACCCCGGAAAGGTGGAGTCCAAGCTGCGTGCGGCCCCAGGAACAGCGGGGTCCACGGGCAAGTGGGTGGCCAGCGCGAAGTAGCGATTGACGCCGGCGATCCAGAGCAGCCGACTGTTCGGCTGCGCCTCGGGGTCGGGCCAGAGCGTTCTGCCGCGCTCCGTGACGTCGGCGATGAGCCGGGCGTGGTCGTGAAAAAGCGTGTTGGGGTAGTTCAGCGAGCCGCGGAGATAGGTGTAGCCCGCGATGATCTGTCGGCGATCGCCCATGTAGGACACTTCGTCCATCGTCGGATCGGGTTGGCCGTTCTGCTCCAGGCTCACCCGGAGCACCTGCTTGGAGCGATTGATCAGCGATTGCTCCAGGCGGATGTCGTAGCCCAGATCGCCCGCGCCCAGGGCGTAGCGGCGCTTGAGCGTGAGCACCGGGGCGTTGGATTCGTCCACGATGTCGATGGAGTAGGCTCCGGGGATCGAAGGGTCGGTGTGCCAGACCTGATCCTGAAGGCTCACCGTCTGGCCGTTGATGGTGACGCTGCGAGCGGCGAAGGGGTAGAGCGAGAACCCCGCCGGGTCGCGCACCTTCGAGAGGATGGTGTAGTGCTCCTGCCGCGTCACGGTCTGGAAGTAGTCGGTGAGCTGCACCTCGACGACGCCGGCGCCGAACCCGGTGAGCTTGACCCGGAGCTTGTGCCCGCTGGCGGGGTCGAGCGAGCCGATGACGCTGGTGCGTTCGCTCTGCTTTGCTGCGCCCATCGCGCGCAGCGGCGGCAGCACCGCGAGCTCCACCGGCACGGCGGGCGTGATGGTGGCCTCCGCGGGCCTCGCGGTGGGCGTCACCGCGGGAAGCACGGGGGCGCTCTGCGCCGGGGGCTGCGACGGGGGCTGGGGTGTTCGATTGCCCGCGCCCATGAACACGATCGCCACGATCGCCCCAGCGATCACCAATGCCGCGATAGTCCAGACTGTTCGCACGTGCGCCTTCCGAGAAAGTTCCGTTTTCACGGGGAAAGACGCGACAGTATAGGCGAAACCGTCCTACCGTCCCTCGAGCAGACGCAGCCCCAGAAAATCGCTCAGCTCCCCGATGCGTTTGACCTTCTCGATCACCGCCTGGATGTCGTACTCCAGACGGACGAACTCCACCTTGTCCTCGTGCAGCAGGGCGTAGCTCGCTCGTGGATCGCGGTCGCGCGGCTGGCCCACACTGCCGGGGTTGATGATGCACTTCTCCCGCGGCGTGAAGCTGTACACCGAGTTCAGGTCCTGCGGCGGATAGAAGTCCGGCTCGTCGGTGAACACGCCCGTGACGTGCGTGTGCCCCACACAGCAGCGCGACTCCACCCTCTCGAAGAGGGTCGCCATCTTCGTCGGCGCCGTGATCACGTCGTCGGGGAAGATGTACTCGTTGATCGGCCGCCGCGGCGAACCGTGGCAGTACTGCACCCCGTCCTGAGCGTGCCGGATGCGCAGGTTGCCCAGGTACTCCCACCGCCGCCGACGCACCGCCGCGTCGCTCTCGCTCTCGAGCTGCTTCCGCGTCCAGAACGCCGCCGACTCGGCGCTGGCGTTGAAACTCGTGGGCTCAAACAGCACCGCGAAGTCATGGTTGCCCATCAGCGCCCAGTCGCAACGCTCGATCACCAGGTCCAGGCACTCGCACGGATTGGGCCCGTACCCGATGATGTCGCCCAGGCAATGAATCGCCCCCACGCCGCGGCGCTCGATGTCCGCCAGCACCACCGTAAAGGCGTCCAGATTCCCGTGGATGTCACTGATGATCGCGGTGGGCATGGGAAGGAATGCTTGATGTCTGATGGATAATGTCTGGCGTCAGAGAATACGCGAACATTTATTTCATATCAGACATCATATATTTCCTTACTCCTCCGGCAGCACCCAGACCCACCGGCCCGCCTCCTTGAGCAGACGCAGCCGCTGTGTTCTGCCCTCCACGGACAGCTCCATGTAGGCAGCGTCGGCGCCCTGCGCTTCGACCACCAGCGTGGGCCGCTGACCCTGCAGGGCCTTGGCCCAGAGCAGCGCGAAGTAGCGGTCCGCGGGCAGCTCGTGAAGGTGTTCCACGCGCTGGCCGCCCAGCTGGTCCAGCGTGGCGCGCTGCTGCGCCGCGGGCAGCCCTCGCAGCAGCTCCAGTTGATGATCGATCTTCCGCTTCGAGCCGGCGTCGAGCATGCCATAGAGCTGCTCGTGCTGCCTGCGATTGACCGCCTCGAGCCAGCGGGTGCGGAACTGCTCCAAATCGTCGCCCGCTTGCTCTGAACAGGCCGCCAGCCCCAGCACCAACAGCAGCAGCGCAAGCCTCATATCCGAGCAGTGTACGAGAAACCCTCCTCCGAGGGTTCGCGCCGGTGCGTCCACGGGTTATCATGAACTCGTAGCAGGACCCCGCAGGCCCGAACTCCTTGGGGCTTCCGGGGCGACCGGGGCTTCCGAGGCTTCCGAGGCTTCCGGGGGGGGCGGAGAGTGAATGGTCGTGCTTGGCGAAGAGCAACTCGAGCAACGTCTGCTGCGCGGCGACTTCGCGGCGTTGGGCGATCTTCTGTCGCTGTACCAGAAGCGGCTTTTCAACACCGCGCTGCGCATGTTGGGCAATCGCGATGACGCCGCCGAGGTCACGCAGGACGCGATGCTCAAGGTCGTGGAGCACATCCACGAGTTCAAGGGCCAGGCCAAGATCAGCACCTGGATGACCCGGATCGTGATGAATCTCTCGGTCTCGCAGCTGCGCAAGCGGCGTCTGCGACTGACCACAAGCCTCGACGCCCCGATCACTTCGGGCAACAACGGCCGCCACGACGCACCGCCCCTGGGCGCCGCGCTGCACGAGCGGGGCGAACCGGACCCGGCCTCACGCGTCCAACAGCGTGAACTCCACGCACTGCTTCAGACCGCCCTGGGGCGTCTGGACGAGGAGTTCCGCAGCGTGCTGGTGCTGCGCGACATCGACGAGCTGGACTACCAGGCCATCGCGCATGTGCTGGACGTTCCGGTGGGCACCGTCAAGAGCCGACTCTTCCGCGCCCGACTGGCGCTGCGAAAGGAGATGCTCACGCTCTGCCCCCCGGAAAAGACTCCGACGACCCCAGCGACGACCCCCAGCGACCCGACCGCAACCCTCAAGGAGACCCAAGGTGGCTGAACCGTACGACGAGCGACTCTTCCTGGGCTATCTCGAAGGCGACCTCTCGCCCTCGGAGATGGTGCAGTTCGAGAAGCAGATGCTCGGCGACGCGCGGCTACGCAACTTGGTGGCGCAGCTCGTGCTGGATCGGCATCGCCTGCGACGCATGCCCGACGACGAGCCGCCGACCAACCTGATGGAGCACATCGCGCCCGCCATCGAACGCAAGATGCTCCTGACGCAGAACCTCGCCGACGTCGCCGGCCGCGTCACCCCCGCCGCCAACGTGCGTCGCTTCCGTTACACCGCCGCCGCGGTGCTCGCCGTCTCGCTGCTGCTGATGGTGGGCCTCTTCTATCTTCCGCTGACCGACTTCCGACTCCTCAAGCAAATCCAAGACCCCACCCCCCTGGCCGACAACAGCCCTGAAACTTCCGCCCCTCTGCCCGCACTCGCCGACGCCTCGGCGGTCCGTGAGTTGCACGAGAACGCCTTGGCCGGCGGCAAACAGCCGGAACGGTCTGACCAACTGGACCGCGCCTCGCTGGCGCTGTCGCCCGCGCCACCGCCGGCCCCCGCCGCCATCGCGGCGCTCTCCTCAGGCTCGTTCAGGCAGGAGCTGGGCAAAGACGCTCAGTTCGCCTCCGTGGGCCTAGGCCCGGTGGAAGAAACCGCGGAGAGGTCCGCTGCTTCTCTGCGCGCCGAAGCTGAAAAATCCGCACGCGCAGCGGCGTCCCGACCCGGTTCGTCCCTTTCAGAAGAATCCGCAGCCGCCACGGGCGGCGTGGGTGAGGCCGGCGCTGCTGCCCCCGCCACCACCGTCACCCCCGACGCAGCCGCCGTCGCGAAGGTCGAACGACTCGCGGAAGGTCACGCCAACGCCCTCGACCGGTTTCGCCTGGCGCAGACCCCAGCCAAGGACGAGGATTCGTCGAGTGTGCCACGCCTCCGCAACGCGGAGGCGCTCCGCTTGCAGGTCCTGGGCGCCGACGAATTGGCCAGCCGGGAAGCGGTCTTGGCCTGGGCCTCGGACAACCGCGTGCAGGCGATCTCTACTCATACCCCGCGCGACACGGACCGCCCCGACCCGCGCGACCGCAAGAGGATCACGGGCCAACTCACGTTGCTCGTCCGTTCCCGTCAGGTCCCCGACCTCGTCGCCTCGCTCAACCGCACGCCCAACCAGCAAGCCCAACTGCTCGCCCCCGCCGCCACCGCGCTCCCCGCTTCCGTTTCCGCCGCCGCGCACCCTCGTCGCACCGACCCGGCGCCCACCTTCACAGGCGACGCCACGGGCAAGCCCGCCGCCCCCGCCGTCGAGCGCACGCAATGGGGCGTGATCCTGGGCGACCTTTTGCCCTTGGACGCCGCCACCCCGCTCGACGAGAGCGACCGTGTCCTGGCGCTGGAAGTCCATTTCGAATACGTCCCGGCCCCACGCCCCGAACGCTGAGCAGCGCCAGGCCGCCGCGCCGTCGGGTGGTGATCGTCTAGAGGCGATTGGCGTTGCCCTTGAAGAAGGGGGATTCGTAATAATCCACGGTGCGGCCGCCGGTGCTTTGCCACCAGTGGTCCGCCTCGGCGGCGAGCCGGTCGCGCTGAGCCTGATACGCCGGATCGAAGGCGACGTTGTGCAACTCGTGGGGGTCCTTGACGAGGTCGTACATCTCCTGCGTCTGGTCCTGGCCGTAGTAACGCACGAACTTGGCTGTGTTGGTGCGGATCCCGTAGAAGGGATGCACACCCCACCACGCGGCGTAGTGCTCGAAGAAGACGCGCTCGTTCCCCGTGGGCTTGTCCCGTCGCAGCGCCCGGCCGACCTCACTGTCACGGAACGGCTCCGGCGGATCGATGCCCGCCAGTTCCACCAACGCCCCCGGCAGCGCGGTGGACACGATCACTTCGTCAATCACCCTACGAGCAGTTGCCACGCCCGTGGGAAGTCGCAGGATGCACGGGATGTTGTAGAGCTCCTCATAAGGCATCGTGCCCTTGCGCCGAAAGCGATGGGCGCCCATCATGTCCCCGTGATCGGAAAGGAAGAGCACGATCGTGTTGTCCCACATCCCTTTGTGCTTGAAGAGGTCGATGATCTGACCGCAAGCCTTGTCCACCGCTGCGATGAGCGTGTAGTACTGCGCCATCTCCACGCGGAGCTGCGCTTCGGTTTCGAGCTTGTGAGGCCCGTGCAAGGCATGCTTGCGCAAGAACTCCGGCTTTGCCTCGAAGGTCTCTTCGTAATAGCTGCGGGGCAGGACCATGTGCTCGGGCCTGAAACGGTCCCGCCATTCTTGCTCGTAGTAGAACGGCGGGTGCGGCAGGTTGGTGTCGAACATGTAGAGCAACGGGCCGGCGTGGGGGTCGAAGTCTCTGAGCCAGTCCAGACCCTGCGCCAGGTACTTGTAATGGGTGGATGTTCTGCCGTCTTGACCGTCGCCCTCCGCGTGCCCGTCGCCGCCGCGGGCGAGGTCTTCCGTACGGGCCCGGATGCGATAGTCAGGCTCCATGCCCTTGGGGAAGTGGCCGTCGATGCACTCGCCCACGTCAAAGCCGAGCATCCGCAGCGGCGAGCCGAGGTGGCTCTTGCCGAAGTGCGCGGTGGTGCAGCCCGCCCTCTGAAACACCTGCGGGAAGGTCTGATTCCGGGTCGTCAGATGTCCGCAGTGGTCGAAGAAACCGGTGTTGACCATCACGTTGCACTCGTGCGGCGAACGACCGGTCATCAAGGCACACCGCGACGGGGCGCACTGGCCATGCACGGTGATGGCGTTCTTGAAATGAACGCCCTCCGCGGCCAGACGGTCGAGGGTCGGCGTAAAGGCCACGCCGTCGACAAAACCCATGCGACGCGCCTGCATCTGGTCGCACATCAGGATCAGCACATGCGGTCGTGGTTGAGGCATGGGTGCGGGGAGTTTGGGGGTCAGGGTCATAAAGGGTCATAAAGGTGTCAAGGGTCATAAAGGTGTCAGGATGATTTATGGGGCCTCGGGCGCCGCGACGCAGACCTCGCCGAAGTAGATGGACTTCGGGTCGCCCCGTTCCGCGAGGGTGCGGTGCACGGCGGCGATGCGGCGGGGAACGACCCCCTCGAACACGCGGCGACCGTCGAGGTCGATCGTGACGGGCTGATCCATGTCGAGCATGCGGTCGTGCAGGCGGACGGTGAGACGCAGAAGTTGCGGCTCCGTCGTGATCGTGATGGCCTGCCCGAGGCGCTGGGCGGTGACGACCGAGCCGACCTTGCGGTCGGGGGCCGCCAGGGCGAGCCAATAGAACCGATCGGACAGGACGTTGTCCTGCTTCCACACGATGCGCGCGGGCATGGGTTCGCGCGTGAAGCGCGCCATCCAGGGCAGGGCGGCTGCGTCCTGGCGGTCCATCCAGTGTCCCTTGCCCGGGTAGAGCTTGCACCAGTGCTCGTAGCCCTCGGGGTCGGCTTGACGGAGCTGGGCGAGTTGTTGGCCCCACTGCTGCGCGACCTCGTTGCGTTTGAACGCCGCGTCGTGCTCGCCGACGTGGATGGAGAAGGGCAGGTTGCGCAGGCCTTGGGGGGTGGTTTCGTTGGGGTGGCCGGCCATCATCGAGGCGGCGGCGAAGCGGTCCGCCATGCGCGGCGCGAGCTGGTACACCCCGTCGCCGCCCGCCGAGTAGCCCATCAGGTACACGCGGTCGGGATCGACCTCCTGCGTGACGATCATGTCGGTGATGAGCTGGTCGAACATCGGGTCGATGTGTTGCTGGTGCCAGAGATCCCAGGTGTTGGTGGGGGCGCGGGGCGCGAGGTAGACACCCTGGTCCGGGGTGTAGAGGTTGATCTGGTTCCTCCATTGCTGCTCGTTGATCTGCGGTGGCGCTTCACCGCCGCCGTGCAGCGAGATGTAGAGCGGTCGTCCGCCCTCGGGCTTTTCGCCCAGGACGCGCAGCTCGTAGCGCATGACGTGCGGCCCGAGCGTCACGCGGCGCTGCTGGAGCTCCTGGGCACGGTCGCGGCGAAGGGCGGCGGCGTGGTCGTTCCACAGCGCGTGGGCGGCGGCCTGAGCCTCGTGGCGCGACAACGCTACGTGCGCGAAGGGGCGGTCCTCGATAAGGCCGTCTCGCTCGGGCTTGGCGAGGTAGGCCTCGAGCGCCGCCAGGGCGTCGGCCCCGGTCATCCGCGACGCGGCCTGGGTGGGCGACGCCCCGCGTCGGTAGCGTTCGGTGACATTGACCGCGTGGACCGTTTCGAACTTCTCCGCCCAGGGCAGGGGGTATCGCCGATCCGTCGTGCGGAAACTCACCGCGTGGATCGAATGCCGCGGATGGTCGAGCGGGGCTTGCGCCGCGCGGGAGGTGAACCAGCCTTGGTCCAGTTGATCGCCCGTGGGCTCGGCGGCGCCGGTGAAACGCCACTGGCCACGGTCGTAGATCTCGACCCAGGTGTGATTGCCCGAGCCGTCCTCCCAGATCACGCCCGCCAGTCGCGCCGGCACGCCCACCGCGCGGCAGGCGTCGACCAGGATCACCCCCAGCCCGGTGCACGAGGCCTTGCCCGCCTCGACGGATTCGCCGGGGCTTTGGTCGGGCTTGGGCCGATCGCGCGAGTAGCGCACCCCCAGCACATCGAAGACGCTGCGGTTGAGGATCACCGCAGCCTCGCTGGTGGTTCGAGCGTTCGCGACCAGCGGCGCAAAGCGGTCGCGGAAGTCTTTTCGCCAACGCTCGCGCCGCTCGTTGATGTTGGCGTAGGGCAGCACGTCGTTGAGGAACACCTCCGGCGGCACGTCCTGACGCCAAGGCGCCGCCGCCATCGCCTCGTGCGCCAACCTGACGTTCTCGACGAGCAGGTCGATGGGAAGCTCGCGACGATCGACCGCGGGCATGTGGGTGAGCAGAAATCGCATCGAAGCCTGGAGTTCCTCGGGCAGACCGTCCAGGGCGGCGATCAACGCCTGAGCCCGCGCGCCCGGCTCGCCCACCATCGCATCGAGCGGCGCCGCGGGCTGGGCCCAGCACACGGCCACCACCGCGCACACCCCGCACGCCACAACCCACCCACACCTGCGCCTATGCATAGAACCTCCTGCCCGTGGTAATCTCCAACCGAGTCGGCGTACAGGCTATCAAAGGCTCGCCCTTAGCCGATCTCCACTTCCGTCCCCCACGCACGGTGTACATCGCCCCGAAACTATGGTTAAAATTCAGCGTCCCGGGACCCCCTTGGTTTCCTCACAGCGTCACAACACGTGGAGGTTGCATCGAATGATCGCTGCACGGACAGGTCTGGTCGTCGCGTTGCTGATCGTGTGGAACGGGAGTCGTGCGGTCGCGGCGGAAGCGGGGTCCGCGGTGACCTACTCGCCGCACGCGGCGCATAGCAGTTGCCACATGAACATGGGGCCCACCGGCGCAGCGGCGTGGATGCGCGGGGACCACTTCGTCGTGATGAGCATCCAGCAGCAGTCGCCCGCGCACGGTCGGCTGATGCTCGGCGATGTCGTGGTCGGCGTGGGCGAGCAGGTCTTCAACCCCGAGGCCGACTCGCGCATGACGCTGGGCCATGCCATCGGGAAGGCCGAAGCGACCGGCGAGCCGCTGGTGCTCAAGGTCCTGCGACAGGGTGCGCCACAAGAGGTCGCGCTGCCGCTGCCGCGCCTGGGCGCTTACGCCGCGACGTGGCCGGCGGACTGCCCGAAGTCGCGACGCATTCTTGAAGAAGCCTGTCAGTCGCTGGTCGAATCGCAGATGCCCCAGGGCCACCAGCTCACCGACGGCTCGTTCGGCACCTTCACCTCGGGGCTGCTGCTGCTGGCCAGCGGCGAGGCACGCTTCATGGACGCGGCGCGGCGGGCGGCCTACGCGGCGGCGGAGATGGACTACGCCAAGATGTATTACCACAACTGGGCGTTGGGCTACGGCGGAGTGCTCTTGGCGGAATACTTCCTGGCCACGGGTGACGACGCGGTCCTGCCCAAGCTCGAAGAGGTTGCGAACATGATCGCCGCGGGGCAGATGATCTGTGGCACCTGGGGCCACACGGGGCCCGCCGAGGGATACGGAGCGCTCAATCAGACGGGGCTGCCCTGTGCGATGACGCTGGTGCTGGCGCGCGAGTGTGGCATCGCCATCGACGAGGCGGCGCTGGAGCGAGCGCTGGCGTTCTTCGGGCGCTACGCGGCGACCGGCTGCGTGCCCTACGGCGATCACCGGCCCGGCAGAAACCCGGACGACAACGGCAAGAACGCGATGGCCGCCGTGCTCTTCCACCTCGCCGGCCGACAGGAAGAGGCCAACGCCTTCGCCGCTTCCGTGGCCGAGGGCTATTGGCTACGCGAGGAGGGACACACCGGCGGGTTCTTCTCCATCATGTGGGGACCGCTGGGCGCTTCGCTGGCGACGTCGGCTCAAAACCGAACGTTCCTCGATTACCAGACCTGGTACTACGACCTGGCGCGCAAGTGGACCGGCGAGATGACGATCCTTCCCTACAAGGAAGCCCTGACGCGCTTCGACGACTCGAGCTACATCGGGTCCGGCGGTCCGTTCACCACGGGCGGCGTGGCGCTGCCCTTCGCACTGCCCATGAAGAAGCTGCGCATCCTCGGCGCTCCGCCGAGTGTTTTCGTGGCCAAGCTCTCGGGCCCGCTCCGGGCGGCGCGCGATCACTACCGGGCACGCCTGTGGGAGCAGTGCGACGCGGCCCTGGCGACCCTCCGGCCCGAGGCGCTGGACAACGACGAGCAACGCCGTTGGCTCACGCAACTGGTCGAGGCGCGTGCGCTCTTGAAAGCCTCGACGGACCGAGTCCTCGCCGAGATCGCCTGCAACCTCCAGGAGGGCGACGCCTTCACCGCGCTCAAGCAGCTCGAGGCGCTAAAGCGATGCATCGGTGACGCCGCCGACCCGAGGCTGGCGAAACTCGACGAACGCTTCGCGGAATCCAACACCGCGTGGTACGTCCGCGAGGGCGGGACGTTTTACGACCGGTGGGACAAGATGTTCGGGTACACCGTGGTGAGCTGGGTGCCGCCCGGCAGGCTCGCCAAGCGATTGCTTGAGAACGTGCCCAGCCCGCGGTTGCCCTACTGGGAGCCGCTCTCCCCCACCTCGGACCTCGAGCCTCAGCCCTGGCGAACCAAGCTCCTGGTGAAAGACGAATCCCTACCGGCGGGATGGGAACAGCCTGACTTCGACGACAGCGGCTGGACCCAGGGCCAGGGGATTGTGACGACGGTCACCGCGGGCGCCGCAGCGAACGCACCCGCGGGCCCGATCGCGGCGCGGCGACACTTCAAGTTTCAGGCGGTCCAGCCCGCGACGCTGCGGGTGCGCCTGCAGACGGTTCGCACCGCTCTGACGAAGGTCTATCTCAACGGCACGCTGGTGGTGGATATCGAGCGTGGGCAGCGCGGGGGTTACGCCGTGATCGAGCTGGCGCCCGAGGCTCACGCCCTCTTGCGCCAGGGCCGGAACGTGCTCGCGGTGACCTGCACCGCCCTGGGCCAGGGCGGGAACCGTCTCGACGTGGGGCTCGACGTCTGCCACACCGATCCCCGACGAGTCACGTTGACGATCGACCGCGCCACGCATCTCTACGCCTCGTCGCTGCCCGACGTGGACACGACGCTCCGCGTGGATCAGACCACGCGAAAGTTCCGCGAGGCGCTGCAACAACGCTACCTCGACATGTCGGTCGAAGAACTGCTCGCCCAACTGCGAAGCGTCGTGGCGTTCTATCGCGGTCTGGCGGAGGACGCGCTGGTCGCCAAGGGGCTCGCGGGCGTCGAGCCGGCGATCGCCCTGCACAGCGACCCGGATTGGAAGGTCCGCTCCTCCGTGCTGGCGGTCGTGCAGAAGGCGCTCAAGAAGTTCCGCACCGACAACGACGCCGCCGCCTTGGAGTTTCTCGCCAAGCAGGTCCACCTCGTGACGCAGCTCGCCGCGGACGAGCATTTCTGGGTCCGGGTCCAAGCCTGCACCGCGTTAGGGGAGTTCGGCGCCCAGGCCCGGGACGCGGTCCCCGCTCTTTTGCGCGCCAGCGACGACTCGCAGGAGTGGGTGCGACAGTCCGCCCTGACCGCACTATCGACGATCGGCGCTGACGACCAGGCGATGCTCGCAGCCGTCCAGCACGCCGTGCAGCGACGCAACTCGTCCTTCGGCATCCCCCGCAGCGCGGTCGCCTTCGTCCAGGGTTCAGCCTCCGCCAACGCGAGCAAGCTCGACATTCTCGTGGAGATCCTCAAGCACCCGCCCGAGGGCGGCGACGGCGCGCTGCTCGTGGAGGTCATCAACCTCGCCTGCCAGATCGACCCGGAGGGCACGGTGATGATCCCGGTGCTGATCGAAGCCGCCGCGGACCAGACGCACCTGAGCCGCCAGCGTGGCAACCCGCGCGGCCGAGCGATCCAGGCACTGGGCAGCTACGGCGTCAAGGCCCGCGATGCCCTCGCCACGCTCCAGGCGATCCTCGCCGATGAGTCCGAGCGCTCCAAGCGGCAGCACGACGCCGCCCGCGCCGCCCTGCAGACGATTGACCGATAGCCTTCCTCGCCGCTGGACCCCGCCAAGATGGTGGGGCGATATCGCCGGGCCATCCTGGACCGGGTCGAACACGTCGCCGCGACGCTGGACCGGTTCACGGGATGGTCAGTGATCGTTCGCGCCGCTTGGGACGCTGCGCTCGCGGGCCTGTTCAAATCGACGCAGATCGTCCGTCGTGTTCGCCTGGGCGAGAGGGAAATCCAAGGGGACCGCGACGGCATGGGCGTCGAGCAGGCGTTGCAGGGCCAGTTCGCTGCGGGCGAGTCGGGCTTCGACCCCCGGAAGCAGATCGCGGTGGTAGAGGCCGGGCATGGGGTGCCAGTGGTCGTTGCGGAAGGCGACGGCGCGGACGTCGTCCGTCGCGCAGCGGGTCAGGCGGTCGATCCACTGCGGGCGCAGCTCCAGCAGGTCGCAGGAGAGCAGCAGGAGCCAGTCTTCGTGACAGTCGCGCAGGGCGGCGTACAAACCGGCGAGGGGGCCGCGGTCGGGGTGGATGTCGGGGATGGTTCGCAAGCCTAAATCTTCGTAGCTGCGTTTGGCGACGACCGTGACCGGGCCGGTGACACGCTGCGCCAGTCGCACGATGAGCGGTTGACCCCGCAGCAGTGCCCGCGCTTTGTCGGACCCGAAGCGGGAGCTTCGACCGCCGGCGAGGATGTAGGTGGGCGCATTCATCGCTTGGGCAGGACCACGCGCTGGGCGTGAGTGTAGATGTTCATGCGTCCCTCGCGCAGAAAACCTACGAGCGTTTGGCCGCTCTCCTGGGCGAACTGAGCCGCCAGGCTCGACGGCGCGGAGACCGCAGCGACGATGGGAACGCGGGCGGCGAGCGCCTTCTGCGTGATCTCGAAACTGGCGCGGCCGCTCACGAGCAGGAGGTGTTCATCCAGAGGCCAAGGCCCGTGCAGGAGGCAGTGGCCGATCGCCTTGTCCACGGCGTTATGTCGGCCTACGTCCTCGCGGAGCACGAGCGGTCTGCCGCGCGGGGTGAAGACGGCGGCGGCGTGGAGTCCGCCGGTGCGGTCGAAGGTCGCCTGTGCGTTGCGCAGTTTCCCCGGCAGCGATTGCAGTACTTTCGCGGTGACTTTCACCGTCGAGTCCACGGGCGGGAAGTGGGCCTGCACCGCGTCGATGGAGGCCTTGCCACACAGCCCGCAGCTCGAACTGGCAAACACGTGGCGGGTCAATCGCTGCTCGTCCAGCTCCACGTGCGGGGCGAGGAAGACATTGATGATGTTGCCGTCGGCGGCGCGGACGCAGGGATCGATGCGGGCGATGTCCCGGCGATGCTTGACCACCGCTTCGGTGACGAGGAATCCGGCCGCCAACTCGTCGTCGCTCCCGGGGGGGCCCGGGGTGCGCATGGTGATGGCGATGCCGCGACCACGGACGCGGATCTCGAGTGGTTCTTCGAGCGCCAGTTCGTCCTGGGCGTCCTGGGCAGCGCCGTTGGCGCGCCAGCGCAGCACCCGCAGCGCGTGTGACGGTGGCGTTTTCAGGTCAGGACCTCGATCTTGCACAGGGCGTTGTAGTCGGGCACGCCGCCCATGGCGTCGAGGACGCCTTTGCGGATCAGGTGATTGCCTTCGGGCCAGTGGACCTGCAGGTTTCCCGGGGCGATGGGGGCGAGGAAGACGCGTCCCACGTATCGGCCCAGGTCGTTAGTCAGGGCGATGCGGTCGAGGTGTTTGAGGTGAAGCCTAGCGGCGTCGTCGGGGTTCATGAGCACCGCGTCGCGGGGGGCGCCGTTGAGCGGGTCCACCTCGGCGTAAACAAGCGTGTTGAATTGTTTGCCGCGACGGGTGGCGACGTGGTAACAGCCTTGGGGCAAGGTCTGGTCGGGCAAAGGGACAGGGCGGAAGTGCGCCTTGCCGTCGGCGGTGGGGAACTTCCAGTGGGCGCAGAGGTGAGGCCCACCGTATTGGAACTGGTCGCCGGATTTCTTGAGGTGCTGGATGCCGTCGTAGAGCGGGACGACGCGGGCGATTTCTTCGCGCATTTTCCAGCCGGTCTCGCAGCCCAGGACGCCGGCGCGTTGGGGGTCGATGGCGTGGGCGAGGTCGAGCCAGATGCGCCACTCGCTGCGGGCCTCGCCGATCTGCGCGACGGGGCGGGGCAGCTCGGGGCTGAACATGACGCGGCGTTCGGTGGAGGTCTGCGTTCCGCCGTCTTCCTGTTCGTAGCGGGTGCGAGCCGGGAGCAGGATCACTTCGCCGCCGTCCACTTCCGGGGGGATGAGCATCTGGTCGGTGAGGATGATGTCGGTGTGGACGCGGAGCGGGACGTTGGCCATGGCCTTGGCGACGTAGTCCGGCTCCGGGAGCGTGCGGAGGAAGTTCCCGCCGGAGAGGTAGAGCAGGTCGAGTTCGCCGCGGTGGGCCGCCTCGACCATGTTGGGGGCGGTGAGGCCGGGGGTCGATGGAATAGCGAAGCGGTATTGCTCGGAGAGGTTCTTGGCGTTTTCTTCGTTGATGTTTTTTCCGCCGGGGAAGGCGGTGGCGTAGGCGCCCATCTCGGCGCCGCCCTGCACACCGCTGTGTCCGCGGATGGGCATCAGGCCGCACTTGTCCCGGCCGACGAAGCCCTTGGTGAGTCCGAGGTTGGCGATCATCTGTACGCCGTCGCCGCCGAAGGCGTGTTGCGTGATGCCCATGCTCCAGACCAGGACGCAGGTCCTGGCCTGGTGGATGAGCGTGGCGAACTCTTCCATGCTCGCCCGTGGCAGACCGGCTTGTTTTTCGAGTTCGTCCCAGGCGAAGCCCATGGCGCGGGCTTTCAAGTCTTCAAAGCCGGTGGTGTGCTGCGCGATGAAGCGTTCGTCGCACCAGTCGCGTTCGATCATCAGTCGGATGACGCCGTAGAGGAACGCGATGTCGCCGCCTTTGCTCACGGGGAACCAGTAGTCGGAGATCTTGGTGCCGAAGACGGCGCTGGACCAGACGGAGGGAACCCAGTAGCGCATCATGCCGGGTTCTTTGTAGGGATTGACCAGGACGATCTTGGTGCCGAGCTTCTTGGCCTGATGGATGTACTTGGTGGTGACGGGCTGATCGTTGGCGGGATTGGACCCGAAGAAGACGACCAGTTCGCTGCCGTACCAGTCCTTGTAGGAGCAGGTGGTGGCGGCGACGCCCACGGCGGTTTTCAGGGCGCCGGTGCTGGGCGAATGGCAGATGCGGGCGGCGTTGTCGATGTTGTTGGTTCCCAGGAAGCGGGCGACCTTCTGCGCGGCGTAGTAGACCTCGTTGGTGATGCCGCGCGAGGTCTGGAAGAAGGCCAGTCGGTCGGGCGTGGAAGCGCGGACACGCTGGGCGATGCGCTGCAGGGCTTCGTCCCACGAGACGCGAGTGAAGCCCTTGTCGCCCTTGCGTCGGACCATGGGGTATCCCAGGCGGCCCAGCTCGCGCAGTTCGTCGTTGCCCTTGCCCCGGAGCGAGGCGACGTCGGCGAGGATCGCCGGGTCGAAGCGAGACATGGTGTTCAGTCGCAGCAGATTCAGGCGTGTCATGCACAGGTGCCAGCCGTCGATGGTCCAGTCGTGCATGCCCGCCACGCCCAGGGCGCAGCCGTCGCAGACGCCCTTCATCATCACGTCCCAGGCGTAGGGCAGGTTGTCGCGATTCTTCCAGACGACCTTGAGCATGTCGCGGAAGTGCTTGGGCTTCTTGTGGCCCAGGCCCAGGGGCGAGAGTACCTTGAGCCGGGTGATCGTGTCGTCGCGGAGGGCGTGTTTCACGGGAGAAGAAGGGTAGCGGGGGGCCAGGCGCAGGGTCAAACCCGACCGCCCCCCGCAGTCCCACCCGACAGGAACCGGCCTCCCGAAGGCCGCTCGGACGGGACGGAGAGGTCGGTGCGGCGCGGGCTTGACTCCCGCGGGGCGTAGCGCGACAATCCGGCTTCATTTCCGGTGCGTTGCCCGCCAATCGTTCTTCCCAGAGCCGGTGAGAAAGGGCGTGGCCCAGTCATGGAGACGGACCAGGAACCGAGCGAATCGAGCATTCGTTTTCCTTGGTCGGACCCGACGTCGATCTGTCAGGCCTTCGCGCAGCGAGCGCTGGGCTGTGAGCGCCTGCTGGTGGCGGTGATCGACCCACGGTCGCCCGCGGCGGACGAGGTGCTGCTGCACGCCGGTTGGTCCGACAGCGAGGTCTGGGCCTGGATCACGCGCCGCGCCGGGTCCGATGCGCTGCTCGGCGCCGCCCTGGATTCGGGCCTGGCGCTGAGCGCCGCGGGTGCCAGCCGCTCCTCGCTGCAGCAAAGCGGCGCCCTGATGATGATGACCCTGCCGGAGCAGGAGGCCAGGCCCGGAGCGCCGGGGCGGCGGTGGCTGCTGGCGATGAGTCGTCAGCAGCCGCTGTTCGACTGGCAGGATCGGGAGCGCGCGACGCTGCTGCTGCGTCGCTGGCAGTGCGGCTTTGGGCATGTGGCCGGTCCGCACGAGATGCGCCTGCTCCTGGGCCGGGACGGACGGGTGCTGCTGAGCGATCTGTGTACGCGTGAGCTGCCGCTGCGCGACGCGGCGGCGCTGCCGGCGATGATCGAACAGCTCGGCGCGGTGCTGCGGCAGCGCTGGCCCGAGCCGGCGCCCCGACAGTGGTGCGACGCGGTGCTCACTTTTGGCTCCCGTCCCTGGTGGTTCCGTGAGCAGCAACGCAACGTCCTGTCGTCCGAGCCCCACGCCACGCAGACGCTGCTGCAGGGGCTTGCGCTCGACCCGGACGACCTGCCCGCGGTGGGGCTGGTCCAGAACCCGCGTGTCGCCGCGGCGATCGCGCAGTTTCACGATCACTACCGCGACGCGCCGAGCCTCAAACAGGTGGCGCAGGCCGTCCACGTCAGCTCGTTCCACTTCCACCGCCTCTTCAGCCGCGAAGTGGGCCTGAGCCCGCGCGAGTACCTGCAGGCCAAACAACTGCAGATGGCGCGCTGGCTGCTGCGCAGCACATCCTGGCCCATCAGCCGGGTGGCGCGGGAGGCCGGCTACGCCAGTCACGGCCACTTCACCAGCACCTTCCGCCGGACGCTGGGCCGCAGCCCTCGCGAGTTCCGCGAGGGCGCGTGAGACGACTCCCGCTTTCTCCGTTGAGAACCCCCTCTGCCTCCGGGAGAGGGAGTTCTCAACTGATACGTATTCTGTTTGATTCGCAGGCTCTCGTGAAGAATCCTTTTGACAGGATCACAGGATGCGCAGGATCGACTGGATGATCGTTCCTTCATGCTTGATCCGGTTGATCCGGCGCGTCCTGTGATCCTGTCAAAAAAAGGATGTCCCCCTCGCACACGATTCAGATAGAACTCGGATGAGCGGTCTCCCGTCATTTCTTCTGCCGACCGCGCAGGAGTCCCTCGAGGACGTCGATGGGATTGGGGTCCTTCGCGGGCGGCGGCTGCTCGGGCTGCGGCTGCGCCGGCTGGGGCCGGGGTTGGGTCGGCGACGCGGCGGGATCGCTCGGCGTGCGGCCCTGACCCTCGGGCGTCTCGGGGAACGGGGCAAGATAGTCCTCGGGACGATTCGGCCACTGACCCTGCAGCCGCTTGGGTTCGAGCGTCCTGCCCAGGGCGTCCAGCGCCCCGACGATCGCTTGACCGCCCTGTCCCAGGTTGCCCAGCAGTCGCTGCTTGAGCTGCGCGTCGAGGATGTTGCGGAAGAACTCGCCCCAGTCCGGCTTGATCGCGTTCAGCGGCCCGCGCGCGGGGAACTCGTAGAGCGTGGTGGAACCGGCGAGCTTGTCCATCCCGGGGATCATCGCCAGCGAGCGACCGGTGAGTCCGATGAGCAGGTCCGCACGCTGCTGGTTCAGGTCCACCGTCCCCTGCGTGCCCACGAACATCTGGTCCCCCGTGAGCCATAGGTCATTGGTGCGGACGACGCCCTCCTTCATCGAGACCTGCAGCTTGGTGAAACGCGCGGTGACCTTGTCGGTGCTGCCGAGCTTCGCGCCGAGCTTGCCCAGTTCGCCCGCCAAGCTTTGCAGGAGCCAGCTCTTGTCCAGCGTCACCATGCCCAGTTCCATCTCCACGTCCGCGGCCAGGTTCTTCACGTCGAAGTCTTTGAGCGGCAGCTTGAAAGTCTCCTTCGCCACACGCATCTTGATCGGCTCCTTCGACCCGCTGGCGTCCGCCAGCACCGGCGACCAATACTGCAGCAACGCTTTGCTCAGCTCCGGCGTCACCTTCAAATCGCCCGTGATGTCCTGCCGCAGCGTCACCGTCCGCTGGGCGTCGGCGTTGACCAGCGCGGCGAGGTTCGCGGTGTCGCTCGCCACGCTCACGTCCAGGTCCCCGGGAAACTCGCCCTTGGCGTTGACGTTGGCGCTGGGGCTCAGCACGCCCACCAGTTTGCCCTGCATCCCCGTCACCTGGTCGATCAGTTCCACCGGCAACTGCGGCGCCTGCGTGTCCGTCTCGAGCGTGAGCGTGGCGATGTCCACCGCGCCCTGATCGTTGAGCAGATTGCGCAGCGTGGTGAGCGAACGCAGCGGCTGACCTTCGCCCGCGGTCGCTGCCAGGTCCAGCGTCACCGACTCCGCGGGCCTCGTCGCGTTGACCGTCAGGCTCAGGTTGTTCACCGGCAACTTCGCCCCGGCGCGCTCGAACACGCCGCCCTTGGAGGTCAGCAGCACATTGACACTCGCGGCGCGGACGTCGAACTTCTGGCCCTGGCGCGGCAGCGTCGCCTCCAGTTTCGTGACGTCCAGCCGCAGCGGCATCGCCCCGGAGAGCGTCCACGCCACAGCCCCGCTGCCCGCGGGAAGCAGCGTCGCGAAGGCCGACGGGGACAAGTCGTACTCCACCCACCCGCCCGGGTTGAGCACCACCCGCTTCGTGGCCTGATCGAACGAGCCCGCCAGCTTCGTGCGCAGCGCGGCGCTCTTGACTTCCGCGCCCAGGGGCCAGGGCTGGCCCTTGGTCATCGTCACGCTGGCGTCCACCGTGTCGAGCCTGCTGCCCAACAGCGCGACGAGTTTCCCGCCCTGATTCGCCAGCGCGTCGAGCAGGGCCACGGGCACGTTCCCCAGCTTCGCGCTGGCCTGACCCGTGAACGAGGAGGCGAGCGGGTCGTTCACCGTCGCGTCCACCCGCAGCGGGCCACGATCTTCGCCGCTGCGGAACTCGCCGGTGATCGTCGCGGTCACCGCCCCGCCGAGCTTCGACCGCGGCAGGGAAACCTTTACGCCGCTCAGACTCACCGGCACGTCCTTGAGCGCCACCGCGTCGAGCGTGGCGCTCAGGCCCGCCTCGATGGAACGCAACTGTTGTTCGCCCGCGTCCAGCGGGACCGACACGCCCTCGATCGTCGCGCCGAGTTGCGCCGCTTGCGCCAGAGCGATGTCTTTCACGCCCAGTTCCGCCAGCAATTCCTGCGTCACTGGCAGATTCACCGTGCCCCCGGGATCCAACTCCAGACGCTTGGCCCAGACCCTGCCCGGCAGCGAGACGGTCGTGGTCGGCGAGGCGAGCGTGAGCGTGAACGGCGCAACCAGCGCGGCGAAGTTCCCATCCGCGGGCAGCGGCGCTTCCGATTCGAGCTTCACATGCGTGCTCGCGCCCAACGCCTGCGCCACCAGGCCGCCCGAGGCGACGGTGGAGTTGAACGTTGCAGCGATCTTCCCATCGCCCTTGGCCTGCAGCGCAAGCTTCGTGTCGGTCAGGCTGAGCTTGCCCACGCGTCCGCCCAGATCGACGCCCGCGGACTTCACCGTGAGCGCCGCCCGCACCGCCGCCGCAGCGAGCTTGCTCGCGTCCACCGGCAGCACCGCTTCCTCGATGAGCAGGTTCGCCGCCGCGACTTCGAGCCATTTCACCGTGGGGGCGAAGCGCGACACCCACGCGGGCGTCACCGTCAATTGCGCCATGCTCCCGGGGTCCACCGTCAACACTTTGTCGGCGAGCTTGCCCGAGAGGTCCACGGTGGCACGCTCGGACTTGGCGTTAAGCGAGAGGGTGCCGGCCACCGCCTTGCCCTGGGGCCTGAGGTCCGCGGTCACCGTGGCGCTGAGCGTGGGGCCCAGCGCCTCGCGCAGGAGATCGCCCTGCCGCGCCAGTTGGTCCGCCACCGCCACGGGAAGATCGGTGAGTTCGGCGCGGGCCCGGAGCGTGAGCGCATCGGTGTTGAGTCCGCCCTCGGCGGTGAGCGAGTCGAGCACGCCAAGATTGACCTTAACCTGGCCCTGCTGGCCCTGCTGCTGCGCCGAGGCTTCGAGGTTCAGCGCCAGCGCGGAGCGTTTCGGACCGTCGAAACTCAGCTCGCCCCTGGTCCCGCGCAGCGCCAGCACGCCCAGGTCACGCTTGGCGTCCAACTCCACGTCGCTGAGCGATACCACGCTCACCGCCTTGACGCTGGTGAGGTCCGGTTGCCCGCTGGGCCGCAGCGTCCCGGTGCACTCCTTGAGCGCCAGCACCAGTTCGCTGCGTCGCACCAGCTCCGCCGGATCGCTGGGGAAGAAAGCACGGAACGCCTGCGGGGTCAGGCGCAGCTTCACTCGGGAGTCGGGCTTGGCGGCGAAACGAAAATCCTTCACCGTGAACGCCAGGTCCACGTCGAGGTTCGGACTCTCCGCGGTCAACGCCGCGGTGAGGTCCTTGACCTGTCCGTTGACCGCGACCGTGGCGTTGAGCACGTCGTCGAGCAGCGCGGTCAGTCGCCCGCCCTGCCCGAGCATCCCGTCGAGCCCGGTCGTGGGCAGGTCCTTGAGCGACGCCCAGCCGTCGATCTGCGCCTGGTCCAGGTGCACCTGCGCCGCGGCGTCGAGCAGGTTCTTTACCGTGGCCTCGAGGTTCACCGTGCCGCGCGTCTGGCCTTGCGACACCAAGCCGTTGACCTTGACAAAGACCTGCTCCGGGCGCGGCAGATCGAGGTAGGCGTACAGGTCCGTCACCGCCACCGCGTCGGCGCCGCTCTGGACGTAGGTCGCACGCGCGTTGGTCATCTCCACCTTCAGGCTAAGCCCATCGAGCGGCCGGCCCGGGGGCGCGGCTTGCGCCGAGGGCTGCCTGGGTTCGAACGCGGCGGCGAGGTTGAGCTTGCCCTGCGGCCCACGCTCCAGCGAGGCCTCCGTGTCGATGATCTTCACCTCGCCCAGAGCGCGATCCCCGCGGAGGATGTCCAGCAGTTTCAGCCCCGGCGCTTCGATGCGCTTGACGCTCAGCGCTTTGGCCCCGGAAGGATCGAAGACCTCCAGCCCGCGCAGCGACACACCGCTCATCCAACTCAGGCTCAGGTCGCCCACCGCGACCTTGCCCTTGATCGAGCGGTTGACGAAGCCCAGCGCGAAGGCGGTGCCCGGGCCGGTGCTCAGCAGCGTCGGCAGCAACAGCATCAGCAACACCGCCAGGAGCAGCAGGATCAGAAGCCCGGTGATCGCAAAGCGACGCACCCGGCGCGGACGCGGCGCAACTGGAGACGAAGGGGTCTGAGTCATTGGCGAAACCTCCGGGGGGTCGTCGTGAACAAGCGGCGGATTCCTAGATTCTACGTCTGGCTGCGCTCCTGGGTGTCGAGGATGGTCGCCGGGTCGGTGGCGGCGCCGCCGCCGCGACGCCCGACCCGTCGCCAGCCCTGGTGCGCCAGGTGCGGCAGGAGCACCGACAAGGGCATGCGCAGGAAGTGGCCGCGCAGGAAGAGCAGTCGCTGAGCGATGGCTCGCCGGGCGCTAAGCGACTCCGGGAGCGCGGGGGTGACCACCGCTCGGATCAACCGGTCCATGAGCCAACGCGTCAGCGGTCCGGGCGCCCCGGTGCTCGCCGCGTCGGGCGTGAGTGGGGTGCCGAGGACGTCGTGGGTGAATCGCAGGGCGTAGAAGAGCGGGCGCGTCAGGTCCAGTTCCTCGGCGCGTCGGCGCAAGTGCATCGCGAAGTCGGGTGCGTCGAAGTGGCGCAGCAGCAGGTCCAGGTCCACCAGGTCACGCAAGGCGTGGGGGAACTCGCCTTCCTGAAAGAGATGCGTGGCGCTGTGGAGGATCAGGTCGGTCGGCGCGAGGATGCGCAGCGGCGAGCGCGGCAGCGGGGTGGAGCACTGGATCAGCTTACGCGGGTCGGGCCGGAGGCGCGAGGTCTCGGGCACGATGGTGTGGTGGACGTCGAGGGTGGTGCCTCGGAGCCGGTGGCGCAGCGGAGGCAGTTCGTGCATCCAGCGCCGGTAGTAGCGTTGGTCGTAGTCGTCGAGCTTGGTGGGCTGCCAGCCGGCGGCCAGGAGCGTCTTCTCGACCACGCCCAGGGCCTCACGCGGCACGAGGATGTCCACGTCGTTGAAGAACCGACCCGGCGCGTTGGGCAGAGCCCCGGCGAGGTAGGCGGCGCCCTTGAGCAGGACGACCGGGAGGTTCAGCGGCGCCAGCGCCTGGGCGATGCGCTCGATCTCCCAGCGTACGGTGCGCTGCTGGTGCTGGCAGACGCACAGCGCCGAGCGCAGGTGCGCCGCGACCTGCGGGGGCAGAGCGTCCGGGTGCGCCAGGGTCGCCAGGCGGCCGCTGAGCATCGGGCGTCGCGCCTGACGCAGCAGCAGGTCCCACTGCCGCAGCCCCAGCGCGCTGAAGCGCGTCGGGTCGATCAGGCACTGTAGCAGCGGGCCGTCAGCCGTCATGTCGCGCCCAATGATCGAAGGTCGCCAGCGCTTCGTCCAGATCGCTGTAGATGAACTGTCGGCAGTGGCATCGGTCCACGAGGTCGGCCAGGAGGTGAAAACCCGCTTCGCCCTGGGCGCTGTAGTTGAAGGCGTGGTCCGCCAGCGCCATGAAAGTCAGGGAGCGATCGCGGGGCTTGACCTGCGTGGGGCTGCCGGCGCGATAGCTGGGGAAGACGACCCAGCCCGGCAGCGCCGTCTGGTCCATGCGCGCCACCGAGTCGCGCGGGGGCATGACGTGCGCCACGGCGCCCTTGTTGGTCCCGGGCGCGGGATCGGAGAGCACCGCGTGGGGCGCCAGGCGACGGATGACGTCGATGGACTGGTTCTTGAGGCTGATGGGCCGGGCGATCGGGGCGAGGCGTCCGTCTTCGGGCTGGATCAGCGCCAGTTCGTCCGAGAGCAGTCGCCACCCGCCGCGCAGCACCAGGGCGGCGCAGAGCGTGCTCTTGCCCGCGCCCGGGACGCCCGGGAGGAGCGCCGCGCGGCCGTGCTTCTCGACCACCGCCGCGTGGATGATCAGGTGTCGCTGCAGACGGAAGCTCATGCACCAGTTCAGGGCCCACTCGAAGAGCGGCAGGGCGTGGATCGCCGGCAGCGGCAGGAAGGGCTCCTCGTCGTCGATGAAGAAGTGGAGCTTGGGTCGGAGGAAGCGACGGTGCGAGCGGGGCAGGAGGAAGCGCGTGTGAAAGTCGGCGAAGTCGGGGCGGGCCAGGGGGAAGTCGGCGTAGAGGGTGCGGAGCCCGCGCGCGATCGCCGCTGCGCCGGTGCGGACGCGACTGACGAACGGGCCGGTGCGGAGGAAGACGCCCTCGCGGCGGAGCAGGCGATGCAGTTGTGCGTCGTCGAGTTCTCCGAGCGTCGGGGCGTTCATAGGGCCTCGATGAGTCCCAGACGCTCCAGGTCCTCGATGAGGACGCGGACGCTCTGCGTCAGGGCGTCGTCGGTGGGCAGGCGCAGCGTGCGTGACAGTTCCGACACGAGCGAGGCTTCGTCACAGTCGCGGCGGCTAAGGGCTTCGAGCCCCACCGAGGCGAAGGGGTTGAGCAGGTGCGTCTGGCCCGAGCCGGTGTGGTAGAGCAGCGTGTCGTCGTCGCAGCGGCGCAGGACGAGGGGGTGGGATCGGGTTAGACGCCAGCGCCGGGGCGAGGGCTCCATCCCGTCATGTTAAACCAACCTGCGGCCTGGAGGCGACGGGGCGAGGGCAACGCAAAAGCCCGCGGCGCTGGGCCACGGGCCTGGTGCGGGGATCGGTGCGGCGATCGAGCCGGGGCGAGGATCAGTTGCGTGCGGACCTGCGAGAGGAACCGCCACGAGCGCCCTGGCTGCTCTGCTTGCGTTCGGGGCGCTGGCGCTGCACGTTGGTGGTGCGTTCGCGTTTCTGAGTCTGGGTCTTGGCGGTCTTGCCTTCGCGTTGCTCGCCGCCTTCGCGGGTGACGGTGCGTTCGCCTTCGTAAGTGCGTTTGCCGTCTTCGCCCTTGGTGACGGTGCCCTCATGTTCGACGGTGAGGGTCTTGCCCTTATCGTTGGTCACGGTGCGTGTGCCCTCGACGGAGACGGAGCCATCCTCGTTGCGGGTGGTGCTGCCGGTGGCGGTGCCGGTCCAGGTCCGGCCCTTGTCGTTGGACCCGGTGGTGGTGGTGGACCAGGTGCGGCCGTTCTCGGTCGTCTGGGAGGAGCCTTCGGTGTGGGAGGTGGCGGTGCGGCCGTTCTCGTTCTCGAAGCTGCGGTCGACGGAGAAGTCGCGTCCGCCCTGCGCGTTCTTGCTCCATTGGCCCTCGCGTTGGACGTTGTAGTCCACCTGCTCGCCGTCGGGCTTGGTGCGCGTGCCCTGGGTTTCGCTGGACCAGGTGCCGGTGCCGTCGCCGTTGCGGACCGCCTGTCCTTGGGTGTGCGATTCGAGGTGTCCGCCGTGGGGCCCCGAGACGGTGGTGTCGCGGGTCCAGGTCCCGCCGTCGGGCGTACGGGTGCCGTCGATTTCGTGGGTGACCGTGGTG
This sequence comes from uncultured Phycisphaera sp., assembly GCA_964496285.1. Taxonomy (GTDB): domain Bacteria; phylum Planctomycetota; class Phycisphaerae; order Phycisphaerales; family Phycisphaeraceae; genus CAZBXW01. The sequence goes on from CAZBXW010000001.1 coordinate 40,661, forward strand.
GTCTTGCCGGTGTCGGTGTCGGTGACCAGGGTCTCTACGTGCACCTGGGTCGAGCCGTCCTCGCTGACCGGGGTTTCGGTGACGGTCTCGACGGTGGCGGTGTCGGTGGCGGTCTGCTCCGCCAAGAGTTTGGGACTGAGCGTCAGAGCCAGGCCGCAGCAGACGAGACAGGGAAGCGTTTGGCGGATCATGATATTTCTCCTATGAGCCCTACCCGCGCCGCGTGATCGACGTTGCACGCCGCCGCGAAGGGTTCTGGTAGAACGCATCGGACGCCGGGGTATTGCAGTTAAGGCGGAAAAAGGGAGGGGCCCGGGACGCCTAGGTCTTATTGATGTCCGGCGCGTACTTCCGGAAGTAGTGAAAGGCCATGAATCCCAGGCCGCCGAGCACCGCGTACATGCTACCGATCATGTAAAGGACCGAGGCGTTGTAGCCCTGCGCGGGCTGTGCGGTCTGCACCGCAGGGGTGGTTGGTGAGTTCTGAGCCACGGTTTCCTTGCAATTGGGGCAGCCCCACGCCAGAGAGGCACTGAGCAGCATCGTGGCCAAGAAGATCGGCAGCGATCGACAGAGCATAGCGACGAAACAATAGCCCCCGACGGTGGCGCGGTCAACGGGCGGGCTGGTGCGGGGCCCAGATCAGGGCGGGGGGCGCGGGGTCGTGAATGCGTAGCGCGTCGCGGAAGACAGCCCACTGGGCGGCGGCGGCTTCGCTGAGCACGCCGGCCTGTCCGTAAACCTGGATCATCGCTTCGTACGACGCCAGCTCGGTGGTGACCTCGATCCTCTGGCCCTGCCGATGCACCGTGAGCGTCACGGGATTGCCGGCGCCGGTCTGCCGAACCGCCTGGCCAAAGACCCGCGTGGCGTCGGCGGCAGAGAGGTCCGCCGCGAAGGGCTGCCCGTTGACCGCCAGGATCAGGTCGCCGCGGCGCAGCACTTCGTACGCCGGAAAGCCTCGGAAGCGATCCATCACCAGGACCGCCGCCTGATCCAGACCGGGCGTCTGCTGCGCGACCAGGCCGCGCTGCGTCAGGCCCATCGCGCCGCTGCCGTCGCCCACGGGGAGGGCGCGCACGATCTGTTTGACGACCAGGTGCTGCGCCACGTCGAGCAGCCGCTGCCGCTGTTCCGCGGAGCTGGCGCTGGCGTACATCTGGGCCACCCCCTGGGGCGTGAGCGTAAGGTCGGTCAGAAGCCTGACGCTGGCGGCCTGACGCACGGCGTAGTCGTCGCTGGCCAAATCCTCAAGCGTCGAGCCGGCCGGGGCGACACTCGGAAGCAGCAGCAGCAGAACTCCGATGGCGACCCGCACCGCGGCGGCTGCGCCGGCGGCGCCCGCAGACACCTTGCACTTGCTCGTGGTCGCGAAGCGGCGCAACAGCGAGGACTCCCAAGACGTTCAGGCTCAGCTCTCCAGGACGTTGGCGAGCTGCTCGGCGTGCTGCTGGAGCCAACGGACCTTGCGCTCGACCATGAGCAGAAACCCCACGCCCTCCATGCGGGCGAAGGACCCGGTGGCGGCGATGGGGATGGCGACCTCGGCGATCAGCGCCTCGATCATCAGCCAGGGCACGGTGCGCAACTCGGCGCGGGAGAGCACGCAGTTGGGCACCGCGTCGTAGGCACGGAGGAAGCGTTTGAAGCGCGACTCGTCGATGTAGTCGGGCCACTGCTGCGGGTCGTCGCCCCCGCCGAGGATCGAGAATTGCAGCGCCCCGTTGGCCACGTCGATGACGCGCTGCTGGATGCGGGCGGCGTCGTAGTCGATGACCGCCACCACGCGCGGGCCTCGGAAGAGCATGTTCCCCGGGTGCCAGTCGGAGTGGATGATCTGCATGGGCCAGTCCGCCAGGCCCAATTCGTTGACGCGCATCGCCGACTCGTTGTAGCTGCTGTGCAGGAACTGCACGACCTGGGCGACCTTCTCCGAAGCGTCGGCGGTGCGCCGCGGGTCGTGCTTGCTGAGCGTCACGGGGATCTGGTCCATCGCCTGCGCCACGAACCGCGCCCCGTGGTAGGAACCCTGCGGCGGCTCGTACTCCGGCTGGTACTCCGCCAGGAGTTTGTGGAGCAGCCCCAGCGTCTTGCCCGCGTCGGCGGTGGCCTCGAGCGAGTTGTCGTAGCTCGTGCCCTTGATGTACTCGAACAACTCGTAGATCGCCCCCTTGAACTGCAGCATCGAGTTGTTGTCCTTCTTTGTGCCGATCAGGTGCGGCAGGGGGAACTGCTTGGACGCCAGGTAGAGCTGCAGCTGATGGCAGAAGGCGACCTTGAAGGGGTCGTCCTTGCCGCGGGCGCGACGCTTGAGCAGGTAGATGCCGCTGTCGGTGCGGAGGATGAGCTTGGGCGCCTTGCGTGAGCCGCGGGGGAAATCCTGGATCGCCTCGATGGTGCCCAGCTCGAAGTGCGAGAGCACGATGGCCAGCTCGAAAGCGTCGAACCCCTCGCGGCCCTCGCTGAGCTTGCTGCTGGACACGTTGCCCCCCGAGGAGGTTCCCGCCGCCGACCCCGACGGCGCCGCTGCGCCCGAGGGCACCGTCGCCTGGGGAATCGAAGATGGGCGGGAAGGGTCCTGGGTCATGGCTGAGGGATGTCGGATGGCGGATGTCGGATGTCGAATGTGAGAACCGGTCGCGCACAGTAGATTCTGACATTCGAGATCCGACGCCCGGCCACCGACATCTTATTCCACATTCTGCACCTGCTCCTTGATGCGGTCGATGGCGCTCTTGATCTCCACGGTGTCGCGGCTGATGGCGGCGTCGTTGCTCTTGCTGGCGATGGTGTTGGCCTCGCGGAGCATCTCCTGGGCGATGAAGTCGAGCGTTCGGCCCGCCGGCTCGCCCTCGTGGCGCGCCATGTGTCGCTCCAACTGGTCCAGGTGTCCGGTCAGGCGCGTGATCTCCTCGCTGATATCGGCGCGGTCGGCGTAGATCGCCACCTCGCGCAGCAGGTCCTGCTCCTGCACCTTCAGCTGCGCCTTGGCCAGCAGCTCGTCGATCCGCGAGCGCAGGCGCTGGTGGTACTCCTCGACGACGACCGGGGCACGCTGCGTCACCGAGGCCAGCCGCTGGCGGATCGCCTGCACCTGCCGCGCCAGGTCCTGCGCCAAGGCTCGACCCTCGACCTGTCGCATGGCGCTCAGTCGCTCACAGGCCATCTCCGTCAGCCGCAGCACCACCGGGCGCGACCGCTCCAGCAGGTCCTCGTCGGTGGTCTCCATCACGCCCGGGAGCGAGAGCAGCGCGGTCAGATCGATCGACGTGGCGGCGCGGGAGTCGGCGAGCCTCTGCTGCAGCGTGCGCAGGTGTTCGAGGTAGGCCACCAGCGCCGCGTCGTTGATGCGCCTGGCCGCCGCCGCGTCGTCCGCCTTGACGCTGACCGTCAGCGACACGGACCCGCGGCCCAGGCGTTTGCGCAGCAGCGCATCGAGCTCCGCGTCCAGACCGGCGATCTGCTCGGGCAGCCGAATCGAACCCTTGAAGTACCGATTGTTCAGGCTGCGCAGCTCCACGGCGTAGTGAACGCCGTGGACCTCTTCCGAGGCGTCGCCGAAACCCGTCATCGAGCGGATCATGCGGGTGTGGGCCGATGGTTCGAGGTCAGGGCGCGGGGACCGCAGGGGCGGGGATCGGCGCCGCAGGAGCTTCCGCAGCGGGCGAGGCCTGCGGCGCGACCTCCGGGGTTGCTTCCGGGGTTGCTTGCGTGGCCGGTTCCGGGGTCGCTTCCGGGGTCACTTCCGGGGTTGTTGAGGGGGCAACATCTTCGACCAGTGGGGTGGAGGCGGGGGTGGTGCTCGTGGCGGGGGCGGAGTCCGGAGGGCTTTCGATGGTGGGCTGGTCGGGTTCGCCCGGGGCCATGGCCCAGGTCAGCCCAATGGCCAGCAGGAGGAACGCCGCGAAGCAGCCGACCGTGAACCAGGTGAGCACGTCGCCGGTCTTGGATCCGAAGGCCGCCTGAGCGCTGCTGCTGGCGCCGCCGAACGCTCCTGCCAGTCCGCCGCCGCGCGGCCGCTGGATCAGGATCACCAGCATCAGAAACGCGCATACCACCACGAAAAGAATCGCCAGCAGTGGCACGTACCAGGCGGCGAGAGTCAGGAGAGGGAAGGTGAACATGGTTTGGTTATCGCCTATCAATCATTGATGATTGGTGATTGATGATGTCAGAGCCACGAGCGACGACTTCTTGGTTCATCAATCATTATTCATCCATCATAGATCATTTCTTTCTTCTTACTTCGCCGCCGCCTTGATGATCGCCAGGAACTCTTCCGCCTTCAGCGCCGCCCCGCCGATCAGTCCGCCGTCGATGTCGGGCTGGGCGAAGAGCTCTTTGGCGTTGGAGGCTTTGACCGATCCGCCATACTGGATGCGTATCGAGTCGCCCGCCACAACGCTCTGAGGATCACCGTTCCCAACGCCGAACTTCAGGCAATCGCGGATGCGTCGGTGGGCGGTCTGGGCGTCGGCGGGGGTGGCGTTCTTGCCGGTGCCGATGGCCCAGACCGGCTCGTAGGCGAGCGTGACCTTGGCCAGTTGCTCGCGTTTGACGCCGGCCAGGCCCATGAGCGTCTGCGCCATGTTGACGCTGTCGGTCATGCCCGACTCGCGCTGCTCGAGCTTCTCGCCCACGCAGAGGATCACCTCGAAGCCCGCGTCCAGCGCCGCCCGAACCTTCTGATTGATCAGCACGTCGTTCTCGCCCAGGACGTGCCGACGTTCGCTGTGCCCCACGAGCAGCACCGAGACGCCCAGGTCCTTGAGCATGGCCAGCGAGACCTCGCCGGTGAACGCGCCGTTGGGCTGATGGTAAAAATCCTGCGCCCCGAGCTTGACCACGTTGCCCGGCACGCTGTCGAGCACAGCGGCGACCTCGTGCAGGTAGGGGAAGGGCGGGAAAACCGCCACTTCCACCGCGCGGTCGCGCGCCGTGGCTGTGGCCACCGACCGCGCCAGAGCGTGGCACTCGGTCCGGTTCAGGTTCATCTTCCAGTTGCCGCCGACGAACGGTTGACGCATGGGCATGATTCATCTCCGGTGATACGGATTCCGGGGGACGAAGAGTATATCGCAAGCCCTTGAGCGGTGCAGAAGGAGCCGGGAACAGCGACAAAAAGGGCCTGTGAATGACCCCGGATGAGCCGCCGATGGACGCCGATGAACGCGGATAAGCCTGGAGAATAAAGGCTCTCATCGGCGTTCGTCGGCGGCTAACCTCGGTAAGCCCAGGGGCCCCGCATGGAGGGGGTCAAATCCTCTGCGCCGCCGCCACCGCCGTCCGACCCGGGGCGATCAGCGAGCTGGCCGCTCCCATCGCCAGGACCTGGTCACTGCCACGCTGCCGCAGTGTCTTGACCATTCCCTTGACGACGCGGCGCAGCGTCTTGGCGGTGCAGCGCTCCTCCAGATCCAGGCACTGCGAACCATCGCCCGCCAACACCCGCACCCGGACCAAGAACTCCAACGACGCCTCGCCCAGCGGCTGAGCGTAGACCGCGATGGGCGAATGGCAATCGCCCGCCAAGCCCCCGATGATCTGCCGCTCCGCGTGGACCGCTTCGCCGGTGACCGTGTGGTTCAGCGGCAGACAGCGCGAGAGCGTCACATGATCGTCCATCCTGCACTGCAGCGCCAAGGCGCCCTGGCCCGCCGCGGGCAGGATCACCGACGGATCGATGGGGAGCTGAGCGTGTCGGCCCAGGCCCAGCCGGGTCAGTCCCGCCACCGCCAGCAGGGTGGCGTCCAACTCGCCGCTCTGCAGCACCTTGGCCAGTCGCGTCTGGACGTTGCCACGTAGCAGGTGAAAGCTCAGGTCCGGCCTGAGGCGCTTGAGCTGGGCGGCGCGGCGAGGCGAACTGGTGCCCACCGCGGCGCCGCTGGGGAGCTTGTCGATCGAGTCGATCCCCGGGCGCGCGATCAAGCAGTCGCGCACGTCGCCCCGCATCGGCACCGCCGCGAGCATCAGGCCCGGCGTCATCGTCACCGGCACGTCCTTGAGGCTGTGCACCGCCAGGTCCGCCTCGCCCGAGAGCAGCGGCTGCTCCACCGCCTTGACGAACAGGCCCTTGCCGCCCATCTCGGCCAGTGAAGTCTGCGTGGCCTGGTCGCCCTGGCTGGTGATCCACAGGTAGCGCACCTCCACGCCCGGGTGCAGCCGCGATAGGGCCGCCCCCACCGCTTGCGCCTGCGCCTGCGCCAGGGCGCTGCGCCGGGAGGCGATCACAATAGGTCGTCGGCTCTTGCGCACGCGATTGAATCCTCAGGAACGGGCCACTACTATAGCGAACCTTCGATGGCGCGGGGCCTCTCCCACGCCGCGTGAGAAAAGCAGGGAAACGGCGCGTATGAGCCAGTCTTCGATGTGCGTGGCGGTGACCGGGGCCACCGGTTTTGTCGGCCGACATGTCCTGCCCCAGTTGCTTGCCGCTGGGCATCGCGCCCGGGTGCTGGTGCGCGACCCGCGCAAGCTGGGCAACGCCGACGCCCGCGTCACGCAGGTGATCGGCGACCTGTTCGACTCCCGCGCGCTGGCGGACCTGCTCGAGGGCGCCCAGGCGGTCGTCCACCTGGTGGGCATCATCATGCAGAAGCCGCGCGACGGGCAGACCTTTCAACGCATCCATGTGCAGGGCACCGTCAACCTGGTGGACGCCGCCAAGGCCGCGGGCGTCAAACGCTGGGTGCAGATGTCCGCCCTGGGCACGCGCCCCGACGCCAAGAGCGAGTACCACCTGACCAAGTGGGCCGGCGAGTCCGCCGTCCGCGCCAGCGGCATCCCCTTCACCGTCTTCCGCCCCTCGATCATCCACGGTCACGACGGCGAGTTCATGCAGATGGTCAAGGGCTTCTGCTGCGATCGGTTCCCGCCGTTCCTGCCCTACTTCGGCGCGGGCCTGTTCGGCGCGGGCGGCGCGGGCAGGCTCCAGCCCGTCTATGTGGAAGACGTGGCACGCTGCTTCGTCGCAGCGCTCACCACGCCCAAGTCCATCGGCGAGACCTACCCGATGGGCGGCCCCGACACCTACACCTGGCCCGAGCTCTACCTCACCTGTCAGCGTCATCTCCCCAAAGCACGCAAGAAGAAACCCTTCCCCGTGCCCGCGTGTTACGCCATGATGATCAGCGGCCTGCCGAGCGTTCCATTCAACCGCGATCAGGTCATCATGAGCCAGGAAGACTCGACCTGCCAGATTCAGAAAGTCCAGACGGACTTCGGCATCGAGCTGGCGCCCTTCGAGGCGACGTTCGAGAGCTACGCGGCGCAGATCTGAGCGATGGCCCGTGAGCACGTCGATCCCGCGAAGGGGTCGGGGAATCCGGGAATGGGTACATCCCCGGCTTGGACCGTGGGGTGCGTTGCGCTTAGGGCGCGGGGGGAGTGGGTCCGGGTGCGGACCCAGGACCGGCGCCCGGCCCGCGGCCGCGGCGGCGACGGCGACGACGGCGGCGACCCTGGCCCGGCGGCGCGGACGCTCCGGGAGCAGCGCCCGGCGGCGCCTCGGATGCAGCATCCGCTCCCGAGTCCTCCGTCGGACCATCCTCGCTCGCATCCGATTCATTGACGCCATCGACGCCCGCGGCTGCTCCGGGGGAACTTCCGGGGAAACTTCCGGGGGTGGGTCTGTCTACGGCGGGCGGCGGCGCGCTTCGCGGCGGAGGCGGTGCGTGGCGACGTTCCATCCGCTGCTGCCGCGCTTCCTCGCGTTCGGCAGCCTCACGCTCGCGCTGCGCCATCCGTGCGTTGAAGGCGGCGGCCTCCTCCTTGGTCAACGGCGTGAGGTTCTCGATCGGGTACGCCGCGGGCGCGTCCTTGCCCTCGACCATGACCAGCGCCAGCTGCGTGAGGATCTGCGTGTCGAGCACGACGCCCTCGCCCTCGGGAGTACGGACGCGCGTCTGACGGTTGGGCAGCCGCTTACGCAGCGAGTCGTAGGTCTCCTCTTCGTAGCGCAGGCAGCACATGAGCCTGCCGCACCGGCCGGAAATCTTCGTGGGGTCCAGCGTGGCCTTCTGAATCTTGGCGTTGCGCATCGAGACGGGCTTGAGCACCTTGAGGAACTGTTTGCAGCAGCAGTGCTGGCCGCACTTCTCGTAGTCGGCGGTGATGCGTGCCTCGTCGCGGGCGCTGACCTGGTGCATCTCGATGCGGGTGTGGTACTCCCCCGCCAGGCGACGGACAAGCTCACGGAAGTCGACCCAGTGCTCGGCGGTGTAATGGAAGATGACGCGTTCGCCGCCCAGGAGGTGCTCGACCTGCACGAGCTTCATGTTCAGGTCCAGCTCCTCGACGACGGCGCGGGCGAAGCGGAGCATCTCCGGTCGCTGCTCGTCGAGGCGCTGCTGGTCGTTCAGGTCGTCGGGCGTGGCGATGCGAAGGACCTTGCCGTTGGTGGTGAAGGGGTAGTCTCTCCCGCCGGAGCGGTCGATGAAGGCGAGCATTTGTTTGCGGGTGACGGCGTTGGAGCACCCGCCGTTGGCGCAGGTGGTGGTGACCATGGAGACCAGTTCGATGCCGCGCGGCGTGCGGGCGACGAGCTGGGTGCCGCAGCCGATGCGGACGTCCACGTCGCTGGCGACCTCCGCGATGTGGCGCAGGTAGCCGTACCGGACCACGACGGTCTTAGGCGGGACGAACGCGTCGGGCGCGGGGAGGTTCTGCTCCTCGAGCATCACGGGCAACGGAAAGATCGATCCGGGCATGGGGCACTCCGTGGGGAAATGGGCTATGAAGAATGGGGGATGGGAAATGGATGAAGAATGAGGGACTGACCCATGAGCCGACCGTCATGTCTCGCAGCCTGCCGGTCGCTTTCATGGTTCCTTGTTAATCGCTCATTCTGCATTCCAACCCAGCCACACGTTCACGCCCTCGGGCCTGCGGTTTTTAGTCCCCCACGTCGGCCCGACGCGGCGAAGGGGTGCGAACACGGAGTGAAGAACGAAGTATACCGGACGATGCGACCCGCAGGAAAGGGGATCACGTATTACGTGGCCAGAGCCGGCTCAGCGGGATGGGCAGATCGGGGAAGGGCGGCGCCTGCGCGGTCTGATCGTCGCGGGCGATGACGCCCAAGCGGTACAGCCCGTCGCGCAGTTCGAAGGACTCGAAGAGCCGCTGCTGCGGATCGACGATCCAGTAGTGGGGCACGCCGCTGGCCTGGTAGAGGCGGAACTTGTTGCCGCGGTCCATCTCGACGCTGCCGGGGCTGAGCACCTCGACACAGAGGTCCGGGGCGATGTCGTAGCCGTGCGCCGCCTTGATGAGCGACAGACGGTCTTTGCGGATAAAGAGCAGGTCGGGCCTGCGGACTTCGTGGGGGCTGAAGATGGTGTCGATGTCGCCGGAGAGTTCGCCCAGGTCTTTGGTGTCGATGTGGGCGAGCAGAAGATGGGAGAGTCGAAGGATAATGTTGGCGTGTTGACGAGTTGGGCTTGGACTCAAGGCGATCTCTCCGTCCACGAGTTCCAGGCGGACGCCCGGGGGGTCTTCGCCCAGCGCGAGATACTGCGGAGCGGTGAGCTTGACGGTTCCCGCAGAGGCCATGTTTGAATTATATCCCCGCCGCCCGCGGCTTAGGCTTCGAGGTTGAGGTAGGCGACCTCCTGAGGCGTGAGCGTCACGTTCAGCGCCTGCAGTGAGGAGCGAAGCTCCGCGATGGAGCGTGGCCCAATGAGCGGGAAGGTGGGGAAGGGCTGGTGCAGGACGTAAGCGAGGTTGACGACGATGGCCTGCGTGTCCTTCTTCTGCGCCAACTCGTAAGCGCGTCTGCGACGCTCGAAGTTGTCGTCGCTGAACCAGCAGCGGACCAGTTCCTTGTCGGGGTTGGTGGCCGCCGGTGCGTCGGCGCGGGAGGTGAAGAAGCCTCGCGCCTGACTCGACCAGGGCATGAGCGTCGTCTGCGTGTCGCGGAGGAACTGACGTGTCGCGGGGTCGGAGGCGGCGATGCAGCCCTTCCACACCGGGTCCACCATGCGTGCCAGGCTGAACTGGTTGCTCATCACGGTGAAGCCCTGCTTGTTGTGCTTCCGGGCGTACTCGTTGGCGGCGGCCATGCGCTCGGGCGTCCAGTTCGACCCGCCGAACACCCTGATCTTGCCCTGATTCTTCAGGTCGTTCAAGACGTCCACGAACTCGCCCACCGGGACATCGAGGTTGTCGCGGTGCAGGCACCAGATGTCAAAGTAGTCCAGCCCGTAGCGTTCGAGGCTCTCGTGGACCTGTCGGACGACCTCGCGCGGGAAGCAGTCGGGCGTGTGGGCGCCCTTCTCGAGCATGACGATCTGGTCGCGCACGCCGCGCTGCTGGAACCAGGCGCCCAGGTGTCGCTCCAGGAGTTCGCCGTAGACGTAGGAGCAGTCGAAGGTGTTGCCGCCCAGCTCGTAGTAGGCGTCAAAGATGACCCGCGCCTGGGGCATGAAGCGTTGGTTGTCCACGCCCATGACCAGCCGGGCGATGTCCTTGTCCACCCCGGGGACCCGACCGTACTTCATCTTCTTCTGGGCGTTGAAGACCAGCGGGCGGCCGTGGACCGGGGGCGTGGGGCTCTCGCGTTTTTCGCTGGGATAGACCACGCCCACCTGGGCGCGCCATTGGTCCAGGACGCGCAGGTTGCCCAACGAATCGTCCCAGCGCATCGCGGGGCTGGCGGGCTGCTGGAGCTTGGCCGCGATCGCGTTGCCCGCCACGTCGGCTTCGAGCGTGAAGGCGGTGACCGGGCAGTCGAGCGTGATCGTCTCCGCGGGGTTCCAATACTTGCGAAGCTCGAAGCTGAACTGGCCGCCGTTCTGCCGATCCGCCGTCCAGGGCTTGGGCACGGTGATGCAGCCCTTGGTCCCAAAGAGCCGGGCGGAGTTGTCGAGGTTCAGGCCCACCGCGGTGGCGACCTGGGCGAGGATGTCGCCCTCGAAGCGGAGGATGGCGGTGGTGTACTCGTCCACGCCGGTGGGCGCGAGCTTGCCGCTGGCCTTGATCTCCACGGGGTCGGCGAAATCCCTGCCCAGCGCCACGCCCGCCATGAGCCTGGCGAAGGAGACGGGATAGCAGCCCACGTCCATGATTCCCCCGCCCGCCAGTTCGAGGTTGTAGGTCCTGCTGCTGGGGTTGAAGCCCCCCATGAACCCGAAGCTCGCCTGGATCATGCGCAGCTCGCCGATGGCGCCGCTCTTGACCAGCTCGATCACCTTGGCGGTCTGCGGATGGCAGCGGTACATGAACGCTTCCATGATGAACACACCGCGCTGCTGCGCCACGTCGAACACCGCCATCGCCTCCGGGGCGTTGAGCGCGAAGGGCTTCTCGCAGAGCACGTGCTTGCCCGCCTCGGCGGCGCGGACGGCCCAGAGCGCGTGCATCGGGTGCGGCGTGGCGACGTAGACCGCGTCCACTTCCTTGTCCGCCAGCAGCGCCTCGTAGGACCCGTGGGCACGCACCTGCCCGAACTCCTGCGCGAACTTCTGCGCCGACTCAACGCTCCGGCTGCCCACCGCCACGAGCCTGCCGGTCTGCGCCGAACGCAGCCCATGAGCGAACGTGCGGGCGATGGCGCCGGTGCTGAGAATGCCCCAACGAACAGAAGCGGTCATGACGCAACTCCGTATTAAATGTGTAAAGCGGGCCGACAGTGTAGCAGCAAGAAGAAACGCGAAACCGCAGATGACGCAGATGACGCAGATGGCGCAGATGGCGCAGATTCAACACAGAGAAAAGAGTTGACAGGATGAAAGGATCAATCCCTGGATCAGATCCACGCATTCATCCTGTCATCCTGTCAAAAACGTATCGGACCGAATCTGCGTAATCTGCCGATGTATTGTCTTACCCGCCCAGGCCCAGCGTCTGGTAGATGCGTCGCGTGGCGTCGGACTTGTTGAGGGTGTAAAAGTGCAGCCCGCGCACGTCGTGATGCAGCAGGTCCCGGCACTGCTCGGTGGCCCAGTGGATGCCCACGCTCTCGACCGCTTTGGGATCGGGCGATTGCGCCGCGCGCTGCACCGCCTTGAGCAGGGCCGCGGGGAAGCGCGAGCCCGCCGCCAGCTCCGCCATCCGCTTCATGCCCGGCACGCTCGCCACCGGCATGATCCCCGCGAGGATCGGGACCTTGATGCCCGCCAGATCGCAGCGCTCGCGGAAGTCGTAGAAGTCGCGGTTGTCGAAGAAGAGCTGCGTGACGATGTAGTGGGCCCCGGCGTCGACCTTGGCTTTGAGATAGTCCATCTCCAGCAGCCGATTGGGCGTGGCGGGGTGGCCTTCCGGAAAGCCCGCCACGCCGATGCCCACCCCCGGGAATTGTTCGCGGATGTAGCCGACCATTTGGGTCGCGTAGCGGAAGGCGTCCCGCGACCGGTCGTAGTTCGGCCTGTCGCGTGGCGGATCGCCCCCCAGCGCCAGCACGTTGTCGATCCCCTGCCCGACGTAACGCTCGAGAATCCCGCGGATGTCCGCTTCGCTGTGGCAGACGCAGGTCAGATGCGGGATGGTGGGAATCTTCGTCTGCTGCGCGATGCGCATGACCAGCTCGTGCGTCAGCTCGCGCGTGGACCCGCCGGCGCCGTAGGTCACGTCCACAAACGTGGGCTTGAGCGCCTCGAGCTCACGGATCGACTGAAAGAGCTGCTCCGAACTCTCCGCGGTCTTGGGCGGAAAGAACTCGAAGCTGAAGGTCGTGGCGTGCCGGGCGAAAAGTTCGCGTACGTGCATGAGGCGGGCGTCGGCGGTTGAGGGTTGCGGGTTGGGACGATGATCGGATGGGCATTCTATGTTCCCGTACGGATTTCGCCTTCAGGACCCGAGCCGGTCGGTCCAAGGCCCGGCTCGATTGAAGGTGCAGCCCAACACAGCCCCGGCGCAAGATGAAAAATCAGCTCGCCGCGCCGGCAGGCTGCTGCAGCTGCCAGCGAAGTTCGCCGCCGCGGCAGTGCAGGTGCGCCATGAAGAAGGCGTGGCGGAAGCGCCAGAAAAGAGGCCAGATCACCTCGCGGTCGGTGCGGGGCAGCGGCAGGGCGTCAATCTGCTGCCGCGTGAACCACTCCAGCGTGCCCTCGTCAAAGCTGCCCCGGGGCACCGCCACCGGACGCAGCACCTCGTAGAGGAAGATCAGCCAGTGCGTCTGATCCTCGTAGCCCGCCTCGGAGATGATGCCCGCCAGGTGCAGGTCGTCCAGCGCCAGCGTCAGCCCGGTCTCTTCCTGGATCTCGCGCAGGGCGCAGTCGGTGGGGCTTTCGCCCACGTCCTGCTCGAGCTTGCCGCCCACCGGCGAGTAGAGGTCGCGATTCGGCGGCTTACGCCGGTGAAGCAGCAGCACCCGTCCGCTCTCGTCGAACAGATAACACAGCACCGCGATCTTGTAGGGCAGCACCTCGCTCACGCCGGGCATGATACGACAAGCGATCTATCATGCTGCGCATGTCCTTGATCGACGCGATCCCGCTGCCCCATGGACGAACTCTGGCGCTCGACCGCCCCCGGGTGATGGGCATCCTCAACGTCACGCCCGACAGCTTCTCCGACGGCGGAAGCTTCGTCGCGGTCCCGGCGGCGGTGGATCACGCCAAGCGGATGCTCGACGAGGGGGCCGACCTCATCGACGTGGGCGGTGAATCGACCCGGCCAGGGTCGCAGCCCGTGCCCGCCGACGAACAGATCCGAAGAGTCGTCCCGGTGATCGCAGCTCTGCCGGGCGTGATCGTGAGCGTGGACACGAGCAGCGCCACGGTGGCGCGCGCCGCGCTGGACGCCGGCGCTTCGATCCTCAACGACGTCACCGCTGGGAGCGACCCGGACATGCTCCCGTTGGCAGCCAGCAGCGGCGCTCCGATCGTGCTCATGCACATGCAGGGCGTCCCCGCCACCATGCAGCTCTCGCCGCGCTACCACGACGTGGCCGCCCAGGTGCGCGATTTCCTGCTCGCGCGCGCCCACGCCGCTGAGCAGGCGGGCGTGGACCGCAAAGCGATCATCCTCGACGTCGGCATCGGGTTCGGCAAAACCAAGGAGCACAACCTCACCCTGCTGGCGGCTCTGCCTCGCCTGGCGGACCTGGGCTACCCCCTCCTGCTGGGCGCTAGTCGCAAACGCTTCATGGGCTCGATCTGCTCCGCAGGGGCAAACATCGCAGGTCCGCACAGCCCCCGTGTCGAGGATCGCTCAGGCCCAAAAAGCAGCACCGCACCGTTGCCCCAGGAACTGGTCGGGGCTACCTGCGCCACCACCGCGCTGGGCGTCATGGCGGGCGTGAAACTGTTCCGAGTTCACGACGTCCAAGCCAATCGCCAGGCAGCCGACGTGGCCTGGGCAATCAAGCACGCCAACGACCCTCTGACTTGGCAGCCGACCGCCTCGATCCTGTCTCGCCTGAGTTAACCGAACATAAGTCGAACTTGAACACGGTTCGCGCTTCAAGCGAGCGATGCTCGTGTTAAACGGCTATGCATTAGGGAGTTGCGTAGCCGATGTTCATTGACCAAGGAATTATCGGTAACTCCCTGCGCCTTTGCGGAAGTAGAGATACCGCCTTGATTAGCGGACTTAAAACCTTAACTTAATGTATATCTCATTTAATTCTAGACTATTAAATACATCGTCCGCAGAGTGAAATTCCTTCAAGTCGCGGTTCGCGCTTGGGCGATACCATATATCGTACCGCGTGCTACCGGGATGCCACCGCTGGCCCCTTGTGTAGGCGATCCTGACCCTCGGACCACGATAGCTTGGGGGTAGGCGTTGGAAGCAAAGCAACGCGGACAGGAGCAGCAGTCATGACAGACATCGCCCCCATCGGCCGACCTTCGCCTACGCCCCCTCCGGGCCCGCGCCGCAACCTGGCTGCGCCCGGCGCTCCGGGCAGTCCCACCCGCACCGGCGACCGCGCCGAGTTCTCCGCCGCCGCCCAGTTGCTCAGCAAGCTCGCTGAACTCCCCGCGATCCGTCACGAACTGGTGGACCGGGTTCGCGCCCAGCTGGCGGTGGGCACCTACGAGACCCCCGACAAGATCGACGGCGCCATCGATGAACTGATCAAAGATCTGGCCTAGCGATTCATCCCTGAATCCACCGCGTGCAGATGTCGATGAACGCCGATGCTCGCCGATCAGACCCCCGAAGAAAGCCTTTCATCGGTGGCTCCTCTTGCAGTCCGACAGCCGCTGCATCACCTCGAATCACACGCTCATAGCCGTGGCCAAAGCGTAGCTCTGCGCTGGACCGTCGAGGCAACTTGAGCCGCGCGAGCGAATCGGGACGCGACCCGAGCCGGATAAGGAGCCAGATAAGGTGTCAAGCCAGATAAGGTGTCAGGATGTGATTTATTGGAGCCAGATAAGGTGTCAGGATGATTTATTGAGGCCG
>CAZBXW010000001.1:56111-205730 GCA_964496285.1 uncultured Phycisphaera sp.
GGAGCCAGATAAGGTGTCAGGATGATTTATTGAGGCCGCGCTGTCGCCGTACCCGTGTCTTAGGGGGCGCTCGCAACTCGTTCGCTGACGGGTGGGTGTTACAATCAGACCACTTCTTTCACGAAAGGCCAGGTGTGTGATGGGTGAGCGTGGCGTGGGGCGTCGTGGCGGAGCGGTGGGGAGCCTGGTCGTTTGGACGATCCTGCTGGGGCTGGCGGGGGCGGGGGCGGCGGGGGCTGAGGAGTATTACACGGAGCCGGCGGTGTTTGACCTGCGGCCGGGGGTCAAGGGGGAGATGGCGCTGGACTGCATCGGGACCACGGGCATCCAGGCGCGCTTCTATCCCGGGGTGGTGCTCAAGGTTGAAGGCGTCATCGAAGGCTCGCCCGCGGCGGGCAAGTTCACCGTGGGGCAAATCATCCGCGGAGTCAATGGGGTGAAGCTCCAAGGCGTCAACCCGTATGTGGCGCTGGGGGAGGCGCTGACGCGCGCCGAAGCGAGCGATGGCGTGATGGCCTTCGAAGTGCAGGACGACGAGAAAGCTGCACAACCCGGGACCCGCACGGTCACGGTCAACATCCCGGTGCTGGGGGCCTACAGCGAGACCTGGCCGATGAATTGTGAGAAGTCCAGGAGGATCATCGCGCAGGCGGCGGAGTATTACGCACACGATCCGGCGTTCAGGCGGATGTACTTCAACGACAACTCGGAGAACGGGGGCATCCCTTCGGCGCTGGCGTGCCTGTTCCTGCTCTCGACGGGCGACGATCGATATCTGCCGATCGTGCGCGACTATTTCGCGGGGTTCCCCAAGGACGTGAAGCAGATCGGGGATCACACCTGGAACAACGGGTACAACGGGATCGCCTGTGCGGAGTACTTCCTGCGGTCGGGGGACAAGGAGGTACTGCCGATCCTGCAGTACTACTGCGACAACGCGAGAGAGCGGCAGCACTTTGGCGTGGGCTGGGGGCACTGGGGCAGAAGCATCAACCCGAACTACGTGGCGGGCGGGTTGATGAATCCCGCCGGAGCGCAGGTGCTCACGACGCTGCTGCTGGCCAAGGAGTGCGGGGTCAAGGTGGACGAGCAGACGTTGCTGGGCGCACTGAAGTATTGGTACCGCTTCGTGGGGCACGGCAGCGTGCCCTACGGCGATCACCGCAGCGAGGGCGGGATCGGGTCCAACGGGAAAGACGGGATGGCGGCGGCGGCGATGCGGGTGGCGATGGAAGCGAAGGGGCGACCGGCGATCTACGAGCAGGCGTTGAAGTCGCTGAGCATGGCGACGCTGGACAGTTACCCCGCGCTGGTTCGGGGGCACGGCGACGAGGGCCGGGGCGACGGCATCTGGCGCGGCATCGCCAGCGCTTACATGCTCGACTACAAGCCCCAGGCGTACCACGCGACGATGAACCGCCTGACGTGGTGGTACGACCTGAGTCGGCGGCCCTCGGGGGCGCTGGGACTGGCGGCGTGCCAGCGCTTCGACGACGAGGGCTCGGGCGCGGGGGCGGCGCTGGCCTACACCGCGCCGCTCAAGACGCTGCGCATCACCGGTGCGCCGCGCTCGAAGCACGCGGTGGATTTCGAGCTGCCCACGCACCTCTGGGGCAACGACGCGGACCTCGTGTTCCACAGCATCGAGCACGCCAGGCGGTTTCAGAGCTTCGGCGATGAGCCGCCGATCCACGTGATCTACCACACGCTGGGCAACGCCTACCGTGACCCGGAGCACAGCGGCGTGCCCCGCGAGATGATGGTCCAGAACCTGCACCATCGGCACTACATGGTCCGCGCCCAGGCTGCCAAGGCGCTGGTCAAGAGCGGCAGGCTCGAAGATGTGACGCCGCTGCTGCGCGACGAAGACCCACGCCTGCGACGGGCGGCGCTCGACGGGATCATCGACTATCGCTATTGGTTCCACATCGGCAAGGCGCCCATCAAACCCGAACAGTTCACCCCCGACATGATCGCGGCCATCGTCCAGATACTCAGGGACCCGGACGAAGCCCTCTACGTGATCGACGGCGGCTTGTCGGCGATGAGTTTGATGTCGCCGCAGACCGTCGGGGAGCATCTGGACCTGGTGATGCCCTGGAGCGAGCACGAGGAGTGGTGGCTGCGGCAGTCGGCCTTCGCGGCGCTGGCGAGGGCTGCCACGGACGAAACGCTGGCGCCCAGGGTGCTGCCCACGATGATGACTATGTTGAACCACGAGCGCCACACCATGCCCCGGCAAAGCATGGTGGGTCGGCTCAACGGCCTGCTCAAGCAGTACCCGCCCTCGACGGCGCTGGGTCAGCAGATTCTCGCGGCCCACCTCAAGGCTGCGCAGGAGCGACCGATCCTCCCCAGTCCGCGCTCCGGCGAGGGCGAATACGACGTGAGCGAGTCCTTCGCGGTCGTGCTCAGGGAGTCGCCACAGAACTCCCTGGCGTTGGCGCGGATCATCGAAGCGCGCATGACCCAGATGTCCACCGGATCGCTGACCGCGATGATCCGCAGCCTGCTGGGCGCGATGGACAAGGTCCCGCCCGGCGATCGCCCGGCGGTGGAGGCGCTGGTGTTCGGCCCCTGCCGCGCGGAACTGATCGAGCGGCTCAAACGCAATCGGCAGGACCTGACGCTGATCGACACCATCGTCGCGCTCTGCTCATCCCAATCTCCACCCGTGGGCTGGCGCCCGCTGGGCAGTGAGCCGCTGGCGGACCGAAAGTGGCGCTACGTGACGTTCGAGCCTCAGGGCTCCGAAGCGATGCACCCGCGTGAGAAGAAACGATTCCGCCAGGTCACGCCCAGCCCCGAGAACAAGGACTGGTTCCTGCCCGAGTTCGACGACAGCGCCTGGCTTACGGGCCAGGCCCCGATCGGTCGCGGCGTGTTCAAGCGGCGTCCCTCGCCCTACGAGAACCGTTCGCCCTGGGGCCAGGGCGAGTTCGTGTTCATGCGCACCAGCTTCGAGCTTGAGGCGGTGGACGACGACTTCTACCGCGTCTGCGTGCTGGCCAAGCAGGGCTACGACATCTACCTCAACGGCACGAGAATCCACCGCTATGTCTGGTGGAACGACACCCCCGAGTACCGCAGAATCCTGCTCGACCCCCAGCAAGTCAAGCTGCTGCGAAAGGGCGTGAATCACCTGGCGGTCCTCGCCGGGGGCGAATACTTCGAGGGCGAGTTCGTCGGCCAGATCGACGTCTATCTCGAAGGCCTAAGCCTCAAGGACATCCTGGGCACACCCTAGTCACGGTCGAGTTCTGGACGGTACAGCGGCGCGAGGCGGTGGCGCCAGAGCCTTGCCCGACTTGTGCGGTTGACCCCGGCGCGGTGTGCGGGCGGCGTTGGGGTTGACTACACTACTTTCCATCTTTTCCATGTGCTCGCTGAGTGATTCGGGGTAGGCATCTTCACGCGTGCTCACGACGAGCGGGTTCATCCATGAGTCAAGGCCGCGATGCGAGTCTGGACGCCCTGCTGGGCCTGCTGGATTTCAGCCGGCGGCTGTCGCGTCCGGAGGACCTGGGCGAGGTGATGCGTCAGGTGATCGAGGCGACGTGTCGGCTGCTCGAGGCCGACCGCGCCAGTGTTTTCCTTCACGATCCGACGACGCGCACGCTCTACACCGTCGCGGGCTCGGGGGAGGTGAACTTCCGTCTGCCGCAGACCGCGGGCATCGTGGGGAGTTGCTTCACGACGCGTCGGTCGATCAACATCCCCGACGCCTGGGCGGACCCGCGCTTCCACCGCGGGTTCGACGAGCAGAGCGGGTATCGCACGCACACGCTGCTGGCGGTGCCGCTGCTGGGTCTGAACGACACGGTGGTGGGCGTGCTCGAGGCGTTGAACCTGCGTGGGGGCCCCGCGGACGAGGCGACGCTGCGGCTGGCGCAGCTGGTGGGGGACCACGCCGGCGCCGCCCTGCAGCGGGCGCAGCTCCTGACGGCGCGCATGGCGCAGATGAAGATGGAGCGCGACCTGAACACGGCGCGGGTGATCCAGCGGTCGCTGCTGCCGCGGGAACTGGCGGCGCCGCGGGGCTACGACCTGGCGGCGCACACCGAGCCGGCGGATCAGACCGGCGGGGACATCTACGATGCGCAGCTGCTGCCGACGACGAACGGGTCGGCGGCGCAGGGGAACCTGGTCTTCATGCTCGCCGACGCCTCGGGCCACGGCATCGCTGCGGCGCTGGCGGTCACGCAGCTCCAGGCGATGCTGCGCCTGGGGCTGAACCTCACCGCGGACCTGGGCCGACTGCTCGAGTTGTTCGACCAGCGGCTGTGCAGCGATCTGCCCGAGGGACGGTTCATCACCGCGTTCCTGGCGTCGCTGGACGCGGCGCGGCACGAGCTGAGCTATCACTCGGCAGGTCAGGGCCCGCTGCTGCTGCTGCGGGGCGAGGGTCGATGCGAATCGCTCCCGAGCACCGCGGCGCCGCTGGCGATGTTCTACGGCGTGCCGGCGGACGAAGCGGTGTCGCGAAGGCTGGAGGTCGGCGACGTGCTGGTCATCGCCAGCGACGGGTTCTTCGAGCAACCCGGGCCCGGGGGCGCAGCGTTCGGCGAGGCGGGCGTGCTCGACTCGATCACGTCCCGGCGTGGGGCGTCGGCGGGGGAGCTGGTGACGGGCCTGTTCGAGGACGTGCGCCGGTTCGCCGCCGGCCGGTCGCAGCTCGACGACCTGACCGCCATCGTGCTGCTGCGTCGCGCGTGAGGCGGACCGAGGTTGCGCCGCGATCGAGCCACGGGCGAGAGGCGGCCGCGGTGAGGACCTGGGCCAAGGGTCGGCGTTATACTCAGGGCTGACGTGGCAGCGATTCATCCCACGGCGATCATCGACCCTCGAGCCGAGCTAGCCGACGACGTGACGGTGGGCCCGTGGTGCGTTCTTTCCGGGCCGGTGCGTCTGGGTCCGGGCACGCGACTGATCGGCAACGTCTATCTCACCGGGCCCCTGACGCTCGGATCGAACAACACGCTCTACCCGTTCTGCGTGCTGGGCATGGAGCCGCAGGACCGTAAGTTCGATCCCGCCACGCAGGGCAGCGGCGCGCGGGTGGGCGACCGCAACGTGTTCCGCGAGGGGTTCACGCTGCACCGGGCGACGAAGGATCGACCCACCACGGTGGGCGACGACAACTACTTCATGGCCAACACCCATGTGGGCCACGACTCGGTGGTGGGGAACTTCTGCACGCTGGCGAACAGCTCGGCGCTGGCGGGGCACGTGGTCATCGGGGACATGGTGAACCTGGGCGGCTGCGCCGCGGTGCATCAGTTCTGCCGGATGGGTCGTCTGTCGATGATCTCCGGGCTCGAGGGCGTGGTGGGGGACGTCCCGCCGTTCTGCGTGGCGTTGACGACGCGGCGGGTGAGCATGCTCAACATCGTGGGCCTGAGGCGGTCGGGCCTGCGGGCGCACGTCAAGCCGCTGAAAAAGGCGTTCCACATCCTCTATCAGGAACGGCTGTCCAACCCCGGCGCGGTGCGGCGAATCCGCGCCGAACTGGGGGACGATCCGCTGTGCGTGGAACTGGCGGATTTCATCGCCAGCTCGCGTCGCGGGATCACGCCCTACGGGCTTCTGGAAAAGACGCAGGACAACTCGGCGGGATGAGCCGCTCCGGACGCTGCGCCGGTCAGATCACCGCGGTCTGGACGCCGCCGTCCACGCGGAGGGTCACGCCGTGGATGGCGGCGGCCTGCTGCGAGCAGAGGAACGTGCAGCCGTAGCCGATGTCCTTGGGCGAGGAGAGCCGACCGATGGGGATGGTCTTGGGAATGGCAGCCTCACCGGCGTCCGAGCCCCACCAGTGCTCGGTCAGCGGGGTGCGGACGTGGCCCGGCGCCACCGCGTTGCAGTTGATCCCGTGCTTGCCCAGGGCGTTGGCGAACCCGACCATGACCATGCGACGCCCGCTCTTGGCGGCGCCGTAGTCCACCTGGTTGAACCCCACGCGGGTGTCCGCCAGCGAGGTGATGATGAGCACGCGCTTGACCAGACTCCGGTATGCACCTCTGGAATTGCGGAGCATGATACCCGCCGCCGCCGCCCGGCGAACGGACTGACCCCGAACGCTTCCGCCGTCGCACACCCGACGCCTCGATCGACCCAGACGAGTCGATCTCTCCGGGTCGCGGGCGGCGGAGTGTGAGTTTTCTCCCAACCGACTTGACTCTAGTTTAGAACCATTCTAAAACCTTGGGTCGGATCGCAGCTTAATTCCGTCCCGAGCTTTTTCTGAACCTCAAACCCGGAGTCAACCATGCTCACCGTCGGCGACAAGTTCCCCGAGTTCGCGTGCAGGGCCTGCGTCGGAAACGACCCGAAGGACCTGAAGGAAATCAACAGCGGCACCTACGAGGGCAAGTGGAAGGTCTTCATCTTCTACCCCAAGGACTTCACCTTCGTCTGCCCCACCGAGCTGGTGGAGTTCGGCAAGCGCAACAGCGACTTCGCCGACCGCGACGCCGTGATCCTGGGCGGGTCCACCGATAACGAGTTCTCCCACCTGGCCTGGCGTCAGCAGCACAAGGACCTGGGCAAACTCCCCTACCCGCTCATCGCTGCTCAAAAGCTCTCGACGGACCTGGGCATCCTCGACCCGAAGGAGAACGTCTGCCTCCGCGCCACTTTCGTGGTGGACCCCGAGGGCGTGATCCAGTTCGCCAGCGCCAACAACCTGAGCGTGGGCCGCAGCGTCGACGAAGTCCTGCGCGTGATCGACGGCGTCCAGAGCGACGAGCTCTGCCCCTGCAACTGGAAGAAGGGCGACCCGACGATCAAGGTCTGAGTTCAATACGTTTCCGCGGATTACGCCGATTCCACAGATTCGATCCAAAGAAGTTCTTGACAGGATCGCAGGATCGAACAGGATGAATGCCTGTATTGATCCTTGCCTTGATCCTGTAATGCTGTCCACTCTGATCCTGGAATCGAACCTGTGAAATCGGCGTGATCTGCGGATCACTCTCCGGTTTTGTCGATAATCACGAGGGGGCGCTCCGCTCCGTGGCGCACGGAGAAAGGTTTTTTTGCGATGGAACAGATCACTCTGATTCGTGACGAACTGCCCGAGCCCGCCAAGGACCTGAAGATCAACCTCGAGAACGTGCTCAAGGCGGACAAACTCTCAGCGGAGCAGGCGTACGGCGTGGCGCTTTCGGCGGCGTACTTCCTCCGCGACCACCACCTCCGCGACGCCCTGCTGGCGGACGCCCAGGCCAGCGGCGTCACCACCGCCGTCATCGAGGACGCCCGCGCCGCCGCCGCCATCATGGGCATGAACACCATCTACTACCGCTTCCGACACCTCGTCCACAAGGAAGCCTACGAGCAGAAGCCCGCCCGCCTGCGCATGCAGCGTATGCTCAAGCCCGCCAGCGGCAAAGCCAACTTCGAGATCTTCTCCCTCGCCTGCGCCGCCCTGGCGGGTTGCGAGATGTGCATCAAGACCCACGAGGCGAGCATCCTGCAGCACGGCTTGAGCGACGACCACGTCCACGACGCGGTGCGCATCGCCGCGGTGATCGCCGGCGTGTCCGTCGCCATGGGCGTCTGACGCCCACGCCCCACTTCACCTCCGTCAGCGATACGCCGCCACTCGCTCCTCCAAGGCGCGGGCCTGCGCCTGGCTGTCGGCGTGGACCATCACGAACATCCCCCGCGGACCCACCGCGTCGAGCAGCGGAACCACTTCCTCGGGCTTCACGCAGATCGCCTGCACCGCTTTGCCCGCCTTGAGAATCCGGCGATACAGGTCGTACCACTTGGGGTGGCCCCCGCCCTCGCTGCTGTAGCAGAGCGTCGGAGTCATCGATGCAGGGCGTGACCCAGATGGTGCTCTCCGCCAGATCGTAGCCCGAGCCGAGGTAGAGCGCCAGGTCGCTGGCGGCGCAGACCGTGCTCCCCTGCGGGATCGAGTCGCCGCCCCAGTAGGTGCGCGAGACCTGGTACTCCGCGCTGCGGGCACGCCACACCGGGTCGAACCATCGCGCCCTGAGCGTCGCGGGCTTCTTCGGCTCGGGGATGTCTTCGTGGGGCTTGTCCGCCGGGGCGGTGACCCAGAACACCAGGCCCTTGCGGTCCCACCACTCAATGTGATGCTGCCGGGCGGTTTCGAGGTCGGGCTTCCACGTCGTTAGCGGATGGGCGCTGATCATGAGTAAGAACTCCCTGGCTCGACGCCGCCGCCGCCTCGACGCCGCCCCGCGTCGCGCGCTTGGACTTACCGCGGCTGTTCACGCACAGCCCGCAGCCGTCGCAGCCCTTCTTGTTGTCGTCGATCACGCACATGGCGGAGGTGTTGAGGTTAGGGATGAGGAGTTTGAATCGCCGTGGAGCTCAACCCCAGATGCCCGCGCTCCCGCCGTATTTCTCGGCCTTGTCGTCGGCGTGGTTGTATACATTTTTGCCGTCCTTGCAGAAGGGCGTGGCCAGGGCCCAGCGCTGTCCGTTGGTGTTGTTAATCACCTCCCCCGAATACTGCGGCAGATACACGCGACGCATCTTGTCGGTGGTGTTGGCCCCGGAGCGATGGAAGTTGTAGCTGGTGAACGCCACGACGCTGCCCGCGGGGCACTTGATG
Organism: uncultured Phycisphaera sp.; assembly: GCA_964496285.1. GTDB lineage: Bacteria > Planctomycetota > Phycisphaerae > Phycisphaerales > Phycisphaeraceae > CAZBXW01. The sequence continues at coordinate 64,702 of CAZBXW010000001.1, forward strand.
GGAATGCCCGGGTCGTCGCCGTGGTAGCCCACCAGATCGTTGGTGCCTTCCTCCCTGGTGTGGTCGTAGATGAAGTTCTTCGTCCCGCCACGGGAGTGCGGCAGGAGATAGACCGACCCGTTCCTCTCGTCCACGTCGTCCAGCGGACACCAGCAGGTGAGGTAGGGCTTGTGTTTCGTCATGCGGTCGCCGTGCTTGACGTAGCCGCTGTCCTGATGCCAGGCGAACTTCATGCCCTGCTCAGCCCCTTTGACCACCCACTGTTCGTGGAAGAGGTAGACCTCCGGGCCGAGCGCCGCCATGCAGATTTCCGCCATCAGGTCGCTGAAGATGAACCGCCAAGTGCGCGGCGACATGCGGTACATGCTGCTGATGAAATACCGCTTGGAGCGGTGGTTGATCCCCTCGGTCTTGTTGCCCCGGGCGTCCATCTGGGCGTCGTAGTAGCCCAGGAAGTAGCTGCACTCCTCGCGGAGCATCTCGAGCATGTCCTGCGGGATGACCGCCGGAAGGATCATGTAGCCCTCCTCGCGGTACTGCTGCTTCTGTTCCTCGGTGACGATGGGCGAAAGGGTGCTGACCATGGTGGGGTTCCTGGGGGTGTGGGGGACTCTGCGAAGCTCGGGGCCACGCCGCGGGCTTCGCTCGCACGGCCCTCTCATTATCCCACGGCCCGTCCGGGGGGCTTCTTAAAAGTTTCGCGGCGAGTTATCATTTTTTGTCATGGGCGTGGACCGGCTGAACCTGCCGCAGGGCTACCAGGGTCAACTCTGGCTCCACCACGACTGGGGCACGGGGCGGCGAGAGGGCGTCCCCATGCACCGCCACCGCGAGCTGGAGTTCAACCTCGTGACGCGTGGCTCGGCCACCTACATCGTGGGCGAACGCCGGGTTCCGCTGCGCGTGGGCACGCTGCTGTGGCTCTTCCGCGGGCAGGACCACGTGCTCATCCACCGCGACCACGGGTTCGAGATGTGGATCGGCGTGTTTCGGCCGGGCTTCGTCCGCGCCCTCTGCCGCACCGCCCTGAGCCGAACGCTCACCGTGCGCGACCCGGGGCAGGTGCTGGTGCGCGACGCGAGGACGGATCACTTCGACGAGGCGCACGCGCTGTGCCTGAGCCTGCTCCAGGCCCGCCAGGACGCGGACCAGTTCAACGCGGGGCTGGGCTATCTGCTGCTGCGCCTGTGGGCGATCTATCGCTCGGCGCCGCAGTCGGCGCCGCTGCGGAACGTGCACCCCGCGGTGGAGCGGGCGGCGGTGCTGCTGCGCGACGTGACGCAGCCGATGAAGATCGAGGAGCTTTCGTGGCGCGTGGGCCTGTCGCCCTCGCGCTTGAGCCGCCTCTTCAAACAGGAGACCGGCGTGGGCCTGTCGCACTACCGCAACCAGCAGCGCATCGAACGCTTCTTCGCCCTGACGAATCGCGCGCGTCCGGGGAGCATGCTCCAGCGTGCGCTGGAGGCGGGCTTCGGCAGCTACCCGCAGTTCCACCGCGTCTTCAAGACGCTCATCGGGCAGAGCCCAGCCCGATTCCATCGTCGCCAGGCCCCCGCCGGGCGGCGGGGTTAGAGCCGGCGCGTCACTCGCTGGCCTTGGGCGCCTTGTCGATCACTTCGTCCACCAGTCCGTACGCCTTGGCCTCCTGCGCCGAGAAGTAACGGTCGCGCTCCGAGTCCGCCTCGACCTGCTCGGGCGTCTGGCCGCAGTGCTTGGCCAGCAGCTCGTTGAGCTGACGCTTGCTCTTGAGGATCTCCTCCGCCTGGATCAGCACGTCGCTGGTCTGGCCGTACACCCCGCCGTAGGGCTGATGGATCATCACCTTGGCGTGCGGGAGGATGTATCGCTTGCCCTTGGTGCCCGAGGCGAGCACGATCGCCCCGCCGGACATGGCGCGTCCGATGCAGTAAGTGGCGATGTCGCAGTTGAGGAAGTTCATGGTGTCGTAGATCGCCAGCGTGTCGTCGACGCTTCCGCCGGGGCTGTTGACGTAGAGGTTGATGTCCACGCCGCGCTTCTGGTTCTGCAGGTAGAGCAGCCGCATGATCACGCCGGTGGCCGAGGCGTGGTTGATCTCGCCCACGAGGAAGACCACGCGGTTCTCCAGCAGCAACTCGTCGATGGTCATCTCACGGTAGCGGGTGTAGGGAGCGCCGTTAATCGAAGCGGCAATTCGCGGATCGGTCAGAGGATGATTCATCGCGGGTTCCTTGGGGTGAATCGTGCGGAGCATGATAGCGGGCACGAAGGAGCGGACCAAACGGTTTGGGCGCGAAGCCAGCGTCGTGGCTATACTACGCCCTATGCTTCAGGGCGCCGCCCTGATCCAAGCCACACGACCCTTCGCGAAGGAGCACCGCGGCCGGAGCTGGTGGTGCCTGTTCTCAACGTTGGCGTTGCTCGGCGTGACGCTCGCCGCCGGGGCCTTGCCGCTGCACTGGTGGGCGCGGCTGTCGGGCGGGTTGCTCGCGGGCCTGCTGCTGTGCAGGATGTTCATCATCCTTCACGATCATCAGCACGGGAGCATCCTGCGTCGCTCGAAGATCGCCAAGGCGGTGGTGCTGGCGTACGGGGTGTTGACGCTCAACCCCGCCAGCACCTGGAATCTATCGCACAACCATCACCACCGCCACAACGCCAAGATTCGCGGGGCGAACATCGGTTCCTTCCCGGTGATGACCACCGCCGCCTGGGCCAAGGCCGGGGCCGCGGAGCGTTTCGTCTACGCCGCCAGCCGCCACCCGCTGACGATCCTGCTCGCGTGGGTCACCGTGTTCTTCTACGGCATGACGCTGCGCTCGTTCCTGAGAAAACCCCGGCGTCACAGCGACTGCGGCGTGGCGCTGCTGCTGCACGCGGCGGTGTGGGTCTCGCTCCTGGTGTTCTGGCCCGGTGCAGTGCTCTACAGTTTCGTGATCCCCTGCGGCGTGGCCTCGGCGTTGGGGGCCTACCTCTTCTACGCCCAGCACAACTACCCCGACGTGGTGCTCTGCGACAACGAGAAGTGGGACTACACCCACGCCGCCCTGCGCTCTTCGAGCTTCCTCGACGCCGGGCCGCTCATGCACTACTTCACCGGGAACATCGGCTACCACCACGTGCACCACCTCAACTCGCGCATCCCCTTCTATCGCCTGCCCGAGGCGATGGCGTCGATCCCCGAGCTTCGCTCGCCGGGACGCACCTCGCTGCGCCTCGCGGACATCCGCGCCTGCTTCCGCCTCAAACTCTGGGACGAGTCGCGGCAGAAAATGGTCGCCTTCGACGGCCGGTGATCCCGTCCCTCGCCCCGCACGCCGCGGGCAAAGTCGCTCGGACCATGCACGGAGCGAGCTCCGCCCGGGTCGCGGCGAGCGCAACCGGTGCACGAAAAACCACCGGCCTAACCGCGCTTGCTTGCTTTTCGGACGTGTCTGTCCGATCATATCCAGCCGTTCACAAGTCCGTTTCTCGCCGTTGCCGCGGGGGAGTGTGCATGATGGAAAGTTATCGCCTGGAGCGTGGCGCCGATGGACGACCGTTGGTGCGTGTGCCCTATCGTGGTCAGACGCTGCTGAACCATCCGATGTACAACAAGGGGTCCGCCTTCACCCGCGGCGAGCGACGCGCCTTGGGGCTCGAGAGTCTGCTGCCCGTGCACGTCTCGCACATCTCCGAGCAGGCGCAGCGCATCTACCAGAGCATCAAACGCAAGGGCGATCCGCTGGAGCAGTACATCGGCCTAGCGGCGCTGCAGGACCGCAACGAGCACCTGTTCTACCGCGTCATGCTCGACTTCATCGACGAGTTTCTGCCCATTATGTACACGCCCACGGTGGGGCTGGCCTGCCAGCAGTTCAGCAACCAGTTCCGTAAGCCGCGCGGCGTGTGGCTCAGCCCGATCCACGCCGGCCGCATCGACGACGTCCTGGCCAACGCCCCCTACGAAGACGTCCGCCTGATCGTCGTCACCGACGCGGAGCGCATCCTGGGCCTGGGCGACCAGGGCGCCGGCGGCATGGGCATCCCCGTGGGCAAGCTCGTCATCTACACCGTCGCCGCGGGCATCCATCCCGCCCACTGCCTGCCCATCTGCCTGGACGTGGGCACCGACAACGAAGCGCTGCGGAACGACTATCTCTACCTGGGCCTGCGCGAGAAGCGGCTGCGCGGCGCGGAGTACGACGCCTTCATCGACGAGTTCGTGCGGGCGGTCAAGCGGCGCTGGCCCGACGTGCTCCTGCAGTGGGAGGACTTCAAGAAGCAGAACGCCTTTGACCTGTTGGACCGCTATCGCACGACGTTGCCCTCGTTCAACGACGACATCCAGGGGACCGCGGCGGTGTCGTTGGCGGCGATCCTTTCCGCCAGTCGCGCCGCCGGCACGCCGCTGACCGAGCAGCGCGTGGTCATGCTCGGCGCCGGGGCCGCGGGCATCGGCATCGCCCGGCTGCTCCGCGATACGCTGGCGCAGCAGGGACTCGCCGGCCAGGCGCTGCAACGCGCCATCGCGGTGCTCGACTCGCGCGGCTTGCTCGTGCAGGGTCGCGAGGTGAAGGAGGCCTCGAAACGCGGTTTCCAGTGGCCCGTGGAGCTGGTGCGCTCGCTCGGACTGCCCACCGATCCACCCGCCAGTCTTGCCCAGGTGGTGGCTGCGTTCAAGCCCACCGCGCTGGTCGGGACCACCGGCGAACCCGGCGCCTTTCCCGAAGCGGTCATCCGTGAAATGGCCAGCCACTGCCCTCGACCGGCGATCTTCCCGCTCTCGAACCCGACCTCCAAGTGCGAAGCCCTGCCGCGCGACATCCTGGCGTGGACCCAAGGCCGGGCGCTCGTGGCCACCGGCTCGCCCTTCGACGCGGTCAACGGGCGACGCATCAGTCAGGCCAACAACGCCTACATCTTCCCCGGCGTGGGGCTGGGCGTGCTCGTGGCCGGGGCGCGCTTGGTCAGCGACGGACTCTTCGCCGCCGCCGCCGCCGCCCTTGCGGAGCAAGTCTCCGACGCCGACCTGGCGCAGGGCGCCCTGTTCCCGGGCTTAAGGCAGATTCGCCAGGTCACCGCGCGCATCGCCGCCGCCGTGGTTCGCCGTGCTATCGCGGAGCGATTGTGCAGCGATGAGATCCTCGACGACAGGGTCGAGTCCCGCGTGCAGGCGGCGATGTGGGAGCCGCAGTACCCGGTCATGGTCCCGACCTGAAGCACGCGTCATTCACCGGCGTTCACGAGGGGAATTGCTACAATTTCTCGCCCTCTTACGGACGCCCATGACCGCGCACCCCGTCATCTCCGAGCTGCGTCAGATCGTGGGCGAGGCGGGCGTGCTGTCGCAGCCGGATGAACTGCTGGTCTACGAGTGCGACGGGTTCACCGTCGCCAAGGGAACTCCCACCTGCGTGGCGTTTCCCATCGACACCGCACAGGTCGCGGCGTGCGTCAGGGCGATCGCCAGACACAACCTGCAGATCGTGCCACGCGGCAGCGGGACCGGGCTGGCGGGCGGAGCGGTCGTCTTCGGTGAAGGGGTGCTCGTCTCCACCAGCCGCATGACCCGCATCGAATCCATCGACATTCGCAACCGCGTGGCCTGCGTGCAGGCGGGCGTGCTCAACACCAAGCTCTCCGAGACCGTGGCGCTGACGCCCGGCGGCGCGGGCCTCTGGTTCTCGCCCGATCCTTCGAGCCAGCGGGCCTCGACCATCGGCGGCAACGCCGCGACCAACGCCGGGGGCATCAACACGCTCAAGCACGGCGTGACCAGCAATCACATCCTGGGGCTGGAGTTCGTCACGCCCGACGGACAGATCCACACCGCCCGCGACGGCGGACTCTACGACGGCGTAGGCCCCGACCTTCCGGGACTCCTCTGCGGCTCCGAGGGCGTCCTGGGCCTCATCACCCGGCTCTGGTGCAGGCTCGTCCCCAAGCCCAGGTTCTTCCGCACGCTCTACGCCGTGTTCAGCTCCACCGGCGACGCCTGCAAGACCGTCAGCGACGTGATCGCCGCCGGCCTCGTGCCCACCTCGATGGAGATGGTCGACGGTGAGATGATCCGCGTCATGGAGGACGCATTCCACTACGGCTTTCCCACCACGGCGCAGGCGATGCTGCTGCTGGAGATCGACGGCGTGGACGCGGTGCTCGACGAGCAGATGGCGCAAGTCCAGAGCATCGCCCGACAGAACCACGCTTCGGACATCAAGCAGTGCTCGGATCCGAAGAAACGAATGGAGCTGTGGGCGGCGAGAAAGAAAGCCTTCGGCGCCATCGGGCGCATCAGCCACAGCTACTGCACCCAGGACGCCTGCGTGCCGCGCTCGATGCTGCCGGCGGTGATGGAGAAGGTGCAGGAGATCGGGCGCAAGTATCGCCTGAAGATCCCTAACGTTTTTCACGCCGGCGACGGGAACATTCACCCCATCCTGCTCTTTGACGAAGCCGACGCGCAGCAGGTGCAGGAGGTTCTCCTGGCGAGCAAGGAAATCCTCGAACACTGCATCGACATCGGCGGCACGCTCACCGGGGAGCACGGCGTGGGCGTGGAGAAGATCCACCTCATGCCGCGCATGTTCAACCCCGCGACGATCGCCACGTTCCAGAAACTCAAAGCCGCCTTCGACCCTCTGGGGCGGATCAACGACGGCAAGCTCGTCCCCAGCGAGCGACTGACCATCGAACTGCTGCGCCCGGTGGCCAATGTTCCGGGGGGCGCCTTGTGATTTCGACGCAGCAGGAACTGTCGCGGTTCGTTCGTGACCACGCGGCGCGGCGTCAGCCGCTGGCGGACTACGGGCGGTATCACGCTGCGCTGGGCCATGCTCCGCCGCAGGGGGCTGTGCGATTCGCCTTGAGCGGAGACTGGGTCGAGCACTACGCGGCGGACTTCACGGTGCGCGCCTGGGCGGGCGTGACGCTGGGCGGGCTCAACACTTTGCTGTGTGAGAGCGGGCAATTCCTGCCTCTCGATGCGCCGGCGGAGATGACGCTGGGCGAGGCGGTGGCGCACAACGTGTTCGGGCCTCTGCGCTGCGGGTACGGCGCGCTGCGCGATCTGCTGCTGGGGCTGCGCTACACCGACACCCAGGGCGAGGAAATCGCGGTGGGCGGGCGAACGGTCAAGAACGTCGCGGGCCTGGACGTGACGCGCCTGATGGTCGGAAGCCTGGGCGAATTGGGCGTGATCCATCAGGCCACGCTGCGAACCTATCGCCTCCCCGCCGGAACGCTCGCGGTGGACGTGACGCTCGACGATCTGGCCTCGATCGACGCCTGGCAGACGGACCTCTTGGTGAGCGGAGCCGCCCCGGCGTGGTTGGCGCTGCTGCCCGCCACGCGGACGCTGCGGCTGGGCTACTTCGGCGGCGATACCGGCGTCAACGCCCAGCGAAAAGCGTTGGAAACCTTCCTGGCGTCGCGGCAGGGTTGCGGCATCGCTCGCTCGGTTTCACGCTCGTTCGACGACGATCAGGCGGACCGCTCCGCGATGCTCTGGCTTCGCTACGAGGCTTCGCCGCTGGCGCGATTGATCGTCCCACCCGCGAGCACCGGGGCGACGTGCAGAGCGATCCTCGAAGAGTTCCCGCAATCGCGCTCGGTCGCGCTGCCGGCGCATGGCGTGATCTTTCTTGCGGGCGCGAGCGATGATTCGGCGGTGCGTTCGCTGCTGCCCGATCCGGGCGTTCTTGTCTGGCACGCGAAGCCTCCGTCGCTCAGGAGCCCCCGGGGTCCTGCCCCGGCTATGCTGCTGCGGATCAAACGCGCCATGGACCCGATCAACCTGTTCAACCCCGGAAGATTGATTCCTGTGAGCGGAGATGGCTCGTGAGCGTCGCAGCCAATCCCACCCACGGGCGCGTCGTGTCGGGCCTGGCGTCGTCCACGCCCAAGGACGCTCTGCCGCTGCTGCAGTTGGACCGGCGCACCTACGACCGGGCGCTGGACTGCGTGCACTGCGGCTTGTGTCTTCCGGCGTGCCCGACCTACACGCAGAACGGCCTGGAAGCCGACTCGCCGCGCGGCCGCATCTACCTGATGAAGGGGCTGGCGGACGGACGGGTCGCGCCCACCGACGCCGTGGTCAGGCACCTGGATTTGTGCCTGGACTGCCGGGCGTGCGAGACCGCCTGCCCCAGCGGCGTGGTCTATCACGAGTTGATCGAGGAGACGCGCGAAAAGCTCGCCGCCACCAGGCCCAAGCCCTGGAGCGACAGGCTGCTCGATCAGTTCTTCTTCCACGTCTTCCCGCACCCCACCCGGCTCAAACTCTCCCTGCTGCCGGCGATCCTGCTGCAACGCCTCGGGCTTTGGAAATCGCTGATCAACTCGCCGCTGACGATGATGCTGCCGGGGCAGTTTCAGAAGATGCAGCGGATGCTCCCCACACGCAAGCTGCCGCTCTGGGAGCAACCCCTTGGCGAGCTGCATCCCGCGGTGGGCGTGAAGAAGAAAACCGTGGGCCTGCTCACGGGCTGCGTGGGCAGCGTGCTGTACCAGCACGTGAATCGTCAGACGGTGCGACTGCTCACGCACTTCGGCGCGGAGGTGCGCGTGCCACGGACGCAGCGGTGCTGTGGGGCGATCCATCACCACGGCGGGAAATCCCACGAGGCACAGGAGCTGGCCAAACGCAACATCGACGCCCTGCTTCCGGGGGACGACCCGACGCGCTGGCCCGACGACGTGGTGACCAACATCGCCGGCTGCGGCGCCATGCTCAAGGACTACGACCACCTGCTGCGCGACGACCCGGACTATCGCGACAAGGCCGGGGAGTTCGTCAAGCGCGTCAGGGACGTGAGCCAGACGATCCTGTGGCTCGACCCTGCACCGCCGGAGCACGAGGTGAGGCGAACCGTGACGTATCACGACGCCTGTCACCTGCTGCACGCGCAGAAGGTGAGTGATCCGCCGCGGGTGCTCTTGTCGAAGATCCGGGGGCTGACGCTGGTGCCGCTTCCCGAGAGCGACATGTGCTGCGGAGCGGCGGGGACGTACAACCTGTCGCAGCCTGAAATGGCTCGGCCATTGGCGGAGCGCAAACTCAAGCACATCGCCGCCACCGGCGCGGGCAGCTGCGTCACCGGGAACGTCGGCTGCGCCATGCAGATCCAGAGCGAAGCGGACCGCTTGTGCATGGGCCTGACGGTCCTGCACCCGGTCACGCTCCTGCACGAGGCCTACTTCGGGCCTGACGCCTGATTCGATATCATTCCCGCGGATGAATCGGCTGAGCCAGATCGGCGGCGCGCTGCGTGAGGCGGTGAGCATCGACCTGCGCTCGCTGGCGCTCTTTCGCATCGCGGTGTCGCTGGTGGTGCTCGACGACCTGGTCTCGCGCGCCGTGGACACCACCGCCCACTACACCGACGCGGGCGTGCTGCCTCGCATCGATCTGATCCGGCTGGACCCGGGCGTTCCGAGCCTGCACCTGGCGCTGGGCTCGACCTGGTTCGCGGGCATGATGTTCGCCGTGCAGGGGCTCTTCGCGGTGATGCTCCTGCTGGGCTATCGCACCCGACTGGCGACGGTGGTGAGCTGGGTGCTGATGCTCTCGCTGCACCATCGCAACCCGTACGTGCTGCAGGCGGGCGACGTGCTGCTGCGGCTGCTGCTCTTCTGGTCGATGTTTTTGCCGCTCGGGGCGCGATGGTCGCTCGACGCCAAGGCGGGCACGGACCTCTGCCCGGATGCGTCTTTGAACAACCGTTTTCTCTCCATCGCTTCGGTGGCGCTGCTGGTGCAGGTGTGCCTGGTGTACATGGTCGGCGCGGTGCTCAAGTGGCATCCGGTGTGGCGGGAGGGCCACGCGGTTTGGTACGCGATGCATCTGGACCTGTTCGCCACGAGCTGGGGCGTGTGGCTTCGGGAGCAGAGCTGGGGCGCATCGGTGATGCGCGGGCTAACCTGGTGGACGCTGGGGCTGGAGTTCTTCGGCCCGCTCCTGGCGTTCGTGCCCTGGCGCAACGGGTTTTTCCGTGGCCTGACGGTGGCGCTTTTTCTGTCGCTGCACCTGGGCCTGCTCGTATTCATGATGCTCGGGCAGTTCCCCTACATCTCGATGGCGGGCTGGTTGGTGTTTGTGCCCGGGGCGATGTGGGATCGGTGGCGGTGGACCGCCGCGAAGCCCGCGAGCGAACCGGTCGTCGCGGCGGGGCGGGGCAGAACCTTGGGCGCGTTCGTGTCCGGGGCGGCCTTCGTCTATGTCCTGCTCTGGAATCTTCACGTGCTCAAGCCGCACTGGGTCGATCCCTGGGCGCCCGAGGATTGGCAGCGGCCGGGACGACTCGTGGGGCTGAACCAGAAATGGAACATGTTCGCGCCCTACCCCTCGCGGGGCGACGGCTGGTTCGTCATCCCCGGCAGTCTGGCCGACGGCAGCGTCGTGGACCTGTTCACCGGCGGGGGGCCGGTCTCCTGGGACAAGCCCGCCCTGGTCACCGCCACGCTCGCCAACCAGAATTGGCGGAAGTATCTGTTCAGTCTGACGCTCCGCGGCCGCGACGCCCACCGTCAGTTGTACGCCCGTTATCTGGCGCAGCAGTGGAACCGCTGGAACTCCGGCGATCGCCGGGTGGTGAGTCTCGAGGTCTGCTTCATGAAGGAGTTCACGCGGCCTACCGGGCCGGCGCCGCCGATCAAGACCGTGCTGGCCACGTGGCGCGCCAAAGCCACGCCGCAGGCGCCGTGAGAGGCGTGGCGCGATCCCGTCACCGCGGGTCCGGCGCTGGACCGTCGCCTGCGGCTCGCGGAGCGATCCAGAGCACGTCGTAGCGATGGGCAAAGCGCGGGTGCGTGGGATTGACGTGGAAGACCTGGTGGTCGAGGACCTGGTGCTTCTGCGCCAGGGCGTCGCGCCAGCGCTGCAGGATGGCCTGGTACTCCGGCGTCGACGACATGCCGCAGACCACCAGGCCGGTACGTTGATCGACGTGATCGGGGATCGCCGGCAGAGGCGCTCCAGCGTCGCGCTGGTAGCGGGCGCGGAGGTAGGCGTACTCGCGCGGCACGACGGGGAGGAAGGAACCGTCCTGCAGCACCGCCGCCAGTGGGCCGGGACTCGAGGCACGAAAGTCGGTCCAGAACCAACGGGCGAAGTCGCGTCGGCTGCGCGCGGTGAGGGAGTGGTAGGGCTTGGCCAGGTCCTTGGCGATGCCCGCGACGCCGATCACCGCCAGCACCGCCAGCGCCACGACGCCGCGGTGGAGCGTGGCGCGGGCGTCGCGGGCGCTCCAGCGGATCAACCACGCCGCGCCCGCGGCGATGGGCACGATCACCAGCGGCGAGAGATACAGAGCGGTACGTGGATGTCCGCCCAGCGGATACTTGCGGAGCAGCGCGGCGAGGATCGCCAAGGCGAAGACCCCCGCGAGCAGACGTAGAAAGTAGAAGTCCCGGCCTCTCCACATCGCCGCCACCCCGACCCAGAAGAGGACGACGAAGGGGATGCTTTCGCCGTTCTCCCCGCCCAGGGGGTGCGCGAAGATCGACCCGGTGGCGGAGCGAACGAGCCAGCGCGCCAGGTCCGTGAGCGAGGCGAAGCGGGGCATCTGATCGCCCCAGTGCTGATCCATGGCGGTGAAGTGGCGGGCGAACTGTGGCTGGAGCACCGCGAGGTAGAGCGCCAGGAAACTTACGCCGATGCACGCCAGGAACGCGCCGTACCAGCCCCACCACCGGGCGCTGCCGCGCCGGTAAATCTCCGGGAGCAGCGCCAGGGCCAGGCCCCCAAGAACGAAGACCGCTGGCAGCGAGAAGAACATCGCCAGTGGCGTGAGCGCCAGCAGGCCCCACGCCGCGGCGGCGCGGGCGCGGGCGGTCGCCAGGCCCAGGGCGATCAACGCCGCTGTGACCAGCGCCTCCAAGGCGTACTGCTTCATCTCCGCAGCGTGACGGACGTGATAGTTCGAGACGGCCAGAATGCCCACCGCCAGGAGCGTGGCCCAGCCCTGCGTCGCGGCGCGGGCGATGCGGACCATGAGCAGAAGCGTGAGGACCGAAGCGACGAAGGCGATGCCGCGCAGGCTCAGTTCGTGGACCCCCAAAAGCTGCGTCATCGCCTTGGCGGCCCAGAGGTATCCCACCGGGGCGACCTGTTGATAGTCCAGCGGCGCGAGCAGGTCGGCGTAGCTCCGCTGGATCACGTTGGCCATCAGCGCCGTCTCGTCGCCCCAGGGCTCCCACGCGGGCAGGTAGCGCACCGCCCGCGCCAGCAGGCCCAGCGCCACGAACGCCAGCACCAGGGCCCGGAGCACCCGCGAGGCTGACCCCGGCGCGAACCCCGCAAGCGAATCCGATTCGAGGTCGCGCATCGTGGCCGATAGCATAATGGCGTGATTGTTTGTGCGCCCAAACGAGGTTCGCTGCCGATCGCCCCGGGCGCGTTGGTCGGCGCGTTGCTGGCGGCGCTCGTGACCGCGGGGGCGCGGGGCGAGCTGCGCTGGGAGCCGACGCCGGACCTGCCCGTGGGCGTGTTCGACGCCGCGGCGGTGCGCAGCGGAGCGGCGGTGGTCGTGGTCGGCGGGATCGACGCGGCGGGTCGGTGCAGCGCCCTGGCGCAGCGGCTGGACCTGGACACGATGACCTGGGAGGCGGTGCTGCGTCTGAGGCAGGGCCGCGCCTTTCACGCCGCGGTCACGCTGCGCCACGGGCGAATCCTGGTGGCGGGCGGGCGCGGCGGCGCAGTAGGTCGGCTAAGCCCGCTGGCCTCGTGCGAACTGATCGACCCGGCGGCGGGGACCGTCGAGCCCGTCGCGCCGCTGCCTCGACCGATGGACGAGCCCACCGCCCATGTCCTGCCCGACGGACGGGTGATCGTCGTCGGCGGACGACGCGCCGCGATCCTCGAGACGGACCTCAACGCCTGGAGCACCCTGATTCAACTGCGGCAGGAGCGCTCGGCTCACGCCTCGATCCTGCTGCCCGACGGGCGCGTGCTGGTGGTGGGCGGCGTGAACGCTACGCTGCTGGAGCTGATCGATCCCACGGAGCGGCAGAGCCTGGGCCTGGCGGCGCAGCTTCCGGTGGCGCTGGACGATCTTCGATTGGCGCTGCTGGCGGACGGCCGCGTCTGGGTCCTGGGCGGTCAGACCTCGCCGGGCGACACCACGGACCAGACTTGGATCGTGGACCTGAGCGACCCGCGCCGCGCCACACTCGAAGCGGGCCCGGCGCTGGCGATCGAGGCGGGGATGGCGGACCATGTGAGCGAGTCGGTGGCGCACTGGGTGGTCCTGGCGGGGGGCGAATCGCAGCGCAGCGGACGCGACACGGAGAAGCGCACCGCGCGCCTGCTGGATCGGCGAAGCCTGGAGGTCTGGTCGCTGCCGGACCTGCCCACCGTCCACGACGACGCGGCGAGCGTGGCGCTGGACGACGGAGTGCTGGTGGTCGGGGGCTATCGCGTGTCGGTGCGCGGCGGGCTGCCTCTGCCGACGGCCGGCCGGGAGGTGTGGCGACTGCGGCTGCCGCCCGAGGCGCTGCGGTGATGGATGTAAAACCCGCGATGCCGTCGCGGGCGTTGCATGGGGCAGAAGTTGCACCCGCGGGGCACGAAGGGCCGATATTTATCCCATGCTCCGACCCGGGCACGTGGTGCAATTGGCGGTGATCGGTCTGCTGAGCCTGGCGGTGGTCATGGTTCACTCGGCGGCGATGTCGGTGGGATCGGCGTTCGCGGACCCGCTGGCCATCCTCACCAGCCGACACACGCTTTACGCGGGCCTGGCGGTGCTGGCGATGCTGCTGGCGTCGAAGGTGAACATCCGTCACGCGCTGCAGGTGCGGGGCTGGATCAACCCTGTGTGGTGGATCCTGGGCGCAGGACTGCTGCTGACGGTGCTGGCGATGGTGCCGGGGGTCGGGCTGAACATCAACGGCGCCAATCGCTGGCTGAGGCTGGGCGCGATCACCTTTCAGCCCAGCGAGATCGTCAAGTGGGCCATGGTTCTGGCGCTGGCGCTCTGGTGCACCCGCAGGCAAGGGGCGATGGGCAGGTTCTTCGTGGGGCTGCTGCCGATGTTGGCGTTGATGGGGCTGGCCAGCGCCACGATCGTGGTCGAGGACCTGGGCACCGCGGCGCTGATCGGCAGCGTGGCGACCTTCATGCTCCTGGCGGGCGGCGCCAGACTCTGGCAACTGCTGCTGCTGGTGCCCCCCGCCGCCGGCGCCGTCGTGTTGGCCATCGCGCACAGCCCCTACCGTCTGGCGCGACTCACCGCCTTCATGGACCCCTGGGCCGACCCACGCGGCACAGGCTATCACGCCATCCAGTCCATGCTCGCCATCACGCAGGGCGGACTCTTCGGCCGCGGCCTGGGCAACGGCATCCAAAAGTTCGGCTACGTCCCCGCGGACACCACCGACTTCATCTTCGCGGTGATCTGCGAGGAGCTGGGCTTAGCGGGTGCTCTGCTGGTGGTCTTCGCTTACGTGCTGCTGTTGGGGGCGGGCTTGGCGGTGCTGCGTCAGTGCCGGGACGCCTTTGGGCGATTGGTGGCGCTGGGCGTGCTGCTGACCGTGGGGCTGCAGGCGGTGATGAACCTGGCGGTGGTGACGGTGCTCGTGCCCACCAAGGGCATCGCGCTGCCGCTGCTCTCCGCGGGTGGAACGGGCTGGATCATGACCGCCTTCGCGCTGGGCCTGGTGGCCTCTCTCGACGAAGCCAACCGCCTGGACGAAGCGGCGGAGGAGCCCGGGGATAGCACTGAGGATTCAGGGGTGCGGAGTCAAGAGCCGGGCGCACAACTGGTTTGACCCCGATCCCCGACACCCAATCCCCCGCCCCCCGCTCAAAAAAATCCATGCATTGACGCTCCCCTTCACGCGGGCTACCGTGGTTTGTTCGGCCATACTCGCGTTTCCCCACCACGGAGAGCGACCCATGAGCGACCCGACCTCCACGGGCTCCAGCACGCTGGCGCAGCCCGAACACCTCGAGGCGGCGCGGGAGCTGACCCTCGCCTATCAGCAGATCGGCAAGGCCCTGGAGAAGGTGATCGTCGGTCAACGGCAGGCGGTGGACCTGATGATGCTCGCCCTGTTCTGTCAGGGCCACGCCATCCTCGAGGGCGTCCCGGGGCTGGCCAAGACGCTGATGATCTCCAGCCTGGCCAAGCTTCTGGGCCTGCAGTTCGGACGCATCCAGTTCACCCCCGACCTGATGCCCAGCGACATCACCGGCACCGAAATCCTCGAAGAAGACGCGGGCACCGGCAGACACGTCATGCGCTTCGTCAAAGGCCCCGTCTTCGCCAACATCGTCCTGGCTGACGAGATCAACCGCACGCCGCCCAAGACCCAGGCCGCCCTCCTCCAGGCCATGCAGGAGCACCACGTCACCGTCGCGGGCGTTCATCATCAGCTCGACGAGCCCTTCTTCGTCTTAGGCACGCAGAACCCCATCGAGTCCGAGGGCACCTACCCGCTGCCCGAGGCCCAGCTCGACCGCTTCATGTTCAAGGTGCAGGTCGATTACCCCTCGCTCGAGGAGGAGATCGACATCGCCATGACCACCACCGCCGCCAAGCCCCCCGACCTTACGCCGATCATCAGCAAGCAGCAGATCCTCCGCCTCCAACAGATCGTGCGGCAGGTGATCGTGGCGCGGCCGATCGCCGCCTACGCGGTGCGGCTCGTCCGCGCCACCCGACCCCGCGAGGAAACCAACCCGCGCTACGTGCGCAACTACCTCTCCTGGGGCGCCGGCCCGCGCGCCTGCCAGGCCTTGTTGCTCGGCGCCAAGGCCAGGGCGCTGCTCGACGGCCGCGTCCACGCCTCCGTCGAGGACATCAAGTTCATCGCCCGCCCCGTGCTGCGTCACCGCCTGGTCACCAACTTCACCGCCCAGAGCGAGAGCATCTCCTCTGACGACGTGGTCACGCAGCTGCTCGAAGACCTGCCGGAGATCGGCTAGGTCGCGCATTCCATGGATGACCGTTGATGGATGAGTGACGATTCAAGAGAGATTGACGGGAGGATTGTCATCGATCCGCGATCATAAACCCCGATGCCCCTTTCGCCGCTCATCGATCCGCTCGTGCTCGGCCGCGTCAGTCGGCTGGAGCTCGTCGCGCGCCAGGCGGTCGAGGGCTTTCTCTCCGGGCGCCACCCCAGCCCATACTTCGGCTCGTCCGTCGAGTACGCGGACCATCGCCCCTACACGCTGGGCGACGACCCACGCAGCATCGACTGGAAACTGCTCGCCAAGACCCGTCGCCACTACATCAAGCTCTTCGCCGAGCAGACCAACACGCGTGGCCTGATCGTCGTGGACAGCTCCGCCTCGATGGCCTTCGGCTCCGGCGCGCTGCCGGGCAAACCCAACGACGACCCGACCACCAAGCAGCAGTACGCCTTCCGCCTGGCGCTGGCGCTGGCGTACCTCATGCTCCGACAGAACGACGCGGTGGGCCTGGCGCTGGCGGACCGTGAGCTGCGCACCTACCTCCCGCCGCGCGGCACGCCCAGTCACTTCCGCCACATGGTCAATCTGCTCGACGACGCCCGGAGCGTGGGCGAAAGCCGCCTGCCCGCGGTGCTGCACGAGCTGGCCTCACGCTTCCGAAAACGCGGCATCGTCGTCGTCATCAGCGATCTGCTCGACGACGCCGCCCAGCTCGCCGACGCTCTGGCGCACCACCGCTTCGACCGCCACGAGGTCATCGTCTTTCACGTCGTGGACCCGGTGGAGATGGAGTTCCCCTTCGAGAAACTCTCGCGCTTCAAGGACCTCGAGGGCGTGGGCACGCTCGTGGCCAACCCCCGCACCGTCCGCGCCCAATACCTCGAACGCTTCCGCCAGCACCGCGAATCCCTCCGCCGCGCCTGCCTCGAACGCGGCGTGGCCTACGAGCTGGCACGCACCGACACCCCCTACGACCAGTTGCTCAGCGCGTTCCTGGAAAAACGCGCCCAGGCCACCCGCGGCTAACCCCCAACCATGACTCTCTTCTAACTCCCAGGCCCGACTAGCTGACAGCCAATCGCTGACTGCTCACCGCCCCCCATGCTCAACCCTTACCTGCTGCTTTTTCTGCCCCTGATCGCGGTGCCGATCCTGCTGCACCTGATCACGCTGCGCCGCTTGCAGACGGTGGAGCTGAGCACCTTCCGATTCCTGATGGACAGCTACGCGCAGCAGCGTCGCAAGCTGCGTCTGCTCGAGTACCTCGTCCCGCTGCTGCGGGCGCTGTTCGTGGCGTTGATCATCCTGACGCTGTCCCGGCCGGAGGTCACGGGCCTGACGCGCTACCTCGGGACGCCCGGGGGTCGCGACCTGGCGGTGGTGCTCGACTGCGGCGCGGGCATGGCCGCCACTCACGCCGGAACGAGCAGTTTCCAACGCGCCAAGGCCGCGGCCCAGGTCCTGCTGCGCGCCCTGAGCGGACAGGATCACCTGACGCTGATCGCCGCAGGCGCGCAGCCGCTCACGCTCTACCGCGGGTACGCCGGCGACGCCCCGCAACTGCTCGCCGCCCTTGAGAGGGCCGAGCTTTCCGCCGCCGCCGCCGACCTCCCCGCCGCCCTGACCCAGGTCCTCGAAGCGCCGCGCCACGGCCCGCGCTCCGTCTATCTGCTCTCGGACCTGCGCCGCTCCGCCTGGTCGAGCTTCGAGCGCCACCCGGTCCGGCAGCTGCTCGACCAGGCGGGCAAGCTGGTGGTCATGGACCTGGGCCCCAGCGACCCCAGCGCCACCGCGAACCTCGCCCTCGTGGGTCAGCCGCCCTCCTCGCTCGGCGCCGTGGTGGGTCTGCCGCTGACGATGCAGGTGACGCTGCAGAACTTCTCGCCCTCGGGGAGCGAACCGGCGCAGGCCTCGGTGCGCCTGATCCTCGACGAAGAGCAGGCGGCGCACGTGGACCTGACGGCGCCGGTGGGCCAACCCCTCACGCACACGCTCACCTTTACGCCGCACCGGCCCGGACTGCTCCGCGGGCGCTTCGAGCTGTTGCGCAGCGCAACGCTCAGCGACGCGCTGCCGCTGGACGACGCCTTCCTGTTCTGTCTGAACGTCGAGCCCTGCCTGCGCGTGCTCCTGGTCGAATCGCCCCAGGCCGCAGCCGACCCCGGCGACACCCCGGGCCTTTACGTCAGCACCGCCCTGCGCGCTCCGGTCACGATGGGCCTGGTCGCTCCCGAGCTGCGGAGCCTCAGCGCCGCGCTGCAGGTCACACGCCTGTCTGTGGACAGGCTCACCGACGCTGCGCTCGCCGCCGCCGACGTGGCTGTTCTCTGCGACGCCCCGCTCACCGCGGAGCAGGCGCAGACGCTGCGCCAGCAGGTCGAGCGGGGCTGTGGACTGCTGGTGCTGCCCGGGCCGGACCTCGACGTGGCGGCGTACAACGACGTGCTCCTGGCGCACGCCGCCGGCGAGCCGCGATACCTCGCGCCCGTGGGCGACCCGGACGACGCAACCACCTTCGTGCCCGTGACGCTCACGCGTGTGGCGCACCCGATCCTCCGCGCCTTCGACGAAGCGGGCCAGAGCTTCTTCAGCACCACGAGGCTCTACCGTCGGCTGCCTATCCGTTGGAACACCGCCGACCCGACGCAGGCGCTGCTCGCCACGCCCGACCACTCCCCGGCGTTGCTGGAGGCGGCGCTGGGCCGGGGCCGCGTCATGCTCGCCTGCTTCAGCGCCGCCCCGCGCTACGCGAACGTGGCGCTGAAGCCCGAGTTTGTGCCGCTGCTGCTGCGGAGCGTGGCGCACCTGCGTCGGCGCGCCGCCTGGAGCGTCACCGCCGCCGCCGACCCGGGCCAGCCCGCGGTGGTGAGCCTGCCCGAGGCCTGGAGCGCCGCGCAGGTCACGGTCACGGACCCCGCCGGCAAGCCCTCGCGCATCGAGCTGCACCGCCAGGAGCGCTCCTTCGTCGGGGCGGTGCTCGACACGCAACGTCGCGGCTTCTACGAGCTGGAAATCGCCACCGGCGCAACGGGGAATCCCGACCCGGGCGGACAAGCCCCCGGCGCACCGGACCGGATCGCGGCGCTGCTGGCGGTGAACCTCCAGGCGCAGGAGAGCGACCTGCGCCGCATCGACGACGCCGCGGTCCTGCGGTCCCTCGGCGGCGATTCGGGGCTCGCGCCGTTGCTGCTGCGCGCCACCGCCGACGACCCCACACTCCAGCGACAGCTCACCGAGAAGCGCGAGGTTTGGCGCACGCTCATCTGGCTGACCTTCGCGGTCATCGCCGCCGAGTTCCTGCTCTCGACACTGCGTCCCGGGCGCGGAGCCACGCCCGCCGCCGCCAACGAACCGCCCCGGCGCCTGGCGCGTCTGTTCTCGCTCTCGCGCCCGAACCTGAGGAAGTCCGCATGAGCAGCCGACCCGCCCCCGCCCCGGATTTGCCCGCCGCCGACCTGCGCCAGTTCGTGGAGCAGGTGCGTCGCAAGCACCGTGTCAATCGACTGCTTTTGGGGCTGGCGGCGGCGGAGGTCACGGGGGTGGGTGTGCTGCTCCTGGCCGGCGGCCTGGACCTGCTCACGCCCCTGCCCGTGGCGGGACGCATCGCCGCCCTGACGCTGCTGAGCCTGTCGCTGCTGGCGATGCTGGTCCTCTTCGTCCTTCCGCCGCTCCTGCGGCCGTTGTCGCGCCTCGCCGCCGCGGGCAGGATCGAACGCGCCACCCCGGGCATGCACAACCGCCTGATCACCGCCCTGCACCTGCGCGACCGTCCCGACGACGCGGCCCTGACCAACCCCGCCTTCGTGGCGCGGCTGCTGGACGACACCCGACGCCGACTCGCCGACTTCAGACTCGAATCCGTCGTCGATCCCCGACCGCTGCGCCAGACACTGCTGGCCGCCTCGACCCTGGGGCTTGCGCTGGTCCTGGCGGCGCTGCTCTGGCCCCAGCAGATCGGCCCGACACTCGCACGCATCCTCCGACCCACCGCGCCCATCCCCCCGGCCTCCCACGTCCGCTGGCACACCCCCGGCGACCTCAACGCCCTGGAGCACGAACCGCTGACCCTCACCGCCACCGCCGTCTCACGCTTGGGTCGCTCCGTGGACCAGGCCTGGCTCGAACTCACCGACGCCCACGGCCGCGCCACGCGCTATCCCATGACCCGCACCGCCCAGGACTTCGCCTTCACCTTCGCGGCGCTCGACGCCGACTACCGCTACCGTGTCATCGGCGGGGGAACCTGGTCCGCCCCGGCGCAGCTGAGGCTGATCCGCAGGCCCGTGATCGAGCAGTTGCGATGGTCGATCCAGCTGCCCGACTACACCGGGCAGGCTGAGCCTCTGCCCCTGGGCGACGATCCCCCGAGCATCACGGCGCCGATCGACGCGCGCGTGGTGCTTCGCGCCAGCGTGGCGGCTCGGGGCGAGCCGGTCGCCGCGGGCGTGCTACGACTGCTCCGCCCCGTGGAGCGCACGCGCGAGGAACTGGCGCAGCAGCGCAGCGTCTGGTTCGACGACGATCCCCCGCGCGACGCGGAGCTCCTGGGTTCCTGGCGCTGGACCACGGATCAGCCCATGAGCGGCCGACGCGCTCACAGCCCCGACTGGGCGCGCAAGCCCTACGGGTTCCGCACTCGGCTGCAGCGCTTCGTCGTGGCGCCCGAGGCATCGCTCTTCCTGGACGTGCGACCTGAGGCCGGCGTCCAGGGCGTCACGCTCGTGCTGCTGCGCGGCGAACGCCAGTACGAAACGCGGTGGTCCGGAAAGGAACTGGGCGAAGCTGGGACTTGGACCACGCTGGAGGTTCCGCTGCGCAAGCTTCTGGGTGGCGAGCCCAAGGCGCCCGTGACGTTTGACGGCGTGCGCTTCGAGGTGCAGGGCGGGCGAGTCTGCTTCGATCGCCTAGGCGCGGTGCAGCGCTCCATGCGCAACATCACCGCCACCGAGCTGGAGGTCGCCGCGGAGATGCCGATGACGCTCGAGCAAGGCCAATGGGTGGGCCAGACGGCGGTGACGCAGGAGATGCTCACGCAACCGGTGCGGCTGGACCTGCGGGTGACGACGCCCTCGGGCCACGCCAATCGTCCGGTCAAGGCCGTGCCGCTGACGGCGGTGGTCGATCAGCCCCCGACGCTGGTCGTGGAGCGTCCGGGGCGCAGCGTGGTGCTGGCGGCGGCGTCGCCGCTGCCGCTGGCGGTGCGGGTGTCGGATGATTGGGGCCTGGAGGCGGTGGGCGTGGCCAGCGGCCAGAGCGCCGAGGCGCTGGGCGAACCCCGCTGGCTCGAACGTTTCGATGCTCCGAGTCTGAGCGCCGCGGTCCTGGGCGCTCTGCCCGCTACCGACCAGAGCGAGTGGGTCTATCGCCTGATCGCCCGCGACCGCAAGGGACAGGAGACCCAAAGCCCTCTCTACCGTGTCACGCTGGCGCAGGCGCAGCCGACACCCGACGCCGCGCCTCCGCCGCAGAGCTACTCCGGGCTGCTCGAAGGCCTGGCGGAATTGGCCAGGCTCGACGCGTCCCTGGCGCAGGCGGCCACGGAACTGTTGGGCCTGCTGCCGCGGGTCGAGGTCGACCTCTCCGACGCCAGGCTGCTGACGCTGACCAATCCCGACGGTTCGCCGCTGTCCGCCGAGCAGTGGAGGCAGCAGCTCGGGTCGGCGTACGAGGGGCTCTCCGAGGAGGACCGCGCCAAGCTCCACGCCCTGGCGCAGCAGGTCTCGAAGGAGCACGCGGCGCTCGACGCAATGGCGGGACAACTGGCCGCCGCGGCGCAACAGGCGCAGCAGTCGCCCCTGGCCCTGCCCTTCGAAGCCCAGGCGCTGAGCGACATGGCGCAGCGCGCCAAGGCGATGCAGCAGCAGTCACAAGCCGCGACGGAGCTCGACCAGGACGTGCTGGATCGGCTGCGGCAACTGACGGAACTCTCCCCGCAGCAGCAGGAGCAGCTCGCCGCGATGCAGCAGCAGTTACGGGCGATGCAGGCGGCGCAGCAGGCGCTGGCGCAGCAGAGCCCCGAGCAGTACCGCCAGCAAGCGCAGATGCTCGCCGCCACGCTCCAGGGCCAGCAGATGATGCAGCAGTTCCGCCAACTGCAGTCGCACCTGAGCGACCAGCAGCAGCAGTTGCAGACGATGCAGCAGCAGATGACGCAGCTGCAGCAGCAGACGCCCACGGCTGCGCCCTCGGAGCTGACGCGGATCAGTCCGCAGCAGCGCGAGCTGGACGAGAAGGCGCTGGAGCTGATGCGGCGCACGCAGGAGTTGATGGCCCGGCGAGCCGAGGAGTCGCGGCCGTTGCCGCCGCCGCCGTGGGTCCCGCCCGGGGAGGAGTTCGAGTCGCTGCCGGTGGAGCGTGACACGCCCGAGGAGGAGGCGCCGGGTGAACCCACGGGGCAGCCCGATTGGGCGGCGATGGAGGAGCGTCTTAAGGCGTTGGAGGACGAGAACTGGTGGGATCAGCCGGTGGACACGCCACAGAGCACGCGGCGCGGGCAGATGAGCCAGCGCTACGCCGAGCGCGACTCGCGCCCCACGCCGCAGCCCCCGCCGCGGCAGGGCGCCGCCACGCCGCGGCAGATGCTCGAGCAGCATCAGGACGCGATGCAGCAGCAGCTCACCGAGAGCTCCAACGACCTGGCGGGCACGTCGGACCAGTTGGGGCAGATGATGGCGCAGATGGGTCAGATGCTTGAGGCGATGGAATCGCCCATCCAGCCGGGCAGCTCTGGCCCATCGTCGCAGAGCCAGGCGATGTCGCAGTTGCAGGCGATGATGAGCTCGGCGCAGGCGGGCATGATGTCGGGCATGGCGCAGCGCAGCGCCACAATGCGGATGATGCAGGCGTTGTCGCCCGCGCCCGGCGTGGAGACGGGCTTGAGCGCGGTGACGCCCGGGAGCGTGTACAACGTGGACCTGTCGATGTTCGGCCAAGGCGAGTCGGCGGCGGCGGGGGTGTATCGTCTGCCGCCGCAGGTCCGCCAGCCGCTGCTCGAGGGCATGAACGAGCAGGGCCCGGCGGGCTACCAGGCGGTGATCGACGAGTACTACCGACTGCTAAGCCAGCCCCAGCCGCCGCGGAGCGACCCATGAGCCAGTGGCTGTTGCGAGCCTTGGGCGTCTCGGACGAACTGGCGCAGAAGAGCCAGTCGCTGCAGTGGCTCTGGCACCGCCCGGGGTGGCTGGCGGCGGGGCTGGTGCTGCTGCCGGCGGCGGTCTGGTTCGTGGTCGCGCGGCATCGCGCCGCCCTGTCGCACGTGCCCGCGGCCCAGCGCCACCTGCTCAGCGCCGCGCGCAGCGGCGTGCTGCTGCTTCTGGTGCTGGTGCTGGGCGCGCCCTACGTCCGTCTCGAAGAGGCCCTGACGCGGCGACCGGCGCTGGCGATCCTCGTGGACGACTCGGCGAGCATGGACGTCCCAGCGCGTCAGGGTGGCGCGGCGATCGCGGCCGCCGCGGGGCTGAGCCCGACGGACGATGCGGAGGTGCGCCAGCGCCTGGCGTCGATGAGCCGAAGGCAGTTGCTCGAGGCCGTGCTGGCGGCGCAGCGAACCTCGGTGTTCGACCCGCTGGCGGAGCGCTTTGCGACGCGGGTGTACCGCGTGGGCCGAATCGTTCGGCATGGCTCGCTCGACGCCGACGACGCGGTGGAGCAGTCGCAGCGGCACGAGACGGCACTGGGCGAGGCGTTGGAAACAGCGCTGCGCGACGCGGCGGGCGGCGCTTGGGCGGGCGTGGTGATCTTCAGCGACGGACGCGGCACCACCAGCCCCGAGGCGCTGCAGGCGGCGCAGCGCGACGCGCTGCCGCCGATCTTCACCGTCCCGGTGGGCTCGGACCAGCCGGTGATCGACCTGGCGGTGCGTGACGTGCTGGCGCCGCAGCGGGTGATCCGTGGCGACCAGGCGTCGGTGACGGTGGTCGTCGCGGGCACGGGACTGGCCGGTCGCGGCGTGCGCGTGTCGCTGCACGAGGGGCAGCGCGTGGCGGCGGAGCAGGAGGTGGAGTTGCAGGACGGCCAGCGCCAGCGGGTCACGCTGCGCTACACCCCCGCCAGGGACGACGCCCGCGTCGAGGTGCCGCTGCTCGTGAGCGTGCAGGAGCAGGCGGAGGAGACGGTAACACAGAACAACCATCGCCGGGTGTGGCTCGAGCTCACGGACGAGAAGCTGGACCTGCTCTACCTCGAAGGCGCGCCGCGCTGGGACTTTCGCTTCCTCGACCACGCGTTGCGGCGGGACACGGGCGTGAACAGCACGATCGTGATGGAGGCTCAGCTCGCCGGCGCGAGGGAGGAGCTTTCCGGGGCGGCGCTGCTGCCGCAGACCGTGGAGGGCTGGGCGCGTTACGACGTGGCGCTGCTGGGCGACGTCTCGCCGGCGCTGCTGCCGGGGCGGTTCCAGGAGCAACTGCTGCGTGCGGTGGAGGAGGAGGGGCTGGGCCTGGTGGTGCAGGCGGGCACGGTGTCGATGCCCATGGCTTTCGCCGACGGCCCGCTGGCCAAGCTGATGCCGATGGAGCGATGGCGCACGGTGCAGGCGGCGGGGTTCGCGCCGCTGAGGATGAGTCTGACCGCGGTGGGCGGGGGCAGCGCGGTGTTCGAGTTGTTCGGCGACGCGGAGCGGTCGCGGCGTCTGTGGGCGCAGATGCCCTCGTTCTTCTGGGCGACCACCGGACGACTTCGCCCCGGGGCTACGGCGCTGGCGGAGTTGGAGGACCGCGGCGCAAGGCATCCGCTGGTGATCGAGCAGCACCTGGGCCGGGGCCGCGTGGTCTTCGTCGGCACGGACTCAACGTTCCTCTGGCGACGGAACATCGGCGACGAACTGTTTTACCGATTCTGGGGGCAGACGCTGCGTCACGCGGCGCGCCAGGGTCAGGCACGCGACGCGACGGATCGGCTGGAGATCAGCCCGCGACGGATCGAGACTGGCCAGGAGGCGGTCGTGGAGCTTTTCGCGCTGGATCGTCGCAAGCAGCCGCTCGACGCAGCGCAGCAGACGGTGCGGATTGTCCCCCAGGACGCCGCGGGTGTCGACGGAGCGCAGCGCGGAAGCGAGGCACGTCTGACGCTGCATCGCGGCGCGACGGCCGGAGGCTTTCGGGGCTCGTGGCGGGCGACAGAGGCGGGCGAGTATCGCGTGGTGTTCGACACCGAATCGGGCCGGCAGGTGAGCGGGACGCTCAGCGTGGCCACGCCGGGGCGCGAGTGGTCGGACCCTTCGGTGGACCGCGACACGCTGGGCACGCTGGCGGACCTCTCGGGCGGCGCCCTGCTGGAGCTGGACCAGTTGGCGACGCTGCCGACCCTGCTCCGCGGCGAGCCGACGCAGGACCGCCAGGTGCGCGACGAGGACGTGTGGGACACCTGGCTGACGCTGGTGCTGCTGGTGGGTCTGTACTGCACCGACGTGGCGGTGCGGCGGGTGATCGGCGTGCTCTGACCGTGCTGTGCAGCCAGAGAGCGAGCCTTCGATGAGACGCGCAAGACGCAAGACCAAGAGTTCGTGGCGGCCCGCGACAGTGGCGATGTTGGCGCTGGTTTTCTCGTGGGTCGCGTCGCCTTGTGCCTGGTCGGACGAGTTGCTGCCGGACCCGGTGCTGATGCGTCGGGTCGAGGCTTCGGTGGATCGCGCCTTGGAGTACCTGCTGCGAGTGCAGAACGCCGACGGATCCTGGCCCAGCGCATTTGGGCGCAACAACGGGACCAACGCCATCTGCGTTCTGGCGTTTTTGGGCCGGGGACACGTCCCGGGCCGAGGGCCTTACCGACCGTTGGTGGAGCGCGGCGTGGCGTTCATCCTGGCGACGCAGAACGCCAGCGGGCTTTACCAATCGCCCAACGCGTCGCACGGCCCGATGTACGAGCACGCCCTGGCCACGCTGGCGATGATCGAGGCCTACGGCTTCATCCCCACCCCGGAGATGCGCAAGAGCGTGCAGCGCGCGGTGAACCTGATCGTCAAGGCGCAGGCGGGCACCGGCGGGTGGCGATACCAACCCCTGCCCGCGGACGCGGACCTCTCCGCCACCGTCATGCAGATCGTGGCCCTGCGTGCGGCGCAGAACGCCCGGCTGGACGTGCCGCAGCAGACGATGGATCGCGCCCTGCAGTACGTCCGCGCCTGCGTCGTGCCCTCGGGCGGCTTCGCCTACCAGCCCGGCGGAGAACCGGCCCAAGCGCGCACCGCCGCGGGAATCCTGAGCATGCAGCTCCTGGGCGCCTACGACGACGAAGCGGTCAAGAAAAGTCTCCAATGGCTCACGCAGAGGGACTACCACGGCGGCGTGGCGCACTTCCACTACATGAACTACTACGCCATGCAGGCGATGTTCCAGGCCGGGGGCGAACACTGGGATCGCTGGCACCCCAAGGTCCGCGATTTGCTGTTGCGCTCGCAGCAGGAGGACGGTTCGTTCCCGGGGTTCAGCGAGGACAGCCAGAACGGCCCGGCCAAGGCCTACTCCACCGCCTTCTCGGTCATCGCGCTGGAGGTCTATATGCACTACCTGCCGGCGTACCAGCGTTGAACCCCACGACGCGGACGCGCCGGAACACCATGAGCAGAAGGACGCTCGCATGATCCTCAACCACTGGGCACGAACGGTCGGCGGAGCGCTGTTGTGCGGCTGCATGGCGGGGGTCAGCCTGGCGGGCGAGATCTGTTTCACGATCGACGGGCCGGCCCCGGCGCAGGTGTTCGCGGTGCAACGAAGGCAGACCGACGAGGGCGTGTTCGAGGACCTGTGGCGCGGCGTGGTGAACGGCAACGACGTGACGATCACGGACCTGCCCACGGGTCGTTACGACGTGCGGCTGCTGACCGCCTCGGGCGGGCTGATCCAGGGCTGGGACGCGACGGTGCCGGCGAGCGATTTCGAGGTGGAGCAGCCGCTGCAGGAGGCCTCGATGCGCGAGGTGCGGCGGAAGCTCGCCGGCCATGTGGCCAAGCAGTTCTTCGACGAGTGCCTGGTGCTCGACGTCGCGGGCAACGCGCAGCACGCGGCGGTGCTGGTCACGCAGCTTCGCCGACGCGCCTTCGTGGGCGGGGGCTACAAAGGGGGCGAGTGGGTCTGGCGCGTGGACCGCTGGGAGTATGAGAGCGAGGATGGCCAAACCTGGGTCCCGCTGCAGGAGCGGCCGTTCTACTCCATCTTCCGTGAGCGGTTGATGCCCAAGGACTATCAGGCGCGTCGCATCGCGTTCCTGCGCGAGCTGGGCGGGATCGACCTGCGCGAGCCACAGTCCACAGCGACGCTGGGTAGAATAAGGGTGGTGGAGCCTGAGCCGGGCATCATCGCCTGGGACGCGCAAGCGCAACCGCGACGCCCGGTCATCATCAAGCCTCTGACGCAGGAGTGACCGCGATGAAACGCTGCGCTCGATGGTCCGTGACGATGGTGTGCCTGCTGGCGTCGGCGACGGCGACCGCGACGGCTGCGGAGCGCAAGGTCGGGACGATCGGGCCCCCGCCGCGCAAGGACCCGCAACGTCAGACCGCGGCCGAGGGGTTCCCGCCGCTGCCCCTGCCCGCGGTGCCGCTGCGTCGCAGTGAGCCCAAGGCTGAGCCTTCGCCGCCGATCTTCTTCGGCAAGCTGGTGTACGGACAGACGCAGGACTATATGCCCAACCCGGGCGATCTGGACAACCTGCTGCGCCACGTGCGGTCGCAGTTGGACGTGTGGTACGGCTGGCAGGTGCTGAGCCTGGACGACCTGGTGGCGATGCACGCCAAGGGGCAGCGATGCCAGATTCCCGTGCTCTACATCACCGGGTACGAGGCTTTCGAGTTGACTTCGCCGCAACGCGAGGCGCTGCGCGACTATCTTCTGGACGGCGGCACTCTGCTGGGCGATGCCACGCTGGGCAGCCCCGCCTTCACCGCGAGTTTTCGCCGGGAAATCCTGGCGATGTTCCCCGACCGCAAGCTCGGCGTGCTGCAGATGGACCACCCGGTGATGCGCGGCTACTACGCATACGCCAACGTGGGCTACTTCACCGTCAACAACGGCGCCCACACGCGCAGCGAGGGCCCGCCACACCTGCTGGGCATGAACCTGGCGGCACGCACCGCGGTGATCCTCTCGCCCTACGACATGACCTGTGGCTGGGACGAGTTCTACGCGCCGGCGGCGAACGAGCGCGTCCCCGACGCCCCACGCACCATGGCGATGATGCCCGCCGACGCTCTGCGGATGGGCATCAACCTCGTCGCCTACGCCGCCGCTCAACGACGCTTCGCCGCGACCCAGGCGGTCACGCGACCGATCGCCGGCGAACAGCCCCAGCGCCGCGCCGCCCTCCCTCTGGCGCAGCTTCGGCACCAGGGCGACTGGAACCCCGATCCCAACAGCCTCTACCAACTGCTCCGCTTCGCCGCGATGGACACCAGCGTCCCGGTGGATTTCGAGCTTCAGGCGGTGGACGCGGACGTGCGACAACTCGCGGACACGCCCCTGGTGGTGATGACCGGCCTGGACGAGCCACGGCTGAGCGAGCAGGAAGTCGCGGCGCTGCGGCGACACCTCCAGGCCGGCGGCTTTCTCTTCATCAACAACACCTCCGGGTTCGCCAAGTTCGACCGCGAGGCCCGCGCCCTGGTGGCGCAGCTCTTCCCCGACCGTGAGCTGACGCAACTTCCCGCCGACCATGCGATCTATCACAGCCTCTACGAAGTGACCGAGATGCGCGACGCGGGCACCGGCGCCGCCCGGGCCGCGGAGCTCGAAGCGATCACCCTCGACGACCGCGCCGTGCTCGTCTACTCCCGCAACGATACGCTGGCGATGCTCAAGGGCGTCCACGACCCCTACGCCAACGCCTACGACGCAGCCTCGGCACGCAGGCTCGCCCTGAACATCCTGTGCTACGCGATGAAACCATGAGCGTCAGAGCAGCCAAGTGGCCTGGTGGTCAAGTGGCCCAGTGCGCTTTAGATGTCGGGTCTCGTATTTCACTCGGCCGCTTGGTCACTCGACTACTTGGCCACTTCAGGAATCCCCATGAGCAAACTCGCCGCCCTCAGTGACAAGCCCGCCGTCTCAGCCTCCGCCGACCCGCGCGCTCTGGAGCAGCTCGCCGCCGCCCGGGTCGCGATGAAGAAGCAGATCGCCCGCGTCATCATCGGACAGGAGGCGGTGCTCGACGATCTGCTCACCGCGGTCTTCGCCGGGGGGCACTGCCTGATGGTGGGCGTGCCGGGGCTGGCCAAGACGCTCATGGTCCAGACGCTCGCCCGGTGCGTCGATCTCTCCTTCTCGCGCATCCAGTTCACGCCCGACCTGATGCCCGCGGACATCACCGGCACGGAAGTCATGCGCGAGGACAAGGCCACCGGCGAACGACGCTTCGAGTTCGTCCAGGGCCCCGTGTTCGGGCACATCGTGCTCGCGGACGAGATCAACCGCACCCCGCCCAAGACCCAGGCCGCCCTGCTCCAGGCCATGCAGGAGCGTCAGGTCAGCTCCGCGGGAAAAACCTACGACCTGCCCCGGCCCTTCTTCGTGCTCGCCACGCAGAACCCCATCGAGCAGGAGGGCACCTACCCGCTGCCCGAGGCGCAGCTGGACCGCTTCATGTTCATGCTCAAGGTCGGCTACCCCAGCGCCGCGGAGGAGTTGGCCATCGCCAGGTTCGACGCCACCGATCTGGGCCTGGGCGTGACGCCCGTGCTCCACGCCGGCGACGTCACCGCCATGCAGAAGCTCGTCCGCGCCCTGCCGGTGAGCGATCACGTAGCGCTGTTCGCGGTGAAGCTGGCGCGCGCCACCCGGCCCGACGACGCCCTGGCGCCCGCGTTCGTCAAGGAGTTCGTCACTTGGGGCGTAGGCCCCCGCGCCGTGCAGCACCTCGTCACCGCCGCCAAGGCGCGAGCCGCGCTGGCCGGTGAGTTCAACCTCCACTGCGAACACGTCCGACAGGTCGCCCCGCTCGTGCTGCGACACCGCATCGTCCCCAACTACCACGCCCAGGCCCAGGGCGTGGACGCCGACAAGCTCGTCCAACGCCTGCTCGCCGAGGTGCCCGAACCCGGACCGGGCGAGCATGAGAAGATTGTCTGACGTCAGATGTCGAGTGTCGGAGGTCCGAACCGCAAGACGGGAGCGCCCAGACGAATGCCTTCACCTGCGACCTCCGATCTGCTCCGCCTGCAACACCTGGGCCTCGCCGCAAGGCTGGTCGTTGAAGGTCTCTTCAGCGGTCAGCACCGCTCTCCGCGCAAGGGCTTCTCCGTCGAGTTCGCCGAGCACCGCGACTACACCCCCGGCGTGGACCTGAGGCACCTGGATTGGAAAGTCCTCGCCCGCCGCGATCGCCTCTACGTCAAGCAGTACGAAGAACAGACAAGCCTGCGACTGCACCTGATGCTCGACGCCTCCGCCTCGATGGGATTCGGCGGAGCAGAAAACCCGGAACACTCCCACTCCAAGTTCGACTTTGCTCAGCTGTGCGCCGCGAGTTTGGCGTATCTGGCGCAGGCGCAGCAAGACGCCGTGGGCCTGATCGTCTTCGACGAGCGCGCCACGCAGCGCCTGCCGCCGCGGCAGGGATGGGGCCACTTCCAGGCCGTGATCCAGGCCCTGCAGTCCGCGGCGCCCGCCGGTGCCACCGATCTCCCCGGGGCCCTGCACGAACTGGCGGGCACGATCCAGCGCCGCGGGCTGGTGGTCATCCTCAGCGACCTTTTCAGCGGCCGGGGCGATGAAAAGGAACTCCTCGACGCGGTGGGCCACCTGCGCCATCGCAAGCACGAGGTGGTGGTCATGCAGGTGCTCGCCCCGCAGGAGCTGCGCTTCCCCTACGACGACGCCGGTGAGGTGCAGGACATCGAGACCGGCCGCGTCATCGTCTCCGACGCCCGCGCCGTGCGCGAGCACTACCTCCGCAGCGTCAACAACTACTGCGCCGCAGTCCGTCGCGGGTGCCTGTCCCGGCAGGTGGGCTATGTCCTGCTCGACACCGGCGAGCCCTTCGCCCCGGCGCTGGGCGAGTACCTTGCTCGCCGACAACGGGGGCTGATCTGACATGACCTTCCTCGCCCCCTGGCTCCTGCTGGGCGTGCTGGCGGCGGCGGTCCCGCTGCTCATCCATCTGCGCCGCTCAAGACGCTCGCGACGCATCGTCTTCTCCACCACGCGCTTCTTCGACGAACGTTTCCTCCGCGCCACGCGCCGCGCTCGTCTGCAGGACCGCGCCGTGATGCTGCTGCGCATGGCGCTGCTGGCGCTGCTGGCGCTGGCGCTGGCGCAGCCGCTGCTCCGATGGGGGGGACTGTCCGTGCTCGGCGCGGGATCGGGACGGACGGTGGCGATCGTGATCGACGACTCGGCGTCGATGCGCGGCCAGTTCGAGTCGCTCCGCCGAGCGGCCGCGCAGACGCTCGACGGGTTGAGCGTGCTGCGGGGCGACCGCGCCACGCTGCTGCTGGCGGGCCGCCGCGACCTCGGGCCCACCATCCTGGCGCAGCCGGTGACGACTGATCTTGAGGCGCTGCGCACGGCGCTGTCGAGCCTGTCGCCCACGGACCTGGCGGCGGACCTCGACGCGGCCGTCCTCGCCGCCGGCCGACTCGTGGGCGCGGGCGGCGAGGTGATCGTGCTCAGCGACCTGCGCGCCGCGGGCTTCGCCGGCCGGGGGATGGAACTGGACCCCTCGGTGGCACTGCTCATGGTGGACCTCGCCCCGAGCCGAGAGGCGCCCAACCTGAGCATCGACGCCCTGCAGTACGACGCTCCCCGACCGCTGACGGGCGTGCCCTTCACCTTCCGAGCCCTGGTCCACAACCACAGCGACGCCCCGCGCCGCGCCACGATGCACCTTCGACTGCGCGAGGCCTCGGTGGCGCAGCGATCGCTCGATCTGCCGCCGCGCAGCGCCCAGTGGGCGAGGCTCACGCACCGTTTCGCGCCCGGGCAGGAGGGATGGCAGTCCGGTGCGGTGGAGCTGCGCGATCTCGAGGACGACGCCCAGAGCGCCGACAACGCCCGTCACTTCGCGCTGAGCGTGCAGCAGGGCCTAAGCGTTCTGTCGGTCAACGGCGCGCCCTCGGAGTCGCCCGCCGGGGACGAGCTGTTTTTCTTCCGCACCGCGCTGCGGGTCGGCTCGGGCGCGGACCACGCCCTGACCCTGCGGAGCGTCGCGCCGTCGCAGCTCAACGCCGCGGCGCTGCGCGAGGCGAGCGTGGCGGTGCTCGCCAACGTCGCGGCTCTTTCGGAAGAGGCGCTGGCGGCGCTGGAGGGATTCGTCGACGCCGGCGGGGGTCTGTTCATCACCCTGGGCGACCGCGTGGACGCCGCCGCGTACGCCCGCTGGGTCGGAGTCCAGCGGATGCACGGCGGACTGCTGCCGGCGCGACCGCTCCGACGCGATGACACCGCCACCCACGTGGGGGCGATCGACGCGACGCACCCGGCGCTGGCGGGCTTCGACGACGCGAGCCTCGGCGCCCTGTCGTCGGTCCGGCTCAGCGCCCGGTACGAACTGGACGTGGCGGGGCAGGTGCTGGTGCGAACCGCCGGCGGCGATCCGCTGCTCGTGGAGCGACCCTTTGGCCGGGGCCGTGTCATGCTCTGGGCCTGCACCCTCGACCGCGACTGGACCGATCTTCCGGTGCAGGGGCTCTTCGTCCCGCTGGTGCACCGCGTCGTGGGCCACCTCGCTTGGCCGACCGTGGAGCGCAGCAATTTCCTGCTCACAGGTCAGAGCATCGTGCTGCCCGCGCCGGCTCAAAGCGACGTGCCGCTGCTGGTGCGTTCGCCCGAAGGCGAGCCGCTCTACCCTCGTTTCGTCGACGGCAGCGCCGTGACCGAACCGACGCACACCGCCGGCGTCTACGCCCTGCCCCACGGCGCGCTGCTGGCCGTCAACGTCCCGTCGGACGAGGCCGCGACGCGGCGCCTGACCGAAGCGGACCTGCGCGAACTTCTGGGCGACGGGCTGGCCTGGCGCTACGTCGCCGGCGCGGACGAACTGGCGCAACTGCAACGCACCGGCGAGGCGTCGCAGCGCGGACGCGGCCTGTGGGACCAACTGCTGATCCTGGCGCTGGTCGTGGGACTGTTCGAGCCCTGGCTGGCCAATCGCCTCTCCAGAACCCGGACGGTGGCCTGATGATCCACACTCTGGCGCGACTGACTCTGGAGAACTTCGACCCGCCCTGGCTCTGGGTCGCCCTGCTGCTGCTGACGCCCGCGGTGCTGGGTGCGACCTACGCCAGCGTCTTTCGTCGCACCGGGCAACGCCTGGCCTGGAGGCTCGCCGCGGTGCGCCTATTCGCTGTCCTGCTGCTCCTGGCGGCCCTGGTCAAGCCGGTCTGGACTCGATCCCACACACGGCAGCAGCTCCCGGTCGTCGCGGTGGTTCTGGACACTTCGGAGAGCATGACGCTTCCGGGCCACGACGCCGCCTCGCGCTTCGACGCGGCGCTCGCCCTGCTTCGCGATTCGCAGCTGTCCCGGACGCTGCGTCGCGGCGCACAGGTCCGATGCCTGAGCATCGCGGGCGATCCGCTGGACCTCGACGAGCTGCCCGCCGAGCCGCGCGACGAGCAGACCGATCTGGTCCGCGCCCTGCACGCCGCCGGGGCCGGCGAGCGACCCGCCGCGGTCCTGCTGGTGAGCGACGGACGCGACACCACCGGACGACAGACCTGGGCCGACGTGGACCTGCCCGTGCCGCTGTTCGCGGTGGGATTCCCCGACCGGGCCCCGTCGAAGCAGCGCGTGGACGTCTCGCTGCTGCGCGCCGACGCCCCGGGGCGCACCCTGGTCAACAACGCCGTGGCGGTGCGCTGCGTGCTGCGGAAGGTCGGCGGCGAGGCGGCGACGCTGCCGCTGATCCTCGAGCACGCCGGGCGCGAGATGGCACGCAGCGAGATCGTCTTCCCTCCGGGAACCTCGCAGACCGAGGCGACCCTGGCCTTCACGCCCACGGAGACCGGGGATTTTGTGATGTCCGCCCGACTCGCCCCGGCGGCGGGCGAGCGCCACACCGCCGACAACACCGCCCCGTTCCGCCTGCGGGTGGAGCGTCAGCCGATCCGCGTGCTCTACATCGAGGGCGTGCTGCGTCCGGAGTACACGTTCCTGCGTCAGCGACTGCGGGGCGATCCGGACGTGGACCTGATCTCCTTCGTTCGCGCCGCCCATCCCGAGCAGACCGGCTCCGCCGACGCCTCGGCGCAGGTGGTCACCGAGGAGCGTCTGAAAAAAATCGACGTGGTGCTGCTAGGCGATTTCGAGGCCTCGATGCTCGACCCGAGGGTGTACGATTGGCTCGCGGCGTGGGTCGAGCAGGGCGGCGGAATCATGGTGCTCGGCGGGTACCTGAATCTGTCGCCCCGGGGCCTGCCCAGCACCGCGCTGGAGCGTCTGTTGCCGGTGCAGCAACACGGCGAGCACGGGGGCGAACTGTCTCAGATCGAGCAGCCCTTTGGCTTCGAGCCCACGCTCCAGGGCCTGAGTCATCCGGCGCTGACGATCACCGGCGAAGCGCAGCGCGACGCGGAGCTCTGGGCCTCGTTGCCGAAGCTGCGTGGCGTGGCAGCCACGGGACCGCCCCGACCCGCGGCCACCGTCCTGGCCTGGCACCCCGGACCGCCCCCGTCCGTGGCGCTGGCGACGCAGCCTTTTGGTCGAGGCATCTCCGTCCTTCTCGCCGCCGACTCCACCTGGCGATGGTCCCGGCACGCGCGTTTGGCCGGCGCCCCCGACGCCCTTTACGCTCGCTTCTGGTCGCAGATGATCCGCTTCCTGGCGCAGCGGCCGGCCATGCCCGAATCGGTCCTGAGCCTGGCCACCGATCGACCGCACTACCCGCGGGGTCAGAGGGTCAGCGTGCGCGTGATTCGAAATCCGGCGGCGATGCTCCCGGCTCCGCAGCAGGCGGCCCCCGCCACCCCGGACGACGGGCTCGAATCCGGTTCCCAGGCCCCCGCGTCGGACTCCGTGGTGCGGGTCAGCGTGCTGGGGCCCGACGACGCCCGCACCGATCTGGAGGCGCTTGCCGATCCCGCCGACGCCAACGCCTGGTCGGCGGCCTTCTTCCCGCGGCTCGGCGGGCGACACGAAGTCGTGGCGGAACTGCTCCGGGGCCCCACGGTCGTCGCCTCGCAGCGCACGCCGTTCCTCGTCGCCGGCTCGGGCCTGGAACTCGACGACGAATCGACCCGCCCGCAGGTCCTGGCGCAACTGGCGCAGCAGAGCGGCGGACTCTACGCGGACGTCCACGACCCCGCGGCGCTGAGCGATCTGGCCCAAGCGCTGCCCCTGCGCCCCGCGACGGTGCAGCGCACCGTCGTGACTCCGCTCTGGAACAGCCCGGTCCTGCTGGGCGTCTTCTTGATGCTGGTGACCGGCGAGTGGATCGTGCGTCGCAGACACCAACTGGTCTAGCGCGGAGCCCGAGCGATGACGCAAGCCTACGCCCAACTGCTCGAACACGTTCACGCCTTCGGCGCGGCCTGGCGGACACGCCGCGTGCTCTCGGGGTTGACGCTGTGCGCCAGCGTGTTCGTCGCGGCGCTGCTGGCGGCGGGCGTGACCGATCGACTCGTGGGCGGGCGCGGACCGCTGGCGCTGCTGCTGTGGACGGCGACGCTGCTGGCGGGCTGGCGCTGCGTCGTGCGCCCCTGGCGGTTCAACGCCAGCGACGACTACCTCGCCCGGCTGATCGAGCTTCGACTGCCCGCGGCCTCGCTCAAGAACCGCCTGGTCAACGCGGTGCAGCTGGGCCGCGACCCCTCCGCTGGCTCGCCACGGCTGGTCGAGGCGATCGTCCACGAAGGCGTGCGGACGGTCGAAGAAGTGGACCTCTCGCCGGCCACCGGCAGCGACGTCCAGCGACGCCACAGCATCGCCCTGGCGATGGCGCTGGCGGCGCTGGCGGCGCTGCTGCTGCTCTGGGGGCCGCCGCTGCGCACCAGCGTGATGCGCGTGCTGCTGCCCTGGGCCCCGATCCCGCCCTTCACCTGGACGCTGGTGCGCGCCGAGCTCGAATCGGGCAAGTCCCGCGTGCTCGAGGGCACGCCCGTCACCGTCCGGGCGACCACGCAACGTCGGCCCGCGTCCGCGGCCCTGCTGCGCTGGGGCGACGGCGCCATCGAGATGAGGCCCCAGGCGACCCCCGGAAGCTTCGCGGCCACCCTGACCGGCGATGCGGTCACGAAGGACCTCGAACTCTTCGTCGAGGCGGGCGACGGTCGCAGCGCTCCGCTGCGTCTGACGGTCGACCCGCTGCCGCGCGTGGAAAAGATGACCGCCCTGCTCACCCCGCCGAGCTACACCGGCCTGCCCGCCCTGAGCAGCGACAGCGACGGACACCTGCGCGGGCTGCCCGGGTCCACCGTGCTGCTGACGGTCACGAGCAGCAAGGACCTGCACCACCTCGAGGCGCTGATGGACGAACCGCCCGCGTTCACCGCTCACGACGCCCGCACCTGGAGCGCCACGTTCAGCCTGCGTCGCGCCGCGACCTACCGGCTCTCGCTGCGGGACACGCAGGGCTACACCGTCACCGCGCCGCTGACTTACACGTTGACGCTGGACCGCGACGCCCCGCCCACGGTGGGCTTCGTCCATCCCGCGCGCGACCTCCAGGTGGCGCCCGGCGCCCGCGTGAGCTTCGCCCTGGCCGCCACGGACGACCTGGGTCTGGGTGAGGTGTCGATGCTCGGACGGATCAACCCGCGCGGTGTTGACGACTCGCCGCCGACGGTGCTCCACCACTGGCCCCGCGACGGCGCGCCGCGGAAGCGGCTGGACCTGCGCGTGGATACGACCGTGACGGACCTGGGCCTGAAGCCCGGCGACCGCCTCGAATACTGGGCCCTGGCGCGCGACCGCAACGACGTCTCGGACTCGGGCCCGGGCCAGGCACGCTCGCGCAGCTTCCACCTCATCGTGCTCAGCCCCGAACAGGCGGCCCAGCAGCGCGACGCGCAACTGGCGCAGTACGCCGCGGCGGTGGAGGAACTGCTGCGACTCCAGCGGCTCAATCGCACGCAGACCGCCGGGGGCCTGCCCGCGGTCGAGCTGACCACGCGACAGGGCGTCATTCGGCGGCAGACCCTGACCCTGTCGCAGCGCATGGAACGCGACGCCTTCCCCGCGATCTCCATCATCGAGCAGCTCCGGCAACTGGCCAACGACCAGATGCCTCGCGTCATCACGCTGCTGGAGAACGGGGCTGCCCACGATCAGACGCTCGAGACGCAGGACCGCGTCATCGCTTCGCTGGAGCAGATCCTCGCACGCCTGACCCGCGTCGAACAGACGCGCGCCGCCCTGCGCAAGATGCAGCGCGACCAGCCCACCGAGCACCAGCGGACGCTCGAAACGCTCGCCCGCACCGCGGCCGACCTGGACAAGTTCCTCAGCGAGGTCAAGGAACTCAACGAACGCTACGAACGGCTTCCCAAGCGTCCGCGCCAGGAACTCACCGGCGAAACGGCCGC
The DNA here is from genome assembly GCA_964496285.1 of uncultured Phycisphaera sp. Taxonomy (GTDB): domain Bacteria; phylum Planctomycetota; class Phycisphaerae; order Phycisphaerales; family Phycisphaeraceae; genus CAZBXW01. The sequence continues at coordinate 102,030 of CAZBXW010000001.1, forward strand.
CCAGCTCAGCGACATCCAGACGCGACTGGACCGCTGGAAACAATGGGCACGCGACACCGTGGACGAGATCACCAAGCTCCCCGACGGGTTCGTCAACGACTCGCACCTGGCGGACAACGTGAGCACCATCTTCGAGGAGATCGAGAAGAAACAGCGTGCCCCGACGGTGGAGATCGCCACGCCCGTGGAGGAGGGCGCCAAGTCGCTGGCGGAGCAGACGGCGGAGGACTTCGAGATGTGGATGCCCGACGCGGGGGACAATCTCAAGTGGGTGATGGAGGACCCGTTGGAGGGGACGTTCAAGGTGCCCGAGTCGAAACTGCCCGAGAGTCTGCAGGACATGGTGGGCGACCTGATCGAGAAGCTCGACGAGTTCGACGAGGAAGCCGACGACACCACGGGCGCCTGGGGCGGAAACTTCCAGATGGGCTGGCTGATCGCGGACGGCCCGATCAGCAGCTACAACGCCACGGGCAAGACGGGCAACCAGATGCCCAACGCCAGCGAGATGGGCGGCCGCAGCGGGGCGGGGCGGCGGGGTCGCTCCTCGGGCCAGATGGTCGGCGCCGAATCGCCCGGCTACGAGGGCAGGCCCACCCCGGCGCGGGTCACCAACGAGCGCTACGAAGAGGGCAACGTGGCGGCGAGCAAACAGCTCGACCCGCGCGGCGCCACCGGCGGGGGCAAGAAGACCGGCCAGGGCCGACGCGGTCTGCAGGGCGGCACCCCACCGGATTTCCAACGCACCCAGGTACGCATGGAACAAACCCAGGCGCTGCTGCGCGAGCAGGCGCAACAGGTAGCGCGTGAGCTCGACGCCGCGGGCCGACCCTCCCTGCGCGTGCAGCGAGCCATGGAGCTTCTCGAAACCGCCCAGGCGGACCTGCGCGACCTGCGCTACGAGGACGCCGCCCGGCAGCGTAAGGCGGCCCTGGGCGAGCTACGCGCCGAGCAGGCCGCGATCGATCAGGCGGTCTCGCTCACTCTGCAACGCGGCGCCGATGTCCCCCCGGAGCTGCGGCAGCAGATCCTCGCCGGCTCACGCGGGGCGCTGCCCGAAGGCTATGAACAGATGGTCGGCGACTACTTCAAAGCCCTGGCTCAGCCCGGCGAGAGTGAGAATCCGTGATGAGCGCATTGAGGGTATCTTCCGCCGCGGGCGCAGGGGGTCTGTGGCTTTTCCTGATCTGCTGTGTGCTCGTTACGCCGACTTACGCCGCCACGCCCGAGGGCTGGTCGCACCGCGCGATCCTCGAAGTGGAAGCCGGGGACCTTGACACCGCTGCGTTGCGAGTGACCCACGCGGGCGTGGCGCAGGATGACGCGGACGACTATCGAGTGTTCGATCCCGCGGGTCGGCCCGTGGCCTACGAGGTGACGTACCATCACCCGGGGCGCGATTCGCTGCTGAGCTTTCGCGCCGGCACAGCGGGGCGATACGCGGTCCACTTCGGCAACCCCGACGCGCCGCGCGATCCGCTGCGTGTGATGTCCCGCGGCAAGGTCGGCGGCGGCGCGCCGACGCCCGGCGCCGACGGTTGGACGCCCAGCGCCGGACTCGTGCTCACCACCATGCGCCGACCACGCGACACGGAGAACCCGCGTTCGGTCGAGCAGATGCAGGCGCTGCTCGACGCTTCACCCGCTCTGGACGGCGGCGAGTACGTCGCCAACGTCAGCCACGGCGTGAATCCCTTTGGCGACTCGGACCACTTCATCAGCGTCTATCGCGGATGGATGCGCCTGCCGCGCGACGGGACGTTCGGATTCTGCACCGCGTCGAACGAGGCGAGTTTCAGCTTTCTCGGCGGCGCGGAACTCGTCCACTGGCCCGGCCGCCACACCGAGAAGCGCGGCCAGTACGCCGAGAAATCCCGCGAGCACTCGCTCCGCAGCGGCCTGCGCTACCTCGAGTACTACCACGAAGAAGTGCTGCTCTACCAGGTCGCGTTCCTGGGCGTCAAGGCCCCGGGGGCGGATCGATACTGGAGCATCCCCGACGATTGGTTTCCTCAGCCGCGCAAGGCCAGGGTGATTCGTTACGAGACGCACGATGGACAGGCGACCGTGATGCCCCGCCTGGAACTGCTCGACTCGCTCTGGCCCCGGGAGCGAGATCGGGGGCAGTACACGCGCCACCGATTGCACGCCGTGGGCGGCGAGGACTGGGACGTGCGTTGGTCCGTCGCGTCGCGCACACTGGCGCGCGGCCACGACACCGCTGCGCTCTTCCTGACGCTAGGCGATTTCACCGTGCGCATGACCGCTCGCTCGTCGCGCGGCCAGGTCGTCGAACGTCGCTGGCCTCTGACCGTCTTTCCCGTCGAACACCTCGAAGGCGCTTTCAACCCCGGAAAGGCTGCGGACTATCAACCCCTGGTCGAGGCGCTGCCGCGTGACACGCTGAGCACCGACGAACTGGTCGAGCTGGCCTGGTTCGAGTCGGAGTTCGGCTCGCCCCCGGAAGCGAAGAGCCTGGCAGAAATGGCGCTGGGCCGTCCCGACGCGAGCGCCGAACACCGCGCCTCGATGAGCCTGTTGGCGGCGGGAAACGCGGGAACAAGCGACTCATTTCTGCTGGGCGAAAGCGTCGATCCGTCGGCGGCGCAGCACCTGCGTCAGGCGTTGGGGTTGGAGGATTCCGTGCCGCGCAAACTCGCCGTGCTGGCACGCCTGATCCGCGTCGCTCCGGTTTCCGAAGCGGATGAGCTCTACCAACTGGCCGAGTCACTGGCGCGGGAAGCGGGGCTGCCGGCGTTGAGGGACGCCACGATCGCGCGCGGCGACGCACGACTGGCGGCGGGCGATCGCCACGGCGCCAGCGAAGACTACCGCACCGCCGAGGCGCTGGCGGAAGTCGTCGTCCCGCAACCGGTGCGGTTGGCACGGATCGGCTCGCTCCCCGAGACGCTCGCGCAGCACCTGGCGGCGCAGCGCACCGACGAGGCGCTCCAGGTCCTGCGGCAGTGGCGCGAGGATTTCCCCGCCGACGCCCTGAACGGGACGGTGTTCTTCTGGGCCGGCGTGGCGCAGCAGCAGCGTCGTCGGTGGGCGGCGTCGATCGCCTGCCTTCGTCGGGCGGTGGCGCTCGCCCCCGGGAGCGAGTTCGAGGCGGAGGCTCGCTACCGCGTCGCGCAGGCGCATCGTGAATCGGGCGACCCTCAAACCTATCGCCAGGAGCTCTCCGAACTGCTGGCCTCGGGACTCACCGGCGAGCACCGCGACCGCGCCCAGCGTGAATTGGAGTCCGCGCCATGACGCGTGGCCTGTTGATTCCGCTTCTGCTCGTGTTGACGCTCGCCGGCGGTGGCCTGGCGCAGGAAAATCTGCTGCGCAACGGCTCCTTCGACGACGCCAACGCGACGAACGACGCCCCGGCCCACTGGCAGGCGGTGGACAATCTCGTCTGGCACTGGACCACCGACCCCGCTGCGCCGCAGAGAGGCAAAGTCCTGCGCATCGACACCGACGTGCAACAGAGACAGGCCTACGACTGGTGGATTCGTCGCTTCGTGAAGAACGAACCCCTGGCCAACGCCCCCGCCAAACTGCCCACGCACGAGCCGAGGTACGACACCATCGGCGGACTCGACGGCGGGTGGTACTGGTCAGACTTCATCCCCGTCAAGCAAGGCGGAGCGTACAAGGTGTTGATCGACGCCAAGGGGCCCGGCGGAGCCCAGGTGTTCATCCGGGGCTACGAGAAGCAGGTGCCGCTCTCCTTCGGCGACGAGTCTCCCGCGGTGCAGGAGCTTTTCCGTGCACCCCGCGGCGAGCCCACGCACGACGCCAACGGCAGGCCGATCCGCTATCGACTGCGCTACACGTACACGACATGGTTCGCGCTGGGCGGCGGCACGGAATGGAAGACCTACACGCACCGAAAGCCACGGCACCCCAACAGCCGGGAGATCACCGAGAATGTGCGCTTCATCCGCATCATGATCTACCCGTTCTGGCCCGCGGGGGAGTACTGGTTCGACAACGTGCGCGTGGTGGAGGTCGAGCCTGACCCCGAACAGGCGTCGCCGACGGCGGACGAAGTGGAACACGAAGAGGGTGAAGTGATCCGTTGAGCGGAAGCGATCCGGGGGTAAGTACAACCCCGGCTTCCGGGGAGCTGGGCGGTCGTCAGCCCGGTCGGACCCATGCGGCGACCATGAGCAGCGCCAGTGCGCCGCGCAGCGTCCAGGCGACGGTGCGGACCCAGTTGCTCACCACGAGCCTGTGATGCACCGCCGCGTCAAAGCCCCGCGCCAGGCGGGTGTGACAGGGCACTTGAATCATCATCGTCGAGAGCCAGATCACCGCGAGCAGCGCGACGCCCCCGATCGCCCAGGACAGGGGCACCGGCTCGGGACGGAACCACAGCAGCATCAGCGCCGCGGCGAGTTCCACGAGCATCGGCCCGAGCACGACGCGCGTGGTCAGCAGGGTGTGCCGCTGCTCGTAGGGCACAAAGGCGCTGACATCGACCCGCGCGAACAACGGGTAGTGCACCACCTGCACGAACCAGATCAGGCCGACCATGAAGAGCGTGGCGGCCAGGTGCGAGAGGGAAACGAGTTGAACGATCGAGTGGTGGGTCATCGCGCGTTGCACCGCGCCGCGTCGCGCAGGATCAGGGCGAAGGGCATCCACCACACCAGATCGTTGGTGAGGATGGTCAGGCCAAACAGCGGCGGGAAGGTGCCCTTGAAAAGCGCGGCGGCGAACCCGATGGGCCCGAGGATTTTTCCAAGCAGGCCCACAAGGACGATGGGCCAGTGTCGGCGAGGGTCCCGCGCCGCGATGAGGTACCCGATGCCGTAGACGCCCACGATCATGCCCACGCACTGCCAGATTTCCGGGTAGTTGGTGCGAGGGATGCGTGCGAGGTCAAAGAGCAGGTGCGGCTGCGCGATGGTCAGAGCGCCCCAGAGGAGGTTATAGACGCCCGCGGCGATGAGCCAGCGTGACGCCCAGCGCGGCGCGGTGTTCAACGTGGAATCTTGAGAGACGGTCATGAGCGGAGCGGATCATAGGCGCCGCAGCGCCGCGGCGTCGAAGGGTGCGCCGCTGCGCAGCGCCAGGGCCTGGAACTCGGCGATCTCGGCCTCGGAGAAGATCAGGCCCTCCACGGCGGCGCTGCGTTGGGCGGCGCGGTGCTCGATCTCACCGGGCAGCAGGCATCGCCCGGTGTCGCGGTTGCCGTGGCCCAGGATGTCGTCGAGCACCGCCTTGACGTTGCCCGCCACGTCCTTCAACCCGCAGTTCATCGCTTCGGGCCTGATGCACTGGAAGAAGAAGCTCGGGGTGGTCTTGGCGTCCGGCGGCGCCTGCTCGGGTCGGCTGCGGAGCGTGGGGAGTGACCCGCCGATGTACGCCGCGACCAGCTCGTTGATGAGCGACAGGCCGTAGCCCTTGTGCTGACCGAAGGGCAGCAGCGCCACGACCGCGTTGGGATCGGTGGTCTCGCGTCCGGCTTTGTCCACCGCGCTGCCTGGGGGCAATGGCTTGCCTTCGCGTTTGAGTTGTTGGACCCGACCCATGGCCACGGTGCTGGTGGCCCAGTCGATGACGATGGGGAAGCCGACCGCTTCGGTGGTGGGGAAGCCCCAGGAGTGCGGGTTGGTGCCGAGCGTGGGGTGGACGCCGCCGAAGGGCACGACCTCGGCGAGCGCCGCGGTGCAGTTGGTGTAGGCGATGTAGCCTTTCTTCGCCGCTTCCATGACGTAGCCCCCGCCCCAGAGATAGTGGAAGGCTTGGTCGACGCTGACCATGCCCACGCCGAACTCGTCGGCGAGTTTCATGCAGGCGTCCATCGCCTCGAAGGCGACCGCCTGACCGAGCTTGCGATGAGCGTTCCACTTCTGAGCAGCCTTGTAGGGGCTGGAGAGTTTCTCGATCACCGCGCCGGGGACGCAGCCGGGCTTGCGGGGGTTGCCCGAGCCGAAGTGGTCGTCGAGGTGGATGGCCTTGAGCGCGTTGTGCGTCTTGATGCCGTGCCACGCCGCGAGCTGGCAGAACCGGGCAGCCTGGGCGCACTCGGCGGGCGTGAACCGGCGCTGGCGATAGGCAGCCTCGACGATGGCGTTGTGAACCTCAACGGGCAGGACGAGTTCCATGCCGCCAGTATAGAGTCGCTGGAGGATAGAACCATCCATTGGCAAGGATGGTTGCGCCTACGCCATGCGGCGGAGCATCTTGGGAGTGGCGAGCCAGAGGAGTTGGGCGCAGGCGCGGAGGTCGCCGGTGCGGTCGCGGGGGAGTTGGAGGCAGGCGCAGCCGGCTTTTTTCAGCTCCAGCGATCCCTCGGTGGAGCCGAAGCAGAGCGCGCGTGTGAGGTCGCTGAGCGTGGGTTCGTGGCCCACGAGCATGAGCACCGATTCGTGGCGTTGGGCGAGCAGGTCCATGACGGCGCGAAGGTCCGACTGGGCGAGTGTTTCAGCCACGACAGGGGTCTGATCGAACTGCTGAGCGAGGATGCGCGCGGTCTGCAGGGCGCGGACCTTGGGGCTGGTGAGGATGGCCTGGGGTCGGTCAGCGACGCAGACCAGGCCCGCGGCGGCGAGCTTGGTCTTTTCAAGGCCCTCGTCGGTGAGCGGTCGAGCCGCGTCGGTGCCGTCGGGCGAGCCTGAGTCGGCGATGCCGTGGCGGAAGAGAAGAAGCATCATGACCGGCATGGTACAGCGCGGTCAAGGGTGCGTCGTCGCTCGAGCCTTGGGTCGGAGGGCGGTTCAGGCGCTGAAGGAGGAACCGCAGCCGCAGGAGCTGGTGGCGTTGGGATTCTGGAAGACGAAGCCCCGGCCCATGATCTCGTCCTTGAAGTCGATGGTCACGCCATTGAGGTAAAGGTAGCTCTTGGGGTCGCAGACGATCCTGACGCCGTGCTTCTCGAAGCTCTCGTCGGTCTCGCGCGCCTGTTCGGTGAGGTCGAGGATGTAGGAGAAGCCCGAGCATCCCCCGCCCTTGACGCCCACGCGCAGGCGGACGTTGTCCTTGTTGAGCTCCTGCTGATCGATGATGGTCTTGATCTCGCGGGCAGCGGTCTCGGTGAGTTCGATGGCCATTGGGTTTTCTCCGGTCGGTGTGGGTTTCCAGGGTAAGGGTTCGGGGTGCAGGGATCGGGGATCGGGGTGGCGTGCGAGGGAGTCGGATCGAAAACCCGATCCCTGATCCCCGAGCCCCGAACGCCCGGGTTCATCATACTGCGGCGGCGTCGTTCTCCGGGGCGGAGGCGACGTTGGGGTGCTTCTTCTTGTAGTCGGCGATGGCGCTCTTGATGGCGTCCTCGGCGAGCACGGAGCAGTGGATCTTCACCGGGGGCAGGGACAGTTCGTTGACGATGTCGGTGTTGCGGATGCCCGCGGCTTCGTCGAGGGTCTTGCCCTTGACCCACTCGGTGGCGAGGGAAGAGGAAGCGATGGCGCTGCCGCAGCCGAAGGTCTTGAACTTGGCGTCGATGATGCGTCCGGTGGCTTCGTCGACTTTGATCTGCAGCTTCATGACATCGCCGCATTCCGGTGCGCCGACGACGCCGGTGCCCACGGTCTGGTCGCCCTTGGTGAAGGAGCCGACGTTGCGCGGGTTCTCGTAGTGGTCGATGACTTTGTGAGAGTAGGCCATGGTGAACTCCTGGGGTGTAAGGGGAGCGGGCACTGAAGTGCCCGCACCTTGTGGTTCGTGCGTTCGGGGGTTAGTGGGAGGCCCATTGGACGGTAGCGAGGTCCACGCCGTCTTTGACCATCTCGTAGAGCGGGCTCATCTCGCGCAGGCGGCGCACGCCGGTGACCACGCGGTCGATGGTGTAGTCGATCTCCTCTTCGGTGGTGAAGCGCCCTAAGCCAAAGCGGATCGACGAGTGCGCCAGATCATCGCCCAGGCCCAGGCTCTTGAGGACGTAGCTCGGTTCGAGCGAGGCGCTGGTGCAGGCCGAGCCGGAGGAGACCGCGACTTCCTTGATCGCCATCATCAGGCTCTCGCCCTCGACGTAGGGGAAGCTGATGTTGGTGGTGTGGGGCAGGCGTTTGTCGGGATGCCCGTTGACCGCGACGTGGTCGAGCTGGCTGGTGATGCCCTGCTCGAGCTTGTCGCGGAGCTTCTTGAGTCGGATGGCCTCGTCGGCGAGCTCGGCCTTGGCGATCTCGCAGGCCTTGCCCAGGCCCACGATGCCCGGGACATTCAGTGTGCCCGACCTCATGCCGCGCTCGTGCCCGCCGCCGTCGAGGATGGGCGTGAGTCGCACACGAGGCTTCTTGCGTCGCACATAGAGGAAGCCCACGCCCTTGGGGCCGTAGAGCTTGTGGCCCGAAGCGCTGAGCAGGTCAATGCCCGCCTCCTCCACGTCGCAGGGGAGCTTGCCCACGTACTGCGTGGCGTCGGTGTGGAAGAGCACGCCCTTGTCCTTGCAGAGCTGACCGATGGCGGGGATTTCGTTGAGGGTGCCGATCTCGTTGTTGGCCCACATGATCGTGACGAGGATCGTGTCGGGCCGCATCGCCTTGGCGACCGCGTCGGCGGTGATGATGCCGTCGCGTCCGGGTTCGAGGAAGGTGACCTCGTAGCCCTCGCGCTGCAGTCGCTTGCAGGGGTCGAGCACCGCTTTGTGCTCGTGAACCGCGGTGATGATGTGCCTGCCCTTGTCCTTGTACATGTCAGCCACGCCCTTGACGGCCAGGTTGTTCGACTCGGTCGAGCCGCTGGTCCAGACGATCTCCTTGGGGTCCGCGCCGATGAGCGAAGCGACCTGCTCGCGGGCGGTGTCCACCGCGTCCTCGGCTTCCCAGCCGAAGTGATGGTTGCGTGACGCTGCGTTGCCGAACTTCGAGGTGAAGTAGGGCAGCATCGCCTCGAGCACCCGCGGGTCCAGCGGCGTGGTGGCGTTGTAGTCGAGATAGATCGGAAGCTTGATGGCCATGAAACGAACTCCTTGGGACCGTTAGGTTGCCGACACGAGGGCTTCTTGTGACTCCCCGATGGGCAGGGTGGACGATTCGATCAGGTCCGCCACGGTCATCTGGGCGAACAGGTCCTCGAGGCGCTGATGCAGGCGACGGATCGGCTCCTTGATGCGGCAGTCGGCTGCGATGGGGCAGCCCTGACCGACGATCGGCAGCCCCTGAGCACAAGGCGTCAGCTGAAGCGGGCCGTCCGTTATGGTGATCACCTCCAGCAAGGTGATCTCGTCCGCAGGCCGAGCAAGGTGATAACCGCCCGCCGCTCCACGCGTGCTGGCCACCAGTTTCCCAGCCGCCAACTCCTTGAGAATGTTCATCATCAAAGGCATCGGTAAACCAAATTCGGAGCTTATCTTACGAGCACTCACCGCATCCAGGCCCGCCTCCCGCCTCTGACCCAAGTAGGCCAGTGCGATCAGAGCGTAGTCGGTCTTTCGGTTTAAGTTAAGCACTGAATGAATCCGAGTCTCATTTCAAATCGGAAGATTAATAGCACTGTTTGAGTACGATTTCAAGTCTCAACAAGAAAATTATGGAAATCTTCATAATTCCGCCGAGCCGAGCTGTCCACAGCCCGGAATACCCCCGACCGCCCGAAGGCCTCGGATGCGAGTCGTGTCCGATTCGAAGCTTCCCCGTCAATCAATTTCGACCGGATGGCCGGATGGCAGAGGATGAACAGGGACAAAGATCGAATTGTATTGCATCCATGTTCATCCGGCTAAATCCGGTGATCCGGTCAAAATCGATGCACCCGTGGCGCAGGATTCAATTCCCAGCCAGGTTGGCTGGGCTATCTGGGCCACTGCTGCGCGAAGAAGGCCACCGCCGCGTGGAGTCGGCTCTTGACCGTGCCCAGCGGAACCCCCAGAATCTGAGCGATCTGGGCGTAGGGCAGCTGCTCGAAGTAGGCCAGCACCAGCACCTCACGCAGATGCAAAGGCATCTCGCCAGCGATGCGTCGGACCCGCTGTCGCACTTCCTGGGCGTCCGCCGCGTCCGGGGGCAGGGTCACCGGCGACTGCAACAGGTCCAGCACGCTGCCCGCCGAGTCGTGGGTCGAGCCCGTGCTTTCCGCGGCGTCGCCCACAAAAGTCAGCGGCCGCCGCTGCTGCCGCCGCAGGTGGTCCCGCGCCTTGTTCGCCGCGATGGTCAGCAGCCAGGGCTTGAACCTCCGCTGCGCATCGAAACTCCCCAGCGACTCGTACACCTGCACGAACGTCTCTTGAAACACGTCCTGCGCCAGCGCCTCGTCGTGGGTGTAGCGCACCAGGAAACGAAACAGCGACGACTCGTAGCGCTTCACCAGCGTCTCGAACGCCAGCGTCTCGCCCCGGCGATAGCGCGCCACCAATTCCTCGTCGCTCTCATTCACGATGAACCTCGAACCCGGGGGTCAGGAGTCAGGGGTCAGGAGTCAACACCGAGGCGCGATTGCCTTGACCCCTGACTCCTTACCCCTGACTCCTTTCTCCCGATTCCGGCCACTTAATCCAACGGATTGATCACCAGGCCCGTCGCCAGTTTCGGGTAGAAGAACGTGCTCTTCTGCGGCATCAGCTCTCCCGCCTCGCTCACCGCGCGCACCGAGTCCAACGGCGTAGGCTGCACCACCACGCCCAGCTCGTACGCCCCGCTGTGGACCAGCCTCTCCAACTCGCTCAGCTCGTGCGGGAACTTCCACGACACCTTGGCGCCCGCGGCGCAGAAGCCGGGCTCCAGCAGCTGTTCCACCAGCAGATGCTGCACGATCGCCACGTCCAGCTCACGCCAGGGCTGGGCGTGCTCCGCGTGACTGCTCGCCAGCGGGTCGGTCCTCGCCGTGGCGGCCAGGGCCAAGCCCTGCCGCGTCACCAGGCCCATCGCGTGCGGACCGGCCCCCGGAAGTGCCGCCTCAAGTTGTTCCAGAGAGCCTTGAAACGGCGTGACCCGCAGCACGCCCTGCGACCTCTCCGTCAGCTTCGGGATCGAGAAATCCTTCAGCCCGCCCAGCACGCGGTGCGTGGGCAGCACGATCATCCCCGGGTCGCGCATCGACACGAGCACGAACATGCACGCCAGGGCCTTGGGCTGTTCCCTGCGATAGTTGATCGCGGTGGTGTAGCGGTGGTGCCCGTCGGCGATGAAGAGGTCCACGCCCGAGAGCACCTCGAGCAGGTTGAACAGGGTCGGGCCCGGCGGCACGCGCCACACCTCGTGCAGCACGCCGTCGCCAGCGGTTCGGCCCCGAAACGTCGCGGGCCCCGAGCTGACGATCTTCTGCAGCACCGCTTCCGGGCGCGGATCGTCGTAAATCCCGAAGATCGGCGAGAGCTGCGCCCGCGTGGCACGCATCAGCTTCAAGCGGTCCTCGGTGCCGCCAGCGAAGGTCTTTTCGTGCCGGAATATCCCGCCGCTCTGCGCCCCGCTGGACGCTTTTCTCTCCGCGAACTCCTGCACTTTCACGTTGGCGATGACCCCGCGACGGGCGTAGCTTCGGCCGCGGTGCGTGTAGCTCTGCTGATAAACGAACACCGCCGGCTGCTTCTGCCGCACCAGCACGCCCTGCTCGAGCCACTGTCGGTACGTCGCGCCCGCCGCTTCGTACGCCGCGTCCGGGCCCACCGTCTTGGGCGGGGTCACCGGCAGATCGATCGCCACGATGTTCCGCGGCTCGGTCGCCAGCAGCGCCCGCTTGGGCCCTTCGTCCAGCACGTCGTAAGGCGGGGCGATCCAACGCGAGATGTCCCCGCCCTGTTGCGCTTCACTGAACGTCACCGCGGCGATGGGCAGAACCTGAGCCATGGGCCCCACAGGATAACGACCCGCCCCGACCTCACCACTTGCCCAACGGGCACTTCTCCCGTCGATCCGCGGTCTTAAGTCGCACCAGGCATCCGCAGATCGTGCACGCACAGGCTGCGGTGAGGTACGGCGTACACCGCTTGGCGGCGGCGCAGCCCCGGCAGATCCGCCTCCGCTCCTGCACGAGCTCAGGCTCGGCACGCCCTTGCCCCAGCGCCGCACGCGTCAGCCCCAAGGCACCGTGCACCCAGCGTCGCCAGCCCCGTGGCTCATCGAGTTCCTCGCTCATCCCCGATAGCATCGGTCCAGCCCCGGGCTTCGCTGCAACGCCACGCGTCCCGGGCCTAGAATGGAATCTGCACCCATGCGGCAGTTCATCGACGAACTCGTGAGGATCCGTCGCCTTAGCCGTGCCCTGCTCTTCACGCAGCGACTGCTCCAGTGGCTCGCCGCCTGCGTGGTGCTGCTGGCGTCGCTGGCGCTGCTGGACTACGCCCTGCGCCTGCCCGGGCACCTTCGCCTGGTCCTGGGACCACTGGCAGCCCTCGCCACCGTGGGCTGGCTCGTCTCTCGCCTCTATCGCGCTTCGCGGTTCCGACCCACGCTCAGCACCCTGGCGCTCCGCGCCGAACGCGCCTGGCCGGCGCTCCGCGGCCAACTGGCCTCGGGCGTCGAACTGGCGCAGTCCGCCGCCGCAGACCGCTCGCCGCTTTCCGCCTCGCTGGCGCAGTTGAGCGTCGTGAGCGCTCAGACGCTCGCCGCCAAGGCCACCGGCGGATCGCTCCTGCGCCTGGTCGATCCGTCCCTGACGCTCCGCCACTTCCTGGCCGCTGGACTCCTGCTCGCCGGACTCTGGGCCACCGTCGCCCTGGCGCCACACACCAGCCTCCTGGCCGCCCGACGCTGGCTCGACCCGCTCGGACCGACCCAGTGGCCACGCCACACCGCCCTGCAACTCGATCCCGTTCCCGAAGTCTGGCCCGCCGACACTCCCTTGCCGCTGCGACTGTCGGTCGTCCGTGGCTACCGCGCGGGCCTGCGCGCCACCGTCCGCTATCGCGTCCTGAGCGCTTCGGGCCCAACCCCCGCGTGGCGCTCGGCGCTCCTGAGCGAGCAGCCCCCGCTCGCCACCGACCGCGGACGCCTGGGCCGCTACGAGACCCTGCTGGACGTGACCGACCCCGCCGAAACCGACGCTTCGGCGCAGGTCGAGTTTACCTTGGCCGCCGGCGACGACGCCCTGACGCCGAAACGCGTCCTGCTCGTGCAGCGACCAGCCCTGACTCGATTGACCACCACGCTCACGCCCCCGCTCTACGCTCAGCCGTTCCTCCCCCCGGTCAACCTCGTGCTGGGCAAACAGGCCGGCACCATGGACGCTCTCTCCGCACTGCGCGGCTCGACCGTCCGGCTGGAGATGGCCTTCAACAAGCCGCTGCCCCCGGGGAGCCTTTCGCCCTTCCTGCTCGCGCCGGGGCTGGCGGAGGCGCCGGGGCTGACCATCGAAGCGCAGCCCAGCGGCGCGGTGCTGGCCTTCACCCTCGACCAGTCGCGTCGCACGGTGCTCTCGCTCACCGACGAGCACGGGTTGTCGGGCCTGGGAGATCGGCCCTACGCCTTCGAGGCGGTGGAGGATCGCCCGCCCGAGGCTTCGCTTCTGCTTCCAGCCGCCGACGAGTCGGTCCTGCCCACCGCGGTCGTGCCTCTGCAGGGCGCCGGGCGCGACGACGTGGCGGTGGAGCGACTGGAGTTGGCCGCGGCCGTCCACCGCGCCGCCGCCGCCGAGCCCGACTCGCCCCAGCCGCTCTCGAGCCGCGCTCAGAAGGCCGCCGAGTCGCAGCTCTCCCACGAGCTGGACCTGGCGTCGATGAGCCTGACCGCGGGCGACTGCGTGCTGCTCACCGCGGTGGCCACCGACGTGTTCGAGCTTGACGGCCTGCGACACGACCCGGTGCGATCCACGCCGCGGGTCCTGCGGATCATCGACGCCAGCGAGCTGGTCAGCCAGCTTCGCGGCGAACTGTCGAGCCTGCGACAGCAGGCGGTGCGACTGGCCGAGCGACAGAATCAGTTGCTCGACCTGCCCGCGGAACAGGCGCTCGGCCCGCAGCAGCAGACCACGCAACAGCTCCAGGCGCAGGGGCAGTGGGTCAAGAGCCTTCAGGGGCGGGTGCAGCGCAACGGGCTGGGCCATCAGGACGACGGCCTGTCGCAGACGCTGCAGCGCGCCGGGTCGATCCTCGAAGAAGCGCAGGGCCACTCGACCTCGGCGCAGCAGCGGATGAAGCCCGAGTCCTCTGCGGCGCGGGAAGAGGCGCGGGCGGACCAGCAGCGCGTGGGCCAGGCGATGGGGAAGCTGGTGGAGCTGCTGGATCAGGGGCGTGACGCCGCGGCGCTGGAGCTTCAGTTGCGTCACTTGGCCGCCAGCCAGGAGTCGCTGCTGGCGCAGTCGCGCCAGCTCGCCCCGCGCACGGTGGGCCAGGACCCCGGGCAGCTAAGCCCCGAGGATCGCGCGGCCCTGGAGGCGCTGCGCGATCGTCAGGCGGCGCTGAGCGACCAATCGCAGGCCATGGTGCAGCGGATGCAGAGCACCGCCGAGGCGCTGTCGAAGCAGGAAGACTCGCCCGGGGCCCAGGACCAGGCGTCGGCGGCGGCGCTGTCGCAGGCGGCGGCGATCGCGCAGCGACAGGGCCTGAGCGCCTCGATGCGGCAGGCCTCGGCCAGCCTCGGCCAGAACCAGATGTCCCAGGCCTCCACGCAGCAGCAGCAGAGCCTGGACACCGCACGCCAGATGCTCGACGCGCTGCGCGAGCGCGAGCGACGCCGACAGGAGATCCTCCAGCGCCGCCTGGCGGAACTGGCGCAGGCGATCCAGACGCTCATCGACCAGCAGGAGCAGGAGTCGGCAGCGCTGGAGCAGGCGGGCGACGCCGGGGAAGTGGCGCAACTGGAGCCCGGGCAGGGCCGAGTGCGGCGGAACACGCAGAGCGTGAGCGAGACGGCGCGGAAGGCCGACCCGCCGGTGGGCGGTCCCCCCGGCCAGGGCAAGGCCGGCGACGAACTGGACGCCGCCGCCGAGTCGCAGGGCCGCGCTCTCACCTCGCTGCGCAGCAGCGACTCAGACCAGGCTGCCCAGGCGCAGGAGCAGGCCGCCGCTTCGCTCCGCGACGCGCTCCAGACGGTGCGCCAGGCGCAGCGCGACTCGGAGCGGGAGCAGGCGCGGCAGGAGCGTCAGGAACTCCGCGAGAAGTACGAGAAACTGGCGCTCTGGCAGGGCGAGCTGATCACTCAGACGCGCACCCTTGGGGACGAGTCGGCCAAGGCCGCCGCGCCGCTGCCTCGGGCGCTGCGGGCGCGGGTCGTGACGCAGGGTCAGACGCAGGAGGACCTTCGCCTGGCGATCGCGGAGCTGGGCGAGCAGGCCAAGCTCAAGGGCGGGGGCGTGGTGTTCGAGCACACGCACCGCACGCTCGACCAGACGGCGGCGCGGGCGGTGACCCGGCTGCGTGCCGGGCACGCCGACGATTTCGCCCTCGACGCCCAGGCGAGCGTGGAGCGACTGCTGCGGCAGATCGCCGCGGTGCTGGCGGAGGAGGACGCGGAGGACTCGGAGTTCGACGACAACGCCAGCGGCGGCGGGGGCGAGGGCGGCGGCGGCGGCGCCGGCGGGGTGAAACTCATCCCCCCGGTGGCGGAACTGAAACTGCTTCGCGGCGCCCAGGTCGCCGTCAACGAGGCCACGCGGCGCGCCGCGGCGCAGCCGGTGGGCGACGCGGCGGACCAGAGACGCGACCTGCTCAGGCTCTCGACCTGGCAACGCGAACTGGCGGGCGTGGGCGAGCGTCTGATCCAGAGCCTGCAACCCGAAGAACCGTAATCCCGTGCGAGGACGCGCCTCAAACATGAAGCCACGGACACGCAACAACCAGGCTCGAAGCGGTGAGCCGACACCCAACGCGCTGCGCGGTGTGGCGCTGGCGGTGCTGTTGCTGGCGTGCGCGGCGCCGGGTCAGTCGCTCGACGAGTTGCTGGAGCTCGAGCCCGCCAAGCCCGCCGCCCCGGAGCAGGAGATCGCGCCGCAGACGGTGCGCAAGCTCACCGACGAGCAGGCGCAGGACGCCTTCCGGTCGGCGGTGACGACGATGGACGACGCGGCGGAGCGGCTGGGGGGCAAGCTCGACGCCGGGCTGGACACGCAGCGCCTGCAGCAGGAGATTCTCGAAAAGCTCGACATGGTGATCCAGGCTGCCAAGCAGCGCAAGAGCTCGAACTCTTCGAGCAGTTCGGGTCAGAGCTCCAAGCCTCAGCAGCAGGACCGGGGCAGTGCGCAGAATCAGTCCTCGGGTTCCACGGGCGCCGCGGGGTCGGCCGCCGGCGCGGGCGGGCAGGGCGAGAACCAGGGCCAGGTCTCGAATCCTTCGCACCCCGGCGAAGCGCAGCCCACCGTGATGCGCGAGGACCGGCGCGAGTGGGGCCATCTCCCGCCGCGGCTGCGCGAGGAGTTGATGCAGGGCCTGAGCGAGAAGTTCAGTCCGCTCTATCAGTCGCTGACCGAGGCGTACTACAAACGGCTGGCGGAAGAGGGGCGGTAGCGCCGGATCAGGCGCGGGGTCGGGGGGATCCGGGGGTCCGGGGGAACCGGGGATGGGTACATCCCCGGCTTGGGGGGGGTCGGGGATGCGTTATCATCGCGGGGTTCATGTACAAGGTTCTGCTCATCTCCAAGTACCTGCGACGCAAACTCGCGCCGCTGTTCGCGGCGGCGGCGGTCGCGCTCTGCACCGCGATGGTGCTGATCGTCATCTCGGTCATGGGCGGGTTCCTGGACATGATGCGTCAGGCGGCGCGGACGCTCTCGGGTGAGATCCTGATCCAGGGCGGCATCGCCGGCTTCCCGCGCTACGAGGAGCTGATCGCCGAGCTTCGCCGGGAGCTCCCGACGATTCAGGCTGCCACCGCGGTGATCCGCACCTTCGGGCTGGTGAAGATCCGCGGCGTGGTGCGCACCGTCGAGGTGCACGGCATCGACCCCAGGGCGTTCCACGAGGTGATGCTGCACGAGAACCCGCGTCAGAAGTCGATGACGGGTTTTCGTGAGACGCTCTATTGGACGACGCCGGCGCTGCTGGACTTTCTCGACGCGACCACGCCGAAAGAGGAATTGACCCCCGCGGTGCGTGAGGTGATCCAGACGCGGCGCAGGCTGTACGTGGAGAACGACCTGGTGGAGCTGGGGATGACGATGCGCGTGCCGCCCTTCTGGGCGCAGGAGCGAGCCGTGTCGGGGATCGTGCCGGGGATCGAGGTCAGTCCGTACAACGCGCGCGACGAGGCGGGGCGATATTCGATCGCCGCCAGTTCGCTTGGTTCGCCCGCGACGCTCACGGTGCTGCCGGTGACGCAGGCGGGGTCGATCCTCGAGCCCGCGGTGCGTGCGGTGGTGGTGGTCAACGAGTTCAAGAGCGGGCTGTACCAGGTGGACGCCAACCGGGTGTACGTGCCCCTGGCGCTGTTGCAGACGATGCTCAAGATGGACGCCTTCGAGGCGGTGGACCCGCAGAGTGGCGAGAAAACCGGGGCCACCCTTCCCGCGATGACCACCGAGGTGATGCTCCGCGCCGCGGCGGGTCAGGACCTCAACGCGCTGGCGGACCGCGTGCGAACCGTCGTGCAACGGTTCCGCGAGAACAACGCCGACGTGCCCGTGCTCGAAGTGCTCACCTGGGAGCAGGAGCACGCCACGCTCTTGGGCGCGGTCCAGAAGGAAAAGCTGATGGTGACGTTTCTCTTCGCCATCATCAGCGTGGTGGCGGTGGTGATGATCGGGGTGATCTTTTACATGATCGTGCTGGAGAAGACGCGTGACATCGGCACGCTGCGCGCCCTCGGCGCCTCGCGCGGCGGGGTGGCGTCGATCTTCCTGGGCTACGGGCTGACGATCGGCGTCATCGGCGCGGTGCTGGGCCTGGGCCTGGCCACGCTGGTGGTGCGCAACATCAACGAGATTCAGGGCCTGCTCGCGCGCACCGTGGGCTTCCAGATGTGGAACCCGCGCATCTACTACTTCGACCGCATCCCCAGCCAGTTGGACCCCACGGAGGTCGCCTGGATCGCCGCCGCCGCGGTGCTCTCGAGCGTCGTGGGCTCGGTCATCCCGGCGCTGCTGGCGGCCAGACTCAACCCCGTCGAGGCGCTGCGCTACGAGTGAAAAGGAATGTCGGATGTCGGTTGCCGAGGGTCGAATGTCGGAGAGGGGCGAACGATGACGGATTCACACCCGACATCGGACCGTCGACATCCGACATTGCTCCAAGCCGTGGGGCTGCACAAGCACTATCACCTGGGCGGGCACGACCTGCACGTGCTGCGCGGCGTGGACCTGGAGGTCAAGCGTGGCCGCTGGCTGGCGATCAAAGGCGCCAGCGGGTCGGGCAAGAGCACGCTGCTGCACCTGCTGGGCGGGTTGGACAAGCCCGACCGGGGAACGGTGCGCTTCGACGAGCGTGACGTGTTTGCGCAGTCGTCCGGCGCGGTGGATCGCTACCGCAACGCTTCGGTGGGGTTCGTGTTCCAGTTCTTTCACCTGCTGCCGGAGCTCTCGGCGCTGGAAAACGTGCTGGTGGGGGCGATGGTGGGCAGCTCGGTCTGGTCGTGGGGTAGGCGCAGGAGCAAGGCCAAGCCGCGAGCCGCGGCGCTGCTCGAACAGCTCGGGCTCAAGGAGCGCATGCGGCACCGACCCTCGAAACTCTCGGGCGGGGAGCGGCAGCGCGTGGCCATTGCCCGCGCCTTGATCAACGAGCCGGCGCTGCTGCTGGCGGACGAACCCACGGGCAACCTCGACGCGGCCACCGGCGGGCAGATCCTCGACCTCTTCCGTTCGCTCCACGCCCGGGGCCAGACCATCGTGATGGTCACGCACGACGACCGCATCGCTCTGGCCGCCGACGAGTCACGCGTGCTCGACGCGGGCCGACTCGTTTCCTCCAACGCCGCCGTGAGATCCAATTGAGCTTTGAGCACACTGTCGCCCTGGTCACCGGCGCCGGGTCGGGCATCGGCCGCGCTGTGGCGCTGGCGCTGGCGTCCCGCGGCTGCGCGGTGGCGGTGGTGGACCGGGCGATGAACGACGCCCGAGAGACCGCGGCCCAGATCGCGCGGTCGCTCGTGCTGCGCGTGGACGTGAGCGACGAAGCGCAGGTGCGCCACGCGGTGGAGCGGACCGAAGGGGAGCTGGGCCCGATCCGTTTCGCCTGCAACGCGGCGGGCATCCAGGGCGAGGTCGCGCCGCTGCACCAGGGCACGGAACGAGGCTTCGACCGCACGCTGGCGGTGAATCTGGCGGGCGCGTTCTACTGCATGAAGCACGAGCTGGCGGCGATGATCCCGCGGCGGAGGGGCGTGGTGGTGAACGTCGCCTCGGTGCTCTCGCACGTGGGGGCGGAGCGGCTGGGCGCGTACGTCGCGAGCAAGCACGGGCTTCTGGGCCTGACCCGAACCGCGGCGCTGGAGGCGGCGGCCAGCGGCGTGCGGGTCAACGCCGTCTGCCCCTCGCTGGTGGACACGCCGATGACCCAGCGCTCGCTGCGGGCCGAGCCGACGCTGCGCGACAAGCTCCAGGCGAGCTTCCCCCACCTGCGCATGGGCGAGGCCCACGAGGTCGCCGCCGCGGTCCTCTGGCTCTGCGGCGAGCAGGCGTCGTTCGTCACCGGGGCGGCGCTCTGCGCCGACGGCGGGTACCTCGCGACGTAAGCGCGCCTGCACCGGCGCAGCCTCGCACGCCCAGCGCCGCGCGGTGAACTCAAGAGTGCCTACTACTCCTGTGACGCCCCGGGCTGGTCCTGGCGCATCATCTCGTCCAGCGCCCCAGCCCAGTAGCCCGTGTCCTCGCGCAGCACAAACCGTTCGCCGCATTTCAGGCAGCGCGACTTTCGACCCAGCGACGACACCGCCACCATGAACGCGGCGCGACAGTGCGGGCAATTCACTCGTGTCTTGCTGTCCGGGACCGCGTCCCAGATCGACGAGGAACTGGATCGAGCGGATCGGTGCGAGGTCTGACCTGCGGACATATAGCGTTCCTGCTCGTCATCCACCCACTGAGTTTCACAACGCGTCACAGCGAATCGGAAAGGCCCCGGATCAAGGCCCCGCCTCGACGTGTGAGACCAATCCTAGCACGCGCTCGGGCGATGTCAAGATGGGTAATTCTCTTAACTCTGCGCCCAGGTGCGTCTCACAGGGCGTGAAGCTGCGCGATAAACCCTTGTCGGTCCGAGGCTCCGAAGAGCGCCGAGGCGGTGACGAAGACATCCACGCCCGCCGCCGCCGCTGCGGGAGCGGTCTGAGCGTTGATCCCCCCATCGATCTGAAGCCGCGTCCGAGCGCTTAATCGGGGCTTGACCGCGCGGGCTTTGTCGAGCACCTCGGGCATGAAGCGTTGCCCGCTGCGACCGGGGTTGACGCTCATCACCAGCAACAGGTCCAGCCGCGACAGGTGCGGCTGCACCGCTTCGAGGAACGCAGCGGTGGGCGTGGGCGGGTTGACCACCATGCCCGCGAGCATGCCCGCCGCGTGGATCTGTTCGATGAGCTGCCCAGCCTCGCACCCGCCCGGACGCAGCGCCCGGCACACCTCGACGTGGAACGAGAAAAGATTGGCGCCCGCGGAAGCGAAGCTGTCCACATACTCCCCGGGCCGCTCGACCATCAGGTGCACGTCCAGGAACACCTCGGGCAGGTGCCTCCGCAGCGCACGGATCATGTCCTGACCCATCGTGAGGTTGGGCACGAAGTGACCGTCCATCACGTCCAGGTGCAGCAGGTCCGCGCCCTTGGCCAAGGCGTCGCGGCAGTCCTCGATCATGAACCCGAAGTCCGCGGAAAGGATGGAGGCGGCGACGAGCGGCTGAGCCGGGGGCAGGCGCGGGTCGAGCATGCCCCAAGTGTACGAGAATCCCCGCGGGGTGTGGTCGGACCCGCGCCAGGCGCTGACGCGCTTACACCAGGGCGCCGCTCAGGAGGTGCTGCCAGCGTGAACCGTTGTGGGGCTGAGGATGGCGCACGTCGTGGAGCATCTGCCGCAGGATCGCGGGGCGGTCCAGTTGCGAGTCGGGCGTGGCGTCCAGGTGCGACATCTCGAACCAGCGCACCGCGAGGATCTCGCGGCCGTCGGGTCGAAGGTACCCGCCGACCATGTGCGCGAAAAAGAGAAATCGCAGCGTGTGACGCCCCGATCGGCTCAGGTAGGTGTAGACCCCCCCGAGACTGTCCACCGACACGCGCAGCCCGGTCTCCTCCCACGTCTCGCGGACGGCGGCTTGCGCCAGGCTTTCGCCTTCATCCACTTTGCCCCCGGGGAGGTTCCAGCGCCCGTGCTTGAGGTCCGCGCCTTCCTGGATCATCAGGATGCGGCCCTGGTCCAGCACCGCAGTGCTGACCACAGCCTTGAACGCTCGTGGGTTGGCAGCGGGTTCGTCCGGGGCGGTGACACGTACAGGCCGCCCCTTTAGCAAGTCGCGTCCGTGCGCCATGCGGGCCTCCATGCCAAGGGCAAAGACCATATTCCTAAAATCATACTCCGTTCATCGGCGGTCAGAGCGCTGATCCTCGCAGGTTCTGGCTTGTTTTTCGTCCTCACAGAAATCTCACGATTCGCCCTCCCTGCGTCCATCCACGGACTGGCGGCCCAAGGTCGATCGCACGAGGTCTACAATCAAGCGTGCTCGGTCAACCGGCGAGCCTGTGTTGGCACACCGACGAACCCTCGGGCAAGGTGGTCTGCACGCTCTGCCCGCGCGAGTGTCACATCCCGTCGGGTGGCCGCGGGTTCTGCTTCGTCCGCGCCAACGAGGACGGGAAACTGGTGCTCACCACCTACGGGCGAAGCTCGGGCTTCTGCGTCGACCCGGTGGAGAAGAAGCCGCTGCACCATTTTCTGCCCGGCACGCCGATCCTTTCGCTGGGCGCCGCGGGGTGCAACCTCGGGTGCAAGTTCTGCCAAAACTGGGGCATCTCCAAGAGCCGGGAGATGGACATGCTAGGTCAAAGCGCCTCGCCCCGGCAGATCGTCGCTCTGGCGCAGGGCTCCGGATGCCCGAGCATCGCCCTGACCTACAACGACCCGGTGATCTGGGCGGAGTACGCCATCGACATCGCTCGGGCAGCGAGGCGTCAGGGCCTTAAGACCGTGGCGGTGACCGCGGGCTACATCAGCGCCGCGGCGCGCAGCGCGTTCTTCGAGAACATGGACGCCGCCAACGTGGACCTCAAGGGCTTCACCGAGAAGTTCTATCGCAAGCTCTGCCAGGGACGACTCCAGCCCGTGCTCGACACGCTGGTGTTTCTTAAGCGGCGCACGAACGTCTGGCTCGAACTGACCACGCTGCTGATCCCGGGGGAGAACGACCACGAACACGAGCTGCGCGACATGAGCCGATGGGTCCTGGACCATCTGGGCCACGAGGTGCCGCTGCACTTCACCGCGTTCCACCCCGATTTCAAGATGCTCCACACCCCGGCCACGCCGCACCCGACGCTGCTGCGGGCGCGGCAGATCGCGGTGGAGGCAGGCCTGAAGTTCGTCTACGTCGGCAACGTCCACGACCCCAAGCACAGTTCCACCTACTGCCCCGAGTGCGGCCAGCTGCTCGTGGAGCGCCACGGGTTCGAGCTGCGTCGCTACGCGATGAAGGGCGACCGCTGCGGGTTCTGCGGCTCGCGTATCGCCGGCGTCTTTCATCCCCTCGACGCCACGCTGCGCCCCTGGGGCGGACGCCGCCTGCCGCTGCGGATCGTTCAAGGCGAAGAGGCCTGAGTGGCGCGCCGCAGGGCCTCGAGCAGAATCGCGTCCACGGTCCCGCCCAGACGCGATGCCTGCTCCACGTCGTGCCTGGCTGCATCGACGCGGCCTAAGCGGAGCTGGCTCTGGGCACGAAGCTGGTAGACGAACTGCTGCGCGGGATTCAGTTCCAGGGCACGCGTAAAGTCGGCGACCGATTCCTCCCATCGGCCCAGGCGCTGCAGGTTGATCCCACGCTGCTCCCATGTCGCGGCGCGATCGGGGTCCAGGCGCAGCAGCGCGGTGAAGTCGCGCACCGCCAGGTCGTAGCGTTTGAGCCGGGCCAACGCCTTGCCGCGCTGCGACAGGGCGTCGTTGAATCGGTAGCCCAGCAGAAGGCAATGGGTGAAATCGGTGATCGCCGCCGGCTCGTCGCCCCGTTTCGCCCGGGCCAGTCCACGGTTGTACCTCGCGTAGGGGTAGCCCGGATCGTGGCCGACGGCTCGATCAAAGAACAGTAGGGCTCGGTCGTAGGCTTGCTCCTCCCAATGAATCATGCCCAAGTTGTTGCTCGCGCGGGCGTTCCGTGGGTAGTGCAGCAACGTCCCCTCCCACAAGCGCCGCGGGTCTCGGTAGTCGAGGTTGCGTTGCCAGGTCAGGACGCAAAGCATCGTCGCCAGCAGCAAGACGCTCAGCACCACCGCGGTTCCGCCACGACCGCGCTTGGTCCAGACCCACGCCACGATCAGCAGCACCACGCCCGCGCCGGCGAGGTACATGCGGCGCTCGGCCATGACCTGCGTGGCCACCGGCACCACACTCGAACTGGGCGCCAGCAGCATCCAACAGACCCCCGCGACGAACCCCGCGCCCGGCCATCGCACCATCGTCAGCAGCGTGAGCAGCGCCAGCAACGCCGTCATCACGATGCCCCAGACCAACGTGGCGTGGTCGTCGATCGTGTTCAGCCCGTAGTCGAAAACCAGCGGCCAGGGCCAGAGCACCAGCCTCAGGTAGTGCGGGATCGCCACGCACTGCGTCAGGGCGTAGTCCACCCAGGACATGCCCGCGCTGAAACCGGCTGAGCCTTGTCGGTCGCCGGAGCTGACGAGCAGCGTGGCCAGCACGATCCACCCCCACGCCAAGCCGACGTAGAGCCAGCGCCGCCTGCGCCACTGTCTGCGCCAGTCGTGGTACACGAACACGCGATCGAACCAGACCACCGCGATGGGCAGCGACACCGCGATCTCTTTGGTGCTCATCGCCAGCGAACAGGCGCCGCAGGCCAACGCGCCCCACAACACCGGTCGCGGTGAGCGCAGCGCCCGCACCGACCCGTACATCGCCAGCAGATAGAACAGCGACGCCAGCGACTCGGTGCGCTGCACGATGTAGGTCACCGCCTCGGTGTTCAGCGGATGGGCCGCCCAGAGCAGCGAGGCACCCCAGGCCACGCCCAGCGAGCCGTGTCGCAGCCTTACGCCCGCGCCCGGCAGCTCCAGCGTGCGACGGATCACCCCGAACAACGTCAGCGCCGCCGCCAGGTGCACGAGCAGGTTGACCAGGTGATAGCCCCACAGCGCCTGGCCGTGCGCCGCGTGATCGAGCGCGAAGCTCAGGCTGGCGATGGGCCTGCCCTGGAGCGTGGTGCCCGGGGGCGGGATCAGCGGCGTGGAGAGGGGCCAGAGCGATCGGAGGCCCGGGTTGTCGCGGATCGACGTCAGGTCGTCGAAGATCATCGGCGCCGCGAAGCTGTTGCTGTAAGCCGCCACGCACGCCAGGACGATCGACGCGATCGCAGCCGGGCGACGCATCATTCCCGGGGCCCCAGCAGCGGCGGCAGCTCGCACGGATGCTTCAGCAACGCCCGCGCGCCGGACTCGCGCAGCTCCGTCTCGTCTCGAAAGCCCCACAGCGCCCCCACCGCGTACATCCCCGCCGCCGTGGCCGTCTGCATGTCCACGCGCGTGTCGCCCAGGTAGAGCCAGCGCCGCGGCTCGATCGACAGTTCCTCCGCGATGCGCAGCGCTCCGCCGGGGTCCGGTTTGGCCGCAGCCCCGTCCCGATGCCCGAGCACCACGTCGAAGCGCCACCTCGACAAACACCGCGACACCGCCAGTTGCGCCGCCGCGTCGGGCTTGTTGCTCAGCACCGCCATACGCACTCCCCCGCCGCTGAGCTCATCAAGCAGTTCCTCGACCCCCGGGTAGGGGCGCGTCTGATCCAGGCCGTGCTCCAGCTGGTAGCTCTTGAAGAGCGCCAGCGCGCGATCCCAGAGGTGCTCGCGTTCCACGCCCAGGGCGTTCTGGATCAGCCACGGCGCGCCCTGCCCGGCGAGGAAGCGATACTTGTCCACACGCAAGGGCGACCGCCCCAACTGCGTGAGCACGTGATTGCCCGCCGCCGCGATGTCCGCCAGCGTGTCGAGCAGCGTCCCGTCCAGATCGAACATCACCGCGTCGAACAGCCGCCGCATCCGGGCAGTTTATCAGCGCTCTGAGGGCTTGAGGCTTGGGGTTTGAGGCTCGAATCTCAAGCCTCAGGCCCCTCCTCACCTCGCCAGCACAAACCGCTCGATCGCCTGCGCCACGCCGCCGGCGTCGTTGCTCGCCACGGTGAAGTGGGCGGCGCGGAGGACTTGCTCCCAGGCGTTCTCGACCGCCACCGCCAGGCCCGCGGCGCGCATCATGTCCAGGTCGTTCGGGGCATCGCCCACCGCCATGACCCGCGACAGGCTCAGGCCGTGGAACTCCGCCACACGCTTGAGCGCCGCGGCCTTGCCCGCGTTGGCGTGCACCACCGAGAGCAGCCTCATGTGCGTGAACCCCACCGCGATTTTGCCCGCGCCCACGCGCTGCAGGCGAAGCTGGATGTCCGACAGGCTCGGGGCGTGGCCCACCAGCACCACCTTGGTGACGCGGCCCTTGAGCGCTTCGCCCAGCCCGCCGGGGACCTGGCCCGACAACGCCAACGAGGGCTCACGCTTGAGCGCTTCGTCGGAGGTGTCCGCGTGGAACTCGTCGAGCAGTTCCACGCCCACGCCCAGCGACGGGTCCACGCTCCGCGCCAGCGCCATCACCTCGCGCGCCACCGTGCCGCTGATCTGCTCGTGGTGCACGACGTGCGCGGTCCGGGCGTCGTAGACCAGGGCGCCGTTGTGGTGGATGTGCGGGCCGGGCAGTTCCAGCTGCTCGATCAGCCTCACGCAGCCTCGCGGCGGACGCGCCGTGGCCAGCACCACTTTCACGCCCATCGCCTGGGCGCCGCGGATCGCCGCCGCGTCGCGGGCGTCCACCGTGCCGTCGCTGCGCAGCAGCGTCCCGTCCACGTCCAGCGCCACCAGCGCCACGGGGTCGGGAGAGATCGGCTTGTCGGAGTGCTCGACCATCACGCCGCCATCGAGGGGGACTGCCGGATCATCTGGAGGTACGCCTCCTCCACCGCCGCAGTGTAGCGAGCGTGATCGCACAGCGGCGAGGCCAGCAGCGCGCCCCGCAGCACGCCGCGCAGACCCGACAATCGCTCCGTGTCCCGCGCCAGCGCCGCGGCGATGCCCACGTACGCCGCCTCGTCCGCGGCGATGAGCTCCTCGAGCTTCAGCGCCGTGAGCAGTGAAGCCCCGATCCGCCCCGGGATCGACCGGCCGCGCAGCGTCACCACCGGCAGGCCCATCCACATCGCCTCCAGGCTCGACACCCCGCCGTTCTGCGGGAACGGATCCAGCGCGATGTCCACACGCAGGTGCGCCCGCAGGTGCTCCGCATGTGCCCCGCCGCCCTCGAGCAGGATCCGACCGGCGTCCACGCCGCGATCCGCAAAAAACTCCTGGATCCGCAACCGATTGTGCGGGTCGTTCAGGCTCACCGCCTTGATCAACAATCGCGACCGCGGCACCTCGTGCAGCAGCGTCGCCCACGTCTGGAGGACCGGCGTGGTGACTTTCGCCAGGCGGTTGAAGCACCCGAAGGTGACGAACCCGTTGGTGTGGACCGGCGCCTGGCCGACTTCCGCCACGCCCAGGGGCACCGCGAAGCACAGGGCGTTGGGCAGGTAAACGAACCGCTCCACGCAGAAGCGCTGCTCCGAGGGCGGCGCCAGCACGCGGTCGGTGAGCAGGTAGTCGATGGCGGACAGTCCGGTGCCCACGGCGTGCCCCCAGCCGGTGGCCTGCACCGGTGCGGGCCGTTGCGCCAGCAGGGTGAGCCGATTGCCCGCGGAGTGCCCCGACAGGTCCACGAGCAGGTCGATCCCGTCGCGGCGCACCATGGCGGCGACCTGGGCGTCGCTCAGCCCCGCAGTGCGTCGCCAGTTCGCTTCGCCCACGTGCCCGCGCAGACGCCGCGTCAGGTCGTCCTCACGCACCACGTCGCTGTAGCAGAACGTCCTCACCTTGCGGGGATCGTGATGCAGGATCACGGGCGTGAAGACCGCCGCCGCCGAGTGCCTTCGGAAGTCCGCCGAGACATAGCCCACGCGCAGCGGCGCGCCCGACGACCGCAACGCGGGTCGCTCGACGCCCGCCCCGCCGTAGAGCCGATCCCACGTCAGTCGCTCGCGCAGTTGCGACTGGGGCGTGGCCAGGGGGTCCAGGTCCAGATGAAAGATCAGGTTCGAGTGCGTGTGGGCGTCGGGCTGCCGCGCCAGCAACGCGCGCAGGTGCCGCACCGCGCGCTCGCGTTCGTCCAACTCCACCAGCGCGTTGGGCAGGTTGTGCAGCGCCTCGGGCTGATCGGGGTCGATCTCCAGGGCGCGTTCATAGCAGGCGCGCGCCTCGCTGGGCCTGCCCGCGTTCATCAGGAGGTTGCCAAGGTTCACGCACGCTGGGGCGCAGCGTGGATCGGCCTGAATCGCGTCGCGCAGGAACGCCGTCGCTGTCTCCGTTTGACCGAGTTGTTCGGCGCGTTGTGCGAGCGTCATGAGCGTGTTCGTCAGACTCGCCTTGGCGCGTTCGTCGGGCAGAGCGGCTCGGTACTGCTCCGCCGCCGCGGGCAGTTCGTCCAATTCGCACAGCAAGTTTCCCAGGTTCAGCCTCGCCCCCGGAAGTGAGGGGTCCAGTTGCAGGGCACGACGGTACGCGGTCGCGGCGTCGCTGGGCCTTCCCATCGCCTTGAGCACGATCCCGCGCGTCATGTGGAACGTCGCGTCCCCCGGGAGCCGCGTCAGCGCGCGGTCCACCAGGTTCAGCGCCTCGTCGAATCGCTTGCGCGCATGGGACAGGTTCGCCAGCAGGTGGAGCGTCTGCGGCTGGTCCGGCGCCGCAGCGAGGATGCGTTCGCAGAGCGCCTGGGCCGCGGACTGATCGCCGGCGCGGAAACGCTGCAACGCCAGATCGAACGCCTCGGACAAGGTCGCCATATTCGAGATACATCGGCCCCGGCGGGCGGCCTAACTGAATTATCGATCCCCGCGGGATCGCTTTCGACCCAATGACCGGATTGAACTGGATGAGTGGGATGAATCCGGTTGATCCCTATTTCTCCGATCATCCGGTCAGAAACGACTCGCTGAAAACTCAAAAAAAGCATTGACTCCCCCTGGGTGCTGAGGATAATACTGCTGCCGCTGCGTCATCCGCGGCCGCGGTGGGAAAACCCCATCAAGGCCGGCGAGCAGCGTCGCGGTCGAGCCTGAATCCGTACCTCGGTTCAGGCGCGGTGTGCCCCGCAAGACGTTGTGGGGCGAAGAAACTCCAGCGGCCCCCGACGTGACCGAGGGGGCGACGGCTGGAAGCAACACCCTTTGAAAGGAGGTGGTCCAGTGTCGAACGACTGTACTAAGGGGCTGCGCCGTTAGCGCACAGTCCGACGGGACTGCCCGCGATGGCGGGTCCCTGCCAAAACTCCCGCCGGCGGCTTGCGAGTCGCCGGCGGGTTTTTTTCATACCCTTCCGCAGATGACGCAGATGACACGGATTCCAAACCAGAAGAGTTGACAGGATGACAGGATCGAAACACGTATCCGATCCATGAGTTTATCCTGGTCTGCGCAATCTGCGGATCCGTCCACTCTCACCCCAGCGCGACTTTGACCACGACCTTGAGTATCTCTGTCGCGTCGGCGGCGCGCAGGCCCGGGGCGTGGACGTCGCTGGGGAAGAAGACAGCGAAGTCGCCGGCGGCAACCTCGAAGAATCGCCCGGTGGTGTGATAGAAGATCACATCCTTCTGAGCGTCGTAGGGCTGCGTCAGGGTCAACTCGGGCGCGAGCGGACACCAGCCCATGCGCTCGCAGCCCCGGGCGACGTACTGCACGTCGATGTATCTCCGGTGCGACTCCCAGACGACCTGATCGTCGGTCTTGCCGACGTAGCGCTGCACGAGGGCGTAAAGGCGGTCGCCCTGCAGGTCGTGGCGTCCGATCTCGAGCGTGAGCGGGTCGTGGTCCGCCAGGAAGCGCATCGCCTCCGCCACGCCCGGGAGCAGGGCGGCGTAGCGTCCGCGTTGTTCGAGTCGGTCGAGGATCATGTCCTGGTCCAGCGCGCCTCCGGCGGGGCGTCAGTCAACGCCGCCGACGATGTGGCGTCGGCGGCGGTGCGCTGCGCAGTTAGTG
This sequence comes from uncultured Phycisphaera sp., assembly GCA_964496285.1. Taxonomy (GTDB): domain Bacteria; phylum Planctomycetota; class Phycisphaerae; order Phycisphaerales; family Phycisphaeraceae; genus CAZBXW01. Next base: position 131,079 of record CAZBXW010000001.1, read on the forward strand.
TAGCCAGAGGCCGGAATCGCGGCGTCGGGCGTGGGATGGCTTGGATCAGTAGACCATCGCGGTGGCGTCTTCGATGGACTCGATGACCTGCCGCACGTGGAAGGGCTTCTTGAGGTAGCCGTCGAACCCGGTCTGCAGCAGTTGCTGCGCCTGACCGTCGGTGAGCTTGCCGCTCATGGCGATGACCTTGGTCAGTTGCAGGTCGGTGGCCTCGCGGACGAGCTTGAGCACGTCCTGTCCGTTGACGTCGCCCAGGTGCATGTCGAGCAGGAGGACGTGGGGCTTGAACTTCTCGCACTCCACGCCGGCGCCGAAGCCGCTGTGGGCGGTCTTGACTTCGTAGTTGGCCTGCTCGGTGAGGACCTTCTCGAGCACCTCGACGATCTCGCTCTCGTCGTCGACGATGAGCACGCGGGTGCGCCCGGTCTGGAGCCCGTCGAGGGGGATATTGTGCGCCTTCATGAAACGGATGAGCGAGTTCATGGGGATGCGTCGGTCCTTGGAGCCTGGGATGCGGTAGCCGCGGAGCTGACCGGAGTCGAACCATTTGCTGACGGTTCGGGGTGCGACGTTGCAGATTTTCGCCACTTCACCGGTGGTGAGTATGTCTTTCTGGCGCGGCATGATGTTGGGCCTTTCTCCTAAAGCTCCTATCGGTCCTGTTCGCACAGGTCCCGACAGGAGATACATCGACCCGCGCGGGGCGTAGGTTAATCATCACAAGCTGAAAAAGTGTCACAGGCCGCACACCGCCACGGACGACACGGGGCTTACCCGCCCGAGACCGGGGGGATCAGCGCCAGTTCGTCGCCCTCGTGCAGCCGCGTGTCCCTGGGCACGTACTCGAGGTTCACCGCGTGGGCGAGCTGGTCCTGGCGTTCCTGCAGGGCGGGGAAACGTCCGCATAATGCGCTCAGCGCCTGGTCGATGGAGGCGGCGTGGGGCAGGTCCAGTTCGAGGCGGCGGTGGCCCACGCGCTGCGCCAGCGACGCGAAGAAGAGCACGGTGATGCGCATCGAAGTATTCCTACTCGCATCCCAGAGCGCGCAGCGCCCGCACCGACGTCCCGGCGGGCACAGGGTCGTCCTGCCGCGGCAGACGCAGCAGCGTGTCGGCCTGCGCGGTGTGGACCAGATCGCCCGAGCCTTGCCAGCCGATCACGCGGGCGCTGCCCGAGGGCAGCATCCTCGCGCCGCGGAAGAGCTCGCGCTTGCTCTGCGTCCTGGTCTGCTCCGCCAGCGTGACCTGGCGCCAGGGAAGCTCCGCGTGCTGTCCGAGCATCCGCCGGAGGATGGGCCAAACGAAAAGATGGAAGCAGGCCCAGACGCTCACGGGGTTGCCGGGTAAGCCGACGACGAGTTTGTCGGGCTTCTGGACCTCCGGAGCGTCGCACGCCAGGAGCAGTGGTTTGCCCGGCTGAATGTTCACGCCATGCACCACCGTGCGCAGGCCCAGCCTCGCCCACGCCAGAGGCAGGCAGTCGCGCTGCCCCACGCTCACGCCGCCCACCGACAGCACCAGGTGCGAGTGCGACAGCGCCTCGCGCGCCGCGGCGACGGTCGGCTCCAGCTCGTCGGGCACATGCTGGTGGTGCAGCAGAGTCAGGCCCAGCGACGCGAGCAGCGCCCGCGCCATGCCGCTGTTCGAGTTGCGAATCTGCTGCGGACCCGGGACCCGCTCCGGAGGCAGCACCTCGTCGCCGGTGGTCAGCAGCGTGACGCGCGGCCGCTGCGCGACCTGCAATTCCACGGCGCCCACCGCGGCGGCGATGCCCAGGTGCTGCGGCGTCAGTCGCACGCCCGGGGCGAGCAGAGTCTGTCCCCGTTTCGCGTCGCTGCCCTGGGCGTGGACGTTCGTGCGAGCGCCGAAGCGATCGACGAGCAGACGCAGCGAGTCACCCTCGAGCAGCGCCCGCTCCACGGGAACCACCGCGTCGGCGTTGGGCGGCAGGGGCGCACCGGTGGCGATTCGACGAGCGGTCACGGGACTTAACGGCCGCGCGAAATCGCCCGTCACGTCGCCGGCGGGAACCTCCCCGTCGATCCGCCAGCTCGCTCCGGGAGCGACCTCGTTGCTGCGCAGGGCGAACCCGTCCATCGCGGAACGATCGAACGGCGGCTGATCGCGGTCGGCCAGCACTTCCTGCCGCAACACCCGGCCAAGAGCAGAATCCAGTGGCGCCCGCTCGGTCCCGAGCGTGGGCGTGAGACTGAGGATGCGCTGCAGCGCCTCGTCATAGCTGGGCGTCGCGGCTTTTTCGTCCACGCAACTCATCAGGGTTGATTCTACCCCCGGAAGCATTGCCGCAGGTTCTGGAACCGCGTGAACCCCTCGTGCGTCGAGCTTCCGAGGCACCACACTCTTTCAGGAGCACGAACATGAAACGACTGACGACGCTGCTGGCGGGATTAACGCTTACTTCGCTGTGTCTTGCGAAGGAGCCGGAAGCGACGAGTCCGAATTGGATGCCCGCGGTGACGCCCAAGCCGCTGAGCCAGAACGTGAAGAACGGGCTGAATTGGCTGGTGCAGCACCAGCACGAAACGGGCGGCTGGGGCCAGGGCGAGGAATCGCAGCAGATGGGCCGCGGCATGGACAACGTCCGCGATCTGCCCAACGTGGCGGACACCTGCGTGGCGACGCTGGCGCTGATCCGAGCAGGCTCCACGCCCACGCAGGGCGACCACGCGGTGCCGGTGCGCAAAGCGGTCGAGTTCGTCTGCGGCAAGATCGAGGCCTCGGACCCGATCTCGATGTGGATCACCGACGTGCGCGGCACCCGCGTGCAGAGCAAGATCGGCACCTACATCGACACCTTCCTCGCCTCGATGCTGCTGGCGGAGGTGAAGGACCAGATGCCCGACGACGCCTCGAAGCAGCGCGTGGTGCAGGCGCTGGACAAGGTGCTGGTGAAGATTCAGAAGAACCAGCGCGCCGACGGAACATGGGAAGGCCAGGGCTGGGCCACGACGCTCTCGGGCGCGATGGCGGCCAAGGGCATCAACCGCGCGGCACAGTCGGGGGCTGCGGTGGACGCGGCGGTGCTCTCTCGCACCGAGAAGGCGGCGCAGGGCAACTTCGACGGGAAATCCCGCGAGTTCAAGGAGGAGGGTTCGGCGGGCGTGAAGCTCTACGCGGCGGCGTCGAGCGTGGGCGGCATGCGCGACAGCGACAACACCAATCGCCTGCGTCAGGCGGAGATTCAGGAGGAAGTCTCGAAGCTCGCGGCGGACCTGGAGAAGAACGCGGGCGACGACGAGGCGGGAAAGAAACTGGCCGAGTCGGCGCGAAGGGCAAAGGAAGTATTGTCGCGGCCGGCGGCGCCGGGCGAGGCTGAAAAAGCGGTGCGCGAGCTGAGCGCGATCGTGGCGAACACGACACCCCAGGCGCCAGCATCGAAGCAGCTCGAAGAGGCGGGCAAGGACCTCGACCGCATCGCGGACAACGCGGAACAGTTGCAGGCGGCGCAGCAGGCGGTGGTCCAGAAGCTCGACGACGCCCAGTTCGTCTCGGGCTTCGGGTCCAACGGCGGCGAAGAGTTCCTCAGCTACATGAACATCGGCGAAAGCCTCGTGGTCAAGGGCGGACAGGACTGGCAGAAGTGGGACCAATCCATCACGCAGAACCTCAACCGCGTGCAGAATCAGGACGGCTCGTGGACCGGGCACCACTGCATCACCGGTCGAACCTTCTGCACCGCCACCGCGCTGCTCGTGCTCACCGTCGACCGCGCCCCGGTCCCGGTGGCGGGACAGTTCGGCAAGCGGTAGAACACGCCCGTGTTCCTTCGCATCACGCTGGTCCTGTTGCTCACCATGCCTTGCGGGGGACAGGACCTGCGCGCGGACGTCGCCAAAGCTGCCGCGATTTTGGTTTCACAGCAGGACCAGGACGGGGCGTGGCGGTCCAAGATGTACGGGCTTTTCGCCGACGGGCCTACGCTCTCGCCTCTGGTCTGCGCCACGCTGTCGTTCGCCCCGGGTGATGAGGCGAAGCGATCGCTGGCTCAAGGGCGAAAGTATCTGGCGTCGTGGGTGGACGAGGAGGGAGATCTTCGCGTGATCCCTGCGGACCCGGCGTACAGTCTGCCGCTGGCGGCGTGGGTGCTGGCGCAAGAGGGCGTGCCCGCGGAGTACGCTAAGCCACAGGCGGCGTTGCTGCGGTTGGTGCGGGCGCGACAGTTGACCCAGGCGAACGGCTGGCGACGCGAGGATGCGCAATTCGGCGGCTGGAGCTATTTCCCACGCACACCCGTTCGACCCGACGACGACGAGGCTTCCGGGGGCTTTGAGGCGAATCTGTCGGCGACGCTTTTCGCGGTCGGAGCGCTGCGGATGTCGCGGGTGGAGCCGAGCGACCCGGCGATCCGGGCGGCGGTACGGTTCGTGGAGCGGTGCCAGAACTTTCCTGAGCCGGGCGACGGCGGGTTCTTCTTTTCGCCCAGCGAGCCGGGGCGGAACAAGGCGGGGGATTTCACCTCGTACGGGAGCATGACCGCCGACGGGCTGCGGGCGCTTTTGCGTTGCGGGCTGCCGCTCAACGACGCGCGGGTGGAGGCGGCGCGGGCGTGGCTGGTGAGGAACTTTGACGCGACGCGCAACCCGGGGGACTTCGCGCCGGACCGTGAGGTGCTGCGCGACGGGTACTACTTCTACTGGGTCTGGTCCGCCTCGCACGCCTTCATGCACCTGCCCCGGGAGCTCTGCCCGCCGAACTGGGACGAGGCGATCCAGCGCGAGTTGCTGTCACGCCAGCGCGAGGACGGGTCGTGGAGCAATCGCTTTACGGACGGGCGCGAGGACGACCCGATCATCGCCACGAGTTTCGCGGCGGCGTCGCTTCTGGTGATCGAGCGGGTAAGGAAGGAAAACTAAGAGAAAGCACCCGTGGATGATTACATCCCCGGCTTGGCGCAGCGGGGAGGGTTACAGGCCCGGCTTGGGGGCGGCGGTGAAGGGGGCGGTGTCGGGGGCTTCGGTCCAGTCCTCGACGCTGGCGAGCTGGAGCTGCGAGGCGCAGGTCTTGCGGTAGCCGAGCTTGCGGATGACCTCGAGCACCTCGGTCCAACTGGGGTAGGGCTTCTGGTTGACGCGTTTGTAGGCGTCGATGGCCATCACGAACAGGAACTGTTCGCGGGACATCTGGCCCTCCTCGGCGGCCTTCATGAAGTCGGTGCGTCGGCGTCCGGGGCCGCGGCGCCGCTCCAGGCCCGTGCCCGCGGCGTCGGTCCGGCGGTCCACCACCGTGTCGCGGCGGTCGGGCGTCTTGCGGCGTTCCTCGAAGGGCCAATCTTCGCTCATGGTTCGCTCCCCTGCGGCCGCGACGCGACGGGGAGCGCCGCCTCAGGGCCCTTCTTCCTCGTCTTCGTCCTCGTCCTCGTCGTCCTCGCCCTCGTCGTCGGAGGCTGCTTCGTCGTCGTCCTCGAAGAAGTCGTCGTCGTCCTCGTCGTCCTCGAAGAAGTCGTCCTCGTCGTCCTCGTCGAGGTCGTCCTCTTCCTCGTCCTCGTCCTCGCCCTCTTTGTCTTCATCGTCAAAAAAGTCGTCCTCCTCCAGTTCGTCCTCGGGCGAAGGATCGTCCTTGGCCAATGCCAGCAGTTCCAGCTCCTGCGGGGGCAGGGTGGGCGTCTGGGGGTCGTTCATCCAGGCCTCGGGCGCGAGACAGAGCAGCGTCATGGCGGGTCCTCCAACGTAGGTTCTTCGATTCCCTGATGCCCCGCCGCGTTGGTCTGGCCGGGGCAGGACGATACACTATCGGAGGATCAAGGTTTGTCAATCGGAAATAATCCTCGTCGGCTCCAGCCCCCCCACGCCTCCGACTCCGGACCATTCTTGCCCACCACCCGCGATAGTTCCGGCAGTGAATCGCCCCGCTGGCACCCGACGGCGGCGCTGGCCAACTGGGTCGTGCCCGGGCTGGGGCACTACCTGATCGGCGAACGCCGCCGCGGGTCCATCCTCTGCGCCAGCATCCTGATCATCTGGACCGCGGGGCTCCTGATGGGCGGCGTGAGCGTGATCGATCGCATCCAGAACCGACCCTGGTTCCTGGGCCAGATGCTCCTGGCGCCCTCGGTGGCGGTGGACCTCTACCATCAGGGCGTGCTCAAGGCCGCTGCGCCCGCTCCGCCGCAGCCCGGCAGGCCTCACGCTTACGAGCCGAGCATCGGCCGCGTCCAGGAGCAGGGCATCCTCTACACCGCCCTGGCGGGTCTGCTCAACCTGCTGACCATCATCGACGTGCTGCACCGCGACCCACGCCGACGACGCACCAACGACGACCGCGACGAGCCTGCCCCCGCACCATGAACTGGCCCCACACCCTCCTGCTCCTGGCCTATCGTCCCTTTCTCGACCCGCTCCCGCTGGACGCCTACTGGTTCGGCCTGCTGCCCCCGATGGCGGTGGCGGTGGCGGTCGTCTACAAGACCATCAAGGTCGATGACCTGCGCCAGCTGCCCCGCGCCGCCCTGGTCCTGAGCGTGCAGATCGTGGCCTTTATGATCCTCTGTGCCGCGGCGCTCTGGCTGCTCACCGAAGTGGTGTAACGCGGTCGACCAGTCACCGGGCCCGACGACCGGCGCGCCCGCTCGACGTGGGCAAAGCGTGTCACTCCTGGCGGACCGGCGGTTCGATGTCGGCCTGGGAGTGGAGCTTGTCCGTCTCGCCGGGCGTGGCGAGCACCTTCCAGATGCACCAGCCAAAGAGCACGGTGACGAACCCCACCGAGAGCGTCATGGCGATCCAGCCGCTGGCGTTCATGGCGACTCCTCCACGGCTTGTTGGGCTTCCTGCCGCGTCCACCGGCGGACCGACTGGGCGATGAAGAGCGCAAAGAGAATCGCCACCACGATGATGAACCCCACCGACATGGCCACCACGGGGTTGTCCGCGATCTTCTTCAGCTGTGCCCCGGCGTTTTGATATAGAAACACTCCCAGCACCAGCAGCAGATAGACCGGGCAGATGTACTTGATGATCCAGCCCACCAGCACGGGCACGCGCAGGGACGCCCCGCGGTTGATCTCCGCCATGCCCTTCTCCACGCCCATCGCCCAACCGAAGAGCAGCACCTGGAACGTCGCCAGCAGGTAGAGGCAGAAGGTGCCCGCCCAGAAGTCAAAGGCGTCCAAGGCCACGGTGTCTTTGGAGAAGTACGCGACGAAGCCTGAGCCGATGATCGTCACGAAGCCCAGCAGCGCCACCGAAGCTTTGCGTCCCAAGCCCAGGCCCTCTTCCAGCAGGGCGATGGCGGGCTGAAGCATCGAGAGCGAACTGGTCAGTGCCGCCAGGAAGAGCAGGATGAAGAACACCGTGCCCACGAAACGTCCCAGAGGCATGAACTGAAAGACCATCGGCAGCGTCTTGAAGCCCAGGTCGAAGGACGATCCGGCCACGCCCGCTGCTCCGAGGAAGATGAACGCTGCGGGAATGGTGATCATGCCCCCCAGCGCCACCTCGCAGAACTCGTTGCCCGCGCAACTGGTCAGGCCCGAGAGCGCGATGTCGTCGTCCTTGCGCAGGTAGCTGGCGTAGTTGACGATGATGCCAAAGCCCACCGAGAGCGAGAAGAAGATCTGCCCCGAGGCTTCGAGCCAGAGTTTCCCGTCCGCCAGCGCTTGCCCGAGCGTCTTGCTGTCCGTCCGCAGGTTCCACATGTAGCCCAGGCCGTTTATCACATTGAGGTCGGGCTTCGCGGGGTCGGGCGTGCCCAGCGTGAGCACACGCACCAGCACGATCAACGCACAGACCACCAGCGCCGGCATCGCCCATTTGCAGAACCATTCGATGCCCTTGCTCAGCCCGCGGTAGATGAGCACGAAGTTGACGACGAAACAGACGAGCAGGCAGACCAAGCTGGTGTTGAAGCCGCCCTTGAAGAGCGACCCGTCCTCCTCCGCGCCGACGGAGGAGCCGAAGAACTTCCCGTAGGCGGCGCTTTCCGTACCCAGTTCCAGCCCGCCGCTGGCCATCTCCCAGGCGTAGCCCAGGCACCAGGACTCGATCAGGACGTAGTACATATAAATGATGACCGGGACGATCATCGCCAGCACGCCGAAGTAGGGCGACGCCTTGGTGCGCCAGATGCTGCGATAGATTCCCGGGGCGGAGTTGAACCCGCAGCAGCCGCCGTAGCGTCCCATGGCCCACTCCGCCCAGGCCAGCGGGATGCCTAGCACCAGCAGCGCGATGAAGTAGGGGATCATGAACGCCCCGCCCTCGTACTTCGCCGCCAGCCCCGGGAATCGCAGGAAATTGCCCAGCCCCACCGCGCTGCCGGTCACCGCCAGGATCACCCCGATACGCGTGCCCCAGCGTTCCATCGACCCTGATCCGCTGCCCATGCGTGCTCCCTGCTCGTGGATGTGACGGGTGCAAGAGTACCTTCAGCGGAGCGATGGATCAATACGAATCCGCCGATGTATTCATCGCTTCTCCACCTGATCGCGCAGCTTTCGCAGCAGGTCGAACGCCTGCATCGGGCTCAGCGCGTTCAAGTCCGCTTGGCGCAGCTCCGCCAGCGCCGGGTGCTCGACGTACTCCGTGAAGAGCGAGAGCTGCGGCGAAGGCTTGCGCGCCCTGCCGCCGGCGCGGGCCGCGTGATTGCCCTCCAGCTCCGCCAGCACCGCCTGCGCCCGCTGCACCACTTCCGGGGGCAGCCCGGCGATCTTCGCCACGTGGATGCCGTAACTCTTGTCCGCTCTCCCGGGGGCGATGCGGTGCAGGAACACCACCTGGTCCTTCCACTCGCGCACGGTCACGTTCAGATTCATCACCCCCGGGAGTTGCTCGGCCAATTCCGTGAGTTCGTGGTAGTGCGTGGCGAAGAGCGTGCGACAGCCCTTGGCTGCCAGGTGCTCCGTGATCGCCCAGGCCAGCGCCAGCCCGTCGAGCGTGCTCGTGCCCCGGCCGATCTCGTCCAGGATCACCAAACTCTCGGGGGTCGCGTGGTGGCAGAGATTGGCGGTCTCGGTCATCTCGACCATGAACGTCGAGCGTCCGCTGTGCAGCTCGTCCGAAGCGCCGATGCGCGTGAAGATGCGGTCGCACAGCCCCACCACCGCACGCGTGGCGGGCACGAACGACCCCGTGTGCGCCAGCAGCGTCAGCAACGCCGCCTGCCGGATGTAGGTGCTCTTGCCCGCCATGTTCGGCCCAGTGATCAGGGCCAGGGAAGTGGCCGAGTGGCCACCTTCTCCCGCCGCTTGGCCACTTTCCCCGCCCAGCCCCAGATCGTTGGGCACAAGCCGCTCCCCCAGCAGTTCGTCCAGCACCGGATGTCGCCCCGATTCCACCCGCAACACCGGCTCCTCCACCAGCTCCGGCTTCACGTATCGAAACCGGCCCGCCCGATGCGCAAAGCACCCCAGCACGTCCAGCTCCGCTACGCTCGTGGCGAACTCGTCCAGGCCCGCGAGATTCTTCTGCACCTCCAGGCACAGTTCCGCGAACAACTCCTGCTCCCGCGCGATCGCCCTGCTTTGAGCCGTGAGCACTTTGCCCTCAAACTCCTTCAATTCCGGGGTGATGAACCGTTCGCAGTTCTTCAGCGTCTGCTTGCGCACCCACCCCCGGAAGACCTCGTCCCGATCCGCGACCTTGTTCCGCTGCGCCGCGGTGAGTTCGATGTAGTAACCAAAGACCTTGTTGAAGCCCACCTTCAGCGAGGCGATCCCGGTCTCCTCGATGAGTGTCCTCTGGTATTGCGCCAGCCAATCGTGACTGTCGCGCTGCAGCCCGCGGAACTCGTCCAGCGGCGCGTCGCACCCGTCCTTGAACAAGCCGCCCTCGCGCAGGTGCCCGGGCGGACTCTCGACGCACGAGTCGGCGATGCGCTGGGCCAACGATCCCAACTCGACCGCGACCCGCGCGAGCCGTTCGTGGTACGCCGCCACCGCCGGTCGTTGCGCCAGCAGCGTGACCAATGCTTGAATCTGCCGCGTGCTCGTGCCCAGCGCCACCACGTCGCGCGGCGTGGCGCGTCCCACCGCCACCCGTGCCCCGATCCGCTGCACGTCCTGCACCTCGTCGAAGGTCTTGCGCAGGTCTTCGAGCAGGCGAGGATCTTCCATCAGGGCGCCCACCACGCGCTGCCGCCCTTGAATCGCGGTCCTGTCGCGCAACGGGTAACAGAGCCACTGCCGCAGCAGGCGTTTGCCCATCGCCGTCCGCGACCCGGAAGGGGCGGCGCTGAACACGCCCAGCAGCGTCCCCTCGCTCCTCCCGCTGCGCGTGGTGCGCTCCACCTCCAGGCTCCGCAGCGAGGTCTCGTCGATGACGAGGTGTTGCTCCCTCCGCACGAGGCGCGGCGGTCGCAGGTGCGCCAGGCTCTTTGCGCCTGCGTCGCCCGATGACGCGAGCTTCTGCGTCTCGAGCAGGTACGCCACCACCGCACCCGCCGGCGAAAGCAGCGGGTCCTCGTCGTTGAACCCGAACCCCTCCAGGTGTGACACACCGAACTGCCCGCGCAGCGTCTGAACCGCTTCGCCCTGTCGGAACTGCCAGCCCGGCCGTTTGGTCAACGCGCAGTGCAAACGCTCCGCCAGCGGCGCGACGCGCTCCGCCTGCTCCTCGTCGCACAGCAGCTCACGCGGGCCGATCCGTGCCAGCTCGTCACTCAAGTCCTCGCTCGACACCCGCATCACCCGGAACGCCCCGGTGGAAAGCTCCGCCCAGGCGAGCAGGGCAATCGTGGCCGAGTGGCCGAGCAGTCGCGTGGCCAAGGGCGCTTCGCTCCCCGGATTCCTGCCTTGCACTTGGCCACCGGGCCGCTGGGCCGCCTGAACACTCTCTGCCTCCCACGACAGCGCCAGCAGTGGATTCTCCCTCGCCTCCTCCAGCAGCGCCGCGTCGGTGATGGTTCCGGGCGTCACCACGCGTGTCACCTCGCGCTTGACGATGCCCTTGGCCTGCGCCGGGTCCTCCATCTGCTCGCACACCGCCACGCGATAGCCCGACTGGATCATGCGTCGCAGGTAGCTCTCCACCGCGTGGTGGGGCACGCCGGCCATGGGCACGCCCTGCGTCCGCTGCGTGAGCGTGACGCCCAGCACGCGGTGCGCCAGCTTCGCGTCGTCGTGGAACATCTCGTAGAAATCGCCCATGCGGAAGAAGAGCACGCACTGCGGGTGCTGCTCCTTGAAGCGGTGGTACTGCCGCATCGCCGGCGTGTCGTCGGGGCTGCTCGCCATGGGCCGCACGAGTGTAACCCACGCCCCGCCGCTACAATTTCTCCGTGCCGCGACGCGTCTACCTCGAAACCTTCGGCTGCCAGATGAACGTGCTGGACTCGCAGCTGGTCAAGGGCCAGCTCCAGGGACTGGGCTATCAGTTCGTCCAGGAGCGCAGCGACGCCGACGTAATCCTCTACAACACCTGCTCCGTGCGCGAGCACGCGGAGCAGAAGGTCTACTCGCGCGTGGGCGAGGTCGCAGGCATCAAGAAGGAGCTTCCCGGGGTCGTGCTGGGGGTCATTGGGTGCATGGCCGAGCGCGACGGCGCCGACATGATCCGTCGTCACCCGCAGATCGACCTGATCTGCGGCCCGGGCGAGCTGGACAAGATTCCCCAACTCATCGACAACGCGGTCAAGACGCGCGCCGCGGGCCTGCGCGTGAGCATCGACGACCGTGCCGCGCTGCAGGGCAACACGCATCGCAGGTCCTCCACGCTCGCGGCGGCGGAGGACCAGCTGGAGATGCTCGACCTGTCGCGCTCCTTCGACCCCGAGGAGCACCGGGGCTCCGCCTACGTGCGGATCACGCGTGGGTGCAACAAGTTCTGCACCTACTGCGTGGTGCCTCACACGCGCGGCGCCGAGGTGCATCGTCCGCCGGACCATATCGTCGAGGAATGCCGCAAGCTCGTGGCGGCGGGCGTGAGCGAGGTCACGCTCCTGGGCCAGACGGTGAACCACTACCACTACGACCACACCGCCGCGGTGACGATCAACGGCGTGCAGCAGCCGCAGATCGGCGCCGCGGTGAACCACAAACGCGCCGACGCCCACGGCGCGGCGCCGGGGGCCTGCCCCACCGTCACCACCTTCGCCCAGCTTCTGCGCCGCATCCACGACGAAGTCCCCGCGCTGCGCCGTCTTCGTTTCGTCACCAACTTCCCGCGCGACCTGGGCGACGACATCCTCGACACCCTCCGGGACTGCCCACGCATCTGTCGCTACCTGCACCTGCCCGTGCAGTCCGGCTCCGACCGAATCCTGAAGCTGATGAACCGCGGCTACACCCTGGCCGAGTACCGCGGCCTGATCCGGCGCGCCCGCGAAAAGCTTCCGGGAGTGGAGTTCTGCACCGACATCATCTGTGGCTTCCCCACCGAGACGGAAGAGGACCACCGCGCCACCACGGACCTGCTCCGCTGGCTCAGCGCCAAGAACGCCTTCATTTTCAAGTATTCCCCTCGCCCCGGCACCGCCGCGATCGACCGCTTCGCGGACGACGTGCCCGAGGAGGTCAAGCGTCGCCGGAACCACGAACTGCTCGCCGTGCAGAGCGAGGTCAGCGCCGCGGTGCATCGCGCCTACGTCGGCAGGACCGTCCGCGTCTTCGTCGAGTCCGTGAGCGAGAAGGCGCGCAAGAATCGCAACGCCGCCGACGGCCGCGTCACGCTCGCCTGGGACAAGCCCACGCCCACCACCCAACTCTGCGGCCGCACCGACGGCGACCTGATCACCATGTTCGAGGGCCCGCAAGAGTTGGTCGGCTCCATCGTCGAGGTGCGAGTCACCGCCTCGGCGCCGCTGGCGCTCTTTGGGCGACTGGCCTCTTCCCCTTTGACGCACACCGCTGCATCTTGACCACGCTCGCCGCCTATCTCCATCGCATCGATCCCTTCGTCGTCGAGTTCACTTCGGGCGTGGGGCTGCGGTGGTACGGCTTGTCCTACCTCGCGGGATTCCTGGTGGGTTACTGGCTGATCCGCCGCGTCACGCGCGTGGGCGTTTCCTCGCTCAAGCCCGAGAAGGCCAGCGACCTGGTGGTCACGCTGGCGATCGGCATCGTCATCGGCGGACGCGTGGGCTATGTGCTCTTCTACGAACCTTCGCTGCTCACGCAGTTCGACGCTTCCTTCCCGTTCTGGGGCCTGCTCGCCATCCACCGCGGGGGCATGGCCAGCCACGGCGGGATGATCGGGTTCATCCTCGCCGCGGGCTGGTACGCGAGGCGCCACGGGCACCGCTGGGGCTACCTGATGGACCTGGGCGCCTTCGCCGCGCCGCCGGGCCTGTTCTTCGGTCGCGTCGCCAACTTCATCAACGGCGAGCTGTATGGCAGGGCCTGCGCCGCGGATTTCCCCCTGGCGGTGAAGTTCTCGCAGGAACTGGCGCAGCAGCCCCCGCCCGCGGGCATGACGCGCGAGACGGTGTCGCTGCTCCTGCGCGCCGTGGAGCGCGGCGATCGGTTCGCCCTCCAGACGATTCAGCCGCTGCTCACGCCGCGTCATCCCTCGCAGATTTATCAGGCGCTGCTCGAGGGGCTGGTCCTCTTCCTGCTGGTGGGGGCGGTCTGGATCAAGCCGCGAAAACCCCTGGTGGTCGGGGCGAGTTTCTGCATCGGGTACGGCCTGGTGCGCATCATCGGCGAGTTCTTCCGCGAGCCGGACGAGCAGATTGCGCACCTGGAGTTTGCGCGGTGGGGCGTGACGCGCGGGCAGTGGCTCTCGATCCTGCTGGCGCTGGCGGGCGTGGTGTTGCTGGTGATCTTTTCGAGGCGCAACGCGCCACGCGTGGGCGGGTGGACGAAGGCCGCGGGTTGATCGCTCAAAAGAGAATCACCACCGAGCACACAGAGCACACGGAGAAAGACGAAGAGAGGATCGTTGTTAAAGAACTCTCTCTGTGTGCTCTGTGGTGGATAGATTTCTCGGCCTGATTCGTGAGCGCCGCGCTTCAGACCAGGCGGATCGCCTTGCGGCCGATCCACTCGGCGGTGAGCAGGGTGAGGACGAGGATCAGCGCCAGCGGCGAGCGCCAGAGCGGTTCGCTCAGGTCGTTGGGCTTGCGACGGGCGCGGTTGGGGACGACCGAGGCCAACTCGCCCAGCGAGTCGGGCGTGACGACTTTGCCCCCGGTCCGCTGCGCCAGGTTGGCGAGCTGGGCGTGGTCGGCGGCGGGATTGAGCATCTCGTCGTCCGGCGCGGTGACCTGCGCTTCCTGCGAAAGGTTCAGGTCCGCCAGCGCCGGCTCGAGTAGACGCAGGACCACGACCCCGGCCTGACGCGCGGTCCACGGCGCCGCGAAGCGCTGCGGCGCGCTCTCGTCATCGCCTTGCAGCACCAGGTCCACCCGGTCCACGGGCGTCTGCGGGTCCTGCGCGCGAAAGACGCCCAGCGACAGCCGCGCTCGCTCGGGCTGCTTCAGCGCCGCGTCGTCGAGCGTCAGCTCGACCACGGCGGTCTGCCCCTGCGCCAGGCGTCGGTGCGACAGGCGCAACACCGCGCCGCCCTGAGCGGCGCCCGATTGCAGCCGGGCGCGCCCGAGCATCTGGATGAGCTGCACCCAGAAACGGTCGTGATAGAAATCGCCCCGGCCCATGCGCCAACGCCAAATCTCGTCGCTGGCGAGGTAGACCGACTGACCGGCGCCGTAGCGCAGCCGCACGAGCAGCGGCTGCGGCTGCGCGTCTTCGCCCGGGGCGTACGCCAGCGCCAGGGGCTCGGCGGCGGGCTTGAGCGCACCGAGCTGTTGCACCCAGTACAGGGCGGACAGTTCCGCGGGCCAGGTCCCCTCCTCGGAGAGGCGCAGGATGTTCAGCGACTCCGCCAGCGGGGTGGGCCTGACCATCGCCCCGCGCGGGAACCCGACGACCTGGCGTGTCACCGCGCCGGGGCGACGCATCGGCAACAGGTCGCCCAGCGGCGGCGCTTCGTAGGCGCGCGGCGTATGGCGGGGACCGCCGATCCACAGCAGCCCGGCGCCGCGCTGCGCCACGTGCTCGGCCAGCAGCGCCAGCTGTCCCGAGGACCAGTACGAAGGCGGCACGTCGCCCACGATCACCACGTCAAAGGGGCGCAACTCCTCGCGGTCGTTGGGCGGACGCGCGATCGGGTCGTCACCTTCCTGGGCAAACTCGCGGTCGGCTTCCACCAGCAGCACGCTGGACCGGATCGTCTCCTCGCGCACCAGAAGGTTCTTCAGGTAGCGGTACTCCCAGCGGGGGTAGCCCTCGACGTAGAGCACTCGGATCGGCGCGTCCACGAACTCCACCGCCAGCGTCCGCGCGTTGTTGTCGGTCACCAGCTCCGACGCCGCCGCGGCGCCGACCTCCACGCGCCAGGCGCGGACACCGGCGACCTCGCTTCGGCCGGACAGACGCACCGCGTCGGTCAACGCCTCGACGCTCCGCGTCTGTTCATCGAGCACCCGACCGCTCTGGCTATCCACCAGCCGCACCGTCACATCGCCCACCGAGGCGTCGGAAGGGTATCGACCGACCCAAACGCGCAGCGCGGCCTCGTCGTGGATCATCGCTTTCTCGGGCGCGTCGACGCGTTCGATCGCCAGGTCCACCGGGGGCGTGGGCGAGCCCAGCGGGACGGGGAAGACCGCCGCCGCCTGCTGGCGCAGTCGTTCGAGCAGCTGAGCGTCGAGGGTCTGGGGCGTGCGGCCGTCGGTGAGCAGCACGACGCCGGCGATGGGCTGCCCTGCGCCGCGCTGAAGTGCCTGCTCCAGCGCGGCGCGGAGCAGCGTCTGTTCACCGACGGGCGTGGGCCAGGGGGCCGATCCGGGCAGCGGCGGCGCCAACGGGTAAGTGCCCGCGTCGAACCCCAGCCACAGGACGCGGCGCTGCGAGTCGGGGGCGTTCCATCGCTCCCAGAGCGTGTCGGCCAGACGCAGGGCTTCACGCATCTGCTCGTCGCGGGTCAAGCTGCCCGAGTTCGCGTCGCGCAGGGTCATCGAGGCGCTGCGGTCGGCCAGGACAAAGAGCCAGTCCGGCTCGACCTGTTCGCGCGGCAACACCAGCATGGGCCCGGCGAGCAGCGCTGCCACGATCAGCAGCACCGCGGTCCGCAGCAGCGCCAGGGCGATGCGTCCGGCGCGCGGCCCGAGCAGTCGGTTGTAGCTCCACCCCGCCCAGGCCAGGGCGGCGAAGATCAGCAGCGCCCACGCCCAGGCGGGCAGCGCGTAGCGCCACTGCAGGTAGGTCCCTTCGTCGGACCAGCTGACGCGCGTCAGCCCGAGCAGCCGGTCGAGCCAGGACACCGCGAGCGTCGGACTCAGGAGCGTCATACGCCCTCCCCGTGGACGGCGCGCCAGAACCGCCGCGCGACGCTGGGGCGACGCTCGACCAGGGCGTGGCTGAACCGCCGGGCGAGGATCGCCTCGAGCAACAGCAGCGCAGCGACAGCCCAGAGCAGGGGCCAACCCAGGGCGGTGCTGGCGGCGATGCGCTGCAGGAAAGACGCGGGGTTCTGCGCCTCCAGCGGACGCCAGGCCCCGGCGGTGTTGAGCCAGGGGGCGAGTTGTTCGAGAGTCGCGCCCCGGGTGTCGCTGCCGTGGGCGTCGGCGTTGACCACCAGGGACAGGCCCGAGACCGGCGCGGCCTCGTACGCGCCGGGCTCGAGCAGCGGAGCGATCGGCTCCAAGCCCGCGTCGGTGCGACGCAGCATCACGCGTTCGCGCAGCGCGGAGGTTCGTAGCGCGACCTCCGTGACGCCCTCCCATGCGCCCACGAGCAGCGGACGATCGCCGCTGACCACGGACACCTGCGCCGCGTCCTGCGAGGAGCTCAGCAGTGTCCGCAGCGATTCGTGCAGCAGGGGGACGAAGAGGGGCTTGGTGGCCAGATTGGTCCACGCGGGGTCCAGCGCCGCGGTGAACAGGAGCAGCGACCCGCGGCCGACCTTCGCGGCGGCGAGCAGGACGTCGCCGCGGTCGGCGTGGGTGTCCTGGACGCGGAGCCAGGCCTGCCCTTCCGGACGAGGCAGTCGCAGCGGCAGTCGGCGAGTCACGCGCAGCGGCGCAAGCAGGTCCGCCCAGTCGGCGGCGAGCACCCTCAGCGGCGCGGGGGGCTCTTCACGTCGCAGGCTCCAGGGCTGCTCCTGCGCCACGGGTTCTAAGCCCAGTTCCCAGTCCAGCTCGGGCAGGCGGCCAAGGGCGGCGGACCAGGCGGCGGAAGTGGTGTCCGGGGGCGTGAAGACCCAGACGACTCCGCCGCGGTCGAGGACAGAACGCAAAGCGGTCCAGCCTTGCGGGGCGAGCAGGTCCGGGCGCAGGACCATGACGGCGTCGTGCGGGCGGAGCGAGGCCTCGTCCAGATCCGCGGCGGGCAGCGGGGTGAGGAGGATCGCTCCGTCGTCGCGGAGTCCGGGCCAGGGCCAGAGCGCGGAGGAGAGCCAGGCGCGGGGCGAGTCCAGAACGCCGGGAGGCAGCGGCGAGTCGCTCTGATCGACCAGCGCCAGGCGCATCTCGCTGCGCACCTGCGCCAGCGCCAGGCGCTGGTCGTCGAGGGTGAGCGCGTCGGGGCTGAGCCGGGCGCGCAGGGTCAGGACGCCGCTGGCCTGGGGCGACGGGGGCAGAGGAAGGTCCGCGGTGAGGACGGCGCTGGTCTGGCCGGTGCTCCATCGGTGTTCGCGCTGCTGGGTGAGCACGACGTTCTGCTGTGCGTCGAGGATGGAAAGCTCCACGGCGGTGACCGGCGCATCGGCGTCGAAGCGGCGCAGTTCAAGCTCCACGGAAAGGCTCAGCGGCAAGCCGGGCTGACGGAAGAGCACCCCGCGGCGTGATTCGAGTCGCGTCACGGCGGTGTTGGACGCCGCGGCCAGTGGCACGCTGACGAGGACCTGGCCGGTCTGCCCGAGCCTGGCCAGGTTCAGATCGCCTTGCGGGAGCGTGCCCAGGGACCAGTCGCTGAGCAGGACGATCCAGGCGCGGTCGGCTGGGGCGTTGTGCGCCGGGTCCTGCAGGTGATCCGCCACCGAGGCGAGCGTCGCCTCCCAGTCGCTGCGCGAGGCGCGGCTGGCGAGCTGGGCGATCGCCTGCCGGGCGGCCTGATGGTCGAAGGTGAACGAGAGCACCGGCTCACCGCCCGGTCGCGAAGCGCGCCACAGCGCCACGCGGTCCGACCGGTTCAGTCCGTCGAGGATCGCCAGCGCCTGCTGCTTGAGCGTGTCGAGTCGTTGGGCCTGGCCCTGCTGGGTCGAGGAGGACAAGGCGTCATCGACAACCAGGCAGACGGTGCGGTCGGTGACGCCCAGGGCGCCCAGCCCGGTTCGCGAGAGCGAGAGCTGCGGGTCCCACAGCGCCAGGCCCAGAAGCAGCGGGATCAGACATCGCACCAGCAGGAGCAGCCACTGTTCGAGTCGCAGACGGTGCTTCTGTCGGCGGTACGCGGCGATGACGAAGCGCATGGCGCCGAAGAGGTGCAGCTGCCTGCGGTAGCGCGAGAGCAGATGGATGGCGATGGGGATGCCCATGGCCGCTGCGCCGCCGATCGCCAGGCTCACGGACATGGTCAGTTCCCCCTGCTCATCATGGCGGCGCGGCGCGCCAGGAAGCGCGACAGCGGCGGGCCGATGGACTGCGACGTGTCGAGCACGAAATGGTCGAACTGAAAGCGTCGCGTGATCGACTCGACGCGTTTCTGGTGGGCGGCCAGTTCTTCAAGATAGACCTGCCGCAGCGCCGCGGGGTCCAGCGGCAAGCGTCCCTCGGCCTCGAGCCCGACAAACTCCAGCGGCCCCCGGAAGTTGAAGTGCAGCTCCGAGGGGTCGAGAGTTTGCAACACGATCACGTCGTGCCGGCGATGCGAGAGTCGCGCCAAGCCTCGCTCCAGATGATCCGGGTCGTCCAGAAGATCACTCACGAGCACCACGAGGGATCGCTGCAGTAGCTTAGCGTTGACCTGATCGAACAGCCGCGCCAGATCGGTGGGCCGATCCGTGAAGCCTTCGCCGGCTTTCAACTTCCGGGGGTCGAGCGGTTCCTGCGCCAGCTGATCGACGATGCTGCGCCAGTGGCCGCGGGAGTTCGAGGGCTTGCCCATGCCGGTGAGGTGGTCGGTGAAGCGGGCCACGCCCACGCGGTCCTGCTGCTGCAGCGCGAGGTAGGCCAGGGCGGCGGCGAGCGTGGAGGCGTGGTGGTACTTGGACCAGTGGGGGGACGAGGCAGAGGGTCCGGGGATGGTCACATCCCCGGCTTCCTGCTTCTGTTTGTTTGTGGCGTCTTTGGTTCCAAGTGTCCCATACGCCATCGACCCCGAGGCGTCCACCAGCAGCACCAGGTCGAGGTTGGTCTCCTTCTGGTACTGCTTGAGGTAGAGCTTGTCGGTGCGGCCGAAGACTTTCCAGTCCAGGTGTCGGATGTCGTCGCCGGGGGCGTACTGTCGGTGCTGGGCGAACTCGACGGAGAAGCCCTGGTAGGGCGAGCGGTGCATGCCGGTCATGAGTCCTTCGACCGCCAGTCGCGCCCGCAGCTCCAACGATGCGATGGAAGCGAGCGTGCGCGGGTCGAGCGATGACGTGAGGTTGTCCGTGGCCACGCTCACCGCAACACCTTGTCCATCTGGGCGGCGGTGGCGGGGTCCACCGTGTCGGGCTGGACGTGCGCCAGGAGCTTGTCGATCAGGTCGTCGACGCGCACGCCGTCGGCCTCGGCGTTGAAGTTGGCGATCAGGCGATGTCGCAGCACCGGGTGCGCCACGGCGGCGACGTCCGGGGCGGTCACATGCGTGCGCCCGTCGAGCACCGCTTTGGCCTTGGCGCCCAGGATGAGGTACTGACTGGCGCGTGGGCCGGCGCCCCAGGCCAGGTACTGCCGGACGAACTCCGGACGCCGATCGCTCCCGCCGCGCTCCGGCGGACGCGTGGCGCGCACCAGCCTCAGGGCGTAGGTGATCACGTGGTCCGCCACGGGCACCTCGCGCACCAGTTCCTGCACCTGCATCACGCTCGCGGCGTCCATCACATGGCTCAGCTCCACCTTCCGCGGGGCGGTGGTGCGTTTGACGATCTCCATCTCCTCGTTTTCGCCGGGGTAGCCCACGTGGATCATGAACATGAAACGGTCCAGCTGTGCCTCGGGAAGCGGGTAGGTGCCCTCCTGCTCGATGGGGTTCTGCGTGGCCAGGACGAAGAAGGGTTGAGGCAGGGCGTGCTGGATTCCGCCGACGGTGACGTGGTGCTCCTGCATGGCTTCGAGCAGGGCGGCCTGCGTCTTGGGCGGAGTGCGGTTGATCTCGTCGGCGAGGATGACGTTGGCGAAGACGGGGCCCTTGATAAAACGCAGGGCGCGTTTGCCGGCGCTGCCGGGGGTGCGGTCTTCTTCGATGACCTCGGTGCCGGTGATATCGCTGGGCATCAGGTCGGGGGTGAACTGGATGCGTGAGAACGCCAGGCTGATGGTGCGTGCCATGGTGGAGATGAGCAGCGTCTTGGCCAGGCCCGGCACGCCCACGAGCACCGCGTGCCCGCGGCAGAACAGCGCGATGAACAGCTCGTCGATCACGCTCTTCTGGCCGACGATGACGCGCCCGACCTGCTCGCTCAGGGCTTCGTAGGACTGACGAACGTGTGCGATCAGGGCCGGTGCGTCTTGCGGAGATGATGAGGTCATTCGGGCGCTCCTTGAGGTTGAGTTTAGCCGGTCGCGGCGGTGCGGGCGCTCGACGTGGTGCGGTCCACGGGTGGGGTAGAATCGCTCGCCATGCCCGAGCTGCCCGAGGTGGAGTGCGTGCGACGCTCGCTCGAAGCGGTGCTGCCGGGTCGGCGGATCGAGGCGGTGGACCTGCGGCGGGCGTCGGTGGTCACCGGAGCCTGTGATGCAAAGGCCCTTTTGCGCGGCGCAACGATCACCGCGCTGCTGCGTCACGGCAAACACCTGGCGTTCGTGGCGCAGCGCGGCTGCGAGTCGCCGGCGCTGGACGTTCACCTGGGCATGACCGGCTCGTGTCAGCATGAACGCGATGCCGCCGCCGCCTTGAGCAAGCATGCCCACGTCGTTTGGTCGCTCGACGACGGCTCGCGCCTGGTCTTCGAGGACCCGCGGCGCTTCGGCGGCGTCTGGACGTTCCGCGATCTGAACGAACTCCGATACGCGCGATGGACCAAGCTCGGCCCCGATGCGCTGAGCATCACCGCGGATCAGCTCAACGCCCGCCTGCGAGGCAGGAAACGTGGCGTCTGGGCCACGCTGCTGGATCAACAGATCGTCGCGGGCTTAGGCAATATCTACGTCACCGAGACGCTTTTCCTTCGCCGACTGCGCCCGCAACGTCAAGCGGGTCGGCTGTCGCTGGGCGACGTTGCTGAACTGGTCCAGACCTTTCAGGACGTGCTTGGGCAAGCGCTGGCGCGCGGCGGGTCAACACTGCGCGACTATGTGGATGGCCAAGGCGTGCCCGGGAGTTTTCAGGAGCTGCACCAGGTCTACGGGCGAGTGGGCCAACGCTGCCGGTGCTGTGACCGAACCATCCAGAGTGTGCGACTAAACGGTCGAACCGCTGCCTATTGTCCGGGGTGCCAACGCTAGCTTCGGCCACCGGGCGGAGTCCGGAGCATATAGAAGATAGATATAACCTTCATCATAATATCCCGCGTTCTCAAAGTTCATAACCACCGCGCCACAACATGTAAACCCATACGCAGAAGAGACTTGCGACAGCCTTGCGCGGGGTGGAAAGTCTGTCGAAACATCCGCCGTAACGTGAGAAATATCGACAGGGCTACGGGTGTGGCGATGCACAGGGTGCGATGCACCACAGGTGTGGGCTTGGGAGGCGACAGGTCTTGTTAGCTTTTCCACCGGCTGTGCACCGCGATGTGGACAAGCCCGGTGATGCCCACGCAACGACGAGTGACTTGAATCTGTTTCAGACGAAGCAGGCAGACAACCGTGCTCAACGGACGCGGCTTTCGAGCGCCTCGACCTGCCTGGCGAAATCGTTGTCGATCGAGCAGCGGTCGTCCACGGTGCGGATGGAGTGCATCACCGTGGTGTGGTCGCGTCCGCCGAAGTACCCGCCGATTTCTTCGAGGCTAAAGCGCGTGCGTCGGCGCGCCAGCCACATGCAGACCTGGCGCGGCTCGGTGACGGACTTATGGCGACGCTTGGATTGCAGGTCCGAGAGCCGCACGTTGTAGAACGCCGTGACCGCTTCGATGATCTGCTGGAGCGTCACCTGGGCGCTGCGCGTGTTGGAGACCGGATCGCCCAGGGCCTCCTGCGCCAGCGCCAGATCGATGCGACGTTCGTTCAGCGCCGCCACGCCCTGGATGGTGGTGATCGCCCCCTCCAGCTCGCGCGCGTTGGACTCGATCTTGCGCGCGATGTACTGCACCACGTCGTCCGCCAACTCGATGCCGCGCAGCCTGGACTTGGCGCGGACGATCGCCACGCGCGTGTCGTAGTCCGGCTTGGAGATCGGCGCCACCAGGCCCCACTGGAAGCGCGACACCAGCCGCTCCTCCAGCTCGGGAATCTCCGACGGCGGCGAGTCGCTCGAGAGCACGATCTGCTTGTTCCGCTGGTAGAGCTCGTTGAAGGTGTGAAAGAACTCCTCCTGCACCCGTTCGCGGCTGGCCAGGAAGTGGATGTCGTCGATGACCAGCACGTCCACGTGACGGTAGCGGTGTCGGAACTCCGCCATGCGTCCGCCCTGCACGCACTCGAGGAACCGATTCATGAAGGCGTCGCACGAGAGGTAGCAGATGCGCGTCTGCGGGGCGGCGGCCATGATCGTCTGACAAATCGCCTGCAGCAGGTGCGTCTTGCCCAGCCCCACGCCCCCGTGGATAAACAGCGGGTTGTAGGCGGTGCCCGGCTGATTGGCGACGGCGACCGCCGCGGCGTAGGGCAGCCGATTGCCCGGGCCCGTGATGAACTGGTCGAACGAATAATCCGGGCTGATGACGACCTGATCGTCCTCCTCCCCCTGTGCCGGCAGCACCAGCGGCTCACGCGAGGCTGACGTCGGCAGCGCCATGACGGGCCGACCCGTCGCCGCGAGCGTCTGCGTCGTGGCCCCATGGTCCGCGGAACCCAGCCCGCCTTCGGACGCGGACCCCGCCGCCACCGCCGTCCCGCGCGGCAGCGACCCATTCCCCGCGGGCTCGATCTCCACCGGCTCGCCAAACTCGTCCTGGCTCACGAACTGCACCGCCACCAGCGCCCCGCTGACCGACTGCGCAGCCTCGGTGAACTGTGCCACGCACTTCTTCTGCAGATAGTTCCGCTGCACCTCGTTCACCGCGTGAACCTGCAGCAGCCCCGAACGCAGGCCGCGAGGCTCGAGGTGCTCGAACCACTGCCGACAGATCGGCGCGTGTTTGCGGCGCAGGTAATCAAGCATCTCACGCCAGAGCGTGGCGTCTTGCTTACTCATCGTTGAACTCTCGTCCGTGATCCCACACACCGGCTGATCATCACGCCGCTCCCGGTCCGAGGCCTCCCGTTTCCCCGCGAGAACAGCCCGTCGCAACGCGGCCAGCCGTTTTGATGTCTCAATCCGTCACACTAAGTCCCGCGGCGCACCGTGTCAATCACCCTCCGCCGCGCCGACCCGCAGGGAGTTGTAAGATGAATCGCATCGTGTCAACCCCCGCGCGCCACAAAACTTCACCCCTGCTCCTCTTCGACGACGGCGAGGGACAGTTCGGCCCGATGACCGACCTCCGCCCCGCGTTCGAGCTGCGCTGCGGCGCTCTGACCTCGCGCCAGCGGATCGAACGTGTCCTGCACCGCCCCGCTTCCTCGCTTCATGTGCCCGCGCCCCTGGCATCGCTCGTCCTGGACCGCTGCACCGACTGCACCGTCAACGAACCGCCCGCGCCCTGCGACTGGTTCGTCGTCAACGGGCGATGGAACGGCGTGTCCGCGGCCGCGCAACTGGCGGAACTGCCCTTGGGCCACGCCCTGCTGCAACAAGACGGCCAGATTATCGCCGCTCATCTCTCCGCCAAGGAAGCGCAGCAGCTCGCGCAGTCCAACTGGAAACAGCTCCCCGACTCGATCCGTCCAAACCACGTTGACTCCCGCGCCCTCTACAACCGCCCCTGGCACATCCAGGACGACCTGCCCGACGTCTTGGCTGACGACCTCGACGCCTCCACCGTCCCCATCGTCCCCGAACTCGCGCCACGCTGGCCCGGCACGCACCACTTCGGTGCCCACCCGCTCCGCATCTCCGCTCACGCCCACGTCCAGCCCACCGCCGTCTTCAACACCGAGCTGGGCCCCATCGTCGTCGACTACGACGCACTCATCGGCGCTACCGCTGTCATCGAAGGCCCCGCCTACATCGGCCCCGGCTCGCAGATCACCTGCCACACCCACATCCGACCCCACACCGTCATCGGCCCGATGTGCAAGATCGGCGGCGAGGTCAGCCACTCCATCGTCTTTGGCCACTCCAACAAAGCCCACCGCGGATATCTGGGCAACAGCCTCGTGGGCGAATGGGTCAACCTCGGCGCGGAAACCAACGTCAGCAACTTGAAGAACACCTACGGCGTCATCCAGACCCAACTCGAAGCCAACGAAAAACCCCAGAGCACCGGCCGCACCGGCTTAGGCCCCATCATCGGCGACTTCGTCCGCACCGCCATCGGCTCACGCATCCTCAGCGGCTCCTGCATCGCCACCGCCGCCATGCTCGCCCTCTCCTCTTTCTGCCCCAAGTACGTCGAACGCTTCGCCTTCCTCACCGACGACGTCCGCGAACTCCACGACATCGACCGCTTCCTCGAAACCGCCCAACGCATGATGGCGCGCCGAGGCATCGCCCTCTCCGCCGCCGAAGAGGCCGCCCTACGCACGCTGCATTCTGACACCCTGCCGCCGCCGCGTCGTGAATCACCGTGACGACCACCACCTATCTTGAGATGACCGATCCGGCGCAGCTACAGCCGAAGACCTGCTCGGATCGACGTTTTCAGGTGCTTCAAGCCACCACCCCGCAGTGGCAGGTCAATCGTTTTCTCTACCAGTACGTGGGCGAGCCTTGGGCCTGGCGGGATAAGCTGCCCTGGAGCGATGAACAATGGAAGCGTTACGTCGAGGACCCCGCGCTGCGAACCTTCCTCGCTCTGTACGACGGCTCGGTCGCGGGTTACTTCGAATTGTTGCGGCGTGAGGACGAGGTCGAGATCGCCTACCTCGGACTCGCGTGGCCCTTCATCGGCAAGGGCCTGGGCGGTCCGCTGCTCACCCGTGCGCTGCAGGAAGCCTGGGCGATCAAGCCGCGTCGCGTCTGGGTCCACACCTGCACGCTCGACCACCCCGCCTCACCGCACAACTACCAAGCCCGGGGCATGAGGGTGTACAAGACGGAGGTCGATAAGGTGTCAGGATGATTTAATGCGGCCAGGGGGTGGGCGGGGGTGGTCAGACTTGGCTCAGGACCAGGGCGGCGTTCTGACCGCCCAGGGAGGTGCTGTAGACCAGGGCGTGGCGGAGGGTCGCGGGGCGCTGCACAGTGTCGGGGAGGAACAGGCTGTCAATGGGGTGAGGGCAGTTGAGGTTCTGCGGGATTGCCTGGTCGCGGAGCGCCAGCGCCGCCACGCAGAGGTCCAGGCCGCCGGCTCCGGCGCCGCAGTTGCCCCAGCGCGACTTGAGCGAGAGCAGCGGCAGTTTCGCCAGACGATCGCCAAAGACGCTACGGAGGGCCGCGGCCTCGGCACGATCGAAGCTCGGCGAGCCTGAGCCGAACGTCACGACCAGATCGATCGCTTGGGGTTCGACCGCCGCGTCGCGCAGCGCGGCGCGCATGGCTACGGCGATGCCCTTCCCCTCGCGCTCGGGCTGCAGGCTTCGCGTGGCGCGATTCACCGTCTGCGAAGCGCCGAACCCCAGCACCCTGGCGTACGGCTCCACGCCGCCCCGGGCGCGGAAAGTGTCGAGGGTTTCGAGCGTCACGATCGCTCCGCCCTCGCCCACGACGGTCCCGTCGGCGCTCGCGTCGAAGGGGCGGACGGCTTGGGTGGGGCGGTCGTTGCCCGAGTTCGTGAGTCGGCCGGTGAGCGTCTGGCGGAAGAAGCCCATCGGGTTGACCTTGCTCTCGGTCCCGCCGCAGAAACACAGGTCCGCCGCCCCGCGCTGGATCACGCGCAGCGACTCGCCCACCGAGAGCAGGCTCGAGGCCTCGGCGCAGGTGATGGTGTTGCTCGGTCCCTGGGCGTCGTGCACGATGGTGACGTGGCAGGCGAGCATGTTGGGCAGATATTTGAGGAGCCAGAGCGGGGTGAGGCGGGTCATGCCCTGGCTGCCCCAGTGGTGGATATCGAATCGCCCCGAGGCGTCGCGTGAGCTGACCAGCGCCTCGGTCAGCTCGTTGACCTCGGCTGCGATGAGCCCCGCGCCGATGTGAGCGCCCACGCGGGTGGGATCGTAGGAGAGCTTGGCTCCGTTCTCAGCGTTGCCCTTGGTGGTGAGTCTGGCGTCCTTCGCCGCCAGGTCCGCCGCCGCCACCGCCAGTTCGATGTCGCGGGCCATCACCTTGGTGGCTTTGCGATAGGTCTTGGGCACGAAGTCGCTGACCTTGAAGTTGCTCACTTCGCCGGCGATCTGGCAGTCGAAGCCCGAGGGATCGAACGCCGCGATGCGTGCGATGCCGCTGCGGCCCTCGAGCAGCGCGCTCCATGTCGCGCTCACGCCCAAGCCCAAGGCACTGATCGGCCCCAGTCCCGTGATGACCACTTCTTCGGCCATAGAATGGTCAGTTTAAGGCAAGCCCCGGGAAGTTTCACCGCTGCGGGAAAGATTCACCACAGAGCACACCGAGAGAAAACCTATCCATTCCATTCTTTTCGAGTTGATTCTCTCTGTGCTCTCGGCGTGCTCTGTGGTGAATGTCTTACATGGATTGAAGCAGTTGCGTCACTTTCGAGGGGACCTCAGCCCGGGGGACGAGATCGCCCTTGAGGCTGGTCAGGCCGGGTCTGCGAGCTTTGATTTCGACCTTGCCCTCCGCCAGGCCTTTCTCGCCCACGGTGATGCGGACGGGGATGCCGATGAGGTCCGCGTCCTTGAATTTCACGCCCGGTCGTTCGTCGCGGTCGTCGATCAGCACTTCTAGACCCTGCGCTTCGAGTGATTGCGCTAAGCCGCAAGCGGCTTCCTTCAGGGCGCCTTCGTACTTCATGACGGTGATGACGACGGAATAGGGGGCGATGGCGGCGGGCCAGAGGATGCCGTTCTCGTCGTGGCCGCCCTCGCGTTCGATGGCGGCGGCGAGTATGCGGTTCACGCCGATGCCGTAGCAGCCCATGATCGGGTGGATCCGTGAGTTGTCGGGCATGAGCGTGGTGACGTTCATCGCCTTGGTGTATTTGTCGCCGAGCTTAAAGACGTGCCCGACCTCGATGCCCTTGCGGGTGCGCAACGTGCCGCCGTCGTTTTTGGGCGAGGGGTCGCCGTCGAGGGCGTTGCGGATGTCGGCGATCTTCACACGCCATCTATCGTTGTTGAGTGGGTCAAGCACGTCGCGATTCCAGTGGAAATGCTTGACGTGGTGATCGACCTCGTTGGCACCGGTGACCCAGAACTGATCGATCGCCGCATCTGGGTCGACCACAACCTGAATCAAGCGATTCTGTAAGGCAGCTTGTGGACCCACGAAGCCGATTGGTACTCCATGCGACTCAAGGAACTTGGCCTCTTCCAAGAGCTTCACGGGGCGGCGTGCAGCTTCGGAGAGATGCTTATTGAGTTTTCCAACATTGAGATCATGATCGCCACGGAGTACACAATAAACAAACCACCACTGATCGACCTTTGTGTTCGTGGTATTTTGACCACCAGCTACACGATCCTCCCCACTGGGCGGTATTGAATACTCGTACTTGTTGTCGTTAATCCACTTCTCAAGATCGGGACCATCGTAAGTCGCAGCAATCCGAACCAGCGTCTTGAGCATGTGCCTGGGTTTGACCTTGAGCAGCTTGCTCACGTCCTCGATACCGGGGCAGTTGGGCGTGTGGATTTTTTCGAGTGGGCCGCTGGGGGGCACAGCGGGCAGGTCGCCTCCGGCGAAGTGCGAAGAAAACTTCCGGGAGCCGATCTCGCATTTCTCGACATTCGCAGCGTAGTTGCTCCTGTCGGATTCGAGGATCGTGTCCTCGCCTGTGGGCGAGGGGACCATGAACTCGTGGGACGCGCTGCCGCCGATGGGCCCGGACTCGGCTTCAACGGTGAGATAGGGCAGGCCGCACCTGCTGAAAATCCGGCAGTAGGCGTCGTACTGTTTCTGGTAGGTCTCGTTGAGTCCGCCGGGGCCTTCGAGTGTGGTGTGGAAGGAGTAGGCGTCCTTCATCTGGAACTCGCGCGAGCGCAGGACGCCAAAGCGGGGGCGGAACTCGTCGCGGAACTTGGTCTGGATCTGGTAGAGCGTCTTGGGCAGGTCACGGTACGAACCGCAGAAGGCGCCGACGAGTTCGGTGATGATCTCCTCGTGCGTGGGGCCGAGCGCCTGAGCACGACCGTGGCGGTCTTTCACCCGGAAGAGGTTGTCGCCGTAGGCCACGTCGCGTCCGGTCTGCTGGTAGAACTCGATGGGGATGAGCGCAGGGAGATGGACCTCTTCCGCACCCGCAGCCGCCATTTCTTCGCGGACGATCGCCATGGCTTTTCGCAGGCTTCGCCAGCCCAGGGGCAGGTAGGAGTACATGCCCGAGCCGACCTTGCGGATCAGGCCCGCGCGGAGCATGAGTTGGTGCGAGGGAACCTCCGCCTCGGCGGGGGCTTCGCGGAGCGTAGGGATGAGCGATTGCGACCAGAGCGTAGGCATGGCGGGATGATAGCGGATGAACTGCGAGGCAATGAAGAAGCAAAACGCAGGAGACGCGTCCTGCGTTGCGTATCGTGGAGTTGGAATCGAAGCGTTACGCGGCGGCGGGTTTGCCGGCGGGTTTCTTGTCGCCGCCGGCGGCTGCGGGACTGGCCTGCTGCATGATCAGGCCGATGATCGCCGGGACGAGCACCATTAGGGGGATGACCACAGGGTGGCCCTGCATGGTGTCCACGAGCGATTCACGGATGCTCTTGATCTGCAGCAGCAAGGCGAGTCCGCCGAGCACCGCGACGGTGGACCCGGAGACCGAGGTGAAGAGCACGATGGCGAGCTTGAAGAGGATGAAGGCGAGCATGCCGCAGAGCATTAGGCCGATGAGCGCTCCTACGCCGTGGAAGCGCGAGGCGTTGTCGATCATCTCGGAGTTGCCCTTGTAGGCGACGTGGACGATGGCGGTCCACATATTGGCGCCGAGGAAGGCCCCGACGAGTCCGCCCAGGGCCGCCACGGCGTACTTGAGCAGAGGGAAGCAGAGGACGCCCATGAGCAGCGCCAGACAGGCGGCGGCGATGTAGGCGGGTGCCTGCAGTCGGTCCGAGAGTGCGTAGCCCGCGAACATGCCGATGAGCATGGCGAGGATGATCGTCACGGGCTTGTGGAACTTGTAGCCGTGCAAGAGCGTGATGATGCCCGCGATGAGGAAGATGACGCTCCAGACGATGCCCATCGCCTCCAGGGCGTTGAGAAGTTCCTTGGGGTGGGCCAGCGTATCGACCTTCGAGAACACGGTGATGACGGGCTCGAAGAGAGTCTTGTCCGCGGCGACGTTGGACTGGGCGAGCGAAGCGAACATGGTCAAGCTCCTGTGAAAGGGGGCTCAACCGTTATCGGTTTTGCGTCGCCAAAGGGTCCACTGAACCAGGACGCCGCAGAGCGTTATCAGACCTGCCGCCAGGACGACGGCTCGGGGCGAGGTGGGAATCTTCTGCGCCAAGTCGCCGCCGTAGAGGCGAAGCAGCCCCACGCCGCCCGCGAGCAGGAGCGATGAACCGATCAGGGCCGACTGCATGGCGGAGGCGGTGCGCGGAGCGATCAGACCCGCGAGGAGTCCGAGAACCGCGGCGCCGCCGGCGACGATCATGACCCAGCGTCGCTTCGAGTCGCCCAGGTCGTGCCACCAGCGTTCAGCCTGGGCGCGTTCGCTTTCGTAGAGGGTCTTGGCGCGCTCCACGAAGCTCACGCGCTCGCCCTGCCTGGGCTGCGAGAGGTCCAGGCGTTGGTCGTCCGGTGGGGCAACGCCGGTCCAGGCGAGCAGCGCCAGCGGGGCTGCCAGCGCGAGGATCAGCGCACAGGAAACGCCCATCCAAAAGCGGAAGAGCAGCAGCGAGAGCAGGCAGCCCGAGATCGCCCCGACGACCGCCAGCAGCAGGAGCCAGTGGCCTTGCGCCAGCACTTGACCGCTGATCGTCGCCGACGCTGCGCCCGCGAGCAGTCCGCCCAGCGCCACCGCCGGCCGCGCCATCTTGCGACCCATGAGCCAGAGGATCAGCCCCAGCACAAGCATGACGCCAAAGCTCACCGGCAGCACCGCGGGGGCGCGGTCCAGCGCCGTGCTCAGATCGATCTGGCTCAAGATGGAGTTCAGGTTCCACACGAGCATTTGCAAAAGAAGTCAGGGGTCAGGGGTCAAGTCTGGCGCGCAATCGGGTTGACTGCTGTCTCGTGACCCCTAGCCCCTGTCTGCTTATTATCGCCCCCATCGCGGTCGCAGCGTTACAATGGCCCTAAGTGTCGCAGGCCACGCCCAATCCTATCGAGCCGCTGCGTCAACAGATCGACCAGATCGACACGCGGATTGTGCATCTGCTCAACGAGCGAGCGCGGATCGTGGTGGAGATCGGTCAGCACAAGCGCAACAGCGAAACGCCGGTCTACGCCCCGGATCGCGAGGCGCAGATTTTCGACCGTCTGCGAGAAGCCAATCGCGGTCCGCTGCCGGACAAGTGTCTCGAAGCGGTGTGGCGTGAGATCATGAGCGGCTGCCGGGCGCTGGAACACCCGCTGCGGGTGGCGTACCTCGGCCCCCCCGGAAGCTTCTCACACCTGACAGCGCGCAAGCAATTCGGCGGATCGGTGCACTACGAATCGGTCGAGGACATCGCCGGGGTGTTCACCGCCGTCGCCCCGGGCCACGCAGACCTGGGTCTGGTCCCCATCGAGAACTCCGCCATCGGGGGCATCGGCGAAACGCTCGACTCCTTCCTCCACCACAGCGTGCAGGTCGTGGCCGAGGCGCTGATCACCGTGCACCACCACGTGCTCTCCTTCGCCGAGGCGGAAAAGGTCACGCACGTCTACTCCAAGCCCGAGGTTTTCGCGCAGTGCCGGCACTGGTTGGCCAACCACCTGCGCCAGGCGCAGCGCGTGCCCGTGGCGTCGAGTTCCAAAGCCGCCGAGATGGCGGCCCTGGACAAGAACACCGCGGCGATCGGCTCCTCGCTCGCCGCCGAGGTCTATGGCCTGCCCGTGCTCTACCCCAACGTCGAGGACGATCCGAACAACACCACGCGGTTCTTCATCATCGGCCGCCACGCCCCCGCGCCCACCGGCGACGACAAGACCGCCCTGATGTTCACCACCGCCCACAAGCCCGGCGCCCTGGCGGAGGTGCTCGACGTCCTCCGCGATCAGGGCGTGAACCTCACCCACATCGACAAGCGACCGAGCAAGCGCGTCAACTGGGAGTACACCTTCTTCATCGACATCGTGGGCCATCAGAAAGACGCGCCCGTGGCCCGCGCCCTGGAAGAGACCCGCAAACACTGCCTGCACATGACGGTGCTGGGGAGTTTCCCACGCGCCAAGGACGCGCTGTGATTCGAGTTCTGCCTCGCACCCGCGCTAAACTAGAACTGCTTGAGGAAGCGCAGGTCGTTCTCGAAGAGCCAGCGGATGTCGCCGATGCCGAACTTGCGCATGGCCAGTCGCTCGATGCCTAGACCGAAGGCGAAGCCGGTCCACTGCTCCGGGTCGTAGCCCACCGCTTTGAACACGTTGGGGTCGACCATGCCGCACCCGCCGATCTCCATCCAGCGCCACTGACCGCCGAGGTTGATCTTCACTTCGAGCTCGGCGCTGGGCTCGGTGAAGGGGAAGAAGCTCGGTCGCAGCCGGACGTCCGCCTCGGCGCCGAACATGGCGCGGGCGAACTGGATGAGCGTGGTCTTGAGGTCCACCAGGCTCACCTTGCGGTCCACATACAGCCCCTCGACCTGGTGGAACATCGAGTAGTGCGTGGCGTCGTGCTCGTCGGGGCGATAGACGCGACCCATGGCCACCACCCGCACCGGCGGCTGGGTCTTCTCCATCACGCGGATCTGGATCGTCGAGGTCTGCGAACGCAGCAGGTGCTGACCATCGAGATAGAAGTTGTCGTTCGGGTCGCGAGCCGGGTGCCACGGGGGGATGTTCAGCGCCACGAAGTTGTGATGATCGTCCTCGACCTCCGGGCCGGTGGCCACGTCGAAACCCATGCGGCCAAAGACCTCGACCAGCTCGTTGATGGTCTGGGTGATGATGTGCTCGCGACCCAGTCGCGGGGGCAGGCCCGGCTCGGTCAGGTCCAGCGCGGGACCGGTGGACGCCAGGCCGGGAGCGCCTGAGAGGAGCGAGGATTTCTTTTCCTCGAACGCGGATTCGAGCTTCTCCCGCAGCGCGTTGGCGCGCTGACCGAAGGCGGGCTTGTCCGCCGCGGGCACGTCCTTGAGCAGCGACATCAACGCCTTGACCGCGCCTTTGGTGCCCAGGTATTTGATGCGGAACTGCTCCAGCGACTGCGGCGAATCCACCGCGCCTAAGTCCGCGGCCGCCTGCGCGTCCAGTTCGTCGATCCGTGCGAGCATGGCTACAGGATAACGCGGTTAGAATCGTCGGGCATGCCCGAGGAGCGCTTATCCGGCAGCGGTCGTGGTCCGCATCGCACCGGCGGCGGGTGCGCCGTCCCCTTCGGCTTGATCTTCGTCGCGGTGGGTGTGGGCATCATCCTCGTGGGCACGAAAACGATCTCGGTCGATCCCTCCACGGTTCACGCTCCCTACTGGGTGCTCGCCGTGGTGGGCGTGATCTTTGCCTTGGCGGGGCTGGCGGTCGTCGGCTCAGGCATCACGGGCATGCGTCGCAAAGCGCAGATCGAAGCCCTGATCGCCACGAACCCGAACCTGCCCTGCCTGCGCGACTACCCCTGGGACCCGGCCGGCGTCCGCTCCGCCGGCTTGGGCAGGATCGTGGGCGGTTTCGTCGTCGCGGGATTCATGGCGATCTTTCTCGTTCCCTTCCACTGGTGGGCGATCACCGATCCCAACTTCGTCGTGGTCATTGTCGTGTCGATCTTCGACCTGGTCACGCTCGCCGTCGTGGGCCACTGCGTCTACCTTGCGATGCGTCTGCGGAAATATGGCAGCTCGTCCCTCCGTTTCGGTTCGTTCCCGTTTCACCCCGGCCAGCTCGTGGAACTCTTCTGGACCAGCACACGAGGCTTAGGCGCGTTCAACAAGATCGTGTTCACGCTCCGGCAGATCCGCGAACAAAGAGAAGTTGTGGGCACGGGCAAGAATCGCCGCACCGTCTATCGCAAGTACGCGCAGTGGAGCGACACCTACACCGTCGAGGGCCCGGACACGCACGAGCCGGGGGCCGAACTGGCCATCACGTTTCTGCTGCCCGAAACGGGCGCCGCCACGACGCTCAGCGATGACCCGCCGAGCTATTGGGAACTGGAGATGCAGGTGGACGCCCCGGGCGTGGACTTCCGCGAGAGCTACCTCGTGCCCGTCTATGCCAAGGGCGGGGCGTGATCAGGCGTCGCTCTTCGTCTCCGTGACGTTCTGACGATCCTTGTCGTAAACGTAGAGTTTGCCCGGCTCCTCGGCACGGGATTTCTTGTGCGACCCGTCGCAGAAGGGCAGTTGCTGGCTCAGGCCGCACATGCACACCCACACGCTCTTGTCCGAGGGCTTGCACTCGATCGGGCCGGTCGCGTCGTGGCGGATCAGTCGTGCCATGAGGTACTCCTTGTGATGGATGAAGGATGATAGATGAATGATGATGTGAAGACCAGCGCGTTTCGCGCGCCTCGCGAAGCGTCCGCGTTCATTCGTCCGCCGCGATGCGCGTGATGATCTTCGCTCCCACCGCGTCGCCCCAGACGTTCACCGTGGTTCGGCACATATCGAGAATCCGGTCCACGCCCAGGACGATGCCCACCGCGCTCAGCGGCAGACGCAACGACGCCTCGCCCAGAGAATGGTTCACCGCCTCGACCACGATCACCATCGTGACCAGCCCGGCGCTGGGAATCCCCGCCGCCCCGACGGCCGCGAGCGTGGCCGTCACCGCGACGATGCCCAGTTGCGTCAACGACAGTTCGACGCCGAAGCACTGGAAGAGAAACACCACCGCCACCGCCTCGTAGAGGGCGGTGCCGTCCATGTTGATGGTGGCGCCCAGCGGGACGACAAACTCGGTGGCACGCCGCGAACATCCGCCGCGAACGATGCACGACTCGACCGTCACCGGGATCGTGGCGTTGGACGAGGAGCAGGCGAAGGCGGTGAGCAACGCGTCCTTCACCCGCCAGAGAAAGCGGTACGGCTGCGCCCTTCCGAACACCCAGAGCACCAGCGGCAGCGTGACCAGCGCGTGCAGGAGCAGCCCCGCGATCACCACGAGCATGTACCCGCCCAGCGGCCCCACCAATTCCACGAACCCGATCTTCGCCACGGTGTGCGCCACCAGGCAGAACACCCCCACCGGCCCCAGCAGCAGAATCCACTCCACCAGCTTCATCATCGCCGCGAACACCCCATCGAAAAACGCCACCACCACTCTGCCCTTCTCGCCCACCAGCGACAGCGCCGCGCCCAGGATCAGGCTGAACGAGATCGTCGGCAGCACGTCGCCCTGCACCGCGCTGGCGATTGGATTCACCGGCAATAGCTGCAGCAGGATGTTCTTCATCGCCCCGAGGAGTCCCGTGCCCGCAGCACCCTCGACGCGCTGCTGCAAGGCGCCCCCGGAAGTTGTGAACGACTCGACCTGCGACCGTCGGAACCCCTCGGGGAAGTCGTTCCCCGGGGCGAAGCTCCCCACCAGCAGCAGACCCAGCAGCACCGCCGCGAACATGGTGGTGAAGTAGTAACTCATCGTCCAACCGCCCACGCTCCCCAACTTCCGGGGGTCGCCGATGGACGCCACGCCCACGATGCCGCTGCTGACCACCAGGGGGATCATCACCATGCGCAGCAGTCGGATGAACAACGTGTCGCCCAGGAACGCGAGCGTTTCGAGTCGTCCGGGCATCGCCGCGGGATCGCCCCATCCACGAAGGGCTTCGCCGCTGGCCACGCCCAGGAGCAATCCGAGAAAAATGCCCAGCGTCACGTAGCTGTGTCGTGTCATGCGTGGTGAGCGTAACACGATGAGCCAAGAGAGGGAAAACCAAACATCCAGCCGCCGAGGGACGCGGATGAACGCCGATGAATTACCTTGATTTCAAGCGTTATCCGCGTTCATCGGTGTCTCTCGACGGCTCGTCATCACGATCGCGCCGCGAACCACTCGACCGCCGCGGGCCAGTTGTCAACGGGGTCCACGAAGGCATCCACGTCGAGAGCCGTGGCGTCGACCCAGAGGTTCAGCAGGCCCTCGCGGGCGGTGAAGTCGATCCCCGCCGCCTGCAGCGCCAGGTTTCTCACACACTTCGGGTGCGGCGCGGTGAACATCGTGCTCATCGTCCCACCCATGCCGTAGCCCAGCAGATTCACCCGCTTGCTGCCCGTCGGGTCGCGGACGTGATCGACCACGTTCCGCATGCCGCCGTTGACGCAACTGTGGAGCGTGAGATGTCGATCCGCGTGCGTCGGGCGGTCAATGGGCGTTCCGGGCTTTGAGCGGGACGAGGCAGGCGGCGAGGGTGAGGAGGATCAGCAGCAGGAGGAACAAGGGCGAAACCCCGGCGACGAGTCTGGGCTGCACAAGCAGCAGCGCCAGCAGCGCCGCGAGAAGGGCGTAGCGTCCGGTAGCGAGGTTGGCGCGGGCAACGGCGCGGGCGGGATCGATCACCGCTTCGACGATCATCACCGCGGCGAAGGCCAGCGCGAGGGTCAGGGCCAAGGCGCTAAGGTTGTCGAGTTTTCGTCGCTGCTCCTGTTCGCCCAGCGCCAGCAGGGGCAGCCGCTCACGTTCGACGCTCTGCCGAAGCTCTTCGATGGCTGCGGGGGTGACGCCGGTGGCTGCCAGACGCTGGGCCTGTTCCTGATGACGCTGGTCCAGAGCGACAAGCAGTTGCGCCTGCTGGCGTCCGCCGACGAACGCGTCGGTGTGGAGGTCGGGGCGCAGGCGGCTGAGGATGGGCCCGAGGATCAAGCCGACAAGCAACCCGACGATCAGCAGGTAGAGGTCGCGGTGCGAGGCGACGGGAGGTTCGGTCACCCGAACATCTCCGGACCCGCGGCCACGCCGCACCATCGGCCCGACTCCAGGCAGTGTCGGCGGACGCGCTCGAGGGCTTCGACGACCAGGTCCACCTGGCTGTCGAGCGAGGCCAGGCTGGACTGGCTGACGATGCTGTCGCCGATGTCCACGTCGATCAGGTCGTGTTCGAGGAACATGCGACGCACCAGCGGCGCAAGATCGCTGGCCGGACGGGCGTGGTGCTCCTGGAGCAAACGCAGGATGTCGTTGAGCATCCAGTGGGGCGCCGAGTCATCAGGGATGTCCGCCAGCAGATTGCGGCGCTGCGGGTCCTGGCAGGCCTCGCGCCAGAAAAGCTCGAACATCTCACGGGCGTAGCTGTCGCAGACAGTGGCGCTGAGCATGGCAAACCTCCTTGTCCGCCCCTCGATTCAGGCACGCGTCACGGCGTGCCGGCGTGGTCCCGCGGACGCAAAAGAACAGGCCAATGCACCCCAAGCGATCCGAAGAGCAGCAAGCCTTGTGATGCTCGCTGCACGGCGCAGGTCACCGCCTTGAACCCTCCGTGTTCCAAGGCAACGACGCGTTGTGCTGTCATAGAACCCAGGACCGATCGTGCCCCACGGAATCTCAGAGTATTATCGGTCGTTGCTCGCGTTGGGTCAAGGGAAATCTTGCCTATCTTGACGCTGAGGGTGAAGATTCAGGGCACAAGAAAAGCGTCGCGCTGGCCCTGCGGGGCTTCGTTGCCTTGGTAGTTTTCGACGCCCGAGAGGAGCCAGATGTTGTCGTTGGTCTGCGCGGTTCGCATCGTGGGCTCGGTGGTCCAGCGGACGACGCCTGAGGCCAGCAGCACGTTCTGTCCGGCGCGACGGTGGGTGAAGCTGGGGCTGTTGCCATCGAGGTCCGGTCGCTGCTTGAAGGCGGCGAGGTTGTCACGGATGTCAAAGAGGGGATTGCGGTCCGCCAGGATCGCCAGCTCGGGCAGGTCGCGGGGTCGCAGGGGCTTGGCGGAATACTGGTTCTGATAGCTGAAGGAGACGGCGCGGGGCTCGGGCCAATCGTGGGCGTCGGGGCTCAGGCCCTTGGGGGCGTGAGGGTTCTGCGGGCAGTTGAGCGTGTCCGACCGCAGGTATCTTCCGTTGGCCAGCAGGTAGAGATTCGCGGGGTTCGAGGTGACCACTTGATTCTCGCCCGTGTCGCTGCGTCCGACGTTCCACCACGGTGCGCCCGGCGCGGTGCGCCGTCGCGGCAGGACACCGGCGAAGTCGGCGGCGTAGTGCTCCATCGCTGAGCCCGCGGCGGCGAGGTTGGAGGCGCAGGCCACGCGACGCGAGGAGTCACGCGTGAAGTTCAGCGCCGGCCAGAGCAGCGTCAACGCCAGCGCCACCGACGCTGCCGAGGCCAGGATTTCGCTCCATTGCCAGGGCAGGCCACTGGGCGGCGCACCCGCCTCCGTCAAGGCGGCTCGATCGTCGAGCCCGGGAGTCAAGGATCGGCTGATTCGAGTGACCAGCGCCAGCGTGCGGTCCGCCAGCCCCGGCGGCGGTTCGCAAGCCGGCCACCGGTCGATCAGACCGAGCACCTGTTCCACCGCAGCCTGCCGCTGTGGGTCGGTGGAGGCCAGTTTCAGCCCCTGCCGGGTCCGCGCCTGCATCAGGACGTCCAAAGCCGCCTCGTCTTGCGGGCTTAGTCGGGGTGCGGGATCGTGCGTGTCGCTGCTCATGTCGAGGGCGTTCTTCATTACGCTGCGGTCGAACTGGGAGTTCACGATTTTAGGCCAACGGCGTGAACGGGCCGCGAGGAACGCCCACGGCGCGGGTGGGACGTGTCCTGGGGTTCAGCGGTACCACTGGCGAAGCGTCTGGAGCGTCACCCCCTCAAGCGAAGCCGCCACGCGCATGGCTTGGCCAAGCGACTCGGGCCGCCCCAGGGTGTCCAGCCCCAGCGTCATCAACCCCGCCCCGCGCGCCGAAGCCACCCCGGCGGCGGTGTCCTCGATCGACAGGCAGACCCCCGGGTCCAGCCCCAGCCGGCTCACCGCCAGCCGGTACGTCTCGGGATCGGGTTTGCTCCTGCTCACGTCGTCGGCGGTGACGATGGTCTTGAAGTAGTCTTGAAGTTCGAGTCGGCCCAGGATCAGATCGATGTCGCGTCGCGTCGCGCCGCTGGCGATGGCGATGGGCATTTGGGCGCAGGCCTCGTGGATCAGCGCCGTCACTCCCGGGATGGCTCGCACGCCCTCCTGGACCACCGCCTCGAAGGCGATCTGCTTCTGTCGGCAGAGGTCCGTCACTCTTCTCTCGTCCGCGACGCCGAGCCTGCCGAGGATGGCGCGGAAGGCGTCGCGGTCGTCGAAGCCCACCAGCTCGCGCAGGTACTCTTCGTAGGAGAAGCTCACGCCCAGCGGCTTCGCCACGCGGTCGAAGGCGCGCCAGTGCAGCGGCTCCGAGTCCGTCACCACGCCGTCGAAATCAAAGACGATCGCACCGAGCATCACAGCGTCTCGGCCTTCGGGAGGGGGCGAGGCGAGCGCCAAGGGCACGCGTCACTTGAAGCGCGCCGGCGCTTCCTCGACACGGGTCGGCGTCGGCGGCGCCGGGGCGACTTCCACCGCGGGCGCGGGGGCCGCCTCCACCGACGCGATGTTGGTCGGCAGGGGCACGAGATAAATCTCCACGCGTCGATTGGCCTCCACGCCGCGCCGCCCCGCCGACCCGGAGACCGCCGGTCGCTGGTCGGCGTACCCGCCCACGCCAAAGCGGTTCTCCGCCACGCCCGCCTGACGCATCACCCGCATCACCGCGATGGCACGGAAACTCGACAGGCCCCAGTTGTCCTCGAACTTGGCCTTGTTCGCCGGGTTGGTCACCGGCACGCTGTCGGTGTGGCCCACGACCCGCACCTCGTACTTCTGCGCCGCGGGCATGTTCACCACCTGCGCCAGCTTGGCCAGGCTCGCCCGGGCGCGCTCGTTCACCTGGATGCTGCCCAGCGCGAACGTCAGGTCGCTGCGCAGCTGCACCAGGCCCCGCGCCGAGTCGTAGGTCATCAGGTCGGGGAACTGCGCCGCCAGGTCCTGCAGCGCCGCGTCCACCAACGGGTCCACCGGGCCCATGCCCAGGCGACGGATCTGGTCTTCGAGCTCGGCGAGTCGGCGCTGCAGCTCGGCGTTCTGCGCCTGGGCCGCAGCCAATTGGTCGGTCAGCGCCGCGTCGCCCTGCGCCGCGGCCTGCAGCGCCGCGATGCGCGCCTGCGCTTCTTCCAGTCTCGCCTTGAGGTCCTCCACCTGCTCCTCGCAGCGACGCTTGATCGCCTGCAGGTTGTCACGCTCGCTCTGCGCCACGCAGCCCCAGGAAGCGAAGCTCGACGCCAGCAGCAGCACCATTAACGCGGTCTTCTTCATGATGATTTCCTTTGGCCCACGCCTGCCCGCGAACGCGGCGGAGTCGGCGCGATCAGACTATCCGCTGGCAGAGCAAATGCCAAATGCCCCGCCCCCGTACAATCCGGCGATGTCCTGGTTCGAGGATCGACCGGTCCTGCTCCACGCCGGGGCCGCCCGCGACGCGGCGGGGACCGACCTTCGCCCCGCCACGCTGCTGCTGCGAAGGGAGCGGGTCGAAGAGGTCTACGAGGCGCCGCCCTCGCCAGCGACCGTGGACCGCGGCGCACGCGTCGTGGAGCTGCCCGAGCACCTGATCCTTCCGCCGCTGGTCAACGCCCACGCCCATCTGGACCTGACCCGCATCGGCCCCCAGCCGTACGTCGCCGCCGAGGGGTTCGTCGGCTTTGTGCGTCGCGTCATGGCGCAGCGTCCGCGAGAGGCCTCGGACATCATCGCCTGGGTCGAGCAAGGCCTGGAACTGAGTCGCGGCGCGGGTGTGGCGGCGGTGGGCGACATCGCCGGTTCCCGCTGGGCGCTGCAGGCTCTGTCGCCGCTTCCGGGAGCGGACCCCGCAGCGGAGCTGGGCGTCGGTTACCTGGAGTGCTTCGGGTTTGAGAACGCGGCGTGTCCCGAGGTGGCGTCGAACGCGGGCCTCGAGCCGCACGCCCCCTACTCCGCGGGGATCGACCTCTACCGCGCCGCGGTGCGCACCGGCCGCCGACTCTGCACGCACCTGGCCGAGACGCGCCAGGAGATCGAGTTCGTCCGCCATCGGCGCGGGCCGTTCGTCGAGCTGCTGCGCGAGCTGGGGAAATGGTCCGACTCCGTGAGCCGATCGCTCGGGCAGGACCATCCCGTGGACCTGTTGCGCGAGGTGCTGATCCAGGGCGGGCCACGCTGGCTGCTGGCGCACTGCAATTATCTCGAGGACCCTCACGTCCAACTGCTCGCGGACGCCGGGGTGTCGCTGGTCTATTGCCCCTTGGCCAGCGAGTACTTCGGGCACACCGGCCACCGTTACCGCGACCTGCTCGCCGCGGGCGTCAACGTCTGTCTGGGCACCGATTCGATCTTGTGCCAGCCCCCGGCGAGCGTAACGTCGCCCCCCGCCGCGTCGCAGCTGCTGGGCCTGCTCCCGGCCATGCGTCGCCTGCACCGGCGCGACGGCGTAGCGCCGCAAACCCTGCTGGCCATGGCGACGCTGCACGGCGCCCGCGCCCTGCAACTCGAAGAGCGACGCTTCACGCTGCCCCACGCCCGCGCCGGGGAACTGCTGGCCGTGCGCTTCGACCCGAGGGACCGCACCGACGCGCTCACGCAGGCACTCGCCGCCGACGCCCCGGCGCAGTTGCTGCGCACGCTGCTGCGCAGGAGCACGGGGACTTGATTATGGTCCGGCGCTCAACCCGCGTCGGGCCGCGTCGCGCGGGCTGCACCCGAAGTGCCGCTTGAACGCCCTGGAGAAATAGAAGGCGTTGGGGTAGCCCGTCTGTTCCGCGGTCTGCTTGACGCTCAGCCCCTGGACCGCCAGCAGTTGCACGGCGCGTTCCATGCGCTGGCGCACCATGTAGGCGTGGGGCGTGATCCCGAAGAGGCGGACGAAACGCTGGTGGAAGTAGATCCGCGACAGGTGCACGCGACGGGCGATCTCCTCCAGCGGCGGGGCGCTGAGGTGGTGGCGGTCCATGAACTCCACCGCGGGGCGGAGGCG
Organism: uncultured Phycisphaera sp.; assembly: GCA_964496285.1. GTDB lineage: Bacteria > Planctomycetota > Phycisphaerae > Phycisphaerales > Phycisphaeraceae > CAZBXW01. The sequence continues at coordinate 172,383 of CAZBXW010000001.1, forward strand.
TTCGATCTCGCGACGCTGCTGGAGGGTGTGGGGCGAGAGCTCCGCGTCGCCCACGACCTGGGCGGTGAAGTAGAGGAGCATCGCCTGGACCTGCGCCTGGAGCGAGGGGGGCCGGTCGCGGAAAAGCTCGTCGAGGCGACGGTAGGTCGGCCGCCAGAAGGCCCACTGCCGCGCCGGCCAGACCACCGGGCCGGGCAGGGCGCAGAGCAGCGCCTGGGCGTGAAGGTCCTCGGGGCGGAAGTGGAGCCAGTCCAGGACCAGTCTCCCGGGGCAGCCGCACGCCATCGGCCTTCCCCCCGGCAGCAGGTAGACCCGCCCGGGGCGCAGGTCCACCCTCGTGCGCCCGCAGAGGTACCATCCCCGTCCTCGGCGTGGAAAATAAAATCGATGCACATGCCCGGGCTCTTCGCTGCGGACCGCCCACGCCGGTGTGCAGGTGAAGAATCCTCCGGTGAGCAGTCGCATGGCGGGGTTCATGGCCGGTCTGAAAATAATAACAGACATGTCAGCGCGAAGAAGCGCCATAGGCCCGACCGGGCCGCGTGGGTACGATCCTCCGTTCAAACCTCAACCACGCGAGACCCACCCATGACCACTTCCCCCAGCAAAGCCGCCTACGTCCCGGCGGGCAACATCAGCCCGGACTTCGTCGCCGACCTGACCTTCGCCCCGGTGCGCAACCCCGCGCCCCGTCGGCTCACCGCGGCGCAGATCGACCGCTTCAACGTCGCGGGCTACATCCATCCCCTGGACGTCTTCGACGCGACGCAGGCGCGCGCCAACCGGGAGTACTTCGACTTCCTTCTCGAAGCGGTGCGCAAGGCCAACGACGGGCGCGACGCTTACGCCATCAACGGGTACCACTCGCGCTGCCGAGGCGTCTACGACCTGGCGACGAACCCCGCGATCCTGGACCTTGTGGAGGACCTGCTGGGCCCAAACTTCGTGGCGTGGGGGACGCACTTCTTCTGCAAGCTGCCGGGCGACCCCAAGAGCGTGCCCTGGCACCAGGACGCCTCGTACTGGCCCCTCACCCCGGCGCGGACGGTCACGGCGTGGATCGCCATCGACGACGCCGACGTTCAGAACGCCTGCATGCACGTGATCCCCGGGACGCACGCGATGGGACATCTGGAGTGGAAGAGGGTGCCGGGCCAGGTGCTCTGGCAGCAGATCCTCAACGCGGAGCAGTACGGGCAGCCGGCCCCCATCGAGCTCAAGGCCGGCCAAATCTCGCTTCACGCCGACATGTTGGCGCACGGGTCCGGGCCCAACCTCTCGGCGCGGCGACGGTGCGGCCTGACGATCCGGTACTGCCCGGTGAGCGTCCGCAGCGACACGCAGGCGCGCTGGAACGACAATTCGATCTGGTGCCGGGGGAGCGACCCCTCGGGGCACTGGGCCAACATCGGGCGTCCCGATGGCGAGTACGTGACCGGCCCCAAGCCCCGCGCCATCGGCGGGAACTGATCGTCCGAGCCTTGCCCAGACGGCACGACCCGCACCGTTTGCCACGGGGTCTTGTGCGCTAAAGACGGCCCGTCGGGTGGTCGATAACTCTCGGGTCCGCGTCGATCCGTGATCGCGCCACGTTCGTGGCCCGGAGCGCCGCGCTTGAGAAACACCGCACGCGAGGGGACACCATGTCGATCGGCCATTATCCGCTGCGAAGCCGTGCTTTCACGCTGGTGGAGATTCTCATCGTGGTGGTGATCCTGGGGATTCTGGCGGCGATCGTCGTGCCGCAGTTCGTCTCCGCCGCCGCCGAGAGTCGGGAGAACTCCCTGAAGATGTCGCTGCACCGCATGCGCACGCAGATCGAGATTTACAAGGAGCAGCACGACGGGACGTACCCGGCGCTGGCGGACTTCGCCGCTCAACTGACGCAGGCCTCGAACATCGCTGGCGCTACCGCCGCCCCGGGGACCGCAGGGTACACCTTGGGCCCCTACATCCGCGACATCCCCAAGAATCCCAAGAACGGACTGAGCGACGTGACCAACGGCGCCGTGGGCAGCAGTGCCTGGTACTACGACGAGACCAACGGACAGTTCCTGGCCAACGACTCGGCGCTGTCACGCACTTACTGAACCGTCAATCCCCGTGCCTGGAAAGGCCCACCCTATAGCCCTGCCGTCCTGGCGGGGTGCTTGGCCGTTTCAGCGGACCGGGTTCTGGAAACGGTCGTCGGGGCGTTGGGATTCGCGGAAGCGGCCGAAGGACCCGATCATCGAGCGACGGGTGAAGTCCACGAGGATGCGGATGCACTCGTCGTCGGGGAACTGGGCTTGCAGTTTGGCCAGGGAATCGCTCACCGCGGGGACCGCGGACTGGTCGCTGCCGGGGTCCACCGCGCCGCCGCGGTAGAGCAGCCGAAACGCGATCTTCAGGCGTTCGATGCTCTGGGCGTCGAAGTTGTGGCGACGCAGGCCGATGGTGTTGAGCGCCCGCACCGAGGCGGGGTTGCCCTCGACGATCATGAAGGGCGGAGCGTCGTGGACGACGCGGGTCATGCCGCCGACGAAGGCGTACTGGCCCACGGTGACGTAGTGGTGCAGGGCGGTCGCCCCGCCGACGTTGGCGTGGTCCTGGACGTGGATGTGCCCGGCGAGCTGGACGGCGTTGGAGAGGATGACGTGCGAGCCGATGACGCAGTCGTGGCCGACGTGGGTGTAGGCCATGATGAGGTTGTCGTCGCCCACGCGGGTGTGGAGCCCGCCGTTGGCGGTGCCGCAGCTCATCGTGACGCACTCACGGATGTCGTTGTGGTCGCCCACGACGAGGTAGGACACTTCGCCGCGGAACTTGAGGTCCTGCGGGTCGCCGCCGATGACCGCTCCGGGCCAGAGCGTGTTGTGTTTGCCGATCGTCGTGTGCCCGAGCACCGCGACGTGGCTGACGAGTCGAGTGCCCGCGTCGATGGTGACGTGAGGCCCGACATGGCAGAGCGGGCCGACCTGGGCATCGTCGGCGATCTGCGCGGCGGGATCGACGACAGCGGTGGGGTGGATGCGGGGCATGAGCGATGTCGGATGTCGGATGTCGGAGATCGATGCTTACGCAACAGCGCGTTCGACATGCGGCATTCTTACGACTCCTGTTCGTCGTCCACGAGCATGAACTTGACCTCGGCCTCGGCGGCGAGGTCTTCGCCGACGTAAGCGCGGCAGCGCATGTGGGCGATGCGGCTGCGGACGCGGATGGCCTCGGCTTCAATCACGAGTTGGTCCCCGGGCGTCACCGGGCGGCGCAGCTTCACGCGGTCCAGCGAGAGCATCACCGCGAGCTTGCCCATGTTTTCGAGCTTCTGACCGATGAGCACGCCCGAGAGCTGCGCCATCGCCTCGACGATGAGCACCCCGGGCATGATCGGCGTGCCGGGGTAGTGCCCGGTGAAGAAGGGCTCGTTGACGGTGACGTTCTTCACGCCCACGGCTCTGCGGTCGCCGTCGAGCTCGACCACGCGGTCCACCAGCAGCATCGGGTAGCGGTGGGGCAGGATGCGGTGGAGCTTGCGGATGTCCAGGACGTTGCGGTGCAGCGCCAGATCGTGGTGGGCGCGGCCGCGGGACTGCTTGAGCAGGGCCTGGACGAGCCGATGGTTCATGGCGTGCCCGGAGCGGTAGGCGAGGATCTTCGCGTGCAGCGGCGCGCCCAGGAGGTAGAGGTCGCCGATCAGGTCCAGGATTTTGTGGCGGACCGGCTCGTCGCTGAAGCGCAGGGCGTTGTTGCCCATCGGGCCCTGGTCCGAGAGGACGAGGATGTCGTTCTCGGTCAGGTGCGAACCGACGCCCGCGGCCTTGAGCGCCCGCGCCTCGGCCTCGAGAACGAAGGTGCGCGAGGGGGCGATCTGGGCGGCGTAGGTCTCTTCGCTCAGGTCGTAGACCTTCAGTTGCCGACCGATGAAGGGGTGGTCGCCGTAGTCCAGGTCGTAGACGATCTCCAACCGAGGCTGTGGATTGGGCAGGGCGGTGATCATCGCCTCGTCCTGTCGGATGACGATGGGCCCGGCGACGGAGAAGGGCCTGCGCGGCGCATCGCAGTCGCGGACGCCGGCGGCGCGGAGCGCTTCGAGGTAGGGCAGCGAGGAGCCGTCGAGCCCGGGCAGCTCGGGGCCGTCGAGTTCCACTTCGAGATTGTCGATGCCCAGCCCCGCCAGGGCGCTCATGAGGTGCTCGGTGGTCTCGACGATGGCGTCGTCGAGTCGGACAGCCGAGCGTCGGGAGCGTCGCGCCAGGTAGGCGATGGTGGCGGGGATGCGTGCGTCGTCGAGGTCGCGTCGGACGAAGACGATGCCGTGGTTGCTCGGGGCGGGCTTGAAGGTGACGTGGGCGGGCTTGCCCAAGAAGAGGCCCGGGCCCGTGAGCGTGGCGCGTTTTTCGATCGTGCGTTGGAGCATGGAAGAAGCTGTTGGCTCTTGGCGGTCAGCGGTGAGCCCCATCGCAAACCACACGGTTCTGGCCCACAGCGAAAAGCCAACCGCTAACCGCTTTTTTTCCCTATCTGTTTGAGCAAGTCGGGGAGTTTACGCATGGCGGCGTGCTCTCGCAACGCGATGCGCGCTTCGCGTGCGGGGTAACCGCCCCAGGTCTCGCCGGGGGGGATGTCGTCCATGACCGCGGCGCAGGCCATGACGCGAGCGCCGGCGCCGATGACGGCGTGGTCCTTGACGGCGACCTTTCCGCCGAGCATCACGCCGTCGCCGATCTGGGCGCTGCCGGCGATCCCGACCTGGCCGCAGAGGATGCAGGAGCGGCCGACGCGGACGTTGTGTCCGATCTGGACGAGGTTGTCGATCTTGGTTCCCGCGCCGACGACGGTGGCGGCGAACTTGCCGCGGTCCACGCAGGAGCAGGCGCCGATCTCCACGTCGTCGTGGATCTCGACGGTGCCGATGTGCGGGAGCTTGCGGTGGACGAAGCCCGGGCCAGCGGGGTCGGTGGAGCGTGCCTGGGTGTACCCGAAGCCGTCGGCGCCGATGACCACGTTGGGATGGAGGATGACGCGTCGGCCCAGGGAGCATCGCTCGCGGACGACCACGCCGGGGTAGAGCTCGCTGCGCTCGCCCAGCGCCACGTCGTCGTAGAGGGTGACGCGGGCGTGCAGGACGCAGTGATCGCCGATGCGGGCGCGAGCGCCCACGACGCAGCCTGCGCCGATGGACACACCCGCGCCCAGCTGCGCGGTGGGATCGACGATCGCGGTGGGGTGAACCCCCGGCGCGGGCCTGGCGGGGGGCGGGGCGAACAACTCCAGCAGCCGAACCATCGCGGCGTCGGCGTCGGGGACACGGATCAGCGCCCGGCCCGGGCCCGGTTCGAGTTGGACTCGGCCCGAGACCACCGCCGCCGAGGCCCCGGACGCAGACCACAACGCCGCAAACTTCTCGTCACGGATGAAGGTCAACTGCCCCGGCTGCGCCTGGCTGACCTGCTCCAGCGCCTCGACCCGCACCTCGGGATCGCCCGCGACCTGGCCCCCGATGGCCGCGGCGATCTGCGCGGCGGAGAAGCGACTGGCTCCGCCTTGAGGCGAGGAGGGGGTCGAGGGGGCCTGCAAGTCGGAGGATCGTTGCATGAAACAGAGACCCCCGGGGCGGAACGGAAGTCCCATCGCCTCAGCCTTCCGCCGCGCGAGGGGGCTGGGCTCGGTCACTTCACGCGGTTGACGTACTCGTTGTTGAGCGTGGTGAGCACTAGGTCGGTGATGTCCAGATCGTCGGCGGCCCAGAGCAGCTTGCGGATCTGGATCAGGGCCGAGAGCTGCTCGGGATTGGCGCGGCGGAAGTTGACCGCGCCCTCCTTGAAGATGACCAGGTCGTAGCCGTTCTCCTTCGCCACGCGTCCAGCGCCCTCGGAGAGCTTGCGGTACAGGCCCTCGATCTGCACGGCGCGCTCGCGATTGACCTTGGCGGTCTGGAACTGCGCCCAGCTCTGCAGCTCGACGGCTTTCTGCTCCAGGTCCGACTGCTTCTGCACGAACGCCGGAGTGTCCGGGGCGAGGATCTCCAGGTCCGCCTGCAACTGGCGAAGCTCCTTCTCGCGGTTGGTCTTTTCTTCCTGGAGCTTCTGGGTCTGAACCTGCAGGTCGGCCTCGATCTGTGCCTTCTCCTTCATGGCGTTGAAGGCCCGCTCCACGTCCATGACCGCCACGGAGGTGGGTCGGCCCTTGCCGGCAAGCTGCGCGGTGGCCACGCCCATCGACCCGAAGGCGACCAGGGCGGCGAGAAGCAGCACGAATACCATCGTCTTGGTGTGCATGACGGACCTTTCAGGGGAAAGAGGTTGATCGTCGAAACGGACCTATTGTTGTAACACAGCGGCGCTAAGCCGCAAGCGGCGTCAGAACGGCAGGGCGATGTCGAAGCTGAAGACCTGCTCCTCGTCCCCGTCCTGACTGAGAATGGGGAAGGCGAAGTCCAGGGCGAAGGGGGCCTGACCCAGGAAGGGGATGTTCAGTCTCAGGCCGGCACCCACGGCAACGCGATACTCGTCGAATGAGAAGTCGGGATCGACGGTGCCGGAGTCCACGAAGAAGACCCATCGGACGATGTCCTGCCAGACGGGCATGTTGTACTCGAAGCCCAGGAGGAAGAGGAAGTTCCCGCCCACGGGGTCGTCGCCCAGGGTCATGGTGTCGTTGCGTATGCCGCGGGGTCCTACGCCACGGAACTCGAACCCGCGGAAGCTGCGGTGCCCGCCGGCGTAGAAGCGTTCGAAGAGCGGCGCCTCGTCGTCCTCGAAGATGTACCCGATCTCGCTGCGCAGGCGCAGGACGGTGCGTCGGCCCAGGAAGTCCTCGTCGAGGGTCCAGAACTTGGAGAACTCGGCGCGGGCGCGGGTGAACTGGTAGTCCCCGCCGAACACCCCGGCACGAGTCAGGCCCACCTCGAAGACGCTGCCCTGGGTGGGGAAGATGCGGCTGTCGGTGGTGCTGCGGACCAGGCGTGGGCCGAAGGTCGTCAGCACGCTCTGGCCGGCCACCTCGAAGACGTCCACCGCCGCGTCGGGGTCGATGTCCGCCACGTCGATGTTCTCGAAGGTGCTCACGAAGGACCCGGACCAGACGTCGCCGAAGCGTTGCCCGATGCCCAGGCGTCCGCCGAAGCGGCGTTCGTCCCAGTCCTCGCGCTCGCGGTCGAAGTAGAACAGGGTGCTCTCGAAGAAGTACCGGCTCTCGAAGAGGTAAGGCTCGCGCCAGGTGGTGGAGTAGGAGCTGAACTCGTTGCCGGGCTGGATGGTCAGGCCGAAGAACTGACCCGCGCCGCGGAAGGCCTTGCCGGTGAAGAACTCCCCGGCGCTCTCGGGGAAATCGGTCAGGTCGAAGTTGCGCTGCGCCACGTCCACGGCGCCGATCAGGCCCGAGTCGGAACTGACCCCGGCGCCGAACGACAGGCTCCCGGTGTTCTTCTCCTTCACCTCCACCAGCACGTCGCGGACCTCCTGATCGTCCTGGCCCAGCACCTCGATCTTGGCCTCAGAGAAGAGCGCCGACTCGTTGAGCCGCTGCTCGCTCTTGCGCAGGCTCGGGGCGTCGAAACGTCGGCCCGGCTCCACCCCGCGGAGCTGACGCAGCACCACGCGCTCCTGCGTCGTCTGGTTGCCGCGCACCGTCACCTTGCCCGCCGTGTACGCCAGCCCCTCCTCGATGCTCACGCTCACGTCCACGCGCGGCTCGGACTCGTGAAAGATGCGCTCCACCGTCACCCGGGCGCGGAGCAGGCCCAGCTTGCCGTACATGTCCGCCAACGCCTCCTGGCTCTTGCGCATGCGGTCCATCGAGAAGACGTCGCCGGCCTTGAGCGTCATCGCCGCCAGGATCTGATCCCGCGGGAACAGCCCGTTGCCCGCCACGCTGATCTGCGACACCGTGTACTGCCGACCCTCCTCGATGAAGAACACCACCACCGCGTCCTTCTGGTTGGGCGATAGATCGATGCGGCGGCCGACCTGGGCGTCGAGATAGCCTCGCTCCCGGTAGTACTCCCGCACCCGCGCCGCGTCCTCGTCCAGTTGCTCTCGCGACAGTTCGCCCTTGGAGAAGATCAGGAAGTAGGTCTTCGAACGAAGCTGGCTCTTAAGCTCGTCCGCCTGGAAGACCGTGTTGCCCTCGAAGGTCAGGGCGCGGATGCGCGGCTGAGGCCCCTCGCGGATGCGGAAGATCAGGATGCTCGACTCCTTGAGCAGTTCCTCGTCGACCTCCACCTCCGCCAGGAAGTAGCCCTTGTCTTCGTAGGCGTCCTTGATCTTCTGCTTGCCCTGATCGATCAGGAAGCGGTCGATGGCGTCGCCCGCACGCAGCAGCACATACCCCAGCAGCTCCTGGTCGGTGAGCTTCTTGTTGCCCACCACCTGCACGTCCGCCAGCAGGGTCTGCTCCACCACGACGTAGACGATCGCCACCGAGCCGTCCTGCTGCGGCTCGACCTTGGCGGTCACCGAGTCGAATCGGCCCAGGTGCGTCAGACGCACGATGTCCTGCTCCACCCGCGAGGCCTCGTAAGGCGAGCCCTTGGTCACACGCACCTGGTTCCACACCAGCTGCTCGGGCACGAGCTTCAGGCCTTCCACGCGCACGTCGGTGATCGGTCGGTTGGACAAATCCACCGCTTGCGCCCACGCCGGGGCGGGAAGAAGCAACAAGACCAGGAGGGCGACCCGACGGATCATGAAGAGGGCATCAGTGTAGTCACCGCGTTTCGTCGTGCAACGTAGCGACGCCGCAACAGCGGCGATTTCCTATAATTCCTGCCATGTCCACCTCCGAGCGCGTCACGCTGCGGGTGCTGCGTCAGTGGGTCGCGCAGGGCCAGAGGATCCCGGTCCTCACCTGCTACGACGCGATCCATGCGGGGCTGCTATGGCGCGGCGGGGTGCGGGTGCTGCTGGTGGGCGACTCCGCCGGGGCGGTGGTGCTCGGGCACGAGACGACGCTGGGCGTGGACCTGCCGTTGATGCTCGAGCTCACCGCCGCGGTGCGCCGCGGTGCGCCGGAAAGCTTCGTGATCGGCGACATGCCCTTTGGCTCCTACCAGGCCTCGCCCGACGAAGCGGTCTCCAACGCCATCGCCTTCATCAAGCGCGGCGCCGATGCGGTGAAGCTCGAAGTGGACGCGAGCTTCGCGCCGCTGGTGCAGCGGCTCTCGAACGCCGGGGTGCCGGTGATGGCGCACATCGGCTGGCGTCCGCAGCAGGCGCGCTACGCAGGCGTCCGCACCGCCCTGGTCGCCGGCCGCACCCCCGGGGAGGTCCAGGACCTGGCCGCCCAGGCGCAACGACTCGAACACAGCGGCGCGGTCATGCTCCTGGTCGAGCAATCCACCGCTGAGGTTTCACAGGAAATCGTGAAACGCGTGAGCGTCCCGGTGATCGGCTGCGGCGCCGGACCGGCCTGCCATGGGCACGTCGTGGTCCTCCACGATTGGCTGGGCCTGACCCCGCGGCAGCCCTCCTTTGTCAAGCCCCACCTCGATCTGGCCGATCTCGTCACCCGGGCCGCCCAGCAGTGGGTCCGCACCGTCGAGTCTGGGCAGTACCTCCGCGACGACCATCCCTACCGATTGAACCCGTGACGGGGATCGTGCGTATATTTCCCCGAGCGAACGCCGCCACCACGGCCGCGACGCCTCGAAACGAAAGGAGCTCGTGATGTCGAACATCCGTTGGTACGGTCCGTCGCTGGTGTTGGTGTTGGCGGTGCTCTTCGTGATGGTGGCCGGCCCGGGCGTGGCGCAGCGCATCGAGCACGCGCGTCGGGCGCAGCACGTGATCAACGTCCGCGAGGAGCTGGGCAACAGCGAGTTCCTCGACGCCCTGAGCCAGTCCTTCCGCAAGGTGGCGCAGGCGGTGGAGCCTAGCGTGGTGAGCATCGAGGTGGCCGCCAAGCGTGACGCCCGCGTCAGCCGCGAGCGTCTGCCCTTGAACGAGGACTGGATGCGTCGGTTCTTCGGCCCGGAGGAGGAAGCCCCGCAGGATCAGCCGCGCGACGGCGGAGAGGACTTCGATCGCTACAACGCCCCGCAGACTTTCGGCAATGGGTCGGGCTGGGTCTACGACAACGCCGGTCACATCGTGACCAACCGCCACGTCGTGGCCGACGCCGACCGCATCACCGTGACCTTCTCGGACAAGTCTAAGCGTGACGCCAAGCTCGTGGCCGCCGACGCCAAGACCGACATCGCGGTGCTCAAGGTCGAGGGCGGCAACGTGGTGGCGGCGCAGCGCGCCGCCGAGCCGGTCCAGCAGGGCGACATCGTCTTCGCCTTCGGTTCGCCCTTCCGCTTCGAGTTCTCCATGAGCCAGGGCATCGTCTCGGGCAAGGGGCGACAACTGGGCATCCTCGGGACCTCGGGCTACGAATACTTCATCCAGACCGACGCGGCGATCAACCCCGGCAACAGCGGCGGCCCGCTCACCAATGTCCGCGGCGAAGTCGTGGGCATGAACACCGCCATCGCCACGCGAACCGGGGCCTACAACGGCCTGGGATTCGCCATCCCCGTCGACATGGTCGAGCAGATCGTCAACCAGCTTCTGGAGCGGGGCAAGGTGACGCGCGGATACCTGGGCGTGTTTATCCGCGACGTGGACCCGAAGCTGGGCAAGACCTTCGGGTTCGAGGGCAGTGGCGTGCTCATCGAGCAGCCCATCGAGGGCGGACCGGCGGAGAAGGCCGGGCTGCAGCGCGGCGACATCGTCACGCACGTGGACGGCCAGGAGGTCGCCACCGCGGACCAGCTTCGCCGACGCGTCGCGATGATCCCTCCGGGCCAGAAGGTCGCCCTGCACGTCTTCCGGCAGGGCAAGAGCGAGGTCCTGGAGGTCGAGGTGTTCGAGCAGCCCGAGCAGATGGCGGAGGCTGATTTCGACCGCGGGGGCATCTCGCCCACGCCGCGCGAGCCTCAGGGCGTGAACATGGAACTGCTGCGCAAGCTGGGCATCGAGGGAGCCTCGACGCTCGACGAACGCACCGCCAAGCGAATGGGCTTGAAAGTCCAGGCGGGCGTCCTGGTGGAACGTGTGCGTGCCGGCTCCGTGGCCGCCAGCGTGGGCATCCGGCCCCGTGCCGTGGTCACCGACGTGCAGGGCACTCCCGTCCAGGACGTGGCGGACCTCGTGGACCAATTGGGCAAGCACGACCTGAAACAGGGCGTTCGCGTCACCGTGTTCGACGGCGACACGCCCCGCTTCGTCTTGCTCGAACTGCCGGAGTGAGCATGTTGGGGGTCCAGGGAAAGCTCGACCCTCGAACGCGAAATCGTCGTGTCTTGCCGATTCAATTCGGATGTGCAGCGACCTGGTTGGTGAATCGTATTTCCCGCGCTATCATGAGCGCGTGAACTGGGTGCGACCGCTGATCCGTTACGTTGACAGCGACCTGGCGGTCGTCGAGGCTCATGTCTTTCTGCGGCGCAGCGCCGCGGACCCACAACGCGGCGCGGTGGACGTGCTCGTGCGCGTGGACGCCCCGGACGGTCGCAGCACGGTGGTGCAGCGAAAGATCGAGCCCGACGCCGACACCGGGCTGATCCGCTTCGAGCTCAAGAGTCCTCAGCGATGGTGGCCCGCGGGCATGGGCGAGCAACCGCTCTATCGCATGAGCGTGACCATCCTCGCCAGCGACCGCGAGCTGGACTCGTGGGCGACGACGATCGGTCTGACCTCGGTGCGTCCGCTGGGCCGGGGCGATCGCTGGCTGGTCAACAGCGTGGAGTGCCCGATCCAGAGCGTGGTCCCGGTCAGGCCCGTAGACGAGGCGGGCCTGCTCGCGGTGGGCGGGCAGTCGCTGCTGCTGGTGCGCGACCACGTCGCGCCCGAAGTGCTCTGCGAGGCGGCGGACCGCGCCGGGATCCTCCTGGTGCAGTCGCTGCTTCCGGGGGTGCAGCGCCAGGTCGATCGACTCGCCGCACACCCCAGCCTCGCGGGCTGGTTCGTCGATCCAGCTTCGCACAACACCCAGCGCCTGGAACAGTCCGTGCGGGCGCTGGACCCGACGCGGAAGGTGTTGCGCACGCTGCCGTTGGCGGGTTAGGCACGTCCGTGTCCGGGCGTCGCTAGACTGTCGCGCATGATCCCCATCTTCGTCGGACTCGCGGGCGCCAACCTGCTGCTGCTGGCGGTGAGCTTCACCCTCGGGATCGCTGGGGTCTATCGCTACCACCTCGTCATGGGCATCGGCGCGGGTCTGATGTGCACCCTGGCTCACGTGGCGGTCTTCACCTACTTCATGGGCACCGCCAAGTGGCTCGCCGCCGCCACCGACAAGCTCGGCGCGGACCCCCGCAGGTTTTCGCTCCCCGCTTCGCAGAACAAACGCAGGGCGTTCCCCGTCATCATGATCCCCATCCTCGCCACCATGCTCGCGATGTTCGCCGGCGCGGGGGCGGACCCGGCGGCCCACCCGCTCTGGCCCATCCAGGTTCATTTCGTCCTGGCGCTGCTCGCCATCGCGGTCAACCTCGCCGCCCACCTGCACGAATACCGTGCCATCCGCCGACAGGGGCAACTCATGGACGAGGCCCTGCGTACAATCGGTAGCGCATGATCGCCGCCCTGCTCATCACACTGTCGCTCGCCTTGACGACACAGCCCACGGATGAGGCTGACGTGCTGCTTGCCCGCATCGCCCAGCGCATGAACGCCGTCACCTCCGTCCAGGCGACCGTCCGCTGGGACAAAGTCCAGTCGCTCCAGGGCGATGAACAGCGACGCTTCGGCACGCTCACCTACCTCGCCGGTCCGCCCGCCAGGTTCGCGGTCCACTTCAACCGGCTGCTGCTCGATGGCGGTCGCAGCGAGGAGCAGAACCGACGTTGGATCTACGACGGACACTGGCTGGTGGAACGCAACGACGACCTGAAGCAGTTCTTCAAACGCCAGGTCGACCCGCTCGAATCAGCCCAAGGCGACCCGCTGGCGTCGGGCGAGGGCCCCTTCCCCATCCCGCTCAAGCCCGACCCGGAAAAGCTCAAGCAACGCTTCGCCATCTCTCTTGTGGCCGCCTCCGAGGCGGACCCCGCCAACGCCGTGAAGCTGCGTCTGGTCCCGCGTGAACTCGAACGAGCCGACTACACCCTCGTGGAACTCTGGTACGACAAGGACACGCTCTTGCCGCTCAAAGCGCGCACCGAGAACGACGCCAGCGGCGACGAGCAGACCTTCCTTCTGAGCAAAGTCAAACTCGACGAGCCGGTGGACGAATCCGCCCTGGATACCACCGCCCCGAGCGAGCGCGGCATCACCGGCTACCTCGAAGAAGTCACGCCGTGGAAGCAAGCAGAGTAGGACCAGCCGCCGATGAACGCGGATGAACGCCGATGAAATCCCGTCAAGCGCGTTTCTCTTGAAGCTCTTCTTCGTCGGGCATCGGCGTTGATCGGCGTCCATCGGCGGCTGCCACGGTTCCTTGATTACGAAAGAGCTTCGACCACAACCACACGCTCGGGGCCGACAGGGCGTAGAGCACGAAGGCGCCGGCGGCGCTTTCCCTGGGGCGGACGAGCAGCAACAGCAGCACGATCACCAGACGCACCACGTTGGCGAACTTCGCCCTGCCGCGCACCAGGCGGTTGGTAAGGTGGGCGTAACGAAAGCGGCTGACCATCATCAGCGCCGCCAGGCCCATCACCGCCACCATCACCAGGGCGCAGACGCGGATGGACAGCGGCATGGGCAGGTCGGGATTGTCCGCGGCGCGGCGCCAGAAGTCGGCCAGGTAGTTCTGGTGCAGCAGGATCAGGCTGGCGACGGTCCCCGCCGCCGCCGGCGAGGGCAGGCCCATGAAGTTCAGATGGTCGGCGAACTCGGGCAGTCGCGCCTGCACGTTGAAGCGCGCCAGCCGCAACGCCGCGCAGGCGACGTAGATCGCCGCCACCACCAGCACCACGCGGTCGAAGACGAAGTCGCGCGTCTGCGAGGCGAAGGGCGTGGAGATGACCACGAGCTGGACCGCCAGGAACGCGGGCGCTACGCCGAAGGTCGTCATGTCCGCCATCGAGTCGAGCTGCTCGCCCAGGTCCGAGGTGTTGTGCGTCAGTCGCGCCAGCCGACCGTCGAGCATGTCGAAGGCCATGCCCGCGAAGACGCACGACGCCGCGAAGGTCAGCGGCGTCCAGTCCCAGAGCATGACCGTCCCCGCCGGCCGCGAGGCGAAGAACACCGCCAGGAATCCGCAGAGCAGGTTCGCCAGCGTGCAGAGCGTAGGCAGCACCGCCACGCGGCGGCGCAGACGACGCCGACGCATCCGTTTCCGCGCCAGCCGGGCGGCCAACTCTTCTTCCGACTTCGGGGGCAGCAGTCGTAGCGCCATGACCCGGGGTCCATCATAATCCACCGTAAGCCGGGGATGTACCCACCCCCGGATCTCGGGGGCCGGGGGTCAGGGGTCAGGAGTCAGGAGTCAACACGGTTGGGCAACGGGTTTGACCCCTGACCCCGGACCCCTGACTCTGGCGCTTCCCCCGATGGAACGCCCGTGTTTTTTCTGCCACAATGATCCGTTCCGCATGGTCGCAGTCGCGCTGCAGCCCGACGTGAACGCCAACCGGTTTATCGCCGGCGGGGTGCTCTTCGTCTGCCTCGCGGCGCTGGCGGCGGGACTCTGGCTCCGTCCCGACGAACAGGGCATCGGCACGCACCGCCAATTTGGACTGCCCCCCTGCGGTTTCCTCTCGCTCACCGGGCTTCCCTGCGCCACCTGTGGCTGCACCACCGCCTTCGCGCTGGCGGTCGATGGTCAACTGCTTCGCGCTTTCGTGGTGCAGCCCGCGGGCGTCGCTTTCGCGCTGGCGGTCGCGGGGGCCGCTCTGCTCAGCGGCTGGTGCGTCCTGAGCGGCGCTTCGCTGGCGCCGGTGGGACGATTCATCTGGCGTCCGCGCTTCGTCATCCTCGCCGCGGGCCTCGTGTTGCTCGCCTGGCTCTACAAAATCCTCCTCGTCACCGGAGTGCTCGCATGAAGTCTCTCGCGTTGCTGGCCCTGTTGTCTCTCAGCGGCTGCCAGGTCCTGGGCTGGGCGGCGCACGGCGTCGCCGGTGCGGAAAAGAAAGTCTGGCACGACGCCCAGTACGAGGGTCTGGCCCACCAGTCCGTGGCGGTCCTGACCAGCGCCGACGAGTTCGTCCTGCACCGCAACCCCAGCGTGACGCTCGACGTCAGCCGCGCCGTCGCCGCCGACCTGGCGGAACGGGTCCCCGGCGTGCGACTGGCGGACCCCCAACAGGTCCACGAGTTCACCCAGAAAAACCCCTACTGGAACACGCTGCCCTACGGCGAGCTGCTCAAGAAGCTCAGCGTGCAGCGGATCGTCCACATGGACCTGGTGCAGTACACGCTGCACGAGCCGGGCAACCAGCACGTGTGGCGCGGCGTGGCGGTGAGCAACGTCAACGTCGCCGCCGCCGACGCCCCGGACCCGAACAACCTTCTCTACACCAACACGCTCAAAGTGGTCTTCCCGCCCGACCGCGCCGTGGGCGTGCTCGACGCCGACGACCGCACCATCCACCTGGGACTGCTCGTGCTGCTGGGCGACGAGACCGCCAAGCTCTTCTACCGCCACCAGAAAACCCAGGAGTGATCGCCGCGGGCGTTCGTTTTTAACCGGATGGCCGGAAGGACAGGATCCACCGGAAAAGACCATGCAGAAGAAGAAAGAATTCATCCGGTCCATCCGGTTATCCGGTCAGAAATCTCTTCTGCCGCTGTCGCTTCTGCTGCTGATCACCGGCTGCGAAGCGTTTTCGTATGTCGCCAGCGCCGTAGCGCCGGAGAAGCGCAAGGCGGTGTTCACGCTGGCGGACGTCCCGACACTGGTGCTGGTGGATGATCCGGGGACGAAGCTGGGCAACCCGGCGCTGCCCGGCGCGATCGCCGCGCGGATCGGGTTCGAGCTCAAGCAGGCCAAGGCGCTGACCGAAGTGGTGGACCCGCAGAAGCTGGCGGCCTACCGCGCCAAGCACGGCCGCCAGTTCGCGCGGCTGCCGGTGGATCAGGTCGGGCGCGACCTGCAGGCGCAGCAGGTGCTGCACGTCTGGATCACCGCGGCGGCGATGTCTCGTCCCGCCCCGGCGCTGCTGCAGGGCCGCGTCGAGGCGCAGGTGAAAGTGATCGACGTGGTTGGCGGTCGCCTCTTCCCCGCGCCCTCGCCGGGCATCGCCGACGCTCCGGGCCACGGTGCCGCTGTGGGCGAGGAACGCCGCACCGAAGAGGACGACGCTTCCGCCGACGCCGCGCTGCTGGCGCGCGACCTGTCCGAGGAGCTGGGCGTCGAAGTCGCCAAGCTCTTCTACGAATCGAAGCTGGAGTAAGCCGATCCATTCCATGCGTGTCCTTCACCTTTTCGATGCTCCGCACGGGGTCTGCCCCGCCACGTTGGCGCTGCTGGCCGACGGGCTTGACCGGACGGAGAGTCAGCAACGGGTGCTGCTGCTGGGCGGCGAGGCCCTGCGACGAGCGGCGATGGGCGTGGGGCTGGAGCAGCCCCGGGTCCTGGGGGTGATACTCGGTTGCGCGGCGTTGTCGTTCCATCGCCTGCGCGCCTGGCGCAGCGAGGCGGACCTGCTGCACTGTTGGTCGCCGGGCGCTCTGACCGCGGCGCGGCTGGCGCTGCCGCAGATTCCTCGGCTGCTCACGCTCACCGCCTCGCCCGGCGCCGCGACGAGGCGCTGGCTCCGCGTGCTCACCTCGGGCGATCCGACGGTCATCCTCACCACCAGCGCCACCATCCGCAGGGACCTGCTCGGCGCCGGCGTCCACGAGGGGTCGGTTCATGTGCTGCGTCCGGCCATCGACATGGCGCGTTTTGAAGCGGCGGCGCGTCCGGGGCTGCGGCGGCGCTGGAAGGCGGAGGACCCGCGCGTCCGAGTCATCGCCCTCTTGGGCGATCCGCCGCAGCGCTGCGACGCATGGCCGGCGATGATGGCCATGGGCTTGTGCGCCGAGGCGCTGGCGAGTCGGGAGGGTTCCGCGCCGCTGCCGCGGCTGCTGCTGCACCCGTCGGCGCGGCATCGCCGGGCGGTGCAGGACGCGATGACCCACCTGGGCCAGGGCCAGCGCATCATCGTGGACGAAGCGGTCGAGCGTCCGTGGGAGGTGCTGCCCGGGTGCGACGCGGCGGTGCTGCTGCCTCCGCACGGGTTGTCGATGCTCTACGCCATGGCCGCGGGCGTGCCGCTGCTGGCGGAAGCGACCTACGCCACGAGCGAAGTCCTCGAGGACCGCCACTCGGCGCTGTTGTGCAAGCCCGACCAGCCCCGCGCCATGGCGCACCGTCTCACGCAGCTCCTGAGCGACACGCAACTGGCGTGGAAGGTCCGCGACGCCGCCCGTACCGAGGCCTACAGCTTCTTCTCGCGCCAGCGTTACCGCCGCGATCTGCGGGGTGTCTACGAGCAACTGCTCGCCGGCGCGCCCATCACCATCGCCCCGCTCGAGCCCACCGCGGGCCTGCGCTTCGCGGGGAGGGCCTGAAAAAGTTCTCGCCAGGGCGCGAAGGACGCGAAGACTGCGAGACTGAAAGGACCAGCTTGGGCGGGTTCCTTTGGATCGTCCGTCGCGGCTTGGCGGTGACGCGAGACACCTTCTTGCCAAAGACGTAGAATCGTCCGGTCGGCGGTGTTCCACGATCTGTTCTTGTTCGGCGGATGAATCATGTCCAAGCGCATACCCCGGCGGCGCGAAACGGCCACCCCGTCCACGGCTGAGCCTGTCTCCGCGGCGTCGGAGCCCACGCCCGGCGAGGCGGCGGCGATCGACCCGACCGCGGGAGCTACGGGCGAAGCAGCGGAGAGCGAAGCGACGTCGCTGCGCAATCGCCGCGCCGAGCCGCTGCTGCTGGAGATCGCGTGGGAGGCGTGCAACCAGCTGGGGGGCATCTACACGGTGCTGCGCTCGAAGGTGCCTGCGATGATCGACCGCTGGGGCCAGCGGTACTGTCTGGTGGGGCCTTACAACCACGCCTCGGCGTCGGTGGAGTTCGAGGCCACGCCGCTCACGGGACCGGTGGGCCACGCGGTGCAGGGGCTGCGTGACGCGGGGGTCTGGGCGCACTACGGGCGGTGGCTGGTGACGGGTCGGCCGCACATCGTGCTGATCGATTACCTGTCGGTGTTCCCGCGTCTGCACGAGGTGAAGTACCGCCTGTGGAAGGACCACGACATCACTCTGCCGGCCAGCGACGAGCTGCTGAACAACGTGGTGGCGTTCGGCGAGAGCGTGCGTCTGCTGTTGTGGATGCTCTCGACGAAGGAGTCGTCGCGTCGTCCGGTGGCGGCGCACTTTCACGAGTGGATGGCCGGGGCCGCCATCCCGATGCTGCGGAAGGAGAACTGGCCCGGGTCGATCATCTTCACCACGCACGCCACGCTTCTGGGCCGATACCTGGCGATGAACCACCCGGTGTTCTACGACCATCTGCCCTTCTTCGATTCGTACTTCGAGGCCAAGCGGTACAACGTGGACTGCCAGCACCGCCTGGAGCGGGCGGCGGCGCACGGGTCGCACGTCTTCACCACCGTGTCGGACGTCACGGCGCAGGAGTGCAAGCACCTGCTGGGTCGCGCCCCGGACCTGCTGCTGCCCAACGGCCTGAACATCCAGCGGTTCGCGGCGCTGCACGAGTTCCAGAACCTGCACCGCATGTTCAAGGAGAAGATCCACGAGTTTACCATCGGGCACTTCTTCCCCAGCTACACGTTCGACCTGGACAAAACGCTGTACTTCTTCACCTCCGGGCGGTACGAGTACCGCAACAAGGGGATGGACCTGACGCTCGAGGCGTTGGCGCGGCTGAACCATCGGTTGCGGGCCGCCGGTTCGCCGGTGACGGTGGTGATGTTCATCATCACGCGTCGGCCTTACAAGAGCATCAACGTCACGACGCTGCAGAGCTCGGCGATGCTCAGCGAGTTCCGCACCATCGTGAGCGAGATCAAGGAGGACCTGGGCAAGAAGCTGTTGCACGCGGTGGCCGAGGGCCGGATGCCCGACCTGAACGAGCTGATCGACGAGTACTGGCGGCTGCGTCTGCGGCGGACGATCTACGCCTGGAAGCGCGAGCTGCCGCCGACGATCGTCACGCACGACCTGGTGGACGACGCGAAGGACGAAGTACTCAACCAGCTGCGATCCTGCCAGCTCTGGAACCAGCGCGAGAACCCGGTGAAGGTGGTCTATCACGCCGACTTTCTCACCGCCACCAGCCCGCTGTGGGGCATCGACTACGACCAGTTCGTGCGCGGGTGCCACCTGGGCGTGTTCCCGAGCTACTACGAGCCCTGGGGCTACACGCCGCTGGAGTCCATCGCGCTGGGCGTCCCGGCGATCACCAGCGACCTGGCGGGCTTCGGGTCCTATCTCATGCAGTTGATGCCCAACCACGAGGAGCACGGGCTGTACGTGCTGCGTCGTCGCCACTGCGACTTCCACACGGCCGCGGACGCCCTGGCGGAGCGGATGTTCCGTTTCTGCCACCTCGGCCGCCGCGAACGCATCGCGCTGCGCAACAACGTGGAGAACTTCTCCGTCCACTTCGACTGGCACAACCTGGGCCAGCGCTACCACGAGGCGCACGAACTGGCGCTGGATCGGCTGGTGTGAGACGAACTGAGGGTCGTCGACGGTGAAGCCGAGTCAGATGTCGGCCCTGTCGATCGGCAGGACGTGGGCGGGGAAATCCAGCGGGATCACCTGGGCGCTGAACGTGGATTGGGCGAACTGATAATGGACGATCCCCGGGGTTTGGGGCAGGATGCTGCGGGGGAACTTGTCGTCGTCGACGATCATGGGATAGGCCGGCGGGGCCCAGAGGTACTCGGTGCCACCGGGGTGGAAGCGGGCGTACCAGTGGACGTGGCCGCTGGCGTAGAGGCTGGCGCGGGTCTGCAGCAGCAGCAGGATCCGGTCGCGCAGCGTCACCGGCGGGACCCAGTAGGCGCTCTTGTCCGAGACGTGCTCGCTGGGTTCGCGGAGGAACAGGGGCATGTGGCCGAAGACCGCGGCCTGGGGCGCGGCGTGGAGTTCACGTTCGAGGAAGTCGAACTGCTCCTGCCCCTGCGGCAGCGTGAGCACCTGCGTGTCGATGCCCACGAAGGTCCAGCCGCCCAGCGTCAGGCTGAACTTGTCATCGCCCAGGGTGGACCGCCAGTGCTGGATCCATTCGTCGCAGACGATGTCGCGTTTGGACCCGACCTGATTGCCCACGTCGTGGTTGCCCGGGACGAAGGCGGTGCGCGGCCCGAAGTCGCGCAGCAGGTCCAGCACGCCCCGGAGCGTGTCCGGCTCGAGGCAGGCGTCGCGCGACACATCGCCGCTGAACACCACCAGGTCCGGTTCGAGCGACCGCACGGCTCGACGGATCAGCTCGCAGCGGGCGCGGTCGTCCTCACGCCTCGGGTCGAGGTGGATGTCCGAGACCTGCACGAGAGAGATCGCGTCGCGGCTGGGCATGGGTGAGCACCGTTGTAACGGCGCGGCGAGGGGCGCTCAACCGCCCAGCTTCGCGTTCATCTTCCGGATGCGGTGCGCCATGATCTGCATCACCTGCAGCGCGAAGAACGGGTGCTGCTGCACGAGGTACCTGAACTGACGCTCGTCCACGACGACCAGCTGCACCGCGGTCTTGGCCACCGCGTCGGCGCTGCGCGGGCTGGCCTTTTCGATCAGCGACATCTCGCCGAAGATGCCCCCAGCGGTGACCGTCTCCACCGCTTTGCCGTTGACCACGATGTCGACCTGGCCCTCCTTGATCCCGAACATCACCTCGCCCGGGTCGCCGGCTTTGAAGATCGTCTGCCCAGCCTCGTAACGCTGGGCGTCGCTGGTGTGACGGAAGATACCGATCGTGTTCTCTGCCATGACGGGCTTTCTCGTGGGGTAAGAAGGGCCATCGGCTCAACGGCCGACGGGGTTTGGTGAGACATGTTAATCCATCAAAAGTCGGGTTAGAGTGTGCAAAAACAGTGAGTTTCGAGCACGCGCGCCTTGGCGGACCAGGACTCCTCGCTCAGCCTTGCACGGGCGGTGAGCTGCGACGTCGGCGTGGGCTGACCCGTGCGTTGCTGCACGCGGGCGACGAACTCCGCTTCGCTTCGCACCACGTCCGCAGCGTCGCTCCATTCCACCGTCGCGGGCAACGAGCGCACCACCACGGGCCTGCCGGTGGCCAGGTATTCCTTGAATTTCAGAGGCTGAATGGCGCGGGTCACCGGCAGGTCGGCGTAGGGCATCACCAGCACCGCCGACGCTCGCGCCACCGAAGGAAGCTGTGCGTACGGAACCGGGCCCGGGGCGTGGATGCGCGGATGCTTGAGCAGTCGCGCATCGGGCGATTGCTGCGGACCCAGCAGCAGCAGCGTGCCCGCCATCGCCTCCACCAGCGCCAGGCACCACGGCGCGTCCAAACGCTGATCCACCACCCCCCAGAAAGTAACCAGCGGCCCCCCCAGCCCCCCCAAGAAGCCGGGGATGTACTCACCCCCGGCTCCCCCGGATACTCCCCCTGAAACCTCCTCGGACAGTTTCCAATGCTCCATATCAATCCCATGCGTGAGCAACTCCACGCGTGGGCAGCCCATCGCGCCAAGGCGCTGCGCCAGGGTCTGCGACACCGCCACCACCGCGTCCATCTTCACCGCCTGCGACCGTTCCATCTCGTCCATGACCGACCCATCGAGCCCGGGCCAGACGGAGAAATCGTCCACGCAGTAGTAGACCCAGCGGTCCACGTCCAGCCGACCCACGAGGTCCGCGGTGATCGGCAGCGTCGTGATCGCCACGCGACGCACCCCCGGGAGCCGAGCGCCCAGCGCAGCGTGAATCGCGTCGGTGAGCAGTTTCGCGTTGAGCCTGCGTTGCCAACCGCTGCGAAACCCTGGGTACATCCAGGGCGAGATCACCCGAAGATTCTCCGGCAGCGCCGCGGCTCGCCCCGGCGATCGCAGCCGACCCACTACCCGTTGCACGTCGCTGAGGCTCAACCGCGGCGGACGCGTCCCCACCGTGTTCACCCACAGCGTCCGATGCCGCGCCAGCAGGTGCCGCACCAGGTGCTGGCAACTCGAGGGATGCCTGCCCCAGTCGTCGGAGAACACCACCAGCTCCACGCTCATGGCCCGCTAGTTTATCGCTTCGCGAGCCGTGCTATCATCCTGCTCCTTCCCAACCCTCAAACGAAAGGACGCCATATGGCCATCGAACGCAGCGCCGCCATCACCTTCAAGGGCAACCCCATGACGCTCATCGGTGCCGAGGTCAAACCCGGCAGCCCCGCGCCCGAGTTCACCGCCACCGCGGTGGACATGAGCGCCAAGAAACTCTCGGACTACAAGGGCAAGGTCGTGATCCTCTCGGTGGTGCCCTCGCTGGACACGCCGGTGTGCGACCTGCAGACCAAGCGCTTCAACGAAGAGGCGGGCAAGCTCGGCGACAAGGCGGTGGTGCTCACGCTGAGCATGGACCTGCCCATGGCCGCCAAACGCTGGTGCGCCGCCGCGGGCGCGACCAACGTGGTGACGCTCTCGGACTTCAAGGACCACTCCGCCGGCGTGGCGCTGGGCCTGCGCATCAAGGAGCTAGGCCTGCTCGCCCGTGCGGTCTACGTCGTGGACAAGGCCGGCCTCGTCAAGCACGCGGAACTGGTCAAGGAAGTCACGCAGCACCCGAACTACGACGCGGCCCTGGCCGCCGCCAAGGCAGCGCTGTGATCCGAGCACGCCGCCAACCTCACCCCGAAGCCCACGGCGTCGCGCTGTGGGCTTCTTGCCTGATGCTTCTGCTGCTGAGCCTTCACGCTCAGGCCCAGGTCCACGACGACCGCCCCCTCACGCGCATCGCCTTCGGGTCCTGCTTCGACCAGATGCTCTCCCCCGACATCTGGACCACCGTGGTCAACGCCAAACCGGACGTCTTTGTGATGCTCGGCGACAACGTTTACGCCGACGCCACCAAGGACCTGGCGATCAAGCGCGTGGCTTACGACCAGCTCGCCGCCATCCCCGCGTTCGAGACGCTGCGGAGCAGCGCCACCCTGCTGGCGACTTGGGACGACCACGACTACGGCGTCAACGACGCGGGCGGCGAATACCCCGACAAGGCGCTGTCGCAACAGATCCTGCTCGACTTCCTGCGGGAGAAGCCCGACGCGCCGCGACGCGCACGTCAGGGCGTCTACGAGGCCTACACCTTCGGCCCCGAAGCCCAGCGCGTGCAGATCATCCTCCTCGACACCCGCTACCATCGCTCCGCGCTCACCCGTGACAGCGGCGTCTATCAACCCAACCGCGATCCACAGGCCACGGTGCTTGGCGAAGCCCAGTGGACTTGGCTCGAGTCCCAGCTCCAGCAGCCCGCCCAGGTCCGCGTCATCGCCTCGAGCATCCAGGTCATCCCCGAGGAGCACCGCTTCGAGAAATGGGCCAACTTCCCGCTGCAACGAGAGCGACTCCTGCAACTGCTGTCTCAGACGAAATCGCGGCACGTCGTGCTCATCTCCGGCGACCGTCACTTCGCGGAAATCTCCCGGCTCGACCTGCCCGCCTCGAAAGGGTCGCTCTACGAGGTCACCTCCAGCAGCATGAACCGCCCGGGCACCATTGCCGCCGAACCCAACCGCCACCGCGTGGGCAGCCTGGCCAACATCGCCAACTTCGGCCTGATCGAGCTGACCCATCCCCGCGACGCAGCCGACCCCAACATCACCCTGCGGATTCTCGACGCCAAGGGCCAACCGGCGTTGGCGCATCTCGTCGGACCCGTTGCAGCCGAGTAAGGCTTGCGGTCGGACCTCATGAGCGTCAAGATGCACCGGGAGCCAATCACACGGAGTATTCGCCATGCGACTGGGCTACTGCGGAAACATCGAGGACGCGGGCAAGGCTCGTGACGCGGGGTTTGATTTTCTCGAAGTCAACGCGCAGAAAGTGCTCCGCGGTCTCGAAGACGACGCGACGTGGACGCCCCCCGCCCCCGGAAGTTGCGCCCTGCCCATCGAGGCAGCCAATGCGCTGCTGCCCCAGACACTGCCGGTGATCGGAGCGAAGCGCGACCCTGCGGCGCTCAAGACCTATCTGCAACGCGTGGCGCACCGCGCTCAGATCGTGGGCATCCGGCGCATCGTCTTCGGCGCCGGGGCGGCGCGACGCAGACCCGACGATCTGGACCTCCACACCGCCACCGAACACCTCGCCGAGTTCTGCCAACTCGCCGGCGACGCCCTGCAGCCCCACGGCGTCACCCTCGTCATCGAGCACCTCAACGCCAAAGAGACCAACACGCTCAACAAGCTCTCGCAGGCCAAGTCGCTCTGCGAACGCGTGGATCACCCCGCGGTGGCGCTGCTCGTGGACACCTACCACTACGGCTTGGAGCACGAGACCGAACGAGCGGTGCTCGACCTGGGCGATGAACTCAGGCACGTCCACCTCGCGGAGCCTCACGGCCGCGGGCAGCCCGGCGTCGCGCCGGAGCATCCCTTCGACTTCGAAAACTTCTTCTGTCTGCTGCGCAAGATCGGCTACGACGACCGCATCAGCGTCGAGGCCAACTGGACCGCCCCGTTGGACCAGGCAGGCCCTGCCTGCGTGCAACTGCTCCGTCAAGCCTGGGAAGAATCCGGCCGATCTGAATAACCCCGGATTGAGCCGCCGAGGAACGCGGATAAAAATGGATAACAAGATTTTCATCGGCGTCCATCGGCGTCCATCGGCGGCTTAATCCCGTTCCCCAAGGATCACCGCATGGCCATCTGCGATTGGCGGAAACTGCACGGCGACGCCTTTGCCGGCCGCCGCGTGCTCGTCACCGGCGGCACCGGGTTCATCGGCTCGCACCTGAGCGAAGCCCTCGTGGACCTGGGCGCTTACGTCCTCGTCATCGACGACCTCTCCGGCAGCAGTGAGTCAAACCTCCAGAGCTTTCGGGACCGTGGCCCGGGCAAGCTCGAGTTCCATCGCGGCAGCATTCTCGACGCCGCTCTGCTCGAACAACTGGTTCGCGGCTGCGTCTACGTCTTTCACCAGGCTGCCCTGGGCAGCGTCCCGCGCAGCGTGGCCGAGCCTCGACTCTTCAACGAGGTCAACACCACCGGCACGCTCAACGTGCTCGAAGCCGCCCGCGGCGCCAAGGTGCAGCGCGTCACCTTCGCGGCCAGCAGCAGCGCCTATGGCGACTCGGAAGTGCTCCCCAAGATCGAGACCATGCCCCCGCTGCCCAAGAGTCCCTACGCCGCCAACAAACTCGCCGGCGAGGGCCTGATGCGCGCCTACGCGTCGAGCTACGGCCTGGACACCGCGGCTCTGCGTTACTTCAACATCTTCGGCCCGCGCCAGAACGCCAACAGCGCTTACGCCGCCGTCATCGCCGCCTTCGCCAAGGCGATCCTGGCCGGCAAGGAACCGATGATCTTCGGCGACGGCGAACAGTCGCGCGACTTCACCTTCGTGGACAACGCGGTGCACGCCAACCTCCTCGCCGCCCGCAGCCCCAAACGCATCGGCGGCGAAGTCACCAACATCGCGGTGGGCCAGCGCGTCACCGTCAACCAACTCGCGGTGCAGATGGCAAAGATGTTTGGCAGGCCCGAGCTTAAAGCCAGACACGAACCCGAACGCGCCGGCGACGTGAAGCACTCCCTCGCGGACCTCTCCCGCGCCAGATCGCTCCTGGGCTATCACCCCGTGGTGGACTTCGAAAAGGGCCTCGAAGCCACCTGCGCCTGGTACCGCTCCGCTGAGGCGTGACGCTGCCTATAATCCAGAACAGCAGGTCCCCATGTCCCAGGCGCCCGTCGGCGATCAGACCGCTCAAGGCTACGAACCACCGCGCGTGGTGCAGTTTTCCGTTTTCCTCGAAAATCGCTGCGGCAAGCTGCTCGAACTTGTCAAGATCTTCGACAACCAGCACACCGAGATCGCAGCCCTGAACGTGCTCGACAGTGCCGACCACGCGGTGGTGCGGCTGGTCACCTCGCGTTCGGACCTGACGAGGCGATTGCTGCAACGCCACAAGCTCGCCTTCAGCGAGTGCGACGTGGTGATCGTCGAGTTGCGCTCCGGCCAAGCGCTATCCAACATCTGCGCCACGCTCTTGGCAGCGGAAGTGAACATCCACTACATCTACCCCTTGGTCGTGCGTCCGCACGGCCTGCCCGCCTTCGCCCTGAACACCGACGACCAGGTGCTCGCCAGCCAGATCCTCCGCCGCCGGTTGTTTCATGTCCTTGCTGAGAACGACCTGGGCGAAAACGCCACCCAGGGCGACCCGTTCGACTCGTCGACGAATTAAGCTCGATCCCACCGCGTTACATCGCAGCCTCGCCTGGCGTAGGCTCCAACTGGAAAGGTGGGGCTTCCGGGGCGTGTGTGGGCTTAGCCAGATTGCCTGTAGTGCATGCGCGAACCTGTCGCGGGGCGATCTTCTGCAAGTCGCTTGATTGCCCCTTGAACGGAGGTATTTCTTGTCTTCACGAACAGGGGAGAACACATGGAACTGACGATCGGAATCACACTGGTGATCGCGGGTCTGGCGGGGCTGACGCATTGCGTGCTGCACAAGCGGCGGCAGCATCGCCACATCCACAAGCAACGCAAAGCGGTGCGCACGACAAACCTCACCTGGCTACAGGAGCAGGCGCGATACCTCGATGCACAGCGGCGGGCGAGCTGAACCTATCGGGTCGGATAGAGCTGCGGGAAAGCTTC
Source organism: uncultured Phycisphaera sp. (assembly GCA_964496285.1). GTDB lineage: Bacteria > Planctomycetota > Phycisphaerae > Phycisphaerales > Phycisphaeraceae > CAZBXW01. The sequence continues at coordinate 199,072 of CAZBXW010000001.1, forward strand.
GCCCTGGAGTTTTTGGCCGTCGGGGAAGTTGAAGAAGCGGTTCATGGGGTGATTGCCCAGGCGGCGGTCGGCGGTGGTGCGTTCGCAGGCGAAGTGCAGGGCGATGGCGCGACGCGGGCGGCCGGACGTGTTGGCGCGGGAGCCGTGCCAGGTCAGGGCGTGGTGGAAGTGGACAGCGCCGCGCGGCACGGGGCAGGTGACGATCTGGATTTCGTGGCCGTCGAGTTCCGGGGGCATGCACTGAAGAAACTCGGGCAAGCCGTGCTTGTCTCTCAAGCCGTGCAGGTAGTCCATGCGGTCGCCCCAGAGTTGCGAGCCGGGGACCATGGACATGCAGCCGTTGTCCTCCGCCGCGTCGTCCAGGGCGATCCAGGCGGTGATCTGCTGGTCCTTGGGCATGAGCGGCGGCCAGTAGATGGAGTCTTGGTGCCACCAGTTGACGCCGCCTTTCCGCGGGGGCTTGTGCTGGATCTGGTCGTGCCAGATGCGGAGTTCGGAAGCGCCCGAGAGCTGGGCGGCGAGTGCGGGGATGGGCGAATCCATGAGCAGGGAGCGGAAGGCGTCGCTGGCCATCCAGATGTTGACGATCTGCCAGACGAAGTTTTCGCCGTTGCCGCCGAGGTTGTGGCAGAGCACGGGCTGGGGGATGTCGTTGCGTTCGCGGTCACGGATGACGCGTTCGACCTCTTCGCAGAGTTCGTCGCAGCGGGCGTCGTCGAGGACCTTCGGGCCCAGGACGAATCCGCGTTGCTGGTAGGCGTCGATCTGTTGCTGGCTGAGCGTGGGTTGGGTGGTGATCATGGGGTAAGAGTAGCTCAGCGGTGGAGCGTTTGAACATGGACGGGAGAATCAAGACATGCGCCTAACGCGCATCGGGCCTTGCGGCACGACGGAATTGGCTGGGCGACAGGCCGTCTTCCCGGCGAAAGGCCCTGCTGAAATGGAACGGGTCGGAGAAGCCGCAGCGGTAGGCGACCTCTTTGATGGCAGCGTCCTGCGCCGTGAGCAGTTTGCGGGCGCGGTCCACCCGGCAGCGTCGCAGGTAGTCCATGGGCGAAAGCCCCAACCGGGCGCGGAGCAGTCGGCGAAGCTGACTCTGACTCAGACCCGTCGCTTGCGCCATGGCGGGGGCGTCGATGGGCTTGTGCAGGTTGGCGTTGACGAAGGCGGCGAGCTTCTCGAAACGGGCGTCGCGCTGCGGTCCGGCGCGACGCAGCATGGCCAGCAGCACCTGGCCGAGCGTGGCGGAGGCCTCGGCTTTGGCCAGCGGCTCGTCCTGGGCGAAGCGTTCGACGATGGAATCGAGCCAGGCGCAGATCGGGTCGTCGCGTCGCAGTTCAACCCGGCTGGGCAGGGGCGGTGCGTCGCTGAGCTGGACCGCATAGGTCGCCTTTTCACGGTCCCCGAGTTTCACGTCCGGGGCGTGGGCGCTCAGGTCAAAATGCACCGCGGCGTGGGCGCACGGGTCGGGGATGTCGAAGCGGTGCCGGTCGAAGGGGCGGATGAAAAGCAGATCGCCCGCGCTTAAGCGGGTTTCCTGCCCTTCGCAACGGAACAGGCCCGAGCCTTGGATGAGCCAGACCAGTTCGTGGTCGAAGATGATGCGCGGAGCGATGGCCAGTCCGCCGCGGCTGCGGTGCGCCAGGCGGATCTGGGGATGCACCTGCGCCAGGGGCAGACGATAGGTCCGCTTGGGGCGAACGACTCTTCCGGGAGCGGGCGCCTGAATGAGCGGATCGCCGGGCACGCGAGGGATGATAACCCCAAAACCCGAAAGCTCTGAACGCACCAGGGGGTCGGTAGAATCTCGGGCATGACCGTGACCCGTCGGGATTTCACCGCGCTGACCCTGGCGGGCGTAGCGCTGACGACGACCAGCTGCGACCGATCGCCCAGCGCTTCAACCGCGCAACGCAGGCGCATCAGGGGCCGCCTCGCTTCCGAGCCGTTTGACGCTGGACCACCGGAGAAGTATCGCGTCCCGGGCGTCTACGACGAGCACTGGGACGCCCACGACGTTTACCTGGTGAGCGACGGTATCAAGCTCGCGGCGCTCTCAGCCGTGTGTACCCACCTGGGTTGCAGCGTGCAGTTCCGGCCCGGGCAGCTCGCCTTCCTGTGCCCCTGCCACGAGAGTCGATTCGACACGCGGGGCGTGTTGCAGCGCGGCTTGGCCAAACGCTCGCTCGAACGCCTGGGTCTCTCACTCCAACAGGGTGTCGTTCGGGTCGATCCCACGCAGAAGTTCCTGCGCGAGAAAGACCAGTGGAACGACCCCGCGTCGTTCCTGCTGCTCTAGGAGCCTCAAACACAAGGGAAGGCCCGTGGCTCGTGGGAAGTTCGTTTCCTCTGTGGGGGATAGCGTGGGCATGGCGAGATCACGCGGCACCCATGAGCGAGGGTCGATCTCCGAACCGCTCACGCTCTGAAAGTTCAGATCTCGGTCCGTTCGATCTGCAGGACCTTGCGCAGGCGTCGGGTGTGACGTTCCTCGCCGTTGAACCGGGCGGCGGCGAAGGCGCGCACCAGGGTGGCAGCCACTTCCGAGCCGACGATCCGCGAGCCCAGGCACAGGACGTTCATGTCGTCGTGCTCCACGCCCTGGGCGGCGCTGTAGGTGTCGTGGCAGACGCTGGCACGGACGCCCTTGTGCTTGTTCGCCGCCACGCACGCCCCCACGCCGCTGCCGCAGAGGATCACGCCTCGCTCCGCTTTGCCCTCCTGCACCGACCGGCTCACCGCGATGGCGAAGTCGGGATAGTCGTCCTTGGCGTCGTACTCGTACGCCCCGCAGTCGAGCACCTCGTGCCCGAGCTTCGAGAGCAACTCCACCACCGCTGCCTTGAGCGGGAATCCGCCGTGATCCGCGCCGATCGCGATTCGCATGAGGGGCTCCTTGGGAATCAATCAGCGAAGACTTTTACCACAGAGAACACAGAGAGCACAGAGGGTTGTCATGAGGGGTTTCTGAAACATCGAATCGAATCGCGAAGACACAAAGGGCGCGAGGACACGAAGACGCTTTTGAAATGCGGATGCTCCATGATCAGGCCAAGTCTTTGATTGCTCTTCTTCCTGCCTTCGTGTCCTTCGTGTCTTGGCCTTGAAAAACGAGTGTTTGTGCGACTCCTGAACAGCAAGAAGCGGGCATCTCCTGACTGTTCTCGGTGTGCGGGGTGTCCTCTGTGGTGAGTCCTCTTCGACGGGTCACGCCGGCGTCGCCGACTGGGCGGGCTCCACGTGAGCGGTGGCGTCGCCCTGGCCCAGCTTTGCTTCGATCTCGCGCTCGATCTTGGTCGCGATCTCGTGCGACTGCGCCACCGTCATCGCCGCGTCCACCTGAAGATGCAGATCCACCCAGTGAAACGCGCCGCTGTGGCGGTGGCGAACCTTGTGGTACCCCCGGATCGCTCCCGCAGCCACGTGCGTGTCGAGCAGGGCGCGAATCTCCGCGTCGTCGCGCAGGTCCTGAGCGTCCAACAGGCCTCCGATGCTCTGCCAGAGCAATCGCCAGCTGGTCCAGAGGATCAGGGCGCTCATGAGCATCGCCGCCAGCGGGTCGATCCAGGTCTCGCCGGTCCACTTGACCAGGCCCAGCGCCGCGATGCCCGCGAGCGTGGAGGCGGCGTCGGTGAAGAGGTGTCGAGCGTCGGCCTTGAGCGTGGCGTTCTGGTATCGCTTGCCCGCCATCGCCACGTAGATCGCCAGCGCCAGCGTGAAGCCCGCGATGACGCCCAGCGACGCCAAGCCCCAGGTGAGATTCAGCAGCGGCACCTCCCAGAAGAACCGCTTGATCGCCTCGTAGGCGATGACCACCGCGGCGGTGAGGATCATCCAGCCCTCCAGGCCCACGGCCATGAACTCGATCTTGCCGTGCCCGTAGGGGTGCTCGCGGTCGGCGGGACGGTTGGCCAGGTGGATGCTGTAGGCCATCATCGCGGCGGCGGCGATGTTGATGATCGACTCGAGCGCATCGCTGAGCACCGCCGCCGATCGCGTCAGGGCGTACACGCCGAACTTCATCGCCATGATCAGCACCCCCGCCAGCAGCGTGTTGCGTGCCACCGCCTTGATCGCCGCGAGCTGGGGGTGCGCCTGCGGGTCGGGCATGGCGTTATCGTAAAACAATCTCTACCCTGTGGCGACACCATGCAACGCAGACTCCCCGAGGGCATCGTGATCGCCTGCGACTTCTGTGGCCGCGACTGGGACGAAGTGTTTCCCATGATCGAGGGCCACGAAGGGTCGGTCGTCTGTCTGGCCTGTCTGGAGCAGGCGTACGCGAACGCCCGTCCCGCGGGCGAAGCGTTCAAGTGCGTGATGTGTCTGCGTGAGCAGGACATCGCCACGCGGAGTTGGCGACACCCCTCGCCTCTCGAGGGCGCAAACCCCAAGGCGTGCATCTGCGAGGGCTGCATCGATCAGGCCGCCGACGCCTTCGACGCCGACCCGGACGTGACTTGGAAGAAGCCCCGGTGATCAGGCGGCGCGGCGGGTCGGCGGCTCGAGCTGTTCCGCCAGCCGGGTCGCGGCGGAGTAGTTGGGGTTGAGCGACAGCGCGGTGCGCACCAGTCGCAGGGAAGCCTCACGTTCGCCCAGAGCACCGGCGCAGACGGCGGCGTGATAGTGCGCGTCGGCGCGGCGGGGGTGCTCCGCGGCGTGTTGCGCCAGGGTGCGATGCGCTTCACGCAGCAGCCTGGAGAGCGGCGAAGCCTCCCGGCTGGAGGATTCAGATCGACCCTCGATGGCGGCGCGCACCGCCAGGCCGCACGCCGCGTGGGGCCAGAGTCCCGCCACCGCGCGACGGCGTTCGGCTTTGCTGCTGTGCACCTCGATGAAGGCGTGGACGCGCTGCGCCAGGGCGGTGCGGCCCATCGCCAGGGCGCAGACGAGCAGGCCCGCCCAGCTCTCGATGCCCGCCTCCCCGGCACGCGCCTGCCTCCACCACCGCGCCCCGGCACGCGCCAGTTCGCCCGCGTGCATCAGCGTCAGCGCGGCGGCGACCTGGCTGCGACGATCCGTGCCCAGCCGCGTCGCCCGGTCCAGGCTGCGCAGCGCCAGCGCCGTGGCGCCCATCTCGTCGGCGAGCGTGCCCAGCTCCAGCCAGACCGGCCGCGATTCGGGGCTCTCGGTCGCCAGCGATTCGAGCTGCTCCAAGGCCTCGCGCTCGCGTCCGACCCGGCGGAGCAGTCGCGCCCTTCGCAATCGGGCGGACGGTTGATCGTGAAGCGACTCGAGCAGGTCGATGGCCTGTTGCGGCTGGTCCGGCGCCAGCAGTTCCGCCAGCGTCCGTCGCGCGTGCGCATCGCCGGGGTTGAGTCGCACCACGTGGCGCAGGTGCTCCGCGGCCTTGGCGGGCACGCCCAGACGGATCGCCAGTTCCGACGCCAGCCGGTGCGGGCGCACGTCATCGACAAACTCCCGCGACAGTTCCGCCGCCAACCGCAGCGCCAGTTCGAGCTTGCCCACGCCCGCCAAGGCCTGGGCACGCAGGTGTCGCACCGCGGGCAACACGCCGCCCGTGGGGTGATACAGGTCGTGCGCGTCGAGCGCTCGCAGCGCCGCTTCGGGGTCCTGGCGTTCCAGTTCGATGCGGGCTTCGAGCAGCCGCGCCTCGGCGGAGCCGGGGTCGAAGCCCAACGACAGGCGCAGGTGCTCGGCGGCGGTGCCGGTGAGTCCGGCCTTGAAGGAGGCCGCGGCGCGCGCCAGGTGCAGTCGAGCTTGTTCCTGTCGCTCGAGGTTCATGCCGCCAGCTCCCGTTGCAGGGATTGGGCGGTCGCATTGCCCGGGTCCCGTTCGAGCCAGTCGCGCAGCCGCGCCAGAGCATGAGCGCTGCGTCCCCGGGCGAACTCGTTGCGGATCAGCGCGGCGCGAAGGTCGGGATAGGTCGGGTTCGCCTGCGCGGCGCGTTCGAGCACGGTGACCACCGGCGGGCCCACGGCCGGGTCCTCGCCCACCTCCGCCAGCAGCAGCGCCAGCGCCGCGGACATGGGCGACAGTCGCAGGCCGCGATAGGCCCAGCGGCGTGCCTCGTCGCGGTCGCCGGCGATCAGCGCCAGTTCACCGAGCGCCTGGCAGAGTCCCGCCAGCACGCGCGGGTCCTCGAACTGTTTCATCGCCTGCTGCAGCGCCAGGCGCAGCAGCATCACGCGCAGCGGCTGCCGCTGAATCTTCGCCGCAGCCACGAGGCTGGGAATCACCTGAGGCTGCTTCACCAGGTCGGAGCGCAAGCGGTCCACCAGCGTCTGCGGGATCGCGGGCAGCGGCCGCGAGCCGGCCGAGTCGGTGGCGGTGAGCCAGCTCTCGATCGTCGGGTCGTGGCCGTGCTCCTGGTGCAGGTGCAGCGCCGCACGCCGAGCGGCTTCCGGCAGGTCGGCGCGGATGAGCAGCGCGGTGTGCAATGTGGTCAGCGCAGGATCGCCACCGGTCCGCGGTCGAGCGTGGCGGTGCAGCACGTCCAGCGCCAGGTCGGCTCTGCCCCGCCGCGCCAGCAGACTCGCCAGCAGCGTCAGCGCCTGCGGCGGGCAGTCGCTGTGGCGCGACCATTCGTGCAGCTCGAGTTCGGCGCCGGCGAGGTTGCCCGTGACGCAGCTTTCTCCGAGCCGGCGCAGACGCGCCGCGTCGCTCTCGCCTTGGCGCAGCCGCGGCGCAGCGGCGTT
>CAZBXW010000001.1:205830-209758 GCA_964496285.1 uncultured Phycisphaera sp.
GGCGCAGACGCGCCGCGTCGCTCTCGCCTTGGCGCAGCCGCGGCGCAGCGGCGTTCGCGTCGCGCGGCGGCCTGCGAATCTTTCGCAGCAATGTCCGGATCATCGCCATGACCGAACGTTCCTCGCCCCGGGGGGCACAACCCTACGCCTCTGGTATCGGTGGTATGGGTTGCTCCGATTAGGCGAGATGGCGACCGGGGGTAAACCGCGATAAGCTTGGGGTGTGAGAGCTCGTCGTGGGGCCTGCGAAGCCGAGATTATCAGACCGCCAGCCCGCGGCGTAGCGCCGACCGGTACGCCCGTGGTGACTTGCCGCAGGCGCGCCCGAAGGCTTCGTAGAATCGGCTGGCGGACCCGAACCCGCTGTGCAGCGCGATCTCGAGGATCGGGCGCGCCGTGGTCGCCAGAAGGCGCTGGGCGTGCGCCACGCGCTGCCGAGTGATGTAGTCCACCATGCTCATGCCCGTGGTGCGACGGAAGAGGGTCATGGCGTAGTTGGGGTGAAGCCCGGCCGCCGCGGCGACGGTCTGGACCGCCAGCGCCTCGCGGTAGTGCTCGGCGATGTGCCGCGCCATCTGCTGCACATGGGTGATGCGGTCGTCGTCGAGCGTGGGGCTTTCGACGCTGCGCCGCGACCTGCGGGGCTGGAGTGCCAGGCGTCGCAGCCGAGCCTCCACCTCCAGCGCCACAATGCGGCGCAGCGCTTCGTCGCGTCGCGACATGTCCCAGGCCCAGCGGGTGAGCAAGGCTTCGTCCACTTCCGGTGGCGAGGCGTCGTCGCTGAAGACCCTGCCCTGCAGCAGCGGCGTGGCGAAGGGCGAGGGCAGCTCCCAGCGGAGAAGCCAGGTCAGCGGCACCAGCACCCACGCCATCCGGGTCCTCGGTTGCATGCGCACGATCTGGTGCGGCAGCGCCGCCCAGAAGAGCGTCAATTGCTGCGCTTTGAGCGTGACGAGCCTGCCCGCGAAGAGATAGGTCACGCTCCCCTGGAAGAGATAGTTCACCTCGATCTCGTCGTGGCGGTGGGGCCCCTCCATGACGTGGGGCCTGCCGGTGAAGGCGGTGAAGCCCATGCTCAGCAGCGAGAGTCGGTCCGTCACAGTCTTAGGATACCGGAAGAATCGCGTTCAGGGGCGGAGGAATATCGGGATCGACGCGCTATGATCGTAGGTTCCAAACCCACGGAGCCCGGCATGACCACCGCCCTTGACGCCTTCCCGCACATCGACGCCTCGCGGCAGCAGTGCCTCACCGACGAGCAGGCGCAGTTCTTCCGGGACAACGGGCTGCTGCTGATCCGCAACGTGTTCCGTGGCCGGGAGCTTGCGCGGATGCAGATCGAGACGCTGAGCCAGGTGGAAGAGGCCGCGGCGCTGCGGCAGACGCACGTGGACTACAAGTACGCCCCGCACGAGCTGACCGGGCAGGAAGTGCCCTTCCGCGTGGAGTATGTGGTGGACAAGCGGCCGGCCTGCCGGGCGCTGATGGGGCACCCGTTCATCCTCAAGAGCGTGGAGAAGTTGCAGACGCGAGACTTCATCCCCACCTGGGACTCGATGGTGTTCAAGCTCGAAAACGCGGGCAAGGCGATCCTCTGGCACCGCGATGCGGGCGACGAGTGCGTCACGCACTGGCCGATCTTCAACGTGGACTTCTACCCCGACGGGTCGGACCTCTCCAACTGCGTCTGGGGCGTGCTGGGGTCCAACCGTTGGCCGCGTGAGAAGGCCGCCGCCAAGATCGCCAAGCTCAACGAGGGCGGCCGGTTCAACACCGACGAGGACTGCGTGCCCATCCCGGTGAATCCCGGCGACGTACTGTTCCACGACATTCTCGCCCTGCACGGCTCACCCCCGGCGCAGAGCAAGCTGCGGCGCGTGATCTACTACGAGTTCCGCCCCATCCCCACCGAAATGGAAAAAGGCCCGCACAGGCCCGAATACATCTCCGTCAAGCAGAAGCTGCTGCTCAAGTGCATCGAGCACCGCAGGAACACGCCTTACCTCAAGGGTGAAACGCCTTTCGAGTATCGCCCCTCGCCCCAGTTCGCGGTGAAGGACTTCGACGCGGCGAGGATCGAGCTTGCAAGCTATCGAATCCCGCACAGCCACTACTGGCGCAACACCGACTATCCCACCGGGGCGTAGGGCTCCTCGCGCCGGGCGTGCAGCAGGAACTCGACGTTGCCCTGGAGCTTGCGTGAGGCGCCGCCGCGGATGGGCGAGACGACGCAGCCCAGCGCCTTGAGGCCCAGCGCGGGCAACTCTCCCAAAACCCGCTGACAGATCTCCTGCGCCATCACCTCGTCGAGCACGCCCGGGAGCTGGGCTTCGTAGTGCGGCTTGATGAGCGAGACGATGACGCCGGTGGGCTTGAGCCAGCGCAGCGCCGCGGGCAGCGCCAGCTTCTGTTTTGTCCAGCCCAGGTCCACGACCACGAGGTCGCACAGGTCCGAGGGTTCGGGCGGTTCGAGGTGCAGGGCGTTGCACCGTTCGCGCACCACGACGCGCGGGTCGTTGCGCAGCTTCCACGCCAGTTGTCCGTAGCCCGTGTCCACCGCGAAGACCTTCGCTGCCCCGCGCTGCAGCAGACAGTCGGTGAACCCGCCGACGTTGCAGCCCAGATCGGCACAACAGGACCCCGCCACCGTGATCGCGAAGGCGTCGAGCGCCGCAGCGAGTTTGATCCCCCCGCGCGAGACGAAGTCCATGCGCCCAAGTCTAACGGCGCCGGGAGATCGGCGTGCCTTGCGGCTGAGGCTTGGGCGCCAACGCCGCTGTCCCCGGGTCGTAGACCGCCAGCCGGGACTTGCCCGACTGCTTGGCCTGGTAGAGCGCATGGTCCGCCTGCGACACGAGCTGTTCGGGTGTGGAGGGTTTGCCTTGGCTAAAGAGCGCCAGTCCCAGGCTCATGCTCACCCCCGGAAGCGCCCGCGTTCCGGGAAGCGCGGCATTCATCGCGGCGGTGAGGTGCTCGAACTCCTTGAGGATGCGCTCGCCCACGCGATGCGCCGACTCGCGATCGGTCATCGGCAGCAGCACGATGAACTCATCGCCCCCGTAGCGCCCGGCCACGTCGCTCTTGCGGCAGTTGGCCTCGAGCACCTTGGCGGTCTGCTGCAGGAGTCGGTCCCCCGCCGGGTGTCCCAGCGTGTCGTTGAGCGACTTGAAGTTGTCCAGGTCGATCATCAGGCAGCCCAGGTCCTGGCCGTAGCGCTGCTTCTCCGAGAAGCAGCGTTCCAGCGCCAGCGTGAAGGCCCTACGATTGGTCAGCCCCGTGAGCGGGTCGGTCGTCGCCATCGCCTCGAGCTGCGACACCGCCGCCTCGAGCTGACGGTTCTTGACGCGGATCTCTTCCAGCGAGCGCTCCAGCTCCTCGTGCAGCCGCTTGTTCTCCTGCTTGGTCCGCCAAAGCGCCAGGTTCTTCTGCACCATCAGCGGCACGGCGAAGAGATAGTCGCCGGCCTTCACGACGTAGTCATAGGCGCCGCGCTGGATCGCCTTGAGCGCGTTCTCGATGATGCCCTCGCCGGTGATGAGCACCACGGGCAGGTCGCTGCGGCGGCGCAGCATGTCGTCCAGGACGTCCAGCCCCGATCCGTCGGGCAGGTTCATGTCGCTCAGGACCAGGTCCAGTTCCGACGGTTCCTGCGCCAGGGCCTGGCGCACGGTCGCGGCGTGTCTGACGCAACCGGCGCCGAAGTGGTCCGTCAGCGCTTCGCACACCAGCGACGCCGTGTCCGGGTCGTCCTCGACTAGCAGCAATCGCGGTGGGACCTGCTCGCTCATGCCACGCCAAAGCCTCAGGGCGCAAGATCGCGCCTCCGGTCAGATCGGCGAGATATCCATGACGATTCACCCGCGCCGGGAAAATCTCGAAGTGGCGATAACTCCCGGAATCACCCCCGGAATCACCCCCGGAATCACCC
>CAZBXW010000001.1:209858-443494 GCA_964496285.1 uncultured Phycisphaera sp.
CCCGGAATCACCCCCGGAATCACCCCCGGAATCACCCTCGGAACCACTCCGGGGATCACATGGAAACCCCGCCAGGTTGGCGGGGCTATCGACTTGTGACCTCTTGACCCGGCGGGAGATCCTCGGAGGCGTGGATCACGGCATCTCGGGCGTCGGTTGCGGGGCGGGGCGGAGGGAGGCGACGAAGGCGTATCGCCGCGCCACGTTCTGCACGTCGAACTCGGCGCCCTGGGCTGCGCGGCGGCGAAGCTCGTCGATCACCCGCGGATCGGGGTGGACGTGGAAGAGGCTAAGCCAGTGGCGAAGCGCCCAGCGGAAGGCCGCGGGCAGGTCCGCCTGGTCGTGGAAGTCCACGACGTAGAGTCGTCGGCCCACGACCAGGCAGTGCTCGGCGGCGGTGATCGCCTCGCGCCAGGGCGGGATCATGGACAGGCTGTAGGAGAAGAAGATGGCGTCGAAGCGGTCGGCCTTGAGGGTCTCGAAGCGGCGCGGGTCGAGCTGCTCCGCCAGCCCTTGTCGCAGGAGGATGCGTCTCTCCAGCCCGGCGCGGGTGACCTTGTGCTGGGCGGTGTCGAGCATCTGCTGCGAAGCGTCGAGCCCGAAGAGTTGCAGGTCGGGGCGTCGCTGCGCCAGGAGGATGAGGTTGCGTGCCGTGCCGCAGCCGACTTCCAGGACGCGGTCGTGCGGGCGCAGCTCACGGGAGAGGCGCTTGAGCAGGGTGTCGCGTCCGAGCAGATAGAAGCGTCGGGTGGCGTCGTAGACGTGACGGGTGTAGCGGTAGACGCCGTCCATCAGCGCGGCATGGTCGGTCGCCTTGGTGGGCGATGCCGCCGGGGTCCGTCCCAGATCTGTGACCGCGCTTTTCACGAATAGGCCCCGCCCCGAGGAAGTGTAGGCGCCCCGCCTACGGCATGAGGTACAGATGGAATCCGCCGTAGATCGCCGACCGGTCCTTGCGGTGCAGTTCGAGCGACTGCTCGCGCAGGTACTGGAAGCGGCGCTTGAGCTCCGCGGGCAGGGCGGTCTCGATGGGCGAGTCCGCGGCGGCGGTGCGGAAGATGACGCGCGACCCGGGCTGACCCACGCGCGCCACCTGACGCCACTGCTCGGCGATCACCTGCGGGGGCATCCAGTCCTGCGAGTCGAGGAAGACAAAGCGGTTCATCGACTGGTCGGGCTGCTGCTTGAGGTAGGCGGTGGTCGAGGTCAGGTGGGTGTGGACGCGGTGGACGTTGGCGCGGAGCACATCGTAGTTCTCGGGCTTGAGATAGTCCGGCAGCGCCTTGCGATTGACGCGGTCGTACCCGCGCGAGAAGGCCTGCCAGGCGAAGTAGTTGTCCTCGATGGGGAAGTCGCACGCCAGGCGGCGGACGCGCTCACGGTAGAGCGCCGCCACGCGGTTCTGTGACTGCTCCTTCATCGCCTTGAACTGATTGGGCGGGATGCCCAAGCTGTAGACCGCCAAGGGCATCTTGCTGCTCAGCCGCACCAGCTTGAAGTCAAACAGCGGCGCGAAGTGCTTGTCGAAGATCTCCTGCTGCTCTTGGAGGCTCTTGGCCTGAAGGAGCAGGTTTGGGTTCTTTCGGACGATGCGGCCAAGGCCGTGCACGACGCGGAGGAACTGCCCGAGCTTGGAGCGGTCGTAGAACCCCTTGGCGAAGTAGTTGATTCGGCGACGACGCAGCCCGCGCCGAAGCCAGGACCCGCCCTCCCAGAACCAGCGCGTGTCCTCGTCCAGGTGCTCGGAGATGTAATGACGATAGTTCTCCACGTTCTGCCGACCGTCGGCACAGCCGAAGAAGTGGTAGAAGCTCTCGAAGTCCGGCAGGTGCTTGATGGCGGCGAGCTTTAAGCGCGTCAGACTCATGTGGCAGCGATTCAGGTCCACCGCCACGATCTGCTTGGGCTTGGCCACCAGGTAGTTCAGCACGTTGCAGCCGCCCGAGGAGATCGCCAGCACGCGACTCTCCGAGTCCAACTGCAGCGCTTCGAGATCGACCCGGGGGTCCTCCCAGATCTGGTTGTAGACGAACCCGCGGAACCACACCGCGAAGGCCCACTCCATCAGGCCCTGCTTGCTCAGGCGACGGTGGTGCCGAACCGCCTCGTGAACGAGTTGGCCCGAGTGCGAGTCTGGTGAGAGCGTTTCCGTGCTGGTCATAGGGGGTCGGCCTTCCTTGGGCGAACGGGGCGCGCGAACGCTGTACGATACCATCGGCTAAGGCCCGATAAGTTAGTGAATTCCACTTCGTGAGAAATCCATGAGCCGTTCCCATCGGTCCGAAATGCGGTCGCGTCAAGCCCCGGCCCCTTCCAGCCGACCTATTCGTTACAGACGTTGCTTCTTAACCCCGAGGTCGCTCGTGTCGCTTCGCAGGTTCGCGCAATACGCTCGCAAGGTCCTGGCGGATTGGCGTTGGAGCGCCGATCGCGAAACCTTCCGCAACCTTCGCTGTCCGCCTCGCGGGCTCTACGAGCTGCGCACGCGCGTGGCGGGAAAACTCCTGACCGTCCACGTTCGCGGCGGAACCATCGATGCGCAGCTCGCCCGGTTGATCCTGTGCGAGGAGTCGGAATATCGTCTGCCCGCGATGCCCCAGCCGCGCGTCGTCTTCGACGTGGGCGCCAACATCGGGCTGACGACGCTCTATTTCGCCAGCGTGTTTCCCGCGGCGCGGATTTTCTCTTTCGAGCCGCTGCCGCAGAACGTGGAGCTGCTCCGTCGCAATGTCGCACCGCTGGGCGAGCGCGTCACCGTGATTCCCAAGGGCCTGGGGGCTGCGGATGGCTCCTTCGCCTACCGTCGCAGCGACGATCCCGCCAACTTCGGCGGGGGCGGGTTTGTGGATGATTCGGATCGACAGGCGTTGCTGCTGCCCGTGACCACGGTGGCCGCGGTCTGCCGCCAGCATCACCTCCACGCCATCGACCTGATGAAGATCGACACCGAAGGCTCGGAGCTGGCGGTGCTCCGCGGCACGCCCCTGGAACTGTTGCGCCATTGTCGGGCGGTGATCGGCGAATTGCACGGCGAGGGCGACCTGGAGGTGCTCAGCCTGCTCTCCCAGGCGCACGAGATCGGCATGACCAAGCCGCTTGGCCGTCGATGCTTTCCCTTTGTGGCGCTGCGCAAGGCGGCGTAGTGATTCCCGGTTGCAGCGGGTCAGAGCCGGGCGGGCATCAGGGCGGTCGGGTCTTGGTAGGAGCTGCGGACCTTGCCCTGCGGGGCGGTGCTGCTCTTCCAGTCGCAGGGGTGGGCGTCGGGGCCCAGGTCAAAGTCGCGGTCGTAAAGCTGCGTGAGCTGGTCCACCACGTCTGCGGGCAGCGGGCCCATGTCGGCGGCGGCGGCGAAGTCGCGAAGGTCCTGAACACTCAGCAGATTCGGCTCAATACTCACCAGGGTGGGGAAGCTCAGCAGCCAACGCAAGGCGAACTGGCGAAGCGAGCAGTTCAGGTCGCGCGCCATGGGGCGGACGATCTGGTTCTTCTGCAGGCCATAGACCAGCCAGTGGCGGTCACGGAACTTGCGATGGTCGTTGGCGGGGAAGACGTGATGGGGCGAGGAGAACTCTTCGTCGAGGATGCCCGAGTTGGTCGGGACGCGCGCGATGACCCCGCCACGCCCGCGGTGCTGGGCGATCTGGCAGAGCTCGCGGCCGGGGTCCTGCTCGTAGAGATTCATGACGGTCTGAACGACGGCGGCGTCGCGCTTGAGCAGGGCGTCGTAGCCTTCCTCGCGCCAGCCGATCGCCGGGCCCAGGGCGGCGCCCCAGTGGCGGATCTTGCCCTGCGCCACGAAGCGTTCGAGGGTGTCGAAGAGTTCGTCATTGAAGTGCGGGAGCTTGATGTTGTGCGCCTGCCAGAGGTCGATGCAGTCCACGCCCAGTCGCTGGAGGGACTTTTCGAGGTCGAGCCTGAGGAAGGCGGGCGAGAAGTCCTGCTTCTTTTCTTTGTGACTGCCCGGCGCGGGATCGCTGTAGATGTCGTAGCCGAACTTCGTGGAGATGACCAGCCGATCGCGGCCGGCGTAGCGGATGGTTTCCTTGAGCAGCCGCTCGGCGCGGCCGTTGCCGTAGGTCGGCGCCGAGTCGAAGAAGTTGACGCCCAGATCGACCGCGGCGTTCTGCAGGGCGACGCCCTGCTCGTCGGTGAACTCGCCCCACCAGGCCTCGCCGAGGGTGAAGTTGCCAAAGCCAAGGACGCTGACGTTCAGGCCGGTGCCGGGGATGGTGCGGTGGAGCATGTTGAGAGGGTCTTGGGTCTGAGGTCAGGGTCTAGGGGAAGAACAAGATTCTACCGCCACGCCACGTTCGCGGTTTTTAACACCCTAGACCTTAGACCCTTGTTTTTATCGACGGTGCTTATTCCGCAGTCGCTTAAGTTCCGAGGCGTAGGGCTCGCCGCCGAGGTTGGGGTCGGCCAGTTCGAGCTGGCTCACGCGCGGGGCGATGTCGGACGTGTTCTCGTTGAGGTGGTCGGCGATCTGGAACCAGCGCATCCATGCGTTCCACCAGATCGGGGGCATCTCGTTGTTCAGGCCCTCGATGAGCCTGGTGTAGAGCGGGGCGGCGTTGTCGAGGAGCACCTGCTTCTGGCCCGACAGGCCCAGGGCGAAGTAGGCCTCGGCGGCGTTGTGGATCACCTCCGTGTCCTCGGGAATCTTGGCGAGGATCGGCTCGATGACCTGCAGCGCGGCGCGGGCGTCGCCCGAGAGCCGCAGGGCGCGCGCCTCGATGAGCTGGAAGGGGATGCGCGCCGACTCGTCGAACTGTTCCTGGGTGAAGGCCCAGTTCTTCAGCAGCACCGCCAGCTGCACCGCCGCCTTGGCCAGAAAGACCGACTTCTGGGTGTATTCCTGCTTCAGGCGTTCGACCAATTCGACATTGGCCTTCTCACGCAGGTCTTTGATGCTCGCCTCCAGACGTTGCAGCAGACGGTCGATGACCGCCGCGGCGTCGTCGGGGAAGAGCTTCATCATCTCGTTGGCGGCGCGGACCATGTCGTCCACGCGGTTGGCGTTGATCAGCACTTCGATGCGCAGCGCCATCGCCTGACGGATCAGGTCGTCGAACGCGGTGAAGTCGGTCTCGAAATCTTCGAGCCAGGCGAGCGCTTTGGGGAAGTCGGCCTCGTCCATGGCGAGCTTGGTCAGCACCAGGCGGGCGTTGCCCGCGGCGTCGAGGACCTGGTCCTGCGGTCCGCTGGCCTGCATCGCCGCGGCGGTGTCGCCCAGCAGCCGCTGCGCTTCCTCGGCGGCGGCGGTGCGCGCCGCTGCCTTGGTCGCCGGGTCGGCCTGGCTGAACAGCCCGAGCTTGCAGAAAAGCATCTCCCGCCGCGACTCCCAGTAGGACAGGTGCGTGAAGGGCACGCGCTGCAGCACCTCGTAGGCCTTGGCGTAGTCGCTGCGCGGCATCAGCACGTGAAAGGCGTAGTAGAGGCGGGCGTTGTCCGCCACGGTGGAGGTCTGGTACTTGTCGAACATGACCGAGGCGGTCTTGTCGTACTGTTCCCCCACGCCCATGGGCTTGGGCGTCATCTGGTGCAGCGGGCGGAGCATGGCCTCGGCGAACTCGATGGCCTTCTCGGCCTGGGGCTGCTCGGGCAGCTCGTGCGCCAGCTCCGTGAAGACCGCGGCGGTCTTGACCACGTTCTGCGAGTCGTTGAGGTTCTGGAAGTAGTTGGCCAGCCCGAGATGGAACAGGGCGTTGGCGCGGATCGCCGGCGGAAGCTCGGGCCGCTTGAGCAGTTCTTCGTTGATCGCCACGGCGCGGCGGAGCAGTGGCAGGGCTTCCTCGCGCAGCTGGTTGACGGCGTCCTCCGGCTCGCCGGCCTGGGCGGCGTTGATGGCCTGCGCCACCTTGGCCTGGCCCTGACGCGTGCTCATCTCGCCCACCGCCATCGGGACCACCGGCGGAAGCGCGGTCAGGTCGGTCCCCTGCGCCAGGTTCGCTGACCAGCGCTCGTAGATGAACCACTTCAGGCCCTCGACGACCTTCGGCGGCTGCGACTTGTCGTTGAGGAAGTCGAGGTAGGGCTGGTACGCGTCGGAGACCGCCTTGGCCTTCTGGTCGGCCGGCGCCTTCTCCGCAGCCGCCAGCAGCAGACGATGGCGATAGTCCACCAACACCAGAAGATACAGCGGGTTGGACTGCGCCAGGTTGTGCGCCTTAAGGCCCTCGATGACCTCGAAGGCCTCGGGCTGACGGTTCAGTGCCGCCAGCGCCTGCGCTTTGCCCAGTCGCGCGAGGTAGTTGTTGAGCGAGGGTTCGTTGTTGTCCGCCACGGGGGTCAGCAGGTCCAGGGACTCCTGAGGCTGACCGGCGGCGGTCCTGGCGCGGCTGACGACCACGACCAGCGGCGTGCGCACGCCCGAGAGGTCGGCGGTGTCGGCCAGAAGCTTGGCGGTGTACTCGTTGTCGGCGATCAGGCCCAGCAGACGTGCCTTCTCCGCCGGTGCGTTGGCGGCACGCTGCGGCACCCGCGGGTTGGCCGCGGCGGTGAAGTAGGGATGATCCTCCGGCAGCAGCGTGGCGAAGTACTGGGCGTGCACCAGGAAGTATTGCGTGCGGAGCTTGTAGTACTTGTTGATCAGGCGGTCGAACAGCCCGGTGTTCTCGAAGGCGTCCTGAAAATCAGGCCGACGGGAAAGCTCGCCCTGGAGCGTGAAGAACCTGCGGTCGGCGTCGGAGAGCTGCTCGAGCGCCTCGACGACGGCGGACTCGAAGCCCTCCTTCTGCTGGGCTGTGGTGAGCCCGAACTCGTAGAAAAGGCTGGCGGCGTTGCGCGAGACGGGCAGGTAATTGTTCAGCAGGTTCTCCGCCAGGTCGGTTTGCCAGAGCGGTCGTTGCGGGTGGTCGGGGAACTGTTCGATGCACTGCCGCATGCCGCCCAGCGCCTCGTCCAGCGCCGCGATGCGGTCGGGCACAGGCAGGTTCTCGTCGCGGAACTGGATGAGCGACTGAGCGATCTTGACCTGGAAGGGGACGACCGGGTCGTCGAACTTCTCGGTCTCGACGAGGTGGATGAGCAGGTCGGTCATGCCCTGCCGTGCCAGGCCGTCGATGAGCGTGTTGACGTCCAGGCGCGCGCCCTGCGCGCGGGCCGGGGCGCCAAGGGCCAGCAGGGCCGCGGCGGTCAGGAGTGCGGAGCGGGTTTTCATGAAGGCGTGCATGGGTGAGGAGTGAGGCCAGAGGCACGCGGCGCTCGCAGCGGCGCAGCCCCCGGAAGATTTATCCGCCCGAGGCGGTGGCGAAGGAGACGTTGGAGTAACGCGCTTTGATGCAGGCGTTGAAGGCGTTGACCACGTGCTGCCAACGGACCTGCCCGTCGGGCCGAATGATCACGGGGTTGTCGGGCTTGTACGGGCCGTTGCGTCCGCGGCCAGGGTCGCTCTGCAGGCTCTCGAGCAGCTGGATCAGCCCGGTGAAGTGGGTGGGCGCTTCGCTGGCGCCCTCGACACGGATGCGCACCTCGTAGACGTCGTGCGAGGTCAGCTCGATGTTGATGGGGCGTTCGGGGAGCTTGTTCTCCGCGGCGGCGCCGGTGCCCGCGGGGAGCTTGGCGAGGATCACGCCCTCGCCCACGGCGAAGCTGGCGGTGATCACGAAGTAGATCAGCAGGTTGAAGATGACGTCGATCATGGAGGTGAAGTTCACCGCCATCTTCGAGGGCTCGATCTCCTTGCGCTTTCGCGGCTGGAGGTCCACGTTCTCCTGCGTGGGCGGGGCGGTGGGAAGTTGGGCGGTGGCTTGGGTCATGGGCGGGGCGCTAAGCCGCGGGCGGCGGGGTCAGCGTTTGTCTTCGGGGAGGTAGGCCACGAGGTTGATCTTCGCGACCTTGGCGGCGGTGATGGCCTGCATGACGGGCTGAATCTCCGCGTAGTGCAGGGCGCAGTCGGCACGCAGCAGCACCTCGAGCAGCGGCTCGCCCTTCTCGTTCTTGGGGCTTTTCGCCACCGAGTCTTCGAGTTCCTTGGTGAGCGTGGCCAGGTCTTCGCGCGGCAGTCGCATCGAGCCGATCCACACGCTCACCGCTTCGCCCGAGAAGTTCAGCGGGTTTTCCTTGCGGTCCTCGGCGGTGTAGCTTAGCGGTTCGATGCTGACGACCACTTGCGCCACTTTCTCACCCAATTCCAGCGTCTGCGCCTGCTCCAGGTCCGGGGGGATCAGCTCGACGTTCTGCTCGGCGATGATGTTGTTCACAAGCATGAAGAAGATGATGAGCTGGAACGTGACGTCGATCATCGGCGTCATGTTCATCTCGGCCTTGGCGGCGCCGCGCTTGTGGACTTTGGACATCGAAGCCTCTCCGATCCGGGGATGCGTACATCCTCGGCTTGCTGGCGCGGGGGTGGGTCAGGCGGGCTTGGGGGCGGCGGGCTTGGGGGTCGCGGGGGCGGGGGTTGCGGCTGGGGCCTTCTTGGCGGCGCCGGGCTTGAACGGCTTGATCAGCTCCTCGACCATCAGGATGCCCTCGCTGGTGAGCACGTCCACCTTGTTGCGGATCAGCGAGTAGGCGGTCAGGCAGGGGATCGCCACGATCAGACCCCAGAAGGTCGTCACCAGCGCCGTGGAGATACCCGCGGCGAGCTTCGCGGGGTCGGGTTTGCCGCCCGAGGCCACCAGCGAGTTGAACGCCTCGATCATGCCGTACACCGTCCCAAACAGCCCGAGCATCGGCGCCACGTTGGCGATGATGTTGATGTACTCCAGCGGCCGAAGCATCTTGGTGATCTCCGAGTCGGCTTCCTCCTCGACGGCCCGCTCCATCGCCGAGTATCCGTTGGCCGCCTCGTTCAGCGCCGCGGCCGAGACCTTGCTCAGGTAGCTCTCGTCCCCGTTGGCAAAGTCGATCGCCTCGCGGTAACGCTTCTCCGTGAGCATCGCGTTGATCTGGTCGTACGACTCCTGCGGGATCACGACCGTCCGGCGGTAACGCATGGCGTACTGAATGATCAGCCCCATACCTACGAACGAGAGCAGGATGATGATCCAGATCTGGATCAGACCCACCACCGAGTCGGACCACATGAACTGGCGGAACCAACTGGTCGTCTGCACCGGCTCGTCCGGGGCGCCCTGCGCCAAGGTCACGCCACCGAGGCCCAGAACGAGCACGGCCCAAAGCAACACGGTCAACGGTCGAATACGCATGCGGGCTCCTTCATGGTCCGGAACGGTGTGGGTCAGGGATTACCGGGATTCAAGGACTCGATCAACTGATTCAGCCGGGCGGCGTAGGCGGGGTCGCTCTCTTCGTCCACGGAGTTGCGCGCCGCGTCGAAGAGCGGCTGCGCCACGTGGGGGCGGTTGATTTTCTGATGGACGTAGCCGGCCTCGATCATGGCGAAGGGCGCCCACTGGCTGCTGGGGAAGTGGATCGCCACGCGCATGAAGGTCAGGCCCGAGTTCTTGTAGTCGGACTCCAGCCCGCTCTTGTCCGCCAGCGCCAGCTGCGCCTTGCCTCGCAGGTAGAGGATGAAGGACAGGCGACGGGTGTCGCTCGCGAGTTCCTTGTCCGTCAGCTCGAGCACCTGGGAGAAATCGCCCAGCCACAGGGCGCGGACGATCGGGTCGTCCTTCTGGGAATCCACAGCCTTGGGCAGCACGACGGCGGGCTGGTCGGGAAGATCAACGTTGCGCTTCTGGGCGTCGGCGGCGGCGGTGGCGGCGGCCTGACGCTGCTCTTGGGTGCCTCCGCCCAGCAGCGCCTGGACCTGCTTGATGCCCTCCAGCGCCGCCGCGTCGCGCGCCGTCTTGAGCGCCGCCTCCACGCGCGGACGCAACTCTTTCTTGCTCGCCTCCTCCAGCGCCGCGGCGGACTTCAGCGGCGGGCTGGCCAGAAAAAACGGGTCGGCGTTGACTCCGGTGAGCTCCAGGTAGGCGAGCATCGCCTCGCGCGGCTTGCCCGCCTTGTCGTAGATCGCCGCGAGTTGGAAGTCGATCCACGCCCGCAGCCCCGCCGCCCGCACCTTCGGGCGCGCCGCCAGAAACTGCTTCAACGCCTGGTTGTGGTTACCCGCCTCCAGCGCCTCGTGCGCCGCCTTCATCTCCGGCGCCGCATCGAGGGAGAGACCCTGGATGTCCGCAAGGCTTCGCACCACCTCGGCGCCCAGCGTGGTGGTGTAGCGCAGGCTGCCGCTGGCGATCTCCTCCACGCGCACGTCGGGGATCCAGAACCCCGCGATCTTCACCGTATCGGCGCAGAGCGCCTGCGACAGGCTCAGCAGCAGCGCCGCGGCGCAAACAAGCCAGAAGCTCGGTCTGCTCAAGGTCATCAGTAGCGCGACTCCGAGGCGACCGTCAAGCGGGGGCCTGCCCAAGGCCGACGGCGCAGCGCCATAAGGTAGCATCTCTTGCGGTGGGTCTACAACTCTTTTGGGGCGCGAGTTCTCACTCCAGGTTCAGTTCGCGGCCGGCCACGAACTTGTAGATCCCGCCGGTCTCCCGCGAGATCGTCTCGAGCGTGCCCATCAGTCCCGCAGCCGCCAACGGGTCGGGGTAGAGGAACTGGATGGTGTTGATCTTCGTGCCCGAGGTGTTGGCGCGTTGAATCTCCGCCAGCAGTCGCTTCTGGTCCACCTCGTAGCGTCCGGACCCGGTGATGTTGTCCGAGAGGATAAAGAGCAGCTGCGGCCTGTAACGCAGCGCCAGTTGCAGGGCCGGCAGCGGATTGCTCTGGCCCCGCGCCACCACGTTGCCCGCCCGCGCGTCGATCCACTGGATCACACGCTCCTTGATCTGGCTGTCGGCCTTCTTCAACCCCGGCGGGGGCACCTCGATGGCGCGGTCCTCCTGGAAGAAAATCACCGTGAACTGCTGCTGCTCCACCAGCTCGGAGACGGAGCGCTTAAGCTCCTGGAGCACGAAGGGCAGCGTGTCGATGAGCGAGCCCGAGGCGTCCACGAGGTAGACCAGTCGGCGGGCGTTGCCGCCCGTGCCGTAGAAGGACGCCTTGAATCCCGTGCCCTGGGAGATGCCCGCGCCGAAGGGGTTGCCCGCGCCCACCGCCCCGCCCATGACGCCGATCAGTTCCGAGTTCGTCGCCACCGCGCTGCTCACGGCGCTGGTGGTCTGCGTCGTGGCGCGGGTCACCGAGCGCGCCGACGAGGCCGAGCTCTTGAGCTGCGTCTTGACCTGCTGCGTCAGCGGCGCCCCGGGCGTGGCGCTCAGACGCGCGTCGGGCACGATCACCTCTTCTTCGTTAATGGCCGTCTGAACCGACCAGACAATAAAGATCGCCAGCAGCACCAGGCCCACGTGGAAGAGCGTGGAGACCGACCAGGGCAGCAGCGTGGCCAGGAGCTTGTTGACGTCCTCGCGGATCTCCTCCTGCTCCTCGAGGTCCTCCTGCTGTTGGACGCTAGGCGGAGCCGGGGGCTTGGACTGCTCCGCAGTGGCGAAACCCATGTACCCGAGCATGTGGGACTCCTCTAGTCCGTTGGACGCGCCTCGACCCAGCGGGTTCCCCGCACCGCCCCATTGAATCGTAATTCGTGCGGAAAGTCCAGCCCCATGCACGAGGCGACGATCACCGATATACTATTGGGCCTCTTGGGGCCGTAGCTCAATTGGGAGAGCGCTTGAATCGCATTCAAGAGGTTAGGGGTTCGATCCCCCTCGGCTCCATTTCACCCTTCGCCCAAGAAGCCCGCCGTCAACCCCGCGCCGCGGACCGCCCGCCCCCACACAAGCCGGGGACGTAGTCATCTCTGCATCGCAGCCGGTCAACTCCCCGCAATACCCGTGGCCGCCTTGCGCGCCGTGGTGTCGTTCTCGGGCCCGACCAGGCGCAGCAAGGCCAGAGCCTAGGCGTCGCGCACCGACCGGCCCGGCGTCACTTGTTCGCCTTGGCCTGACCCTCGAGGATCGTCCGCGCGATGTTCTCGGGCACCTGGCGGTAGGTCAGCGGCTCCATCGCGTAGCTGGCCCGGCCCTGCGTCGCGCCACGCAACGCGGTGGAGTAACCGAACATCTCCGACAGCGGCGCCTCGGCGGTGACGATCCGGGTGTTGCCACGCTCCTCCGTGCCCATGATGATGCCTCGGCGACGGTTGATGTCGCCCGACACGGCGCCGAAGAAGTCCTCCGGCGTGGTGATCACCACCTTCATGATCGGCTCGAGCAGCGCCAGGCCCGCCTTGCGGCAGGCCTCACGCATGCCCAGGATGCCCGCCTGCTCGAAGGCGATCTGCGACGAGTCCACGTCGTGGTAGCTGCCATCGATCAGCGTCACCTTCACGTTCAGCAGCGGGTAGCCCGCCAGAATCCCCGTCTTGGCGGCCTCGCGGCAGCCGTGCTCCACGCTGGGGATGTACTCCTTGGGGATGCGACCCTGCACCACCTTGTTCTCGAACGCCAGGTGGTCGGTGAAGTCCAGTTCGTCCGCGGCGGCCTGCTCCTGGGTGTAAGGCTCCACCGTGATCACCGCGTCGCCGAACTGACCGCGGCCGCCCGACTGCTTCTTGTGCAGACCGCGCGCCTGCGCCTGACCGACGATCGTCTCCTTGTACGCCACGCGCGGGCGGCCCACGCTCACCCCCACCTTCATGTCCCGCGTGAGCTTGTTCGTCACGATCTCCAGGTGCAGCTCGCCCATGCCCGCGATGATCGTCTGGCCCGTCTCCTCGTCGAAGTGGAAGTGGAACGAGGGGTCCTCCCTGCGGATCGTGCCCAGCGCCGCGGAGAGCTTCTCCTTGTCGCCCTGCGAGGCCGGCTCGATCGACATCGAGATCACCGGGTCGGGGAACTCCATGCGCTCCAGCACGATGGGGTGGTCCGGGTCGCACAGCGAATCGCCGGTGATCGACTGCTTCAAGCCCACCAGCGCCACGATGTCACCGGCCTCGGCGAACTCCTTGGCGATGCGCTGGTTCGCGTGCATCTCGAAGATGCGCGAGACGATCTCGCGCCGCTCATTGTTGGCGTTGAGCACGCGGGCGCCCTTCTCGAGCTTGCCCGAGTAGAGCCGGGTGTACGTCAGGTCGCCGTGCTGGTCCGAAACGACCTTGAAGACCAGGCCCGCGAAGGGGGCGTTGGCGTCGTGCGGACGCTCGAGCTTCTTGGTCTTGTCGCGCATCTCCGTGCCCTGCACGTGCGGACGCTCCGTGGGGTTGGGCAGGTAGTCGATCACGCCGTCGAGCAGCCGCTGCACGCCGATGTACTTCAGCGCCGAACCGCAGAAGACGGGGAAGATCTTCCGCCCGATGGTGCCCTTGCGCAGCGCGGTGCGGATCTCGTCCGCGGTCAGCTCCACGTCGTTGAGGAACTTCTCCGTCAGATGGTCGTCGAGCTCCGCCGCCTTCTCCGCCAGCTTGTGCCGCCACTCCTTGACCAGCGGCACCAGCTCCGTGGGGATGTCCTTCTCGGTGACCTTCGAGCCCAGTTCCTCGGCCTCGAAGTAGTAGGCACGCAGCGTCAGCAGGTCGATGATCCCCTGGAACGTGCTGCTCTGCCCGATGGGCAGCTGCACCGGGATGGCGTTGGCGCCCAGCCGCTCGAGGATGGAGTTGTACGAGAAGAAGAAGTCCGCCCCGAGCTTGTCCATCTTGTTGATGAAGCACAGCCGCGGCACGTCGTAACGGTCCGCCTGACGCCAGACGGTCTCGCTCTGCGCCTCCACGCCCTCCTTGCCGTCGAACACCGTCACCGCCCCGTCAAGCACGCGCATCGAGCGCTCGACCTCGATGGTGAAGTCCACGTGGCCGGGCGTGTCGATGAGGTTGAGCGTGTAGTCGCGGTCGTTGCGCGTCCAGGGGCAGGTGGTGGCCGCGGACTGGATGGTGATGCCGCGCTTCTGCTCCTCTTCGAGGAAGTCCATGGTGGCGGTGCCCTCGTGGACCTCGCCCATCTTGTAGATCTTGCCGGTGTAGTAGAGGATGCGTTCGGAGACGGTGGTCTTGCCCGCGTCGATGTGGGCGCAGATGCCGAAGTTGCGCGTGGTTTCGAGCCGGGTGAGCTTGCGGTTCTCAGAGGCGGTGGCGGTGGACATCGGTCAACACTCCCATGGCTCGGCCCGCGGAGCGCGGGTCGCGGCGGTTCCATGACGTTTCGAGAACAAGGACCGACCCGGCGGGCCGATCCGAAGCCGAAATAGCCTAGCGATCAGGCTTGTTTCGTCAAGTTTGCAGGGACGAAGGAGCCGCCGATGAACGCGGATAGAAAAAAACAACTCGGATGGATCGGATGGGTCGGATGCAAAACCAATCAAGGCGATGAATCCGATTCGTCCGACCCATCCGAGCGAAAAAAAACGTCTTCACCCGCGCGGCAGGTGCTTGCGGAGGTACTCCAGTCCCAGGCGCAGGGCGGTGGGCGGGTCCTCCAGGCCCTCGAACTCCAGGCTCAGGTAGCCTCGGTAGCCGGCGCGCTTGAGCAGTTGCAGTTGGGCGGGCACGTCGATGACGCCGTGGCCCAGGATGGCGCCGCGCAGCGCGGTTCCGTTGGGGGTGTTGAACCAGCCTTCGCCGGGGGAATCCGCTTGCTTCTTGAGGTGGAAGTCCTTGACGTGGACGTGCAGGGCGTAGCGAGCCAAGCGCTTGACCGCCGCGACGGGGTCGGCGTGGACACACAGAAAGTTGCCCGTATCGAGGGTCAAGCCGTAGTTCCTGTGCCGCACCGCTCTGATGAGTTGCTCCACGCGGTCGGGCGACTGGAAGAAGAAGCCGTGGTTCTCCAGCGAGGTGGCGATCCTGTGCTTCAGGCCGTGCTCGCAGACCTCGCGGATCGCCGGGACGACCAACTTGAGCGCCGCAGCGAACGTGCGCGGGCCCTTGTAGTCCTTGTACCGGTCGAAGCCCCAGCCCACGTCGTGGCGCACGGACTTGCAGCCCAGTTCCGCGGCGATCTCGACTTCCTGCTTGAGTTGCTTGACCGTCTTCTTCTGCTCGTCGGGGGGCGCCATGAGGTTCGCGCCCACGCAGTAGCCGCAGACGGTCAGGCCCAGCTTCTCGGCGCGTCTGCGGAGCTTGGCGGCGCGCTTGAAGGGGTGTTCGACCTGCGGGTGCTTCGGATCGGTCAGGCCCACGAACTCCACGCCCTGCGCCCCGAGCTCAGCGATGAGCTCCAGCGTGTGGCGGAGCGTCTTGCCGTGGTCCGCACGCCAACGGTGCAGGCTGTAGGTGCTCACCGCGATCTTCATGACGGGCTGGCTCCCATGAGATGGTCCGTGACGACTCGGCGGAACAGATCGACCGGCGCCGGCTGACCGGTCCAGGCGACAAATTGCAGCGCCGCCTGTCGCACGAACATCTCGATCCCCTGGATCGTCAGGCAGCCCGCCGCCCGTGCCTCGCGCAGCAGACGGGTCGTGAGCGGATTGTAGATCGTGTCGAACACCACCGCGCCCGCCCCCGGAAGGGTTTTGTCTGCCTCCGAGAGCGGCGCGTCGTGGACCTTGGGGTGCATGCCCACCGGGGTGCAGTTGATGAAGACCTGGCAGCAGGAGTCGCAGAGCTTTTCGAGTCGCGCCGCCACGACTTTGCCCGGTAGATCCTGGAAGTCGTCCGCGAGCTTCTGGGCGCGGTCGAGCGTGCGGTTGTAGATCACCACCGTCGCGCCGTGGCCGGCGAACCCCGCGACGATGGCGCGCGCCGCCCCGCCCGCGCCGATCACCGCCACACGCATGCCGCCAAGCTCCTGCCGTTGCACGCCCAGCGTGTCGCAGACCGAATCCAGCGCCGCCGCGTAGTCGCTGTTGAAGGCGTAGAGCGAACCATCCTCGCGCACCGTCAGCGTGTTGGCGGCGCCGATCCGCTGCGCCAGCGGCTCGACCGCGCCGCCTCGCTCGCCCACGAAACGAAGCAGATTCTCCTTGTGCGGGATGGTCACGCTCGCCCCCCGGAAGTGCAGCTCCTTGAAGTCCAGCCAGGCGCCGACGGTGGCCTTGAAGTGCTCGTACTCCGGGGGGATGGGCATCTTCAGGTACACGCCGTCGTGGTTCACCGCGTCGAAGCCGGCGTTGTGGATGTGCGGCGAAAGCGAGTGGCCCACGGGGTGCCCGATCACGCCGTACACCCTCGTCGTCGCTCCGATCTTGTCCCAACGGTAGAGCGTCTTGAGCTGCGCCAGCGTGGGCTGACCCGGCGCAGTGGAGGTGTCCTTGTCCGCGCCGCCGGCGTCCACCGCGGCGAAGGTGAGCAGCGCCCCGAACTTCCTGGCCAGCACCCGGCTGGGCAGCCCCGCTTCGCCCATGCACAGCGCGACCGTGGGCTTGTACTGACGCCCGATGAGCTCGAAGGCCTCGAGGTTGTCGCGCAGCGATCGTGCCATCCACGCCAGCTTCACCACGCGGCAGGTCGGCGAATCGACCATCGCCTCCACGCGCTGCAGCAGGTCCGCCGGTCGCCCTTGGAAGTCGTGCGTCGAGAGGATCAACCCCGTGGGCGTGGGCCTCACCTGCGCCGGATGGTCCACGACCAGCCCCACCTTCTGCCTTAGGTTCGCGGAGCGCTGGTAGCAGGCGAGCTCCAGGTCGATGTACGCCGGCGGGCGGCTGGCCAGCCCCGCGTGCTCCAGCAGGGCGATGCGCGTCTGGTCGTCGCCGTCGTAGTGCCCGCCCTCGCTGCTGTGGCGGCAGGTGACGATGCAGGGCAGCGGCGACCGCTCCACCAGCTGCGTCAGCGCGATGGGCTGATCGGTGAACGTGTCGATGCGGAACTCCACGAGGTCCGCCCCCTGCTCCGCCGCCATCGCCGCCAGCGCCAGCGCCTGCTCGACCGAGTGAACCATGATGGGCGCAGCAAGGTGGGTCACGCTGGATAAGCCTAGCCGGTGGACTTCACGGTTGCACACGGATCAAGAGGTTGAACTCGGATGGGTCGGATGGATCGGATGATTAGCCGCCGATGCACGCCGATGAACGCGGACAAGACCAGAAATAAAGATCTTTCATCGGCGTTCATCGGCGTTCATCGGCGGCTCCATCTCCACGCGCAGCAGTTCCAGGTCGATGCGTTCGTTGTGCGGGGCGGGGGTGACGAGCAGGCGGCGTTCGCCCACGCGCATGCCTTGGACGCCTTCGTCCACGAACTTCGAGGGTTCGCCGGAGCCCAGCGTGATCGCGGTGTCGATGTCGCCGGGGGTCTTGCGGATCGTCACGCGCTGGCCGGATCGCACCGCCTGGCCTGAGCCCGGGCGCAGGATGGCGTAACGCAGACCCGAGGGGGTCTGGAGCAGCGGCTGAGCGGGCGGGGGCTGCCAGGGCAGCTGCGCGTGGCCGAAGGGCCCGAGCGTGAAGAGATACGCCATCGCGCCGCAGAGCAGCGCCAGCGCCGCGATGACCAGCTTGCCGCGCGACGAGGAGCGTTTCTTGCCCGTGGCGTCGTGGACCGCCAACACGTTCTGCTTCGCGCGATCCTCGATCTGGCCCGACTTGGCTTCGTAGTCCCGGGCGCGCTGCTCTTCTTTGACGCCCCCGGCGCGGGTCAGAGCGCCGTAGTGGCCCGACCCGTCGCTCTTGGGCAGCACATAAAAGATGCGCCCCTCCTCGTCGCGCACGGCACGCCCCGCGTCCTGGTCACGCACCTTCACCGGCCTGCCGCTGTGCGGAGAAAACACGACGATGCCCATGGGAACATTCTAAGGACCCCCGCAGGGGCGCACCACGTTGCGGAGCCGATAACTCCGCGACGCGTTTTGGTTCATGAGCGTCCAATGACTCTGCCGATCCCTGAAGTTCCACGCGTGGGCGCCTTCGCCGCGCGGCGATCGAAAGGGTGGGTTCCATGAGCAAACAGCAGATGATCGAAGCGATCCGCCAGAACAACCGCAGCGCCCCGGAGGACTTCCTGATCCATTTCGACGAAGAGCAGCTGCGCCGATATCTCGACCGCCTCAGTCACCTGAGCAACCACCGGGGCCGACAGAGCGTCTGGCGTCGTGAGAGTTCCTGCCGCTCCGTGGTGACGCGCACCGCAGCCTGAATCGGACCCGGCGGGCGTCACGCGCAGCTCATCGAAAAATAATTCAGAGACCTCGCTGCTCTGAATCCTTTCTTGACCCAGTCTGCGCTACGATAGCGGACCCGAGCCTCGCCCGGGGAGGCGGAAACTGCACCTCCGCCCGGCGTGCGGCCGATAAAAATACCTTTGGCGCTGTCGCTGCGCGGAGATGTCGATCATGCACCTGTCCCAACTGCTCGACAACCTCGACCTTCGCCTGACCCGTGGCGAGGCGTCGCTGTCGGTCAGCGATCTGACGGACGACTCGCGGCAGGTGACGCCCGGAAGCCTGTTCATCGCCCGCAGCGGGACCGTGGCGCACGGAGGAGCGTTCATCGAAGAGGCCCTTCGCCGCGGGGCGGCGGCGGTGCTGGCGCCGAGCGATACGCCGGCGACGCAAGGCCCAGCCGCGTGGATCACCGGCGAACGGATCGATCAGGCGCTCTGCGGTGAACTGGCCGAACGCTTCTTCGACCGGCCCAGCCAGAAGCTCAAGATCGTCGGCGTCACCGGGACCAAGGGCAAGACCACCGTCACCTTCGTGGTTCAGCACCTGCTCGGCTGCGCCGGGGTGAAGTGCGGCCTGATCGGCACGGTCAGGCTCGACGACGGGCAGACCCGTCGCGCCGCGGAGCTCACCACGCCCAGCGCCATCGACCTGTCGCGGCTGCTGGCGCGGATGGTGTCGCACGGGTGCGGGGCGGCGGCGATCGAGCTCTCCAGCCACGCGCTGCATCAGGGCAGAGCCGCGGCCCTGAGCCTGGACGTGGGCGTCTTCACCAATCTCACCGGCGACCACCTCGACTACCACAAGACGATGGAGGACTACGCCGCCGCCAAGGCGATCCTCTTCGAGAGTCTAAAGCCCCAGGCCTGGGCGGTGCTCAACGTGGACGACCCCTGGCACACGCGGATGCTGCAGAACTGCAACGCGAGACTGGCGCGTTGCACGATGCGGGGCGGCGAGCGTCGTCACAGCGATGCGCAGGCGCAGGTGCTCGCCCCCGGGAGCGATCACACGCGCACACGGGTGGAAGGCCCGTGGGGCAGCGTCGAGGTTCGACTGCCGCTGGTGGGCGATCACAACGTGATGAACGTGCTGCAGGCGACGGCGGGCGCCAACTGCGTCACGGCGATGGCGCGCTACGTTCGGGCGGCGCTCAACGACTGCCCCGCGCCGCCGGGCAGGCTCGAGCCGGTGCGTCTGGCGGAGTCCGCCGAGCAGCCCACGGTGCTGGTCGATTACGCCCACACGCACGACGCGTTGGACAACGTCCTGCGCGCCCTAAGGCCGTTCTGCAAGGGCAGGCTCGTGGTGGTGTTCGGGTGCGGCGGGGACCGGGACAAGACCAAGCGGCCCAAGATGGCCGCCGTCGCCTGCCACCGTGCCGACCGTGTCGTGGTGACCTCGGACAATCCCCGGACCGAGGACCCCAGCGCGATCATCGACGACATCCTGGCGGGCGTGCCGGGGGATCGCGTGTGGGAGGATCGACGTACGGCGCGGGACGAGTCGAGCGCTCAGCGCTGCTCGTCCGACGCGGCGCTGGTCGTGGAGCCCGACCGCGCCAAGGCCATCGAGCTGGCGGTGCTCGGGGCGCGGGCGCAGGACACCGTGGTCCTGGCGGGCAAGGGGCACGAGGACTACCAGATCATCGGCAAGACCAAGCGGCACTTCGACGACCGCGAGCAGGCCTTGGCGGCGCTGAGCCGCTGGCGCGAGCAGCGGGCGGCGCTCGCCGGTGCGTGAGGCGCCTATGGGCTTCTGGGATCACGCGAACATCGCGCAGGCCACGGGCGGCGTCTGGCTCGAGCAACCCTCGCCCGCAGCGCCCCCCGTCCGCGGCGTGAGCATCGACTCCCGCGCCGTCAGCGCGGGACAGCTTTTCATCGCCATCAAGGGCGAGAAGTTCGACGGGCACGACTTCGTGGACCTGGCGCTGCGCAGCGGCGCGGCGATGGCCATCGTCAGCAGACCCCCGAAACTCCAGCCCTCGACCGGCAGCCCCATCCTTCTTGTGCGCGACACCGTCGCTGCGCTGCAGCGGCTGGCCGCGGCGCACCGCGAGGGTCTCAAACGCGTGATCGCTGTGGTGGGGTCCAACGGCAAGACCACGACCCGAGGCCTGATTCACACCGTGCTCTGCTCCGCCTTGCGGGGCACGCAGAGCCCCAAGAGCTTCAACAACCACCTTGGGGTGCCGCTGACGCTGCTCAGCGCCCGCGAGGAGGAGGACTTCGTGGTCGTGGAGGTGGGCACGAACCACCCGGGCGAGATCGACGCGTTGGGCAGGATCGTGCGGCCCGACGCGGCGGTGATCGTGAGCATCGGACAGGAGCACATGGAGTTCTTCGGGACGCTCGAGGCGGTGGCGGCGGAGGAGGCGTCGATCCTGGCCCACGTGCGGCCGGGCGGGCTGGCGGTGGTGATCGACGACGAGCCGGCGTCGAGCCTGCTGCGCGAGCATGTGCAGCGGCAGTCGTCGCGCCTGAGCGTGGTGCGGTTCTCCTCGCGACAGCTGCGGCGGTGCGAGACGAGCGAGCGCGGCGTGCGCTTCGCCACCGAGTCGATGAGCGTGGAGCTGCCGCTGCTGGGCCGACACAACGCGGTCAACGCGCTGGCGGCGGTGGAGGTGGGTCGTTGGGCGGGGCTGAGCGACGGGGCGGTGGCGCGGGCGCTGGCGAGCGCCGCGCCGCCGACGATGCGCCTGAACGTGAAGAGCTTGGGTCCGGTCACGGTGATCGACGACTGCTACAACGCGAATCTGGACTCGATGACGCGGGCGCTGGAGGTGCTGCGGGAGTACGGGGTTGGTCCGACCTCGGTGGCGTGGGATTCGACGGGTCGGCGCGTGGCGGTGCTGGGGGACATGCTGGAGTTGGGCGAGTCGGGCCCGGAGTGTCACCGTAAGCTCGGGGGCCTGATCGCCGACCACGCCGACCTGGCGGTGCTGGTGGGGCGACTGTCGCTCTTCGCCGCCGAGGCGCTGCTGCGTCACTGGCCGCCGGAGCGGGTCGTGGCCTTCGCCCAGTGGTCCGCGGAGGTCCCGACCACGGTGGCGGCGCTGCTCCGCGCCGGCGACGTGGTGCTGGTCAAGGCCTCGCGCGGCACGGCGCTGGAGCGGGTGATCCCCGCCATCGAGCAGCGCTTCGGTACACTGTCGCCCGCGTCGCAGCGCCCGTAGCGGCGCGGCGGAGCGCTCCGCGAAGCTGGTCATGATCTACCGACTCATCCGCAGCTTCCTCCGTGACTGGCTCATCGCCAACGACCTGTACGGGTTCGTCCGACCGCTGACCTATCCCGAGTTCCGAGCGGTCCTGGCGATCGTCTTTTCGTTCCTGCTGGTGCTCCTGCTGGGCCGCCGGGTCATCCGCATGCTGCTGGGGATGAAGATCGGCGACACGCCCGAGTTCTACAACAAGTCCCTGAACGACCTGACCCGCGACAAGCGTAACACCCCGACCATGGGCGGCATCCTGATCGTGGGGGCGATCCTCATGACCACGCTGCTGCTGGCGGACATCCGAAGCTTCTACGTCCAGATGGCCATGCTCTGCCTGGTCTCGCTGGCGGCGCTGGGCGGCGCGGACGACTACCTCAAACTCACCGCCGCGCGACGCAGGCCCGGGTCCAGACAGGGGCTCTACTCCGGCGAGAAACTGCTCTTCCAACTGGGCCTGGCGGTGGTCCTGGGCCTGTTCATCCACCACCACGGCGCGCTGAAGTTCGACTACGACCCGGACGGGCTGATGCGCATGAGCCACAGTCTGAACCTGCCCTTCCTCAAGAGCTGGGTCCGCAGCGGACTGACCAACGAGTTCAACCCCTCTCCACACCTGATCGAGCTGGGGCGCTGGACCTTCGTCATGCTCGCGGTGCTGGTGATCGTCGGGTCCTCCAACGCGGTGAACCTCACCGACGGGATGGACGGCTTGGCGGGGGGCATCACCGCCATCTGCGCCTTCGCCTTCGCGGTGCTGGCCTTCATCGCCGGTTCGGTCAACGAGATCACGGGCATCGTGCTGGCCAAGGAGCTGCTCGTGCCGCACATTCCTCTGTCCGACGAGTTGGCCGTCGTCGCCGGCGCGATGGTCGGCGCCTGCCTGGGGTTCCTCTGGTTCAACTGTCACCCCGCTCAGGTCTTCATGGGCGACACCGGGTCGCTGGCGCTGGGCGGACTGCTGGGCTACATCGCCGTGGTCATCCGCCAGGAGTTCCTGTTGCTGATCATCGGCGGGGTCTTCGTCGCCGAGGCCTTGTCGGTCATGCTGCAGGTGGGCTATTTCAAGGCCACCGGCGGCCAACGCATCTTCCGCTGCGCCCCGATCCACCATCACTTCCACCTCGGCGGCTGGACCGAGCAGCAGGTCGTCGTCCGCTTCTGGCTCCTCTCGGCCATCCTCGCCGCCGTGGCGCTGGCGACCATCAAACTTCGCTGACACAGGATTTCACACCGCAGATGCACACCGATTCACACGGATCACATCATGACAAACCGAATCGGTATACGATCCACACGCACGTTCTCTTGATTCTTCTTCATCCGTGTGAATTCGTGTGCATCTGCGGTTCCAACCCATGAAACGAACAACCAAATCCACCCCCGTGTCCTGGGTCACGCACGACGTGGCGGTGACCGACCCGCAGCCGCACCTGCTCCGCGAATGGCTCATCACCAACGGAGCGGGCGGGTTCGCCTCGGGCACCCTGACGGGGGCTCACGCCCGGCGGTACCACGCCCTGTTCGTCGCCGCTGCGCACCCGCCCGTGGGCCGCGTGGTGGCGCTCAATCAGGTCCTCGAACAACTGGTCCTGGCCAAGGGCCAGCAGCGGCAGGTGCTCGAGTTCACCACCCTGGCGTTCCGCGGCGGCGAGGGCCAACGCGTCCTGGCCCCCAGGGGCGTAGAACTGCTCCGCCAATTCAAGCGCAGCCTGGGCGTCACCTGGGTCTATCGCTGGGGCGACCTCGAACTGCAACGCGAGCTGAACCTGCACTGGAAGACGCAGGCCGCCACCGTCGCCTGGCGCGTGACAGGCCTGGACCGTTTCACCCACACCACCGCCACGCTCCGCCTGGCGCCGATGCTCACGCTGCGCGACTTTCACGCCCTGCTACGCCGCGATCACGCCGGGCCTTGGGACGTCGCCATCGCCGGGGTGCGCGACACCGTGCTCGTCACCCGCGCCGCAACCAGCGTGACCCTGCACGTCCCGGGCGCCAACTTCCGCGGCCAGAGCGACGAATGGTGGCACGATGTCTGGTACGCCATCGACGAGGAACGCGGGCAGGACTGCCGCGAGGACTACTTCCTGCCCGGCTGGTTCGAGGCCGCTCTCCCGGCGCAGCGTGAGACATCGCTGAGCATGACCGTCACCCTGGGCCAAGCCCCCGCTGACCCGCTCACGGGCGAAGACCCCAAACGCTCAGCCCACCTGCAGCCGCTGCTGCGCCAGCTGCGCGAGTTCACCGACGAACCCACCGCCAAACTTCTGGCCATCGCCGGCGACGACTTCATCGTCGATCGCACCCTCAAGGGCAAGAAGCTCGCCACCGTCATCGCTGGCTACCCCTGGTTCAGCGACTGGGGCCGCGACACCTTCATCGCCATGGAGGGCCTTCTGCTCGACACCGCTCGCTTCGACGAGGCCCTCTCGGTCTTTCGCGCTTTCGCCGCCGCCATCCGCAACGGGCTGGTGCCCAACCGCTTCGACGACTACGAAGACTCCGCCGCCCATTACAACACCGTGGACGGCAGCCTCTGGTTCATCCACGCCGCCCTCCGCTACGTCGAGCTTTCCAACGACCGGAAATCCTGGGACGAACTGCTCGCCCCGGCGGTCAAGACCATCCTCGAAGCCTACATCAAGGGCACCGACTACGACATCCGCATGACCGGCGACGGGCTGATCTCCGCCGGCAACGCCGGGACCCAACTCACCTGGATGGACGCCGCCACCGGCGGAGTCGTCTTCACCCCGCGCCACGGCAAAGCCGTCGAGATCAACGCCCTGTGGTACTCCGCACTCGTCGGCGCCGCGCGACTGCTCCGCACCAGCGACCGTCCCGCCGCCACCCACTACGACAAGCTCGCCGCTCGCATCAAACGCTCCTTCCCCAAGGTCTTCGCCGGCGTGGGCGAGGGT
The DNA here is from genome assembly GCA_964496285.1 of uncultured Phycisphaera sp. Taxonomy (GTDB): domain Bacteria; phylum Planctomycetota; class Phycisphaerae; order Phycisphaerales; family Phycisphaeraceae; genus CAZBXW01. Next base: position 233,942 of record CAZBXW010000001.1, read on the forward strand.
CTGATCGACCACGTCTGGACCGACGCTCAGGGCAACGACCATCCCGATCTGTCGATCCGACCCAACCAGATCTTCGTCGCCTCGCTGCCCGATTCGCCCCTGCCGCGCACCGCGCAGACCAAGATGCTCAAGCTCGTGCGCGAGCGACTGCTCACCCCCTTTGGCCTGCTCACGCTCCCGCCGGGCGATCCGAACTACCACGCACGCTTCACCGGCACCCAGTTCGATCGCGACAAGGCCTACCACCAAGGCACCATCTGGCCCTGGCTCATCGGCCCCTACGCCGAGGCCGTCCTGCGCGTGGGCAAGTTCTCGCCCGCCTCAAAGCGCGAAGCCCTCGCCGCCATCACCCCGCTCCTGGAGATGATGGCCGGCAAAGGCGACCACGCCGCGCTGGGCCAAATCTACGAAGTCCACGAGGCCGCCTTCCCCCATCGCCCCGCCGGCTGCAACGCCCAAGCCTGGTCCGTCGCCGCCCTCGTCCACGTCCTGGCCCTGCTCAACACCCAACCCTAGAAGCCCCAGAAGCCCGGGATGGACTCATCCCCGGCTACTCCCCCCGAGCCTCTGAAACCGCCACACCGCGCGGTACATCCCCGCCACCTCCTGCCGCTTGACCGTCTGGGGCGGGAACTTCGGGTTCAGCGGCTGCAAGCGCAGCGAGCCGTTGTCGAAGAACACACGCTTGAACGTGCAGGCGTGGTCCGGCTCCAGCCGCACGAAGCAGTCGCACCCGTCCACCACTTCCGCCGCCGGTGAGAACACCACCACGTCGCCCTCCTGGTAGTCCGGCAGCATCGACTCGCCCACCACCCGCGCCGCGAAGGCGGTGGGGTCCGACAGGTCCGGGCACGAGACGTACTCGTCCGCCACGCGCGCCGGGAAGTTCAGGTCCGTGAAGTCGCGCGGGTACCCCGCCGCCACCCGGTTGATCAGCGGTACCTGGTAGCGCAGCGGCACCTTCGCGTCGATGGCCTGGTCCTTCGCGCCCGGCCCACGCAGCACCGCCCCGACCCGGCGCGACAACTCTCCGCTGCGGAAGAGCTTGTCCAGGCTCTTGCCCCCCTCGCCGCGCGGCGTCGCCGACGCCTTGAGCCACCGCGCCAATTCCCGCCCCTGCGCCGCCGCGTCCTCGGCGCGGCGCAACTCCTCGCGCACCTCCGCCGGCGTGTTCTCCCAGTTCGCCGCCCGCGTCAGCTCCCCGCCGGTGATCCCCAGCGCCCGCTCCAGCGCCCCCACCAGCGTCGCCGAGGGCGGGTTGCTCACCCGATGATTCTCGATCATCGAGAGGTAACTCTTGGTCGCCCCCACCTCCGACGCCAGCGCCCCGAGCGTCAGCCCCAGCGCCTCGCGTCGCTCCCGCACGATCTGTCCCACCGTTTTCATGAGGTTGAATATCTATTGAACTTTTGGTATAATACCCCGGCCACGCGTGACGTCGGAGTATTGTAGTAACCATTGAACAACGGGGCAAGGCCATGAGTCTTCTGGGCGAACGAGCGGCAGAGGTGACCGACCGGGGCGCAGCCCGCCCCCGCGAGGCGGTGGAGCGAATCCTGCTCCTGGCCGAGCACTTGGGCCGAACCGACCGCATGCTCCTGGACCGCTATTTCCGACAGGGGATGACCGCAAGCGACATCGCTTCCGCCACGGGCCTGAGTCGATTCCGTGTCAAACGACGTGTTGTCAGGTGCTTAAAACGCATGCACCGCAAGGACTTTCAGCTCGCCCTGATCCACCTGGGCAGCCTTCACCCCCGGGAGCTTCGCCCGCTCCTCAAACGTGTCATGCTCGAGGGTCAGAGCTTGCGCACCGTGGCGCGTCGCACCGGGCGGACCCTTCACGTTGTCCGCCGCGACCTCCGACGCGGCCGCGCTCTGCTGGCGCTCCTCCACGAGGCGGCCACCCGTCGGTCCTCCTCCATCGTTCGATGAGTATTTACCAAACCGGAGTGTTGCCTATGGAACTGGACCTGCAGCTCACCTTGCCCACAGCCGTGCAGCCCTCGCCTCGGGTGCTCGAGGTGGCGGGGATGTTCGGGCTGGGCGTCGACGAGCAGCGCGACCTGTGCATCGTCCCGCCGCTGAGGCTGACGCTCCTCCCGGGCCAGCTCCTCTTCCTCACCGGCGCCAGCGGCGGGGGCAAGAGCTCGCTGCTGCGGTTGATCGCGCAGGCGGCGCAGGCGCATCGCGTGCGCGTGCTGCGCTTCGACGACCTGCCGCCGCTGCCGGACCGGCCGTTGGTGGACTGCTTTGAGGAGCCGCTGGACGCCACGTTGCGGCTGCTGAGCCTGGCGGGTCTGAGCGACGCCTTCGTCCTGCTCCGCAGGCCCAGCGAACTCTCCGACGGGCAGCGTTACCGCCTGCGTTTGGCGCAGGTCATGGCCCTGGCGCAGCGCGAAGAGGATGAGGTGCTGGTGTTGGCGGACGAGTTCGGCGCCACGCTCGACCGCCTCACCGCCATGATCGTCGCCCGCAATCTGCGCAAGTGGATGGACCGTGCCCCGGCGTCCCACCGAGTCTGTTTCGTCGCCGCCACCACGCACGACGACCTGCTCGAGGCGCTGCACCCCGACACGCTTATCGAGAAGCACCCCGGCGGCGGGATCGAGATCGTCCAGCGGCCCGACCCCAGGCCCGTCGCCTGAGGCGGCGCGCCGCCACCCTGCTGCTGCCGCGGAGGCCCCGTGAACCTGCGACAACGTTTCCTCGCCGACCGCCGCGACGACCTCGTCGAGTCGTTGACCCTGCGCCACGGACGCTACGCGGACTACGCGGCGCTGGCGGAGTTCCACTACCGCGCCCATCGCCCAGGCACCGCGACGCGGGTGTGGATGCTCGAGTCCCTCAGGCCCACGGTGGTCGGGCGATTCCTGCACCGACGCGACGAGTCGCAGCGCGTGGGGGTGCTGGTGGAGTCGCTGCCCTCGCTGGCCTGTCGCCTGCGGCAGTACGCGCTGCACGGGCGCTACGAGGCGTTCCCGATGGGCCCGGCGCGCGCCCGCGCCCTGTGCCAGGAGATTCGATGCATCAGTCGCGTGGTGGTGCATCCGCAATGGCGCGGGCTGGGGCTGGCGGTGAGGCTGGTGCGGGCGGCGCTGGCGCAGGCGGCCACGCGCTACACCGAAGCGCTGGCGGCGATGGGGCACGTCCACCCCTTCTTCGAGATCGCTGGCATGACCGCCTACCGCCGCGCGCCGCACGCCTGCGACGCGCGACTCGCCGACGCGCTGCGCAGCGCGGGCCTGGACGTGCGCGACCTGGCCCACGCCGCGCGGCAGATCGAATCGATGCCCGCGGAACAGCGCCGGTGGATGCTGCGGGAGCTGCGCGGCTGGGTGAGCCGAACCCGTCGCACCACCAAGCTCGACTGGGACCAGCTCACTCCGCGCGACCTGCTGCTGGCGGCTCGGCAGCGTCTGCTGAGCGACCCGGTTTACTACCTCAAGGAGCACCGCTGATGGAACCGCACGTCCTGAGAATCGATGAGTTGCACGCCCACCCCGCCAACAGCAACGTGATGCCCCCGGAAGCGCTGGGCAAACTCACCGAGCACCTGCGCCGCAGCGGTCGGTACCCGCCGGTGATCGTGCGACGGTCGCCCCACGCCGCGGCCGGGGGGTACCAGATTCTCGACGGGCACCATCGGGTCGAGGCGCTGAGGCGCATCGGCGTCACGGAGGTTCGCTGCGTGGTCTGGGACGTGGACGACCAGGAGGCGCTGGTGCTGTTGGCGACGCTCAATCGTCTGCAGGGCCAGGACGACCCGCGCAAGCGGGCGGCGCTGGTCCACGAGCTGTCGCGGCGGATCGACGTGAGCGAGTTGGCGGCGCGACTGCCCGAAGAGCTGGAACAGGTGGAGAAGCTGCTGAAGCTTCACTCCCCGCCGCCGCCGCGACCGCCCCAGGACGTGTCGAAGATGCCCGTGGCGGTGCATTTCTTCCTGCTCCCGGAGCAGCGTCGCGAGCTGGAGGCGGAGCTTGGGCGTCGCGGCGGCAGTCGTGAAGAGGCCCTGATGCAGCTTGTCACCGGGAGCGCACGATGAACGAACAAGCCCTGCTCGACGACGTGCTGGCGGCGCGGCACGACGTGCTGTCGCTGGCGAAGGAGCACAGCCTGACGCCGGCGGAACTGGCGGCGTGGGTGATGAGGCCCGAGAGCCAGCGGACGCTGCGGGGCCTGTGCGGCTTGGCGGACCTGCAGACGCAGTTGCAGCTCTGCCGGTATCGGCTCTCGGCGGCGGCGCGATTGCTCCAGATCGCCACGCCGCAGGACGAGGACCCCAAGTCGCAGGAGCCTTCGCGGCGGGCGTGCGTGGAACTGCTCAAGCTCGATCTGCGCGGCGAAGCCCTGAGGGACGTGGACGCCCAGGCCGGCGCTTCGCTGCTCGAAGCCCTCAACACGGAGGACGAGGCGTGCCCCGACCCCGACGCGACGTGAAAGAGCTGTTGCGGCAGGTGCACGCCCTGCGCCCGCGCGATCCACAACGCCTGCACGCCCTGGCGCAGCGGCTGCTGAAGTTGCGTGCGCCGCGTCGGCCGATCGTCGCCGGGCACGACGCTCCATTCGAGTATCTGGAGCATGTGTTCTTCGAGCGAGGCCCGGACTGCGTGGTCTGGGCCAACCGAGGCGGGGGCAAGACGATGCTTGGGGCGGTGGCGACGATGCTCGACCTGCTTTTTAAGCCGGGGGTCCAGGTGCGCATCCTGGGCGGGAGCATGGAGCAGAGCGGTCGGATGTACGCGTACCTGAGGCGGATGGCGTGCTCGCCGATGCTGCGTCCGCTGCTGGCGCAGGAGCCGACGCTGCGACGGGTGGAGCTGGTGAACGGTTCCTCGGCGCAGGTGCTCAGCCAGTCGCAGCGTTCGGTGCGTGGCACGCGGGTGCACAAGCTGCGTTGCGACGAGGTGGAGGAGTTCAAGCCCGAGGTGTGGGAGGCGGCGCAGCTGGTGACGCGTTCGGGGCGGTGCGGGACGGTGGAGGTGCGCGGGTCGGTCGAGGCGCTCTCGACGATGCATCGGCCCTTCGGGTTGATGAGCCGAATCACCACGCCCGGGGTGTGGGGCAGGGTGTTTCGTTGGAGCGCGGTGGACGTGATCGAGCGATGCCCGCCGGGGCGCGACTGCGCCGCGTGTCCGCTGTGGGAGGAGTGCCAGGGCCGCGCCAAGGCGGCCGAGGGGTTCATGAAGATCGACGACCTGATCGCGCAGAAGCGTCGCAGCAGCCGGGCGGCGTGGGAGAGCGAGATGCTCTGTCTGCGGCCGCGACGCGAGGACACGGTGTACCCGCGGTTCGATCCGTCGCGGCACGTCACCGACGAACCGGGCCGGGGCGATCACGTCGTGGCGGGCATGGACTTCGGCATGCGCAGCCCGCTGGTGATGCTCTGGGCGTTTGTCGAGGGCGAGGTGCTCCGCATCGTCGATGAGCACTCGGGCACGGGCATGACGCTCGAACAGCACATGGCGCTCATCGCGGGCAGGCGCTGGCCCCGTCCGCGATGGATCGGCGTGGACGTGGCGGGCAGACAACGCAACAGCCACAGCGGACTGTCCGACATCGAGGTGCTGCGGAGGCAGGGCTACGTCGTGCGCAGCCGCGGCTCGCCGATCCACGACGGGGTGGAGCGTATCCGCTGTCGCCTGGACCGCGGGACGCTGCTGATCCATCGACGCTGCGCCGCGCTGGTGGAGGCGATGAGCACCTACCACTTCGATCCGCAGCGGCCGCAGCGGCAAGAGCCGGTCAAGGACGGCCCGGACCACTGGTGCGACGCGCTGCGCTATCTGGTGGTGAATCACGAAGCGCGTGAGGGTTCAGCGGCGACGCGACGGTCGTATCTGTGAAGGGCGTCGCAGTGGAAGAACCCGGCCAGGATGGCCGGGCTACAGGGGGGCGATGAAGTCGATCTCGCCGCAGGCGGGGACGAGGTCCAGCTCGGCGGCCTGGGCGAGAAAGAGGCGGATGGCGTCGCGGCCGCGCGGGCCGTAGTCCAGCGTCAGGTCGTTGACGTACATGCCCACGAATCGGTCCGCCAGGTCGCGGCCCATGTCACGGGCGTAGGTCATCGCGTGGGTCACCGCTTCCTCGCGGTGCTCCAGGGCGTGACGGATCGAGGCGAGCAGGATCGTGCAGACCTCGCGCATCGCCTGAGCGCCCAGGTCCCGACGGATGGCGTTGCCCCCCAGCGGCAGCGGCAGCTTGCGCGTGTCGGTCCACCATTGGCCCAGATCGATCAGGCACTCCAGCCCCGCGGCGCGGTAGGTCAACTGGCCCTCGTGGATGATCAGGCCCGCGTCGAACTCGCCGCTGGCCACCCGCGGGATGATCTGGTCGAACATCACCACTTCGTAGCGCGGGACGCGCTGCCGCAGAAACAGCGACAGGGCGAGGAAGGCGCTGGTGCGCTCGCCGGGGACGGCGATCTTGACGGAGGGCAGATCGCTCAGCCGCGGGCGGCCGGTGCGCGCCACGATCATCGGGCCGTAGCCCTCGCCCATCGAAGCGCCGCAGGTGGTCAGGGCGTAGCGCGAGGCGACGAAGGGGTACTGCGCGATGGAGAGCGCGGTGATCTCCAGTTCGCCCTTGGCGCTGCGCTCGTTGAGCGACTGGATGTCCTCCAGGACGTGAGTGAAGGCGTAGCGTCCGGTGTCCACGCGCGGCGGAGGCAGCAGCGGGAACCACATGAAAGCGTCGTCCGGGTCGGGCGAGTGTCCAATGCGCAGCGGCACAGCGACGGGGGCCGTCCGGCTCATGGCAGGTCCCGCGGGCGACGCAGGCCGAAAGAGGTGCGGACGATCGCGGCGATCAAGCGGTCCTCGAGCTGCGCATCGCGGCCCATGGGACGCCAGGACTCGCTCACGACCCCGCGCTGCCTCAGCTCCAGCGGCGTGTCGCTCAGCGGCGCGACGATGGTGTGCCCGTTGGTCGAGCCGGTGAGTCGGCGATCGGGCCAGGAGCGGCGTTCGAGGGTCGCCTCGACGCTCAGCAGGTACGCGTCGGGCCCGAGGGTCTGGTCCATCGGCGTCAGGCTCACGCGCACCAGACGGCGCTGCGCGTTCAAGGTGCTGTCGTGCGACGGGGCGCTGCTGGTGTTCGCCGCGCGCCAGGGCTCCATGAGCGTGGGCGCATCCAGCGGCAGCGTGGTCACGACGCCCATGCGATAGTCCTGCCGGTCCACGCGGAACCCCTGCTCGCGAAGCACCAGCACCGCGGCGTCGAAGACGCGCCCGTACTCGCTCACGTCGATCTCGAAGGGGTTGGGTGCCGCGGCGCGCGGCGTGGCGCAGCCCGCGAGGCCGACCATGCAAAGCAGCGACACCGATCGAAGAACCTTCGCAAACACGGTGGGACAGTTTATCGCAACGCGCGGCGCTCTGCGTGGTCTGTAACGGTTATCCGGGCTCCCGGGCTGTGGGAAGCCAGTCCCGGGGCCACCCCGAGCCAGTCCTCGCCGCGACCGGTCGATGCACGAGACCGGGAGGACCGCGGTGGCGTATCTAGCACGCAGAGCAGCGTGGTGGCGCAGGGGCTGGACGCAGCTCGGTACGGGGAGATGGAGCCTGCGCCGCACGATGATCGTCGGGACCGTGGCGTTGGTGGCGGCCACGTCGTGGGTGACAGCGACGTGGATGAATCAAGCCGCCGGTGGGGCGCTGCGCGCCAATCACGACCGGCAGGCGACGACCACCGCGCTCATGCTCGCGGGAGTGCTGCTGAACGACACGAACTGCGGATCGGATGCTCTGGAGGCGACGCTCAACGATCCGCGGGTGGCGTTCACCATCGTGGCCGACCCCTCGGGGCAGGTGGTTCGGCGGCACACCCGCGACGCCGAGGCCTGGTCGATGTTCCTGCGTGCCGGGACTGAGCAACGGGTGATGCTGGCGGGGCTTTCGGCGCCGCTGCACCTGGACGCCGCGGGCGAGGTGACCCTGCGCACCGCGCCGATCCTGCAACGTCAGGGGCCCACGCGGCTGCGGGGCTACGTCACCGTGGCGCTGCGTGACCGGACGCTGCCAGCGACGCTCGACCGTCTGCACGCGGTGCAGGCGGGCATGGCCTGCGCCGTGTGTCTGCTGACGATCCCAGCGGTCTACCTCGCGGTGGCGCACTGGACCCAGCCGCTGCGGGCGCTGCAGGAGGCGGTGCAGATGCTCGCCTCCGGACGCCGCGCCCAGCGGGTGAGCACGGGCCCGCAGCACGAGTTGGCGTCGCTGGCGCACGCCTTCAACTACATGGCCGAGAACCTCTTCGCCGCGCACCAGCGGCTGCGTGACGCCAACGCCCAGCTCGAACAGAAGGTCGAGCAGCGCACCGCGGAGCTGCGTCTGGCCACGCAACGGCTCGAGAGCGAACTGGCCTACAAGAACGAGTTCTTCCGCACCGTCAGCCACGACCTGGGGGCGCCGCTGCGCAACATCTCGGGCATGGCCGCCATGCTGCTGATGAAGCACAAGACCGTGCTGGCGCAGGACGCGGTGGACAAGCTCGAACGCATCCGCGCCAACGTCGCCTCGCAGGTGGACCTGCTCAACGACCTGATGGAGCTGTCGCGCCTGCGCACGCAGAAGGCCAAGCGCGAAGCGGTGGACCTCAACGCCCTGCTGGCGCAGCTGCGCGAGTCCTTCGCCTTCGACCTGGACCGATCGCGCGTGGAACTGGTCGTCGAGCCGAACCTCCCCACGCTCCACGCCGACCCCAACCGCCTGCGACAGGTGTTTCAGAACCTGATCGACAACGGCATCAAGTACATGATGGACCAGCCTGTCCGCCGTGTGAGCGTGAGCCTGCTCGACGAAGAAACCGACCTGCACTTCGTCGTCGCCGACACGGGCAAGGGCATCGACCCGAAGGATCAGCCGCAGGTCTTCGATGTCTTTCGCCGCGCCGCGCACAGCGGCACGCACACCGTCCCGGGCCGGGGCGTAGGCCTGGCGGGCGTTCGCGCCATCCTCGAGACCTACAACGGCCGCGTCTGGCTCAAGAGTGAACCCAACGTCGGAAGCGAGTTCCACTTCACGCTGCCCAAAGCCGTGGTGCTCCCGACGCAGACAGCGGCGGCCTCGCTCAGCGCTTGATGCGGGCTCGACTTCGACTCCGCGCCGGCGAGGGGTCGTCAGCGGCGCGGGAGCTGCGTTAGCGCCAGGGCGGTGGGGAGGTCTTGGGCGAAGTCGAAGACCTTGTCCAAGCCGGTGGTCAGGAAGACGGCCCAGACGCCGTCGGGCAGGCCGGCGAGGATCAAGCGCGCTTCGCCGTCCACCGCGACCTTGCGCAGGCGAAGCAGCTGTGACAGGTTGGAGCTGTTCAGGTGCCGCACGCCGGTGAAGTCCAGGACCATGTGAGGGGTAGGCTTGCGGGCGGCCGCGTCGTCGCGCAGCGCCAGCAGGTCCTCGGAGAGCGCCGGCTCGTCGGCCAGCTGCGCCAGGTAGACGTGATCGGACCAGCGCTGAACGCTCACGGCGTGCTCCCGTGGTCGGTCTCTTCCACGACGCGCGCCACGGCGGCGAGCGAGTCGCCCTCGACCAGGTCGATGACCTTCACCCCTTGCGCCGACCGCCCGGTCTGCCGCACCGTCCCGGCGTTGATGCGCACGATCATCCCGCCCGAGGAGAGCAGCACCAGGTCGTTGTCCGGCAGCACCGGGAGCAGACCGATCACCTGCCCGTTCTTCTCGGTGAGGTCCATGCTGATGCGGCCCTTGCCGCCGCGGCCCTGCACGCGGGTGGAGCCGTCCTCGCTGTGGACGAGGTAGTCGTTCAGCGGCGTGCGTTTGCCAAAGCCCTTGCTGGTGACGGTGAGCAGATCGTGCTCGTCGCTGGCGGCGCAGCGGACCAGGCCCACCACGGCGTCGCCGGTCTCGAGTTCGATGCCCTTGACGCCCGAGGCGCCCCGGCCCATGGCGCGGGCGTCGTCCTCGTGGAAGCGGATGGCCATGCCCCGCCGGGTGCCGAGCAGGATGTGGTCGCTGCCGTGCGTCCAGCAGACGTCGATGAGCGTGTCGCCCTCGCGCAGGCTCACCGCGATGATGCCCCCGCGGTTGACGTTGCGATAGTCCTTCAGCGCCGTGCGCTTCACCACGCCGTTGGCGGTGGCGAACACCAGGAACGCCTCCTCCTTCTCGAAGTCCTCGATGGGCATGAAGGTCCGCACCCGCTCGCCTTCCTTGAGCTCCAGCAGGTTCACCACCGCTCGGCCGCGACTGGTCCGCGTCGCCTCGGGCACCTCGTAGACCTTGATCTTGTAGACCCGCCCGGTGTTGGTGAAGCAGAGCAGGTCGTCGTGCGTGGACGCGACGAAGAGCTGCTCGGTGAAGTCGCTCTCCTTCATGTCCGCGCCGATGACGCCGCGCCCGCCGCGGCCCTGCGTGCGGTACTGGTCCGCCGGCAGACGCTTGACGTACCCCTCGTGCGTGATCGTCACCACCACCTGCTGCACCGGCGTGAGCGCACCGAGGTCGAACTCCACCACCTCGTTGGCGTCGAAGGCGGTCCGCCTGGCGTCGGCGTACTTCTCCTTGAGCTGCTTCGTCTCTTCCTTCACGATCGTCTTGACGCGCTCGTCGCTGGCGAGGACCGACTCGAACTCCTCGATCTGGGCGAGCAGCTTCGAGTAGTCCTCGACCAGTTGCTCGATCGCCAAGCCGACCAGTTGGATCAGCTGCAGGCGTCCGATGGACTCGGCCTGGACGCGGGTGAGCCGGGCGGGCTGCGTGGCGGTGGCGTCGAGGAATCGCCGGGGAATCCTGGGCGCATAAGGGTGCTCCGGCGGGATGCGGAAGCCGCGCGCCATGAGCTTGTGGATCGCTTCGTCACGTGTCCGACTCGAGCGGATCAGCCGAACCACCTCGTCAATGTCGCACACCGCGTAGATCAGCCCCTCCACGCGGTGCGCTTCCTGCTGCGCCTGCCGCAGACGGTACGCGGTCCGGCGACGGATCACGTCCTTGCGGTGCTCGATGAAGGCCTCGATCAACTCCTTGAGGCTCAGCGTCCGAGGCTGCCCGTTGACCAGCGCGATGTTGATGACGCTGAAAGTGCTCTGCAGCGGCGTGAGCTGGTAGAGCTGGTTCTCCACCGCGGTGGGGTCGGCCCCGCGCTTCAGCTCGATCACCAGCCGCATCCCTCCGCGGTTGCTCGACTCGTCCACGACGTCGGAGATGTCGTTGATCCTGTCGTTCTTTCGGCAGTCGACGATGCGGTCGATCACGCCGTCGTTCTTCGAGACCTGGAAGGGAAGCTCGGTCACCACGAGCAGGTCACGATTGCCCTTCTGTTCGTGGTGAATCCTGGCACGGACGACGACCTTGCCGCGGCCGCCGGCGTAGGCCTCGATCAGGGCGCGTCTGCCGCAGATGATCCCGCCGGTGGGGAAGTCCGGGCCGGGCACGATCTCCATGAGCTTCTGCAAGCCGATGCCCGGATCGTCCACGGTGGCGACGATGGCGTCGCAGATCTCGCCCAGGTTGTGGGGCGGCATCGACGAGGCCATCCCCACCGCGATGCCCGTGCTGCCGTTCACCAGCAAGTTGGGCAGACGACCGGGAAGGTACTTCGGCTCCTCCACCGTTTCGTCGAAGTTCGGTTGCCAATCCACCGTGTCGAGCTTCAGGTCCTCGAGCATCTCCATCGCGTGCGGGTGCAGTCGCGCCTCGGTGTAACGCATGGCCGCCGGCGGGTCCGGGTCGATCGACCCGAAGTTGCCCTGCTTGTCGATGAGCAGGTAGCGCGTCTTCCAGTCCTGCGCGAGGTTGACCAGCGTGGGATAGATCGCCTGGTCGCCGTGCGGGTGGTACTTCTTCATCGTCTCGCCGACGATGCCCGCGCACTTGGAATGTTTCCTGCCGGGGGTGAGATTCAGATCGTGCATCGCCACGAGGATGCGCCGCTGCGAGGGCTTGAGCCCGTCGCGCACGTCCGGCAGCGCACGATCGATGATCGTGCTCATGGCGTAAGTGAGATAGCTGTCCGCCAACTCCTGCTCGATGGCGGTGTCGACGAGTCGGCCCGCGGGCAGCGGCGCCTCGGACGAAGCTGCGGGGTCTTGCGGTGGTGCGTCGGACATGCGCGAAAGTTCCGTGGGAGGTGATATTGATGGTAGCAGAAAAGGGCCGGCGTTGCGGCCCGGCGGGTCGATGCAAGCATCTCAAATATAATGAGTTAGGACACTGTCCCGGTGCGTCGCGGCGACCCTGCCATGCGCCCGCGGAACTTGCCACGCTCACGCCGAACGATGGTAGACTTCACGCCTCTTGACCGACATCGTTTCGCACTCCTGCGCCGCGAGGGAGAGACAGCCATGACCGCAGCCAACTCGGGTCTGATGATCCAACGCCAGGGCGACGTGCAGGTGATCGAGTTCCTCGACTCCTCGCTGCTGGACCAGGCGAACATCGAGAAGATCCACGTGCAGCTCAAGGAGCTGGTGGAGCGCTCGGGCCATCCGAAGCTGGTGGTGAGCTTCGAGGGCGTGAGCTACATCTCCAGCGCCGTGCTGGGCGTGCTGCTGAGCGTGAACAAGCTGGTGGCGGCGCAGCGCGGCGAACTGCGTCTGGCGCACATCAGCCCCAAGATTCTCGAGGTGTTCAAGCTCACCCGGCTGGACAAGATTCTCAAGGTCTTCCCCACCGCCAAGGACGCGCTGGCGAAGTTCTGACCCTCGCCCGCAGAAGGCGCCAAGCTTCGGGGAAGGGCGATCGTCTACGCCTCGCTGCCCGCGAGTTTGCGGCTGTCGCGTTTGCGGTCGGACTCTTTGAGCTTGCGCTTGCGCACGCGCACCGCGGTGGGCGTGACCTCCACCAGCTCGTCCTCCTGGATGTACTCGAGCGCCGCTTCGAGCGACATCTCGCGCATGGGACGGATCTTCGCGGCCTCGTCCTTGCTGGTGGTGCGCATGTTGCTCATGGGCTTGGGACGCGTGGGGTTGACGGTGATGTCGTTGTCCTTGCAGTGCTCGCCGACGATCTGACCTTCGTAGACTTGGTCGCCGGGCTTGACGAAGAAGAACCCTCGGTCGTACAAGCCATCGAGCGCGTAGGCGGTGACGCGGCCGGTCTCGGTGGAGACCATCACGCCCGCCTGTCGCTGCGGGACGCTGCCGCGCATCTCTTCGTAGTCCTCGAAGACGTGGTGCATGATGGCGCGGCCCTGCGTGGCGGTGAGCATGCGGCTGCGCAGCCCGATCAGCCCGCGCGCGGGGATGGTGAACTCCATGTGGACGTACCCGGTGGTCCCGGCCTTGGCGTCCATCTTCACCAGCTCGGCGCGACGCTCGCCCACCAGCGCCATCACCGAACTCTGGCACTCGCTCGGGCAGTCCACCACGAGCAGCTCGATGGGCTCCTGCTTCTTGCCGTGGTGCTCGCGGAAGATGACCTGCGGCTTGCCCGCGGTGAGCTCGAAGCCCTCGCGGCGCATGTTCTCCATCAGGATGCCCAGGTGCATCAGGCCGCGGCCGGAGACCGCGAACTCGTCGGTGCGTGAGAAGTCCACGCGCAACGCCACGTTGGACTGCAGCTCTTTCTCCAGTCGCTCCTTGATCTGGCGACTGGTGACGTAGGTCCCCTCTTTACCCGCGAAGGGGCCGTCGTTCACGCGGAAGCTCATGGTCAGCGTGGGCTCGTCGATCTGGATCGGCGGCAGCGCCACGGGGTTCTCCGCGTCGGCGATGGTGTCGCCGATGTCGATGGGGTCCAGCCCCACCACGGCGCAGATGTCGCCGGCCTCGACGCTCTCGACCTCCCGTCGGCCAAGGCCCTCGAACTGGTAGAGCTGCAGCGCCCGCTGCTTGGTCTGCTGCCCGGCACGGTTGATCACCGCGACGTTCTGGCCCTTCTTGAGGCTGCCCGACATCACGCGACCGATGGCGATGCGGCCCACGTAGTCGGAGTAGTCCAGCGTCACCGCGAGCATCTGCAGCGGCGCGGCGCTGTCCATCTTCGGCGCCGGCACATGCTCGATGATCGCCTCGAAGACGGCGCGAAGGTCGCTGGTCTTGGTCGCCAGATCTTTCGTCGCCCAGCCCTCGCGGCCGGAGCAGTAGATGATCGGGAAATCCAGGGCGTGCTCGTCGGCCTCAAGCTCCACCAGCAGATCGAAGACCTCGTTGACCACGTGCTGGGGTCGGGCGTCGGGCCGGTCGATCTTGTTGATGACCACGATGGGCTTTAACCCGTTCTCGAGCGCCTTGTGCAGCACGAACCGCGTCTGGGGCATCGGGCCTTCGTTGGAGTCCACCAGGAGCAGGACGCCGTCGGCCATCTTGAGGACGCGTTCGACCTCGCCGCCGAAGTCCGCGTGGCCGGGCGTGTCGATGACGTTGATCTTGTATCGAACGTCGTCGCTGGGGCGGGTGTAGTAGATCTCGCAGTTCTTGGCGAGGATGGTGATGCCGCGCTCGCGTTCGAGCGGGTTGGAGTCCATGATCAGGCCGTGCTGCCCGCCGGCGAGTTTGTCGAGTTCGCCCTCGCGGAACATGCCCGACTGATAGAGAAGCCGATCCACCAGCGTGGTCTTGCCGTGGTCGACGTGGGCGATGATCGCGACGTTACGGAGGTTCGTGGCGGGCATGGGAATCAAGAGCCGGAGGGTCGGGTTGGGCGGGGCGGGTCAAGCCCCGCATTCTAACAGGGCTCGGTTAAGTTCGCTTGAGGCCCGATCGCCCTGGTTGGCCATGTCGGGGACCTCGGCTCGTTGGGAGCGCTGGGGAGCACCGGGCTGGGGACCGCCCGGCTCGGAGTTGGGTTTGTCCGCGTCGGGGGCGGGCGGTACGATCCCTCCCCATGTTCAGTGCGCAATTCTTCGTGTCGGTGACGGTGGCCTTCGTGGTCACGCACGCGATCCTCGGCGCGGTGGCCTACGCCATCCTGCTGGAGCGCAAGATCGCCTCCTGGGTGCAGGACCGGATCGGGCCCAACCGCGTGGGGCCGATGGGTCTGCTCCAACCGCTCGCCGACGGGCTGAAGTTTCTGCTCAAGGAGGACTACACGCCCCCGACCGTCGAGCGCGCCCTGTTCTTCCTCGCCCCGGCCTTGGCGGTGATCCCGGCGATGATCGGCTGGGCGGTCATGCCCTGGGGCGGTTGGATCGACGTGCCCTCGATCTCGCTGGCGGGCGTCCATCTCGTCCAGGCGGGCCCGGCCCTCGTGGCGGTCGCGCCGCTGAACATCGGCATCCTCTACATCCTGGCGGTCGGAGCCCTGGCGGTGTACGGCGTGGTGCTGGGCGGGTACGCCTCGGCCAACAAGTACTCGTTCCTCGGCGGGCTTCGCGCCACCGCTCAGATGCTCAGCTACGAAATCCCCCTGGGCCTGTGCGTGCTCATGGTGATCCTGATGCACGGCACGCCGCGCGCCGATCTGCTCGTGGAGCTTCAGGCCAACCAGGTCTGGAACGTCTTCTATCAACCGCTGCTGGCGGTGCTCTTCTTCACCTGTGGCCTGGCGGAGTGCAACCGCGCCCCGTTCGACCTGGCCGAGTGTGAGCAGGAACTCGTGGGCGGGTTCCACACCGAGTACTCCTCGATGAAGTTCGCCCTCTTCTTCCTGGGCGAGTACATGCACATGATCACCAGCAGCGCGTTCCTGGTGCTGATGTTCTTCGGCGGATGGGACCTGCCCTTTGTGGTGGAGCCGCGCATCGGCCAGGAGGCGGGCGTCGGTTGGGCGCTCTTGAAGATGGCGGTCTTCGCCGGCAAGGTGGCGACGGTGATCGCGATGATGATGCTCATCCGTTGGACCCTGCCGCGCTTCCGGTTCGACCAACTGATGAAGCTCGCCTGGCGGTCGTTGATCCCGCTGGCGTTGCTGATGCTGCTGGCGACGGGGACGCTGGTGTTTCTGGATCAGCCGCTCTGGTCGCTGACGCTGGCGAACGTGGGCGCGTTGGGGGTGATGCTGGTGGCGGGCCCGCTGCTGCCGCAAGGTCCGCCTGTGAATCGCCGGGTGCCGCTGCCGGGGTCTCGGTTCAGCCCCGCCGAGTCCTGAGCCAATCCAACCGAATCCGATCCGGCATTCAGCCTTCGGTCAATGACCGGGGGCTAACTGTGCCTCGTTCGCCGCGGGGGGCGGGTCGTCGTCGGAGATGATGGCGTCGGCCTCGATCTGCTCCTCGGCGGTGAGCTGCCCTCGGGCGCGCTTGGCACGGAGCTTGGCGCGACGCTCGGCGCGCAGCCTCGCTTCTTCGCTGGGCCAGTCGTATTGAATCTCGCCGGTGACCGGGTCGCGCCAGTCCGTGGCACGGTCTTCCTGCGACTCTTCCGGGGGTCGCAGCTCCACGCGGATCTCACCGGCGAGCTTGTCCTGCACGATGCGGATTCGCCGCTGCCTCGTCAGTTCGAGCGTCGCCAGGAACAGGCCGATCATCTCCGCGCGCGTCTTGCGTCCCACGAAAATCTGCTGCAGCGTCATCGCCCCTTCGCGCTGCAGGCGGTCGACGATGTCCTCGGCGTGGAGCGAGATGGGCGTGTCGTCGTAGACCACCTCGTGCGCCCTGGGGCCCTGGCCCACCGTTTCGAGAATCCGCGCGAAGGCCTCGCACAGGTCCAGCACGTGCGCGTCTTCCAGGTCGATCTCCAGCTCGCCGGCGTCCGTGGGCTCGTCCGTTTCAGCGGCCGACCGCTGGGGCGCCACGGGCAGGTGCGCGAAACGCCGCGACCACTGCTCGTAGCGGTCCTCCAGGTCGTTGGCGGCGTCCTTGAAGCGCTTGTAAGCGAGCAGTTGCTGCACCAGCTCCAGTCGCGGGTCGATCACCGACGCGGGGGCCTGCGCGGGGTCCTCGCTCGCCGAGGCGGCGCTGGGCACGAGCATGGCGCTCTTGATCTCCAGGAGCGTGGCGGCCATGACCAGGAAGTCGCCCGCCAGATCGATGTCGATCTGCTGGAGCAGTTGCAGGTGCTGGAGGTACTGCTCGGTCAGCCGCGCGATGGGGATGTCGTGCAGATCGATCTCCTCGCGTTTGACGAGGTAGAGCAGCAGGTCCAGCGGACCGGAGTAGGCGTCGAGCTCGACACGATAGTCGTTCTGAGGGGCGGTGGACATGGCGACGCCTCCGTGCGTGGTTGCTCGTGAGCGGGTGGAGAACGATAATGCAGTTTATCGCGTTGCCCCGCATGAAAAAAGCCAAGGCCCCGAGAACGGCGCTGCGCGAAGCGAAACTGGCGCGGCAGGTGCTCCGCGCCGAAGCCGCGGCGGTGGCCGGCGTGCCTATCGACCGCGCCTTCCACCGCGCCGTGCAGCTCGTCGCCAGGACCGTGGCCCCCAGGCGCCCGGGCCTGCTGGTGGTCAGCGGTCTGGGCAAGAGCGGCTTGATCGGGCGCAAGCTCTCGGCCACCTTCGCCTCCACCGGCACGCCCTCGCACTTCATGCACCCGGTCGAGGCGATGCACGGCGACCTGGGCCGGGTCCGACGAGGCGACGTGGTGCTGCTGCTGTCCTACGGCGGAAGCACTCAGGAGGTCGTCGCGCTGGCGACGCTGCTGCGGCAGGACAACGTCCCGGTCATCGCGCTGGTCGGGTCCACCGGCAGCGACCTGGCCAAGGTCGCCAGCGTCACGCTCACCGTGGGCGATGTGAACGAGGCCTGCCCGCACAATCTCGCCCCCACCGCCAGCACCGCCGCCATGCTCGCCCTGGGCGACGCCCTGGCGCTGTGCGTCTCCCAGCGCCGAGGCTTTGGCGTGGAAGACTTCAGACGCGTCCACCCCGGCGGCTCCCTGGGCCGACAACTGCTCCGCGTCGTCGAGGTGATGCGCTTCAAGGCGCGCGCCAATCTGCCGCTGATCCCCCGCAGGTTGACCGTCGAGCAGGCCTACCGCTGCGCCAACGAGTTCAAGCCCCACATCCGCAGGGCCGGCGCTCTGGTCGTCACCGAGCCCGACGGCCGACTCGCGGGCATCTTCACCGACGGCGACCTGCGACGGCTGGTCCTCGAACGCGGCCGAGACCTGCTCACCGCGCGCATCGACAGCGTGATGACCGTTTCGCCCCGGCGCCTGCCGCACACCGCCCTGGTCCGCGACGCGGTGCAGATGGTCCGCGAGTTCCGCATCGACGAGATCCCCGTGGTGGACGCCAAACAAAGAGTCGTTGGACTCATCGACGTGCAGGACCTCATGGCCCTGAAAGTCATCGAAGGATAACCTCCGTGCTGCAGAAGAAGTCGGGCACGCACCCATGCCCGGATCACACCCAGCCCGCCCATGACCCGCCACGCTTCACCCCTCACCGGTCACCCGTCCCCGATCACTCCCATCCGCATGGTGATCCTCGACGTGGACGGCGTGCTCACCGACGGGTCGATCCTCTACGACGACCACGGCGTGGAGACCAAACGCTTCAACGTGCGCGACGGGTTCGCCATGCGAGCGGCGCCGTCGCTGGGGCTGAAGGTCGGTGTGCTCACCTCGCGCGCCAGTCGCTGCGTGACGCTGCGGATGAACGAGCTGGAGGTGGCCCACTACCTGCCCGGGTCCAAGGACAAACGCGTCGGGTTCGAGACGCTCTGCGCCCAGGCGAACGTGCAGCCGGAGAACGTGGCGTACCTCGGCGATGACCTGGTCGATCTGCCGGCGCTGCTGCGCTGCGGCTACCCCATGGCGGTGGCGGACGCGGCGGAGCAGGTGCGGGGCGTAGCGCGTTACGTCACCCGCGCCCCCGGCGGCCGCGGGGCGGCGCGTGAGGCCATCGAACTCCTGCTCCGGACCCAGGGCCGATGGGACGAACTGCTCGAACGTTTCGGGCTTTAACCCGGTTCGGCCACGGGTCCCCCGCCACCGAACCCCGACGCCTTTCCTGCCTCAAAAAATCATCCTGACACCTTTTATGTCCCTGACACCTTTTATGTCCCACCTTTTATGTCCCCTTTTCTGTCCTTTCGTGCCCCGCCCCGCGAGGATGGCGGGGCGAGATAGCCGGGCCATCCTGGCCCGGTGGTGGAGCGACCCGGGGCGTTCGGGCCCTCTCCCCCCGGATCATTCTGCGGCTGGTTTGCGGGGCGGCGGGGCGAAGGCGTGATCGATTTTGCTTGGCATACGCCGGCGGCTGGGTAAAATAAGGGTGACGGGTCCTTTCATTGTCAGGCCAACATCAAGGAGGCTTGCCATGTCCAGCGAGATGCGTTCGATCGTTGCCGCGGTGGCTTCGTCGGTGCGGGGCGTGGGAGCGGGGCGCCAGCCGCGGGCCGAGTCGCCGTGGCGATTCGTCACCGTGGCGCGTCAGGCGGGGGTGGGCGGGGTGGAGTTTTCCCAGCGTCTGGCGGGGCGGCTGACGCAGCTGGACCCGGACGTTCGGCCGTGGGAGTCGTTCGACCGCGAGCTGGTGGAGAAGGTGGCGACGGAGAAGCGTGTGCCGCTGGAGCTGGTGGAGACGTTCGACGAGGTCAGCAGGACCTGGCTGGACACGCTAATCGAGGGTCTGAGTTTTTCCGGTCGCGAGCCGGGCGAGATGGCGTTGTACCACCATGTGAGTCAGACGATCCTGGCGCTGGCGCGGGCCGGTCGGGTGGTGCTGGTGGGTCGGGGGTCGGCGTTCGTCACCGCGCGACTGGCGGGGGGCGTTCACGCTTACCTGATCGCGCCGCTGGCGTACCGGGTGGACCACCTGGCGCAGCGTTTGGGGGTGAGCGTGAGGGAGGCGGCCCAGCGCATCGCGGAGGTGGACGCCAACCGTGCCGCCTTCTACCGCAGGCACTGGCCCGGGGTGGCGATCGGGCCCGAGGCCTTCACAGCCACGTTCAACCTCGCGGCGGCGAGCGAGGAGCGTGTGATCGAATCCCTGGCACAACTGGCGCTGCGACCGATGGCGCAGAGGCCGGTGGAATCGTGATCGGCGATGGCCACGGCTATCGCGGGTGAAATGCTCTTGACAGGATCACCGGATCAGGATGGATTAGGACAGATCCGGTCCAGAGATTGTTTCATAGGTCTGTCTTCGTGATCTTCATGTCTTCGTGGACTTCGTGCCTTCGCGTCAGGACTCGGACTGTTCAGGCATCCCGGAGGAGATTCAGTCCAGCTGGATTTTCAGACGTTCCAGGAGCGATTCGAACTGTTGCGCGGTGGGGAAGTCGATGCTCAGGGTGCCCGAACCCTTCCTGCGTCCCTGGCGGAGATGGGTCTTAAGACCTAGTTGACGGGTGAGTTGCCCTTCGAGGTCCGCCAGATGCGCAGCTCGAGTCGAGACCGGGGCTGGGGCGATATTCTCCGCTCCGACCTGCCCCGCATCCCCCTGCATCAGCCGGGCTTGAACTTCAACCTGGCGAACCGAGAGTTCCTGCGTGACTGCCCGCTTAGCGAGGATGAGCTGATGATCGGGCCGGGAAAGCGAAGCAATGGCCTTGGCCTGACCGGAGGAGAGAAGTCCCTCCACCACGAGCAATCGGACATCGTCGCATAAATCCAGTAAACGTAATGAGTTAGAGATAGTTGGACGCTCCACGCCTACACGCTGCGCCACCGCTTCGTGGCTCAATTTGAACTGCTCGATCAGGCGTTTGAACGCCATTGCTCGTTCGATGGGATTGAGATCCTCGCGTTGCAGGTTCTCGATCAGCGAAAGCTCTGCAGCCTGTGTGTCCTGCACCTGGCGAATGATGGCGGGGATGGTGGCAAGCTTCGCCTCGCGGCTGGCACGCCATCGCCGTTCGCCGGCGACCAGTTCGTAGATCGTTCGACCCTGTGCGTCAGCTTCCGTTGTGGTCCTGACCATGATCGGCTGCATCAATCCGTGGGTCCGGATTGAATCCGCAAGCTGTTTGAGACTCGACGCCTCGAAGTGCTTGCGAGGCTGATGAGGATTCGGACGAATCGTTTCAATGGGTAACTCCACGATCCCACCGGAATCTGCGGTCGGAGCCGTCGCACGTTCAGGAGTTGAAGGCGGCACAGACTGAACAGGTACAGCGATGGCTCCGCCAGCCCCCATGAGCGAGCTGAGGCCTCTTCCTAAGCGAGAGGGCTTGGTTTTGGCAGCCGAAGCTGTGGTGTTGGTGGATGAGTTCACGAGCGAACCTCCATGTTCGAGGAAGTGGAATGCCGATCCTTGGGTTGAGAGTGTAACCTGGGACATTCGCCGCGACAAGCCTGGTTCCACGTGGAACTCTGAAAATCGAACCTCTGCCTTCGGCAGGACGCCAAATTGGTTCCCCGTGGAACATCGACATCTGCGTCAACCCGTGATGAGCCGCCGATCAACGCCGATGAACGCGGACAAAACCTCAAGAACAAGGCACTCGTCGGCGTTCATCTGCGCTCATCGTCGTCTCAATCATCTTCCTCGCACGACGCATCAGATCTGCTAGCTATCATCATCGCATGAAATCGCCCATGATCGAGGTCATCGTCCGCGGGGTTTTCATCCATAAGAACACCCTGCTCCTTTGCAGGAACCGCAAACGTGGCCACCTCTTTCTTCCGGGGGGACATGTCGAGTTCAATGAGATTGCCCAAGACGCTCTGGCTAGGGAAATCAGAGAAGAGCTGGGCGTGATAATGCAAGTCGGTCCCCTGCTCGGCGTGTGCGAGGCTGCGTTCGATCAGCCGCCAAAGAAAAGCGAACGAAAAACCCGCAGGCATCACGAGATCAATCTGGTCTTCAAACTTTTCAGGCGAACAGACGAAAAAACTGATCCGATTCAATGGTCCAGCCGCGAACCGCACATCGAGTTCGTCTGGTTGGATGTCAAGGAGATGAAAAGCAATGATTCGAGATTCGATGTGCTTCCCAAAGGCGTGATTCCGTTAGTTTTGGGAAGCGATAACCATGTTCACGCGTGGTCGTAAATTGTAATCGCGGAGCTGAACTGTGATCTGTTTTTGACCGGATTTTCGGATGAGAGAGGATGAAATTGGATCATGTGCCTAAGTGATGCCTTGAGAGTTCATATTTTGACGCGAAGACACGATGTACACGAAGACACGAATAAGATCATAAGTTTGCCATAAATACATATTTTCACGTATTTTACAATCGCTCAATGAGGGTTATGCCTGGACCTTGCGAAGACCAGTTGATGGGTATGCCGTTTCGCCGAATCATCATCGTGATCTTCCTTTCTTCGTGTCTTGTCGCCCTTGGCATCTTCGCGTCAAAAGTCGAACTTCCTGGCCCTCTCTTGATTTCATGATCCGCATTCATCCTCTGCCATCCGGCAATCCGGTCAAAATCGATCCACCGCGATACACCCCATCGCCTCGCGTCCAGATCGTGGCGGTTATCGGAACGCTGATCATTATCGGCTAGGAGCATCAAGGGGCCCCGTCGGCTTGGCCGATACGCCTAGTCGGTGAACGCATGAGTGCATCTCCCGTGATCCATCAGCCTGACGACCTGGCCACCGTCGAGTCGCTGCTCGAGCACTTCGAGCAGCTCGAAGCGCAGTTCCAGGCGGTGCGTGACGGGCTGACGCACTCGCACCGGTTGGCGACGCTGGGCACCATCGCCTCGATCATCGCCCACGAGTACAACAACATTCTTACGCCGATGATCACCTACGCCCAGCTGGCGCTGGCCAACCCCTCGGACCAGGCGACGCTGGTGAAAGCGGTGGAGAAGTCGCTGGCGGGCGCCGAGCGCGCCGCGAAGATCTCCTCCTCGCTTCTGGGCTTTGCCCGCGAGGCTGACGAGAGCCACGCCGCCCGACTGCCCACGGTGATCGAGGACACGCTCTCGTGCATGGGGCGGGACCCGAGGAAGGACGGCATCGAACTGACCGTGCGTGTGCCCGACGTGCAGCTGGCCATCAGCGCCTTGAACCTGCAGCAGGTGCTGATGAACCTGCTGCTCAACGCGCGTCAGGCGTTGTCGGGGCGACGCGGGGCGACGCTCTCGATCACCGCGGAGCTGCGCGGCGATCTGGTTCACCTGGCGGTGGCGGACAACGGCCCGGGCGTTCCGCCACAGATCGCCGACCGTCTCTTTGAGCCGTTCGTCACTCACCGTCCCGCGCCGGCCGAAGCCGTCGAGGGCGCAGGCGGTCTGGCGCTCGACGCCGCCCCGCGCAAGGGCACGGGCCTGGGACTCTGCATCTGCCGCGACCTGGTGCGCAACGCCGGCGGTTCGATCCACGTCGAGTCCACGCCGGGGCAGGGCGCCACCTTCCGCTTCACGCTGCCGCGGGCGCAGGCGATCTTCGAATCCACCTGAGGCGGGCTTTGCACTGGATCTTCGCTCACGAGGCGCCGCCCCCGGAACAGGCTGGGGGCGGATGGAAATGGTGTCGGGTTGCTGCGCTGCGGGCGGAAATCTTCAACGAGGGCGGCGGGGCTCGAACCCGTAACCTCCGGATCGACAGTCCGGTGCTCTAACCAATTGAGCTACGCCCCCAACGGTGTTGACCGCGGCGAGGGGGTCCGGCGCGGTCCAGACCCGTCAATTTAGCTGCAATAGCGGGCTTGTCAAACCTCGGCTTCGGCGTGGAAGCGGAATCGGCCCGCCTGCTCCAGGGCGGCGGCCAGCGCCTGCGTGCCCGCTCGGCCGCCCTCGATCTGACGCGCTTGCGCGAATCGGGCGCGGGCGGTTTCCAGTCCGGCCAGCGGCAGGCCCAACTCACCGGCGGCCTGCAGGACCATGTCCAGGTCCTTGAGCAGCAGGTCGAGCATGAAGCCCGGCTGAAAATCGCGCCGTGCGATGCGCGGGCCCAGTTGCGTGAGCTGCCACGATGCCCCGGCTCCGCCGGCGACCACCTCGATCATCTTGCTCGGGTCCAGCCCGGAACGTTTCGCGAAGGCCATCGCTTCGCACACGCCCAGCAGGTTCAGCGACACCGAAATCTGGTTGGCGGCCTTGCACACCTGACCGCTGCCCGCCGCGCCCAGGTGCGTGACAGCGCGGCCCACGGCGTGGAGCACCGGCTTCACATACTCGAAAGCGCGCTGCGGGCCGCCGACCATGATGCTCAGCGTGGCGTTGCGCGCCCCCACGTCGCCGCCGGACACCGGCGCGTCCAGCAGCGTCACGCCGCGCTGCTCCAACTGCTGCGCCAGGCGTCGTGTCCCCGCCGGGCTGATGGTCGAATGATCCACGACGATCAGCCCGGCGCTGGCGCTCTCCATCACGCCGCGCGGCCCCAGCAGCACGCGCTCCACCGCGGCCGTGTCGGTGACGTTGATGCACAGCACCTGCGGACCGGCGGCGGCGAGGTCCGCGGGCGAACCGGCGATGCTCGGGAACCCTGCGCTCTTGGCGCTGCTTCGGTTCCACACCATCACGTCGAAGCCGGCGCGGAGCAGGTTGCGCGCCATGGCGGCGCCCATGATGCCCAGTCCGATGTACCCCACGCGACGGATCGGCTGCGTCGGAGCGACAAACTCTGCCATGACCCACTCCAACCCCGGCAAGACCTGGAGCACGCCGCTCACGGGCGGGTCCGCGATCGACGAGTCACGGACGCGGCGCGGTGAGGCTGGCCCCGGCTCCGACGCGGCAGTGTAGCGAATCGCCCCGCTCGTCGCGCTTCTGACGGAGCACCTGGTGGAACTGCGCCGAGAGCGTCTCGTACTCGCCCACCAGAGCGTAAAGCGTCTTGGCGTAGATGCCCACCGCCATGATCTGCTGCCCGCAGTAGCCCACCTCCTCGCGTCAGTGGATCACCGGCGAGAGCAGGCTCGCGTCGTTGACGCTCGTCAGCTCCACCGCCGCCAGTTCGCCCAGCTCGCCCGAGCCGATATTCCCGCGCAGCACGGGTTCGAGCGGCATGCGGTGCGGCGGCGGACAGAGCATGGCGACCTGACGCGGATGCGCACCCGCCGCCAGCGCCATGGCGCGCGCTTCAGTGAGGTCCATCGCCATCCGCGCCTGGCAGAAGACGTGCTTGCCCGCGTCGAGCGCCGCGATGGAGGCCTCCGCGTGCAGGCAGGGCCAGGTCCCGATCAGCACCGCATCGACTTCGGGATGCTCGACGACCTGACGCCAGTGATCAGCGGCCTGCCTGAATCCGAATCGCTCCGCAGCGGCACGACTCGAATCCAGAGAACGATTGGCCACGACCACGTTTTCCACACGGTGGATAAGTCGTGACAGATTAGGCGAATGGCGGTCACGAACTATCCCGCCAGCACCAATAACGCCGATGCGAAGTGGAGCCTGTTTCATCGTCAGAACGATCCCAAGTAATTGTTATCGAGGCATTAACACAAATAACATGTTGCAGGTGCTGCACTCCCATGTCCGGTTCTCGCATCGATCGCGCAACAGCGAACGCAAGGTCATTACAGTAAAATGGTTTATTGAATCATGCCGATCGCGAGCGCGGATCATTTTGTGAATCATCACTTGCAATTCACGCTCCGCGTGCTATACTTTTAAGTGCTATTAGGGTATTACCTCGTGACACCCTAATGACACTCAATCTTGCCCCCGGAAGGGCTCGGCTTGGCTTCGGCCAGCCGGGCCTTTTTTTTCCTTTCTCAACCCTCTGGATCGCCTTAAGAGACCTTCGAAAAACTCGATTTTTGACCGGATGACCGTATGACCGGATCGCGGAGGATGAATATGGATCAATGCCAGGCTGGATCGAATCCGTCCTCATCCAGTCCGATCCGGCGATCCGGTCAAAAGCGATTCACCCCACGCCCACGAGTCAAGCCTCTCCTCGCGACCCTTGGCGGCCAGCACAGCGGATAAGATCATACCGCCGTGCGCTGCTCCACCCTGCTCATCGCTCTTGTGGTCCTGGCCCTGCCGCTCAGCGTGGCGCGCAGCCAGGCCCCAGCCCCCGCTGCTCTGCCGCACCTGAAGATTGATCTGCAGAACAGGATCGTGGACCTCGAAGCCACAGTGATCGGGCGCGAGTTCGAATGGCTCGAACTGCTGGCCTGCTCGCCCGGCACCCGCGAGCACGAGGCTGTCCTCCGCGTCCCGGCCAAGCCCAGTCACATCCATCAGGCGCTGGTGATGATCGGCCTTAAGCCCGGTGCGCCGATGCGCTGGTGGTACGAGGGTCAGGAGGTCCGGTCCGAAGCGGCGCATGGCCCCAAGGTCAGCGTCCACGTCCTCCTCACCCGCGAGGGCAAGCAGATCGAAGTCCCCGCCCACCAGTGGATCGTCGATAAGCAGACCGGCAAGACCCCGCCCGAGAATCATTGGCTCTTCACCGGGTCGCGCATCGAGAAGATCGACGACAAGGAGCTCTACGTCGCTGACCTGCAGGGCACCGTCCTGTCGCTGGTGAACTTCAACGACGACCTTCTCGCACTGCCCAGCGACAAGACCCACATGAACGACGCCGCCCAGTGGACCGCCCGCGCCCAGGCCATCCCGCCCCGGGACACGCAGGTGCTGCTGCGCCTGCGCCCCGTCGCGGAGGCCGACGAGCCGAACAAGTGAGGCAAGCCGCCGATGAACGCCGATGAACGCGGATAAGAGCGGATGAGCGATAGTTCTTATCGGCGTCCATCGGCGGCTCAGGAAGCAATGGTCCCCAAGCCCGCTTAGCCACTGGCGGCTTCGTCATTTCTCGTCGAGGATCGCCACGCTCTGGAACTTCTTGCCCTCGAGCATCTCGAGCGATGCCCCGCCGCCGGTGCTGACGTGGCTGACTTTATCAGCAAAGCCCAGCTGCTCGACGGCCGCGGCGCTGTCGCCGCCGCCGATGATGGTCACAGCGCCCTTGGCGGTGACGGAAGCGACGGCTTGAGCGACCGCTTTGGTGCCCGCGTCGAAGGGCGGCATCTCGAAGACGCCCATCGGGCCGTTCCAGACGACGGTGCCCGCCTTGGCGATCTCGTCGGCGAAGAGCTTGATGCTCTTGGGGCCGATGTCGAACCCGCCCAAGCCCTCGGGGATGTTGCCCTCGACGATTCTCTTGTTGCAGGCCGCGTCGAACTTGTCGCCCGCGTGCGTGTCCACGGGGAGCACGATTTTCCCGCCCGCAGAGGCGAGCATTTTTTTCGCGTCCTCGACCTTGTCGGGCTCGACCTTGGAGGAGCCGACGGTCTTGCCTTGGGCGAGGAAGAAGGTGTAGGCCATGGCGCCGCCGATGATGATCTTGTCCACGATCTTGATGAGATTGTCGATGACCGCGATCTTGTCGCTGACCTTGGCGCCGCCGAGGATGGCGACGAAGGGACGCTTGGGGTGGGCGATGGCGTCGGTGAGATACTTGATCTCCTTCTCGACGAGGAAGCCCACGACGGCGGATTTGCCCGCGGCTTTCATCGCCTGCGGGACCGCGAACATCGAGCCTTCGGTGCGGTGACAGGTGCCGAAGGCGTCGTTGCAGTAGGCGTCGCCCAGGGCCGCGAGCTTGGCGGGGTAGTCGCCGGTGCCTTTCTTTTCGTCCTTCATGAATCGGACGTTTTCGAGCAGCAGGACGCCCCCGGGCTTGAGCGCCGCAGCCTTGGCGGTGGCGTCGGGGCCGATGGTGTCGCTGGCGAAGGTGACGGGCCTGCTCAGCAGTTCGCTCAGCCGATCCGCACAGGGCTTGAGCGTGAACTGCGGCTCCGGGCCTTTGCCTTCGGGCCTGCCCAGGTGCGACATGAGGACGACGCTTCCGCCGCGGGCGAGCACGCTCTGAATCGTGGGCAGCGCCATGCGGATGCGGCGGTCGTCGGTGATCGTCCCGTCCTCGAGCGGCACGTTGAAGTCCACGCGGATGAGCACCTTCTTGTTGCGAACGTCCAGGTCAGCGATGGTTTTCTTGGGCACGGCGAACTCCTTGAGAAAGAATGAGCGCAGAGGCACATGATACCGCCATGAAACCGCGCGGCATGGGCGAATCGTTACAATCGCGGCGATGAAACCGCCGTTGGTCAAACGGTTGCAGTTGGAGAACTACAAGAGCGTGCAGCGGCTTGATCTGGCGCTTGAACCCCTCACTCTGCTGGTGGGTCGAAATGCGGCGGGGAAGAGCAACATTGTCGACGCGCTTCGGTTCACGGTCGAGGCGTTGCAGAACTCGCTCGAGTATGCGATGCGTGAACGCGGCGGGATCGACGAAGTGCGAAGACGATCGCTGGGATCACGCCCACCCAACTTCGCCGTCGACATGGAGCTGTCGTTGCCCGAAGGGGGGCGTGCGAAATACCGATTCAAGATCGCGGCGATGGCGGGGCGTCGGTTCCGCGTCGGTGAGGAGCGTTGCGAGGTCGTCACGGGTGCGGGCAAGGGTCTCTATTGGGCGCAGAACTCTAAGTTGAAGGAATGGACACTTAACTCTCCGGCACCGGCGATATCGGACGACCGCCTCTTGTTGGTGGCGGCTTCTGGCCTGCCCGAGTTGCGTCCGCTGTGGGACGCACTGAGCCACATGACGTTTCACAATTTCAATCCCGAACTGATGAAGCGCCCGCAGAAACCCGAACCCGGCGACCGGCTTGCGCGAGACGGACACAACTTGGCCAGTGTCGTGAAGCATCTTGGGGACGAAGGGCCGGATCGCTTGGAGCGAGTGGCGGAATACCTACGCGCCGTGGGTGTTCCGATCAAACACGTGGGCCACAAACAGCCGGGCTCGTACGAGACTCTGGAGTTCGCCCAGGAAGTCCGCATCAAACAAGACAAGACCAAGAGCTGGACTTTTGACGCCGCGGCGATGTCTGACGGGACGATCCGAGCCTTAGGAATCTTGGTCTCGTTATTGTCAGCCGACCCACGACACGGACGAGGACCAACGCTCGTGGGAATCGAAGAACCCGAAACCGCGCTGCATCCCGCCGCTGCGGGAGCGTTGGTCGATGCCCTGCTCGAAGCCACCGAATCAACTCAGGTGGTGCTGACCTGTCATAGTCCCGACCTGCTGGACCGCGAGGGCGTCGTGGCTGACATGATCCGTGTGGTGATCAGCGATAATGGGGTGACACAGGCCGGTCCGTTGAGCAAGGCCAAGTCAGAACTGCTTCGTAAGCACCTGAGCACGGCTGGTGAACTCCATCGGTTAGACCAATTGACCCCCGACCCCCAAGACCTCCAGCGACAGACCGAACGACGCGGGACCTTATGGGAGTTTTCTGACTGATGCCGCCGTGGGTGATTGCGAGCATTGTGGAGGGGGACGGCGAGGTCAGCGCCGTGCCGGAGTTACTCAGGCGACTGAGGCCAACGTGGATTGCGACTCGCCCCATCCGAGTGCCTCGGATGAAGCTGCCGAAAGCCGGTGTGCTGGAGCGTTATTTGGTCGTGGCAGAAGCGGGTATCCAGGAAAAGGGAGGCGAGGGCGGTGTCTTGATCCTGATTGACGCTGAGGACGATTGTCCGGCAGAGTTGGGACCCAAACTTCTGAATCGCGCGCGAAAGACGCTCGGGCGACGGGCCGTCGAAGTGGTGCTCGCCAAGAGGATGTTTGAGAGCTGGTTGGTTGCGGGCGAAGCATGTGAGATCAGAACAATGCCTCAGGACGTGGAGTTGTGCAGCCCCACACCGATCCTGAGGGAGTCGCTGGGTCGGTACAAGAAGACCGCCGATCAGCCCCGCTTGACGGCGCGGATGAAAATCGATCTGGCGCGATCACGTTGTCCATCGTTCGAGAAGCTGTTGCGTGCTTTGGACGCACTTGATCGTGGCGCATGAAAAAGCCCGCGTTGGGGCGTGGGCTCAAGAGGATCGCTAAGCCGCGAGCGGCTGGAAACTAGCGGATGAAGAGCATCTCGCGGTAGGTGGGCAGGGGCCAGAGGTCGTCGGCGACGATGGTCTCCAGTTCGTCGCTGACCTTGCGCACCTCGAGCATGGCTGGGACGATCTGGTCGCGGTAGTGCTTGGCGTGAGCGAGCACGTCGCCCTCGGCGGAGTGATTGATGGCGTGGTCGAGCGCCGCGACGGCTTGCTCCATCGAACCCACGAGCGCGGTCACCTTGTCGAGGCTGGTGGTGTCTGCGGTCTTGCCCGCGGTCTTCATGGCGCCGGCGGTGGCGGCCAACTCGCCCTGGTAGCGGTACGCCGCCGGGAGCACCATCGTCTTGGCGATGTTCAGGCAGAGCTTGCTCTCGGTGGCCACGTCCTTGCAGTACCGCTCCATGTAGATCTCGTATCGGCTGTGCGTCTCGCGCTCCGAGAGGACGTTGAACTTCGCCAGCACCTCGACGTTTTCCTTGTCGGTCAGGTGCACCAGGGCGTCCACGGTGTTGCGATAGTTGGGCAGGCCGCGTTTCTCGGCTTCCTTGTGCCAGGCCGCGGAGTAGTTGTCGCCGTTGAAGATCACGGCTTTGTGCTCTTTCCAGATGGACTGGACGATCTTCTGGGCGGCGTCGTTGACCTTCTTGGGGTCGCCCTTGGTGGCCTTCTCGAGCTCGGCGGCGACGTACTCGATGCTGTCGGCGACGATGGAGTTGAGCGCCACCAGCGGGCCGGCGATCGACTGCGAGGAGCCCACGGCTCGGAACTCGAACTTGTTGCCGGTGAAGGCGAAGGGGCTGGTGCGGTTGCGGTCGCCCATGTCCTTGGGGAAGGGCGGGAGGGTATCGACGCCCACGTTGGTGAAGGCGGTCTTGCGTGAGCCTTTGATCTTGCCCTTCTCGATCTGCTCGAAGACGTCGGTGAGCATGTCGCCCAGGAAGATGGAGATGATGGCGGGCGGGGCCTCGTTGGCGCCTAAGCGATGGTCATTGCCGCTGTGCGCCACGGTGATGCGGAGCAGGCCGGAGAACTTGTGAACCGCGCGGATGACCGCGGCGCAGAAGAGCAGGAACTGCATGTTGTCGTGTGGCGTGTCGCCGGGCTCGAGCAGGTTGCCGACCTTCGGACCGCCCAGCGACCAGTTCAGGTGCTTGCCGCTGCCGTTGATCCCGGCGAAGGGCTTCTCGTGCTGCAGGCAGGCCAGGCCGTACTTCTCCGCCACGCGACGCAGCGTGATCATGACCAGTTGCTGATGGTCGGCAGCGACGTTGGCGTTCTCGTAGACCGGGGCGATCTCGTACTGGCTGGGGGCGACTTCGTTGTGTCGGGTCTTGACGGGGACGCCGAGCTTAAAGAGCTCGCGTTCGCACTCGAGCATGCAGGCGAGCACGCGTTCGGGGATGACGCCGAAGTACTGGTCCTCGAATTCTTGGCCCTTGGGGGGCTTGGCGCCGAAGAGGCTGCGGCCGCAGATGTTCAGGTCCGGGCGGGCGTAGTGGAAGTTGCGGTCGATGAGGAAGTATTCCTGCTCCGGGCCCGCGGTGGCGTAGATGTATCCGGTGTCCGCGGTGCCCAGGGCCTTGAGGAGCTTCTGAGCGGCGCGATTCAGCGCCTGCATGGAGCGGAGCAGCGGGGTCTTCTTGTCCAGCGCTTCGCCGGTCCAGGAGAAGAAGGCGGTGGGGATGCACAGGACGGTGCCGTTGGGATTCTCAAGGATGTAAGCTGGGCTGGTCACGTCCCAGTTGGTGTAGCCGCGCGCCTCGAAGGTGGCGCGGATGCCGCCGGAGGGGAAGGAGGAAGCGTCGGGTTCGCCCTGGACGAGCTGCTTGCCGGAGAACTCGGCGATGGCGCCCCCCTGGTTGTCGGGGCTGAGGAAGGAGTCGTGCTTCTCCGCGGTGACGCCGGTGAGCGGGTAGAAGACGTGGGCGTAGTGCGTCGCGCCCTTCTCGATGGCCCAGTCGCGCATGACCGCCGCGACCACGTCGGCGATGGCGGGGTCGAGCTTCTCGCCCTGCTCGATGGTCTTCTTGAGCTGTTTGTAGATGGGCTTGGGCAGGCGCTCCTTCATGACGGAATCGCCAAAGACGTTCTGCCCGAAGATCTGGTGCGCCGGGGTGTCGGCGAAGCTCAGTCGATTCTCGACGGGTTTGTAGCTGGTGATGGCCGCGATGGCCGCCTGTCGCGCGTTGCCCGTAGTCATGTCCGAGTCGCTCCTCAAAGGGGGTAGGGTAAGAGTGAGAGTTCTAAAGATCGGCAGGTTACGCAGATTGCGCAGGTCAGACAAATCCAGAGCGCCCGACGCTGGACTTTGTTCAGAGGAAAATCAGGCGACAACGAACTCATGACAATCCAATCTGCGTCATCTGGGAAATCCATGGATCGGTATTCAGGAACCTTCAGACCGACAGCGGTCGGTCCTCCACCGTTCGGGATGTGTCGAGGAGGCAAGTGGCGCGCCAGTTCCCGGACGCAGGCGGAGATCGAGACTTTCAAAGGATTCATGAGTCGTGAGTTAAGTGAAAAGCGCAGCGTTGCGGGGTGCGTTGATTTTTGCAGCGGTCGACGCGCAGCTAGGCAGACTGAGCGTATTTTCGATTTTCGTGCCTATTTATTGGTCGACGAGTCGATCGGTGCGCGGAATATTCTTGGGCCTACCACCTCAAGCGTTTGGTGGAGCTGCGTCAATGCCCAGAGCGCCATGGCGGTGGGGCCCAGGGCCACGCGATTGTCCCACGTCGCCAGGCGAAGTCCGCCCAGTGCCGGGGAGTCTGGCCTGACGTAGTAGCCCATGCTCGGTCGCCAGGTCAGATAGTCGAGGAAGCGGGCGGCGTGTCCGCAGTGGACGAGCCAGGCTGCGTGGTCCTGGCCGAAGCTCAGGTTTTCGTCGCGCAGGGCGTAGGCCTGGAAGGCCAGGACCTGAGCCGAGCGCCAGTCTGCGGTGGGGATCATCGCTTGTGCTGGACCGAGGTTGTACCCGCCGCTGGGAATCTGTCTGTCGCGCAGCTCCCGTGCCGCGTCGCGGAGCAGGACGAGGTGGCGTGTGGGCCGCTGCGGGTCGAGCTGCTCCAGGGCCGACTCGGTCATGGCGATCCAGGGGAGCAGAGCGGTCAATCGCTGGGGCGTGGTGTGGGTCCAGAGAAAGTCCTGCGCGAGCGTGACACTGCTGAGCAATTGCGGGTCACGGGTGCGTTGTGCCTGGTCCGCCAGGGCGGCGAGGATGATGGCGACGGTGGGGCCTGTGAGTTGCGCCTGGGGCAGTGCGCCCTGGTCGTCGCGGCGCTTGAGCAGTTGAGCGACCAACGCGTCACGGTCCGAGGGAGTCAAGGTCGGCAGCGGACCGTGCGATGAGGCCAGAAGCAGCAGCGCCGCCGCCGAGGCGTCCGCGTCGCTGCCGGGCCTTAGGAGCTGATCGCGCAGGAGCGAAGCGGCGCGGAGATGAGCGTTGACCACGGCGCGGGAGTTCTCGGGCATGATCACCGCGAAACGTCCCAGCGCCAGGGCCGCCAGCGCCGCCTCCGGGAGCGGGGCGTTCTCGGGGTTCCAGCGGTCGCTGCTGGGCTCGAAGGTTCCCGCGAAGGAGCCGTCGGGCCGCTGCCGCTCCACGAGGTGGACCGCCAAAGTGCGGGCGAGTTCTTCGAGTTCTGCCCGAGGCAGCGGCGTCACGGGCCGGGTTGGCACACCCCGAGTCAGGACGCTGGGCGCTTGTTGCGGTTGCAGCTGCGCCAGGTGAAAAACCTCGAAGCGGTCGGCGCGAAGGGTGGGCTCGAGCAGCGGACTGCCGCCGTCGGGCGTGGGCATGACGTCCAGACCCAACTCGGTCAGAGCCGAGGTGGCTGCACTGGCGGGCGCTTGATTGGCCGCCAGCGCCGAAGCGGGCCAGACCCACGCCGCTGAACGTGTCGCGTCGCGCCACAGTCGCAGCCCGTGCAGCCCCGGCTCGAAGCGCTGCAGCAGGTCGTCCACGCGCGCCCGCGGCGGCAGCAGGACGCGTTCGCCGCGGTGCGCCAGCTGCAGGTCCAGCGTGAAAAGATGGGCGTAGCGCTGCAACGGAGGCAGCGCCGGTTGGTCCTCGGCAGGCTCCGGGCTGGCCAATCGCGCTCGCAGGGCAGCGTCCTGCAGCGACTGGTCGCTCCGCCGCAGCGCCGCGTCGGTCGCCATGCGCAGGAGCGGCAGCAGCTCCACCGAAGCCTCGGGGTTGTCGCCCACTGCGCGGTGCGCCTCGCCCACGCCGATGGTCCGCCCCGACCAGCGCAGCGTTAGACGCACGCCCAGCAGCCCGGTCACACGATGCAGACCCGCCGCCGTCGCTGGGACCGGTTCGTCAACGTTCGACTGTCGCACCCAGTCCTGCGCCAGATCAAAAGCGATCCGCGCGTGGGAAATGTCCAGCAGCGGGGCATCGATCTGGCGCGTGGTGGGCGAAGGCTCCGCGGACTCCTGCGCCACAGTTGTCGCACCGCACCACAGCAGCCCCAGAGCGATGATGCCTGACGACAACATTCGGCGTGCACGGAACACCGCCGCGAGCCCGTTAATTGTCTGTAAAGGCTTTTCCATCAATTTGTTACGAGACGTTTATCGCTCTTGGTCCTGCGGGAACGGACGTTGTTGTCTGTCTTCGTGCGATCAGGAGTTGAGTCATGGCTACGGTTCGCAATCTTACCTCACTAAGTCCTCGCGGCTGGCGGATTCTGGGCCTGATGCTGCTGACCTACGCGGCGTTGTGCTGAGGTCTTGGGGCACCGCGGGCAAGTCTCGTTGCAATTCTCCGATTTGGCAAGTCTCCGACATCAGGGACGGGCTGTCCACAGTCAGGTGGCGCGCAGCGGCGGGCGCGTTACAATGCCTTGTCATGCGTGTTGGAACTTATGGGATCGTGTTGGCGCTCGTGTGTGGTGTGGCGGGCTGTCAGAAACAGTTGTTTCCGCAGGGTGCGCCGCGGTCGCAGTACGACCGCTACGCGATGCTGCGTGGGAAGATGAGCCCGGAAAAGCGGACGAACCAGTTCGGCGTGGAAGAGCCAGCGTTGCGGGATCGACTGGCGCCGCTTGACCAGAAGGAATAAACGTCAGCGTCGCTCGGAGGCAATGCGGAGCTGGATCGTCCGAGAAAATCCGTTTGTTTTTTCAAAGGCCCGGTGCGCGTTGCTCCGATGAAGAGTTGGGCTTTGAACGTCCTGTGATGCATCTTGAGTAGCGCCTGTGACAAGAGCTCAACTGATCCCCGACCGTCGGACCACCGTGGTGCTTGGCGCGCTGGTGGGTGCGATGACGCTGGTGAGCGGGACGCTGCTGCTGCTGGAGCCCGGCCCGGTGGCGCCGCTGAGCGTGCTCAAGCTCTCGTCGCTGGACCGAGCGGTCAGTCCGGAGCGGGTGCTGTTCGACACGCAGCCCAACTGCGAAGCGCGCGAACCGCGATGGAGCGCGATCATCGTGCGGCCAAGCGGCGCGGCGCGAGGCTCAGCTGGGGTCCTGCACCAGCAGCACGAGGCCCTGGGCCTGGGCGGGTTGGCTTACCACTTCGTGATCGGCAATGGACAGGGAACCGCGGACGGTCAGATCGAGATCGGCTATCGCTGGCGGAGCCAGGTCGACGGCGCCGCGGCGATGGGCGACTTCGCCGCGTGGTTCAACAGGCATTCCATCACCATCTGCCTGGTGGGCGATCTGAACCGCAGCGCCCCGACGACGGCGCAGATGCGTGAGCTGGTCTGGCTGGTGCAGCGGCTGCAATCGCGTCTGGGCATCCCGCCTCAGAACGTGCGTGTCGAGGCTGGCGCCGAGGTCAACGGGTCGCTGCCGCGAATGTTCAACGAGGCGGTCTTCCGCCGCCAACTTCTTGCGCCCGTCGCTCCGTAATCGCAGCGCGGATCAGCCGATGATCAGGACACAGGCGTGACGCCAACCCCCCGCGACGAGGGCAGGTGGGTGAGTTTTTTTTGACCATCCGGGGGTCGGCGCGGTTAGAATGGTGATCACGAAGTCCGGAACCGGGCTCAGGGGGATGGCGTCAGAGTCGATTGACTCAAGAGGAGAAAGGACCGGGCGAGTTGTGGCCAATATGACCCAGGCGAGCGAGTTGCTGAGCTTTCAGATTGTCGGGACGCTGGGCTACGGCGCTCGGAGCACGATCTACGCGGTCAAGGACGGTCAGGGCGCCAGTTTCGCGCTCAAGCGTGTGACGCGTCGCAGCGGCGAGGACGCCCGCTTCCTCACGCAGGCGATCCACGAGCACGAGATCGCCAGCCACTTCGATCATCCGAACCTTCGGCGGACGCACAAGATCATCCGGCAGCGAAAGATGTTCCGCGTCAGCGAGGTGCTGGTGCTGATGGAGCTGGTGGAGGGATACTCGCTCGAGCAGCACCAGCCCAAGGACCTGGGCGAGCTGTGCGGGGTGATGAAGCAGGTCGCCAGCGCTTTGGGGGCGATGCACGAGCAGGGGTACGTCCACGCCGACATCAAGCCCAACAACATCATGGTCACGCGCGACGGATCGGTGAAGCTCATCGACTTTGGCCAGAGCTGCAGGGCGGGGATCGCCAAGGAGCGCATCCAGGGCACGCCCGACTACATCGCCCCGGAGCAGGTCAAGCGACGGCCTCTATCCCCGGCCACGGACGCCTTTAACCTCGGCGCCACGCTCTACTGGCTGCTCACCGACAAGCACGTGCCCACGCTCATCCCGCGCGGCACCGCGGGCGTCACCTACCGCGATCAGCAGCAGCCCACCCCCCCACGCGAGCAGAATCCCGACGTGCCCCCGGCGCTGTCGAGCCTGGTGATGAGCTGCATCCAGGCCGACCCGCTGTCGCGGCCCCAGAGCATGGGTGAAGTCCTCAACCGACTGGACCTGGCGCTGGCCCAACTGGAGCGCCACAACAGCAACAGCAATGGCTCGCACGATATTTGACGCCACCGCAGCCGTGTATGGACCTCGGCGCCACCTTTGAGCTAAGATAGTTGTCTCGCTTTCGGGGCGGACCGTCCAACTTTGATGCAGGAGCGAAGGCCATGTTCAGGACAACCGTGGTGGTTCTGTGCGGTGCGCTGGCGCTGACCTCGGTGGCGTGGCCGCTGCGCGGCGCTGAACTGGTCACCGACGAGCAGGTCGGTCAGACCATCGAGAAGATCAAGCGTTTCCTTTACAGCGAGCAGGGCAAGGGCGACTTCGCCCCCGGCGCCTGGAACGACCCGAAGCCCGGCAAGGGCCACGAGAACGAAGGGCAGTACGGCGGGATGACGGCGCTGGTCACGCTGGCGCTGCTGGTGTCGGGCGAGTCACACCAGAAGCCGGAGTTGGCTGCGGCCCTGGAGTTCCTCCGCGAAATCCCGGAAGAGCAGTTCATCGGGACCTACGCCCGGGGCATCCGATCGGCTGTCTGGGGGCAGCTCCCCGACGCTTACCTGCCCTTCCTCGAAGCCGACGGCCTGTGGCTCATCGACACCGCCGCCAAGCACAAGCGCGGTCTGTTCGACTATCTCCAAGGCTATTCCTCTCGTGTGGACCACAGCGTGGCACAATATGGCGTGCTGGGCCTGTGGGAAGCGGCCAAGCGGGGCGGCAAGATCCCGGACGGAATCTGGAAGAAAATCGGGGATCACTTCGTGGCGAGTCAGAACCCCGACGGCGGATGGAACTACGGCGGCGGAAAGGACAGCCCGAGCTACGGGTCGATGTCCGCTGCGGGGCTCGCCTCGATCTTCATCGTCCAGCAGCGCCTGCACCGCGACGACAACGTCCCGAACAAGGAGCTCAACGACGCCATCGTCAAGGGCCTAGAGTGGTTCGACAAGAACTTCACCGCCCAGACCAATCCCGGCAAGGGCGGCTGGCACATGTACTACCTTTACGGCGTGGAACGCATCGGACTCGCCGCCGGTTTCAAGTACTTCAACAAGCTCGATTGGTACCAGGAGGGCGCTCGCGTCATCATCAAACGCGCGGGCAGCAACGGCAACGCCGGTGGGTTGGCGGAGTCCGCCTTCGCCCTGATGTTCCTCTCCCGCGGTCGCTACCCCACCTGGATCAGCAAGCTCCAGGTCCCGGGCATCAACTGGAACAACAGGCCCATGGACCTGCATTTCCTTTCCGATTACCTCTCGGACTACCGCGAGGCGGAGCTGAACTGGCAGGTCGTTCACATCGACACCGACCCCACCGACTGGATCAACGCCCCGCTGCTCTACATCGCCTCCGATGACGAATTGAATCTCACCGACGAGCAGAAGGCCAACCTGCGCAGGTACATCGACTTCGGCGGGACGCTCTTCTTCACCCCCGACAACGGGTCGGAACGCTTCCTCAAGAGCGCTCAAAACCTGCTCAAAGAGATGTACCCCGACTACACCGTGGGCAAGCTTGCTGACGATGACCCGGTGCTCGAGGTGCAGAACCCGCTGGAGCGCGGCGCCGCTCAGCCGCTCATGGCCATGTCCAACGGCGTGCGCAACCTGGCCTACATCGCCACCCGCGACTGGGCGTTCGACTTCCAGACCGACAAGACCCCGGGCAAGAGTCCGCCCTGGCTGCTCATGACCAACATCTGGGCCATGGTCACCAATCGCGGCATGTTGCCCAACCGCCTGGAGCGTCGCTTTGTGCATCGTCAGCCCGGCGAGCCGCGCGGCCTGACGACCATCGCGCGCCTGCAGTACGAGGGCAATTTCGATCCCGAGCCCGGTGCCTGGGCGGTGGTGGGCAACAACCTTTTCAACCGCGCCGGCACCCTGCTGGAGGCCACCCCGATCAAGATCGCGGACCTGCCCGCTTCGTCCTTCAAGCTCGCCCATCTCGCCGGCGTGGGTGAGGTCACTCTCAGCGACGCTGACCTCCAGGCCCTGCAGCAGTTCACCCAGCAGGGCGGGACGCTGCTTGTGGAGACCGTGGGCGGACGCGGCAACTTCACCCAGGGCGTGGAGCGACAACTCACCACGAAGTTCGGCGGAGCGGCCATCCCGCTGGCGGCCACGGACCAACTCGTCTCGGGCGAAAATCTACCGGGCGGCCCGGGTTCTTCCGCCCGACGTGTCACCTACCGTCGCTACGCGGTGGTCAACATGGCCCTGGGCACTCGTCCCCGATTGGCGGCCCTGATCGATCCCGCCTCGCAGCGACCGCTGGTGGTGTTCTCCGGCGAGGACCTTTCGCTGGGCGCCATCGGGGCGCACCACTGGAACATCGCCGGCTACGAGCACGAGTCGGCGCTGAACATCATGACCAATTTCGCCCTGCTCGCGGCCCCCGGACCGGTCCCCGCGCCCGAGCCTGCGCCCGAGCCCCTGAAGACGCCGGAAGAACCTCCCGCCCCCGCCAAGGAAAAGAAGCCCGCCAAGGCCAAGAAGCCCGCGGCGTAACCGCTCCGTTCGCTTGGGCATCTGAATCTCAACCCGATGGCGCAAGCGATCCTCACGTTCGTGAACCTTTACGCACTGGCGGGCCTGCTGGTGGGCGCGGCCTTCGTCACCGTGGGCGTGGCGCGTGTGGACCCCACCGCGCAGCACGGGACCTGGGGCTTTCGACTGTTGATCCTGCCCGCTTCTGCGGCGCTTTGGCCTTGGATTCTGCTGCGATGGTGCTTCGCCAAGCCGCGACCGGCGGAGGCTCACCCGTGACCCCCGCGCAACGACGCTGGCATCTTCGCATCTGGCTTGTCCTGCCAACGCTGCTGGCCGTGGCGCTTCTGATCGCGTTACTGGCGCGACCCGCATGAGCCTCGCCTACCGTGCCATCCAGTGGAACGCGCACAAGCGCGCCTACGACCTCCTGCTGCTCCTGGGCGTGGCGGCGTTCGTCCTCCTCTTCGTCCTGGTCTCAAAGCTCACCCATCGCCACGACCACGCCCCGAGCGACGAAGTGCTCCTGCTCCGCGCTACCGCGGTGGCCGCCTATCTCCTGCTGCACCTGATCCTGTGCATCGGTCCGCTGTGTCGGCTCGACCGTCGCTTCCTCCCGCTGCTCTACAACCGCAGGCACATGGGCGTCACCATGTTCCTGCTCGCGCTGCTGCACGCCCTGCTCGCGGTGGGCTACTACCACGGCTTTGGCGTCATCAGCCCGCTCCATTCGCTGCTCGTGAGCAACACGCAGTACCGCTCCATCTCCGCTTTCCCCTTCGAGACCCTGGGCCTGATCGCCCTGCTCATCCTCTTCCTCATGGCGGCCACGAGTCACGACTTCTGGCTCAAGAACCTCACCCCACGTCTCTGGAAGTCGCTGCACATGGGCGTCTATTTCGCCTGGGCCTTGCTGGTCATGCACGTGGCGCTGGGCGTGCTTCAGTCCGAGCGCCACCCGCTTTTCGTTGCGCTGGTGGTGGTCGGCGTGGCCGTCGTTGCTGTGCTGCACATCGCCGCGGGCCGGAAGCAGACCACGCGCCAGACCTGCCGCGAAGCGGACATTCCCGAGAGTCGCGCCGTGGCGCTCGACACGCCCGCCGGCCGCGTGGCGGTCTACAAACACCAGGGCAAGCTCTTCGCCCTGAGCAACACCTGCGCGCATCAGGGCGGGCCGATCTCCGAAGGCAAAATCGTCGGCGGCTGCGTCACCTGTCCGTGGCACGGCTACCAGTACCAGCCGCACGACGGCTGCTCGCCGCCGCCGTTTACCGAGAAGATCGCCACCCACCCCGTCCGCGTGGTGGCGGGCCAAGTCGTCGTGGATGTGGAGGCTCCCTCGTGACCGAACCCACGGACGAGTTCTACGTCGGCTACCTGCCCGTGCCCGCGAAGCACAAGCGGTTTCTGTTCACGGTCGTTCCGGCGCTGTTGCTGCTGATCAGCCTCGTGGCGGGCGTGCTCGCGGCGGCGCAGCGCGACCCGGGCCAGGGTCGTTGGCACGACGATCAGACGCTCACGCTCACGGGCCTGCTGCTGCGCGATCCCTGCGCCATGCTCGTGACCCAGCACGAGGGGCGATCGCGCACCGTGCTGCTGGTGGGCGAGGGGAAAAAAGCCGCCACGCTCACGCAAGCCCCCGCCCACGCTCGCGTCACCGGCACCCTGCTGGTCCGTGGCGCGCAACACCTGCTCGAGGTCACTTCGTCCCCGGAAGTGATCGGCTCAGCCGCGACGCCCCAAGGCAAGCCGCTGGGCCGCGCTACCCTCACCGGCGAGATCATCGACCCCAAGTGCTACTCCGGCGCGATGAAGCCCGGCGAAGGCAAGACCCACAAAGCCTGCGCCTCGCTCTGCATCCGTGGCGGAATCCCACCCATGTTCCTGAGCACGCGTGAGCCGCTGCGACCCTACCTCCTCGTCACCCCCGGCCGCGACAGCCGCACCATCCTCCCCTACGTCGCGGACCTCATCGACGTCACCGGCGAACTCGTCGAACACCGCGACCTGACCTGGTTCATCATCGACCCCCACACCATCCACCGCCACTAACAGAAGCCGCGGATGTACTTTTCCCCGGACTCAAAAAAAAGTCTCCGCGCACCCCCGCTAGAATCCCGCCTCGCTTATCCAGGAGTTCCTATGACGCGAGCCTTCGAGAATATGACCGTCCTGATCTCCGGCGGAGCCACGGGCATCGGCAGAGCTGCGGCGCTGGCCTTCGCGCGACAGGGCGCCCAGGTGGTCATCGGCAACCGCAACGTCCAGGCAGGCGAAGCGGTCGTCCGCGAAATCCTCGCCGCCCACCCCGGCAGCAAGCCTCGTTTCCTCGCCACCGACGTGAGTCAGGAAGCCCAGGTCCGCGCCCTGGTGGATCACGCGGTCAAGACCACCGGACGACTCGACGCCGCCTTCAACAACGCCGGCGTCGAGGGACAGATGGCGCCGCTCACCGAGCAGACCGAGCAGAACTTCCACCACGTCATGAGCATCAACGTTAAGGGTCTTTGGC
Organism: uncultured Phycisphaera sp.; assembly: GCA_964496285.1. GTDB lineage: Bacteria > Planctomycetota > Phycisphaerae > Phycisphaerales > Phycisphaeraceae > CAZBXW01. Next base: position 275,327 of record CAZBXW010000001.1, read on the forward strand.
TCTGCATGAAGCACGAGATTCAGGCGATGCTCGCCCTGGGCCACGGCGGGGCGATCGTCAACAACGCCTCGATCGCCGGGGTGATCGGCATGGCGGGCGCGGGCATCTACGTCGCCTCCAAGCACGCGGTGATCGGCCTGACCAAGAGCGCGGCGCTGGAGCAGGCCAAGGCCGGCATCCGCGTCAACGCCGTCAGCCCCGCCGCCATCGACACGCCCATGTACGACCGTTTCGCCAACACCGATCAGGCGCGCGAGTACCTCAAGTCGCTGCATCCCGTGGGACGCATCGGCCAACCCGAGGAGATCGCCGGCGGCGTCACCTGGCTCTGCTCACGCGAAGCCTCCTTCGTCACCGGGCACAACCTCGTCATCGACGGCGGTTTCACGATCCAGTAAACTCTCAATCAGGTTCCCCTCGTGGCCTGGGGTCATTCCTATGCACGATCCGCTTATCGATGCGCTGGTCCGACTGCTGCACGAACTGTCCAGTGTGGTCGGCGGGTTGACCGAGGCGCAGTACGTCGCAGCGCCCGTGGGCGCCTTCGCCTCGAGCGTGGGCGGACACGTCCGTCACTGTCTGGATCACGTCAGCGCCCTGTTCCGAGGGTTGCGCGGCGAACCGCTGGACTACGACCGCCGCGAGCGCGGCACACCCGTGGAGACCGACCGCTCCGCCGCTCTGCTCCGCATCGATCAGCTCCTCGACGAGGCCCAGCGACTGAAGGACCTCTGCCTCACCGAGCCCATCGCGCTGCCGGTGCTGCTGCAGCCCGATCAGCCCGCCGCCAGGGTCCGCTCCACCTTCGGACGCGAGCTGGCCTACGTGGTGAGCCACACCATCCACCACAACGCCATCCTCGCCGCGATGGTCAAGACCCTGGGCGCTTCCGCCCCGCACGAGTTCGGCTTAGCGCCCTCCACCCTCGCTCACCAGCAGTCCGCCTCATGTGCACGCTCAGCGTGATCCCGCTCCGCGGCGGCGCCCTTCGACTGGCCTTCAACCGTGACGAGTCGCCGCTGCGCCCCGCGGCCCTGCCCCCGCAGCTTCGCTCCTGCGGAGATCGTCGGTGCCTGATGCCCATCGACCCGGCCTCCGGCGGCACCTGGATCGCCCTGAACGATCGGGGCCTGATCTTCGCGCTGCTCAACCGCACTGAATCCGGGGATGTACCCATCCCCGGTTCCCTCGGTTCCCCCGGTTCCCCCGGTTCCCCCGGAATCCCCGCACTCCATAGCCGCGGGTTGATCATCCCCACGCTGGCCGGCGCCTCGGACCTCGACGACGCCCTGCAGCGATCCCGCTCGTTCCCCTGGAATCAGTACTCGCCCTGTCGCCTTGTCCTGCTCGACGCGCGCCGCTACTTCGTGCTCACGGGCGATCGCGTCACGCAACAGGGCCTGAACGAGCGCCCCTGGCTCGTCGCGTCCTCCGGCCTGGGCGATCACCTTGTGGAGTCCCCTCGCCGCGAGCTCTTTCGACAGATGGTCGAACTCGATCCCACGCTCGAGCGACAGGACGCCTTTCACCGGCATCGCTGGAGCGACCGTCCGCACCTCTCGGTCAACATGGTCCGCGACGCTGTCCGCACCGTGAGTTTTACGTCCCTGGCGATGCACCGCGATTTCGCTCAGGTGCGCTACCACCCCGCCCCGCCCGAAGAACCCGCGGACGAGTCATCGACCCGCTTGGAACTGGCCGGCTGCTGACCGAGTGCTCGCGACGTGAAAATGGTAAGCTGTCCGGCAGGTTCATGGTCCATCTCCAACTTCTCCCTTTAGGAGTACTCGAATGGTTACTGCTCGCATGACGGGCTCAACGATGGTGTTGGTTGCGGCGACGTTCATCGTGTCCGGCTGCGTCAGCCCTAAGGGCGACACGCCCAACGAGAAGCGGGCGGCTGCGCAGCAGATGCGAACCGAAGCGCTCAGCACCTTCTACACCACGATGCCTCAGATGCGCAAGACGCTCGAGGCCGCGCCGGGCTACGGCGTGTTCAGCGGCGTGGGCACGCAGTCGATCATCATGGCCTCCGGTCAGGGTTGGGGCATCATCCGCGACAACCAGACCCACAAGGACTACTACATGAGCGCCCTGAAGCTCGGCGGGGGGCTGGGCGTGGGTGTCGTGGACGTTCGCGCCATCGTGGTCTTCCACGACTCGAAGGTTCTGTACGACGCGATCCATCACGGCTGGAGCGCCACGGGCAAGGCCGAGGCGGCGGCGAAAGTCGGCCAGACCGGCGAGGCCGGCGCCTTGGTCATCAATCTCCCGGGCATGACCATCTACCGCTTCACGAAGAACGGCGCGATGCTCGGCGGCGCGATCGAAGGCGTGAAAATCTGGCAGGACGAAGAACTCAACTAACGGAGTCCCTCGGATGCGATATCGCTCCTTCGTTGCGCTGACCACGTTGGCGTTGGCTCTGGTGGCGGGCTGCGCCCACAGGCCTCGCTTGCCCGATGCGCCCAATCTCTACCGTGAGTCCGCGGCGAGCAATTATCAGTCGGTGCCCGAGCCGCTTCGCACCCGGCGCACCGCGGTGCTCTACGCCACCGATCGGCGTCGGGAGTCGGCCGACGGGGCCTTGAGCTACGGGTCCGAGCGCTCGCACGAGATCGACTTTGGCCTGGCGACGGTCGCGATGGGCGAAGACTCCACCTGGGAGACGCTGGTGAATGCCAGCCAGTCGGGTCAGCGCTCCACGCCGTTCTACATGGAGCTTCTGAACATCGAAGTCCGCGGGCAGAGCCCGCCGCGTCGTGGCGTGATCATGCAGGGCGAGGGCTGGATCGAAGACCCGCAGTTCGTGCGGGAGACGCAGGAAGCCGCCGCCCAGTTCCACGCGCTGCTGGAGGAACAACTGAGCCTCACGCCGCGCAAGGACGTCTTCGTCTTTGTGCACGGGTACAACAACAAGTTCGAGTCCGCCGCCTATCGAGCGGCTCAGATCTGGCACTTCGTGGGGCGTGAAGGCGTGCCCGCCATGTTCACCTGGCCCGCGAGCAGCGGGGGGCTGCTGCGTGGCTACACCCAGGACCGGGAGTCCGGCGAGTTTGCGGTCTCACACCTCAAGGCCTTCCTCCGCAACATCGCTTCCTCCCCGCAGGTCCGCAAGATTCACCTCATCGCCCACAGCCGCGGCACCGACGTGCTGGTCACCGCGCTGAAGGAACTGCACGTCGAATATCGCGGCGGCGGACGATCCACCCGTGGTGAACTCAAGCTCGGGCAGGTCGTCCTGGCGGCGCCGGACATGGACCTTGACGTGTTCATCGAGAAACTCGCGGCCGAGCGGCTGGCGCTGGCGCCCGAACAGTTGACCCTCTACGTCTCACGAGGGGACAAGGCCATCGGCGTCGCCGAGTGGCTCTTCCGCAGTCGCCAACGCATCGGCCGCGTGGGCGTGGAGGACTTGGACCCGCAGACCGCCGCCGTGATGGAACACCATCCCACCACCAGCGTCGTCAACGTCACCGCCAGGACGCAGGGGTCCGGCCACGACTATTTCCTCACCTCGCCCGCGGCGCTCTCGGACCTGATCCTCGTCCTGCGTGACGGTCGCCGCCCCGGAGCCGAGCACGGCCGCCCGCTCATCGACGGCGACGCGGGCTTCTGGGAACTCCGCGACGGGTATCCCCACTCGGGCGAGCCTTCGCGTTGACCGGGCGTTTTAAGAAATCACCTTCTGTGTGACGCTGCGGATCGTGCTCACGCCCTCGTCGGGGTCTACCGCTTGGGCGATGTAGCGTACCGTGGTCAGAGCCGGGAGCAGGTCGGAGGAGAAGGTGAAGTTAAACCCGTTGCTGGCGTCGGTGTCGCTGCCCAGAAGCGCGTCGATGCCGATGTCCAGACGTTGATTGTTGTTGGTGTCCACGTAGAAGTTCACCAGCAGTGTCGCGGCGCTCTCGAGGTCCGCGGCGTTCACCGCGGTGAGCGTCACGTCGTTGGGACGTGTGACGCTGGCGGAGGAGACGGTCAGGCCCGCGAGCGTGGGGAGGTTGTTGAGGATCGTCAGCGTGAGGAGCGCCGGGGCGCTGACGGCGGCGTTGTTGTCCGTCGCCACCGCCAGGACGCGGAACTCGCCCGGTGAAGCGTTCAGCGGCACGACGTAGTTGAAGGTGTATCCGCCCGCGGCGCTGGTGTCCTGGCCCAGCTTGGTCTCGCCGACATCAACGTCGCCATCGCCGTTGGCGTCGTGGAAGAACTCGACCTTGCTGATGGTGCCGTCGGAGTCTTTGACCCCTTTGGCGGTGAGCAGGACCGCTTGTCCGCGACGGGGCGAGGCCAGCGAGGCGGTCAGGCTCGACACGGTCGGCGGGTTGTTCTGCACGTCCACCACGCCGGCCACGGTGTTGCTCGAGGCCCCGAGATTGTCCACCGCCACCGCGAAGAAACGCACCTCGCCCGCAGGCAGCCCCTTGGTCGAGACGCTCAGGGTGTAACCGCCCGCGGCGTTGGCGTCCTGTCCCAGCAGCAGGTCCGAGGCGTCGCGCACGCCGTTGTTGTTGCTGTCACGGTAGAACGAGACGCGCGAGATCGTCCCGCCCTGCGTGTCCACCGGGTTGACCGCGGTGAGCGTGACGTTCGTGCCGCGCAGCACCGTGGCGGGCAGCGTCAGCGAGCCGAGCGTCGGCGGAGGATTGACCAGGACCTCGCGCATCACCGCGGCGCTGACGTTGCCGTTGAAGTCCACCGCGCGGGCGAAGAACTGGATGGGCCCGGTAGGGAAATCGCTGGCAAAGGTGTAGTTGGCGGTCCAGCCGCCTACGGAGCTGTAGTCGCTGCCGATGCGTTGATCGATGTCCGGGTCGAAGGCTCCGTCGCCGTCGGTGTCGCGGTAGAACTCCACGCGTCGCACGCCGCCGATCGACGGCGCGGGGTCCGCGACGTTCACCGCGGTGAGCGTGAAGGTCCCGCCACGGTTGACGACCGGGGCGCTGGCGTTGAGCGCCGCGATGGTCGGCGGCGTGGTGTTGCCGTCGGGCAGGACGGTGACGGTGGTGCTGCCGATGACGGTGGCCTTGTGGTTGTCGGTGGCGCGGGCGATGAAACGCACCTCGCCCGCCGGCACGCTCGTGGTCGGCAGCGTCAGACTCCAGGTGTTGGTCAGGCCCTGACGCACGCCGCGGTTCAGCAACGCGTCGCTGGCGTCCACCATCGAGTTGTGGTTCAGGTCGATGAAGAACTCGACCATCGCGATTGTGCCGTTGACGTCCGTCACGTCCAGCGCGGAGAGCGTGATGTTGCTCGGCCGCGTCACGTTGTCCGTGGCGGTCACCTGCCCGATCGTGGGCGGGGTGTTGACCGTGAAGTCGTACGCCAGAGGCTGGCTGAGCGTGTTGGAGAAGTTGTCCACCGCCTGCGCGAAGAACTTCACCGCCCCGAGCGGGAAGGCGGAGGTATTGATGTCCACCGAGACGCCGTTGAACGGGTTGCTGTCCTCGGCCAGGAAGGCGTCGCTGCCGGTCTCGAGCGTGCCGTTGCCGTTGGTGTCGCGGTAGAAGCGGACGCGGGTCACAAAGCCGTCCGGATCGCTGGCGGTGGCGGTGAGCTTCATCGCCGACCCGGGGAAGGGCAGCACCGACACCGAGGGGGCGATCCGCGTCACCACCGGGGGCTTGTTGACGATCAGCTTAAGCGTCACCGGCTTGGCGGAGGCCAACTCCCCGTCGAACGCCTTGAGCGAGAAGGCGTCGAGCGTCCCGTCGGCGTTCAGCGCCGGCGTCCACACCACCGACTCGCCCGGTCCGATCAGCGTCACGCCCGGCGTCACCGCCACCCCGTTCTTCGTCAGCGTCCCCGAGAGCACCTGCTCCACGCGGAAGCTGATCGCGTCCCCGTTGGCGTCCGCCTCGTTCGAGACGTTCCGCAGGAGGTCGTACGAGATCGTCCCGGCCTGGTTGCGCAGCAGTGTCCCGAGCGTGAGGATGCTCGTGAGCGTCGGGGCGGTGTTGGTCACCTGAACCGTGCGCGTGACGTGCATCGATCCCAAGCCCTGATCGTCCACGGCGCGGGCGAAGAAGGTGTAGTTTCCCGCCGTCAAGCCGGTGGTCGGCAGCGTGAGCGTGTAGCCGCCGGTGGCGCTGGCGTCGTTGCCCACGAGCGTGTCGATGCCCGGCTCGAAGGTCCCGTTGTCATTCGTGTCGGTGAAGAAGTCCACCCGCGCCACACTGCCGGGCGAGACATCTTTGACCGTCGTGGCGGTGAGCTTGAGGTTCGTCCCACGCGAGACTCTCGTCGCGGCGCTCAACGAGGCGACCGTAGGCGGGTTCGCCGGCGCCGTCACCTCGACCTCGAACGACGACTCCACAAACGCGCCCGTCCGGTCCGTGGCCCGCACCGTGATCTGCGCCGTGCCCGTCCGCCCCGGCTGCACGTCCAGCCGCAGCATCTGGCCCTCCAGCACCACACGCACCAGGCTCGGGTCGCTGTTCGTGAAACTCAGCACCAGCTCATCCACCTCACGCACCGTGTTGATCAGCACCACGCTGTCCGGCCCGGCCACGTTCGGCGGCGTGTTCCGCAGCGGCACTTGACTGCCCATCGAAGGGTTCGTCGAGACGCTGAAGACGGGCAGACCCACGATCGCGTCCACCACGCTCATCCCCGTCCCGAGCACCTGGCCGAACGTCGTGAACCCGCCGTTGTTCGGCGGGCCCAGCGACACGCTGTTGTCGTCGGTGTTGATGAAGAACTGGTTGCTCGCCGAGTCCGGATTGCCCCCCTGTTTGGCCCAGGCGATCGTCCCGCGAACGTTCGGCCGCGTCTCCGAGTATTCGTTCACCACCGTGGGCCCCGAGGGCAGCGTCGTGAAACCCGGGAAGGCGAAACCTCCGCCCTGGATCACGCCCAGCCCCGCGTCGGCGCGGTGGAAGATCGTGTTGTCGTAGCTGCTGAACCGAGTCGTGGTCGACCCGGGGATCAGGTTGTTGTTCGCGTGGTTCAGGAACTGCGCCGTGCTCAGCGGCGCCGCCGTGCGTGCCCCGTTGGCCACGTCGAACAGCTCCACGAAAAACTCCCCCATCACCGTGTCGAACCGCGTCACCGTGCCCACCACGTCCGGGTCGTCGAAGCGCCCCGCAAGGTCCACCACGATGCTCTGCGGGTGGTTCGCGTTGGTGCTGATGTCGCTCAGCGGTGTCAACACGTCCACCGTGAACAGCTCTCGCGACTCGAGCGGCTCTACGCCGCAGCGCCCATCCCCCGCCCGCTTCAACGCGGCACGACGATACGCACTCAACCAGCCGCTTCGCTTGGCCACAGCTTCATCCTTAGGTTAGACCCGCTTCGCGGGTTCGGAACTCGGGAGGGACGAGTAGCCTAACGCACGAATCACTGCATTTCAAGCGGTTTTCTCCATGAGATCTCCGTCAGCCTTCGCCTGGCCTTGCCCAGCTTGCCTCCCCCGCACCGACCGTTCAGGCTCGCCACGTCCACCACGCTGAAGTATCATCGCTCCCGCATGGCAGGCCTCCGTCCCGGGCGCAAACCCGAGAAGATCAACCGCCTGGCGGCGACGCTCCGGCTGATGATCGTCCAAGGCAAGTGGTCCCCGGGACATCGACTGCCCACCCGTCTGAGAATCGGCAAAACCCACCGCGCCTCGAGCGACACCGTTCAGGCCGCCATGGATCAGCTCGCCCACGAGGCCCTCGTCGAGCCGCGCGGCCGCAACGGCACCTTCGTCGCCTCCTTCCCGCCACACCTGCATCACTACATCCTGGCGCACCCGTACAGCCCCGACGACCCCGTCCATTGGTCTTCCTTCTGGCAGACCCTGCTCCAGCAGACCTCCGCCTTCTCCACCTCGCCCAACCGACGCATCACGTTCCTCAGCCGCGTCAACGGCCGACCCGACGAGCCGTCCATGCAGCGACTGACCCTCGACGCTCAGCGACGCAGAGTCCGCGGCATCATTTTCTGCGGCCCCATCGTCGTGCCGTCCGATTCGCCCATCCTCGCCGCTCCGCACCTGGGCCGCGTCGTCATTGGCTCTGCGCCCCAAGGCCACGTCCCCGCCATCTATGCCGATCTCGACTCCTTCCTCCGTCGCGCTGTGGAATACCTGGCGCGGCGCGGCCGAAAACGACTGGCGCTCGTCAGCATCCACAGCCCCGACGAGCCCTGGTTCGACTCCCTCCGCGCCGCCGCAAAACAGTCTGGCCTGACCCTGCGACCCTACTGGCACCAGGTGCCCAACCGCGTGGTCCCGCTGAGCATCAGCCACGCCCTCTGGGCCATCGCTCGGCGCGACCTGCCCCCCGAGGAGCGCCCCGATGCCTTCCTGATCACCGACGACAACCTGGTGGAACACGCCACGCAAGGCCTGGTGCTCGCCGGCCTGCGATTCCCCCACGACGCCGACGTCGTGGCTCACTGCAACTTCCCGCACCCCCCCGCCGCCCACACGCCCGTCCAATTCCTGGGCTTCGACACCACGCAACTCCTCCACGAGTGCCTCCGCCTGATCGACCTGCAACACCAGGCCCAAACCCCGCCCCCGCTCACCCTCCTCCCCGCGGTGTTCCCCCACGAAGTCGCGCCCCCACGGAACAACGCACCATCGACTTAGCCCCGGGTCAATGAACCGGGGCTGAGTGGATGTCACCCCCCGCGCGGTGTCGTCGAAGCACGTCCTGCTCAACCCGCGAGTTGGCCAAAGAGCCAGACCGCGGCGGCGGAGAAGACGCCCACCAGGAAGGTCAGGAAGGCGCACTTGAGATAGAAGAACTTTCGCTTGGCGAGGTACAGGCCCATGGCGTAGACCTCGCGCAGCTGCACCTCGTAAGTCGCGGTGGGGTCGTGAACCACCTTCTGCATCTCGTCGACGTACTCGTCGTAGGTGAGCTTGGCGAAGTCGCCGAAGAAGAGCGGGTTGAAGAGCGGGTTGCGGGTGTCGGCACGGCGGAGCGGGGCGAGCCGGGGCATGACCGTCATCGCCGCCAGCAGCACGGTCACGAGGTTGCAGCAGATCAGCACGATCGCGGGCAGCCTTAGGTCCGGGTTGTCGAGCAATTGCAGCGTCAGCGGGATGCCGATGGTGCAGAGGGTCATGAGGGTGCCGGCTTTCTGGTCGGCCATGGTGCTCAGCTGGACGTGGTGGGCGCGCGTCTGGCGGATCATCTGGTCCAGGTGCCCGCCGGGCCGCTCCACATGGAAGTCGTCGTTGGCGCGCAGCGGCGTCGCGGCGTGCGCTCGGGCCGAGGGGTTGGATACCGAAGCGTCCTCCGTTCGCATCGACGACGAGTATAACAGCAGTATTCGCGGTTCTGGCGTGACCAGGCGGCTGCTCCGCGGGCGGGCCTGGCACCCCGCAGTGGAGGGTCCGAGAAGTCCAAGCGGGCTTAGCCCGAAGCCTGTGATCACCGATGGTTAGGTATTCTCGGGTTCACCATGACGCACATCGCTACCCGTATCGTGGCTCTTCTGCTGCCGCTGTTGCTCCTGGGCTGCGGCGGCGACGCGGACCATCTGACGCAACAGGCGGAACTGGCCTGGCAGAACAATCGGCCCAGCGCGGCGCTCGACTACGCTCAGAAAGCCTTGGACCAGCAGCCGCAGGCGCCCAAGGCGCTGCTCCTTAAAGCGCGGGCGCTGATGGGGCTTAACCGTCTCGAGGCCGCGGGCAACACGTTGCGCAGCGCGCTTCGGGTCCTGCCCGAGGATGTCCCGCTGCGGCAGGCGACGGTGGACTGGGCGATGCTATCGATCGGTGCCCAGCTGCGATTGACGGACGTGCACAGCGACCCGAACGTGGCGCAGCGGATCGAGGACGCGTTGGCGCAGGGGCGCACCGCCGCCGAGTTCCTTTCGCGCCACAGCGACGCCCAGGCGGCGCTGCAGGGCAAGCACCTTGATGCGCAGCTCACCGCCACGGAGTTGACCTGGTGGCGCATGCGATTGGAAGCGTCAGCCGATCCGGCGCTGCAGTCGCAGACGCCCGACACGCAGGAGTGCGAGCGTCAGGTCCAGCGCTTGCTCAGCGAGGTGACGTGGAAGGCCAAGGCGGTGCTGGAACTCGCGCCCGTGCACAGCGGAGCGATGGAGCTGTACGCACAGAACCTGGTGGATCGCGGTCACTGGTCGGACCTGTGGACCTGGGTGCAGACGCTCGCGGGGCGGGGCGAACTGACCGCCACGGGCGCGGCGTCGGCGATCACCGCGATGATGGACATGCCGGCGACCGAGGCCTCGCTGCCACGGCGCATCGCGTTGGGCCAGCAACTGCTCGACCAGCTCGCGCCGCAGCAGGCGCAACGCGCCGAGGCGATGACCACGCGCGCCCGGCTGTTTCACGCCGCCGGAGACTTCGCCCGGGCGCAGCCGCTGCTCGAGCAGGCGCAGCAGGGCAGCCCGCAGGACCTGTTCGTGACATTCCTTCGAGCGCAGAACGCCTTCGGGCGCGACGACCACGCCACCGCCGTGGCGCTGCTCGAGGGGCTGCTGCGGCAGGGACAGGACTCGCCCGCGGTGCACGTGCTCTACGCCCGAGCCCTGAACGCCCAGGGCAAGCCCGAGGCCGCGGTCACGGTGCTCCGCCGCTGCATCGAGCTCTTCCCCCAGGGCGCCACGGCCAGGCAGCTGCTGCTGCTGATCCTCACCGAGCAGGGCTTCTTCGCCCAGGCGCAGGGCGACGTGGACGATTACCTGCGTCACTTCCCGCAGGACCCCGCGGCGCTGCAGACGGCCCTGCGCTTCGAGCTGGCGCGCGGGAGAGTCAACGAAGCGCGCCGGGTGCTGCAGAGTATCGAGCAGATCGTCACGCCCACCGACGATCACCTGAGGATCCTGGTCGACGGTTACTCGGCGTTGCGCGACCACGCCGCGGCGGTGCGTTACGCGCGGGAGCTGGCGGCGCGGCGGAGTGATTCGGCGCAGGATCAGCTCCGCCTGCTCGGGGCGCTGCTGAGCGCCGGGCAGCACGACGCTGCGGCGGCGCAGGCGGCGCAGGTGCGCAAGGCCTTCGGCAGTGATCCGGCGCTGGTGGTGGCGCTGGCGGGGGTCTATGTGTCACAGGGTCAGGGCGACGTGGCGCTGCGATTCGTCGAGGACGCCCGGCGTTCCGGGGCCGCCGACGCCGCTGCCCTGACGCTGCTGCACGCGCAGGCGCTGGCGTCGAGCGGACGCTACGACCAGGCGCTGGCGCAGCTCGAAGCGTTCCTGGCCGAGAAACCCACCGACTTTGGCGCCCGGGCGCTGGCCTGGCGCATCGAGCAGATCGCGGGCCGACCCGACCGCGCCGCGGCCCACCTGGCGGCCATTCCCGCCGGCGCCCTCCGCCCCGAGATCGAGCCCGCCCTGGCTGCGCAGGCGGCGCTGCGCGACGGTCAAGCGGCGCAGGCCATCAGCCTGGGGCTTCGCGCCTTGGTCAGCGGCCGACCCGACCCGATGCTCCGCCTGGTCCTGGCGCGCGCTTACGAGCAGGCCGGCGAGTCCGAGATGGCGCAGGCGAACCTGATCGGGCTGGTCAACGCTCAGCCGCACAGCGCCATGTCCTGGTCGATGCTCACGCGCTTCTTCGCGGAGCGAGGCGACTACGAGCGCGGGCTGTCGGTGGTGACGGAGCTGCAGGACGCCAACCCGACCCTGGCGGGCCTGTCGCGGGCCTCGCTGCTCTACGGGATTCAGCGTTACGAGGCGGTGGTGGTGACGCTCGAGCCGGTGCTCACGCAGCTGATCGCGGAGCGTTCCTCCGCGGCGTTGACGGCGGCGGACGCGCTGGCGCAGTCGCTGGTGCGGATCGGCCGCGCCGAACAAGCCGCGGGCGTCTACCAGCAGTTGATCGACGCCAAGCTCTGGGCGCCGCAGGCCACACTGCGTCGACTGGCGCTGCAGACCCACGCCGACCCGCAGCAGCAGGCGGACGAGCTCGAGGCGCTGGGCCGGGAACTCACCACGGAGCAGGGCGATCTGATGTCGCAGGTGCTCGGGCGACTGACGGAGCTGCGCCGATACGACGCGGCCGAAACGCTGATGCGGCGATGGATCGACGCGGGGGCCCCGGCCGGGGTGCTCTATCGACAGCAGGGGCGACATCTGCTCAGCGCGCAGCAGCCCGGGAAAGCGGCGGAGATGTATCGAGCGGCGCTGCGGTTGACGCCCGGGGACGCCTCGACGCTGCGCGATCTGGCGCAAGCGTTGCAGTGGAGCGCCGACTACCCGGCGGCGGAGCGGACGCTGCTGGAACTGGCGCGGATGAGTCCCGAGGAAGCCGAGCGCTCGCGCCAGGGTCTGGCGCACCTCTATTCGGCGCTGGGGCTTCACCGGCGGGTGCTGAGTTTCGTCGCCGAATCCGGGACGCAGAGCGAGGTGAGCGACGCGGTGCTGTGCCTGAGCGCGGGCCGGGCGGCGCAGGAGGTCGGCGACGCGGAAGGGTCGCGGCGCTGGCTGGAGAAGGTCCACGCGGACAGCCCCTGGTTCGTCGCGGCGCAGACGACGCTGGCGCTGCTGGAGCTCGACGCTCGCCTCGGGGATGAGGCCCGGACGCGATTGCTGGCGTTGGCGTCGGAGGCGACGCATCAGCCGGCGCTGGTGAACGAACTGCTGGCGCAGCCGCTGCGGCTGCATCGGACGCGGCGGATGATCGGCTGGTGCGGCGCGGACATCGACGCCAAGCTCCTGCCGCGCGACTTGGCCGGTCGCTGGCTGGGGGTTCGGGCGCTGCTCGGCGCCGAGACGCAGGACTGGGCGCTAACCCAGGAGTGCCTGGATCAGCTCTCGCAATGGGAGCCGACCGTGGCGCCGTTGGCGGCCGGGCGCGTGGCGCTGCTGCTGTTCACAGGTCGGCAGGACCAGGCGCGGCAGGCGCTGGTGACCTCCCCGGCGTTGGTGGGCGTTCCGTTGTCCCGACTTCTCGAGGCCGTCGTTTCGCCCACGCCCACGCTCAGCGCCCAGGACCCGGGCCTCTACACCGCGATGCTGCGACTGATCGCCAACGACAAGTCGGCGGCGGCCTCGGCGCTGCGCTTGGCCGAGCCGCGACCGGGCATCCTGCTGGGCGAGTGGCTCAGCACGGTGGAATCGGCGTCGTTCGACGCGATGGCGGCCCATCGCGAGCTTAAGCAACTGGCGCTGGCGCTGGCGGCGCTGGACGCGGGCCTGCCCACGCTGGCGCAGCGCATCGCCGAGCAGGTCGCGCAGCGCCAGCCCACGCTCTACCTGGCGCACAGCCTGCGGGCGCAGGCGGTGGTGACGCAGTTGAGCGACGTGGGCCCAACGCTCGCGGCGCTGCGCGAGTCGTTCCCCGACAGCGCCCTGACGGCGTACCTCTCGGGGCGTCTGGCAACCGCGAGCGACGACTTCGCCGCCGCCCTGCCGCACCTGGAACGGGCGTTGCGGCTTGAGCCGGGCCATCCGTACCTGCAGCTTGAACTGGCCGATGCGCAGCGACGCGGGGGCCAGAGGGAAGCGGCGCTGACGCTCTTCGAGACGGTGGCGCGAAGCGCGGCGTCCGCGGCGGTGCGAGCCTTGGCGGGCGCTGAAGCGCTGGAGCTGTTGCTGGAAGAAAAAACCCCCGACCTGCCCCGCGCCGCGACACTGGCTGCGGAGCAGCTCCGCCTCGGCTCACCCGCGCCGACGGTCCTGCGCGCCGCGGGCTGGATCGAGCACCTCTCGGGCCGGCACGAGGCGGGCCTGGCGCTCATGCGTCAATCGCTTCGAGCGCTCGGGTCGCAGCCGCTCACGCACTACCGGCTAGGGGCGGCATACCTCGCTGCGGATGAGAAGCGCTGGGCGCAGTACCACCTTCAGGAAGCAGCAGCGGGAGATCCATCGCTGCCCGGCGTGTCCGAGGCTCGTGGGCTCCTGGCCGCCGCGAGAAACTAGGCACCTCCGCCGCCCTCGGTCGAAGCTAGGGCGTGACCGCACCTCCTGACCCGCGGCTCGCTGGCGGGGTCTACGGCTTGACTTGGCCTGGCCCTCGCCTGAAACTCTTGCCCGCGCATGAGCATTCTCATTCTGCAACACGTCGCCAACGAACCGGCCTGCCGCATCGGCGAAGTCCTGCGAGACACCGGGCACCGCCTGCGCGTCTGCGAGATCTTCAACGGCCAGGCGATCCCCGATCTGGACAACGTCCATGGCGTGGTCTCGATGGGCGGACCGATGAACGTCGAGGACCAAGCCACGCTGCCCTGGCTGGCGCAGGAAATGGAACTGTTACGCAGCGCTCACGCCCGAGGCGTGCCGATCGTGGGCGTCTGTCTGGGCGCTCAACTGCTCGCCGCGGCGCTGGGCGGCGAAGTGGCGGCGATGAAGACGCCCGAGGTCGGCTGGGCCAACGTCAAGCTCGCGTTCCCGGGAACCATCGACACGATCTACACCGGCATCCCCTGGGACACGACGCAGTTCCATCTGCACGGCCAGGAAGTCACCAAGCTGCCCCCCGGCGCTACGCCCTTGGCAGGGTCCGCCGCCTGCAGGACTCAGGCCTTCAAGGTCGGTCTCCGCAGCTACGGGTTCCAGTACCACTTCGAGTACCGCCGCGACGATCTGCCCACGTTCATTCAAGACGGCCTGTTCGCCAAGGCCGGCGTCGAGGGCCAGGCTTTTCTGACGCAGGCCAACGTCTATTACGACGCCTATCGTCACCTGGGTGATCGACTTTGCCGGAACCTCGCGGGCTACCTCTTCCCGCTCGACAAACGAGCTTCCACATGACCACGCTTCGTGCGGTGCTGCTCGTGATGCTCCCGCTGCTCGCCGCCCAGATCGTTTGGGCGCAGACGACGGATACGGTGAGCCTGCAGCCCCGGTTCGTCGCCGGTCAGACCAGCCGATACAGCCTCTGGACCCGTCGTGCGCAGGTCAACGAGGTCTCCGTCGCGGGCAATAACCGCAAGGTCGAGGTCACCGTCCTCGTGGAGGGCGAAGCCACCTGGCGCGTGGAGCGTGTGGCGGGCGACGGGTCGGCCAGTTGCACGTTCAGCTTCGACTGGCTCACCGCGGAGCTGAGCAGTTCCGCCGGCGGCGCACCGCGGCGCAACGATTCGCGTCAGGCCAGCGGCGCCATCCCCTCGATGCACGCCACGCTCCGCGCCATGGCTGGCGTCCCGCTGACCTTCGACGTCGCCGCCGACGGGTCGATCCGCTCCGTGCGCGGCGCCGACGCCATCCGCCGCCGTGTTCCTAAGGACGCCTCGACGCCCGACGACAGCGACTTCCTCGAAACCGCCAGCGATCTGGCCACCCTCGTGGCCGCCCCTGACTCGATCAAGGTCGGCGGGACCTGGTCCGCCCCGCAGCAGTGGAACCACGAGCTGGGCAAGCTCCGTGTGCCCATGCGCTATCGCCTGGATAGCATCGCCCAGATCGAAGGCGTCCCCATCGCCACCGTCTCGGGCACCGCCGACCTGCGCCTGGACGTGGACCGTTCCAAGCTCCCAGCCCAAGGCCCCAAGCTCGACGTCCGCCTGATGCGCGGCAGCGCCGCCACCCAGGTCTTCTTCGACCTGGACCGCAACCAAGCCGTGGGCCGAAACACCACGCAAACCACCCAGCTGCGAGCCACCTTCTCCGTCCAGAACCGCAACATCGTCAGCACCACCGACCAGACGATCCAAAGCCAGGTCCTACGCATCGCGGAGTAAGCGGCGCGCGAGCGAAAACCGCATCGCGCGCGGCTGATCTCGATCAGGTCCGTGAACGGAGGCGGGCATGGATCACTCGCGGGTGTTGGGTTCGAGATGATGCTCGTTAGTCCCAACGAAAAGCCCACGACGTTCAGCCGTGGGCTTGGGGGGTTTCGTTCGTGAAAGAGGCTGTGAATTACGCGAGGGTGATGCTCTTGTCGAGGTAGACGTCCTGGATGGCGTTGAGCAGGGAAACGCCGTCTTTCATGGGTTTCTGGAAGGCTTTGCGGCCGGAGATCAGGCCCATGCCGCCGGCGCGTTTGTTGATGACGGCGGTCTTGACGGCCTCGGCCAGGTCGGTGGCGCCTTTGCTTTCCCCGCCGGAGTTGATCAGCGGGCTGCGGCCCATGTAGCAGTTGGCGACCTGGTAGCGGCAAAGCTCGATGGGGTTGTCCGCCGGGGTGAGCTTGTCGTAGACGTCCTTGTGCGTCTTGCCGAACTTCAGGGCGTTGTATCCGCCGTTGTTGGTGGGGAGCTTCTGCTTGATGACGTCGGCCTGGAGGGTCACGCCCAGGTGGTTGGCCTGGCCGGTGAGGTCGGCGGAGGTGTGGAAGTCTTTGTCGGCGGTCTTGAAGGCGCTGTTGCGGAGGTAGCACCAGAGGACGGTGACCATGCCCAGTTCGTGAGCCTTGGCGAAGGCGGCGGAGACTTCCTGGATTTGGCGTGCCGACTCGTCGGAGCCGAAGTAGATCGTGGCGCCAATGGAGACGGCGCCCATGTCGAAGGCCTGCTGCACCTGGGCGAACATGAGCTGATCGAACTTGTTGGGATAGGTCAGGAACTCGTTGTGGTTGACCTTGACCATGAAGGGGATCTTGTGGGCGTACTTGCGGGCGACGGAGCCGAGGACGCCCAGCGTCGAGGCCACGCAGTTGCACCCGCCCTCGATGGCGAGCTTGACGATGTTCTCGGGGTCGAAGTAGATGGGGTTGGGGGCGAAGGAAGCGCCGGCGGAGTGTTCGATGCCCTGATCGACGGGGAGGATCGAGACGTAGCCGGTGCCCGCGAGGCGTCCGCTGTTGAGCAGGAGCTGGAAGTTGCGCAGGACGTTGGGCGAACGATCGGTGCCGGCGACGACGCGGTCGACGAAATCGCCACCGGGAACGTGAAGCACGTCCTTGGAGAAGCCCTTGGCCTTGTAGGAGAGCAGGGCGTCGGCTTCAGCGCCGAGCAGTTCGTGGATGCTTTTGCTTGCGGGGGCGGTGGCGGTGACCATGTGACGATCCTTTGGTTGCGGGCCGCGGCGGGCCCAAGGTTCTGGGGGGACGCCTGGCGGGGCGGGGTACGTATCCGCCTCGCGGGCAGGCGGCGTATTCTATGAAAACCCCGCTCGGCTCACCAACGGGAAAAGATGAGAAAACGCACCATGCCAGACCCCAACGCCCCGCTGCGCGCCCAAGCCCCGGACGATATTGAGGTTATCGACTCCGAAGATGGCTCGCCCCATCGTCGCAAGGGGCGCTCGGCGCGGATCGTCCTGCTCGCGGCGGCGGGCGTCCCTGCGGGGGCGACGATCCTGGCCTTCGCCGGCGACGCGGGGTGGATGTTCGATCTGTTGGCGCACTTCCGGGCGCAGTACGCGCTGGTGCTGGGCGTGCTCGTGCCGCTGCTGCTCTTTGCGCGATCGTGGCGCGGCGCCGCGTTCTGTGCGGTGCCCCTGGCGATCAACCTCGGACTGATCCTGCCGCTGTACATCCCGATCGACTCGCGATCCGCATCCACATCCGCCCCCACCGACGAGGGCCGCCCGGACAGCGAAACTGATCCGGCCCAGCGCTCGAGCCTCCGCGTGGTGCAGTTCAACCTCCAGGGCGTGCGCGACAAGATGATGGACGTGTCGATCTATCTGGCGACGCTCAACGCCGACGTGCTGGTGCTCCAGGAAGTGCGCAGCAGCGAGCTGGAGGACCTGGAGTTCCAACTGGGCGGTTGGCGTCTGCGCCACGCCCTGCGACGCGAAGACCCCTTCGGCATGGCGGTGTTCGTGCGCTTCACCCTGGAGGAGGACCTCCGCTTCATCGAGGCGCAGACGCTGGACATGAGCCCCGCGGGATCGAGCATCGCCGCCTCGTGGCTGCGCCTGCGCTACCGGGGCGCTGAGCTGTCGATCCTGGCGGTGCACGTGATGCCCCCGATCAGTCCCTACGCCGCGGCCCTGCGCAATGGCCAACTCGAACTCGTGGCGCAGTGGGCGCAGCAGCGCACCGAGCCGGCGCTGATCGTGGGCGACCTGAACGCCACGCCCTGGAGCGTCCACTTCCGACGCCTGATCGAACGCAGCGGACTGCTCAATTCGCAGCACGGTTTCGGGATCCAAGGCAGTTGGCCCGCCGGCGGCGGACCCCTGGGCCAGATCCCCATCGACCACCTGCTCCACTCCGCGGAGCTCGTCACCCTGGACCGACGCTTAGGCCCCAGCCTCGGGTCGGACCATCAGCCGCTGATCGTGGACCTTGCCTGGCGCTGAATCCTTGGCGGTCACGTTGCCCCCACGCAACAGTCGGCACGGTCGCTGCGTCCGCGCCCCGGCGGCCGTTGCGCGAAATCCACCTGATTTCAAGTGCGATTCGTAGCTTGCATCGCCGCGGAAAGTCCATGGCACCGCGTTGGCTACCCTCCCGGGCATGGCAGGTCGGTCACTCCGAATCCTGGGGATCGCCGGCGGGATGGCGATCATGGGCCTCACCCCCGGCTGTGCGGAACGCTGGGCCGCGGACAGCGATACGCTGCCCTACCCGGTGGACCATGATCGTCATCCCTCGCTCGTCTGCGATGCGCCGCTGCTCGAAGCCGCCTCGCGCCACGCCACTGGCGAGCCCTGGTACGCGGGGCGCAACGATCAGCGTCCCACGGTGATCGACGGCTACCAGCACACCATCCTCGAAGGCGTCACCACCTACACCTACGACCGACAGTCCAGCTCCAGCGGCCGCGTCACCGACCAATACCACCAGCAGACCTACCGCTTCCGCACCTCCACCACGACCCGCTAGCCCGCCCCCGCCCCCGCCCCCGGGGCGGTGGACCGCCCGGCTCCGACCCAGGCCGGGGATGTACCCATCCCCGGATTCCCCCGGATTCCCCCGTATCGCCACACGCTTTAAGCGGCGCGCGGCGTCACGGCGGCGGGCCGCGACGCGAAGGGTCGCAGCAGAGATACCGCGATGGCCTGGGCTTCGGGCGTACCCTTGGGAAATCGGCGGACCTCCTGAGCCATGCGCTCCAGCAGCCCGCGGTCCGTGGCGTGGTGATCGAGGTCGACCACCGCCAGGCTTGTCGTGGGGAATAAGCGCTCCGCCGCGGGCGCCACGAACAGCATCTCGACCTCGACGTGACGCGGGTCGTGACGGATGCGATCGAACAGGCTGCCGATGGGCAGCAGGCCACCCTCGAGCAACTGCATGAACCAGCCGTGCTGGTGCAGCAGCAGACCCGTGATCCCGACGATGCGATTATGGGACGCGCCGCGCTGCGCCAGGACCTGCAGATCCGTCGGAGTGACCGGCTGAACACTGCGGCTGACGTAGAGAAGGTGGCACAAGCGCATCGAGCAGATCCCCGCCAAGCAGAGGCTTCGCGGGGTGGATCGACGCTCTAGGTGGCGCGGTTCAGCTCCAGCCGCACTTCGTGCGTTCCGGGGTTCAACGTGCGCGGTCCTTGCGGAGTATGCAGGCGGGCGGCCAGACCCTCGGGCAGCTCGACCCGGCCGAGCAGCGCCTGACCCTCACGCTCCCACGCCAGCCGAATCCACCCGCGCGGCGTGGGCACCGAACCCGCCACTCGCCTCATCGTGCCCAGCTGCGGCCGCAGGTCCACGCGATCCATGCCCAGCCCCACCGGTCGAACGCCCAGGAACGTCGTCACCGCGTGGTAGATCGGGTGCGCCCCCCAGGCGTGGCAATCGCTGCGCGATGGTTCGGGACACTCCCGAACGGTCTTGAACCCCAGCCCCGGCAGCGAGCGCCACTCGTTCAGCCGCTGCTGCAGCGCGTCGATCTTGCCCATGCGCGAAAAGACCTCAAAAAGGTAGTGGCTGAAATAGATCGTGCACCGCGCCAGGTCCGGCGTCGTGAGCAGTCGGCGCAGCAGCGCCGAGCGCTTCCGCTGGTCCAAACTACCGCAGAGCAGCGCCAAAGCCTGGCTGTGCTCGGACCAGTGCTGGTGGCGCAGGTCGTCCGCGAAGAGCCCGCGCGACTCGTCGAAGTACGCCCCCACCACCGCGCGCTGCAGGTCTTTGGCGGTCCGCGCGTATCGCCGCGCCAGGTCCGGCTCGCCCGCCCAGTCCTCCAGCTCCACCGCCGCCTGCAACGCCAAGACCAGTTGCCACTGGATCGGGCAGATCGGCTGCGAGTCGCCCGGCTCGGGCATCCCCTTGTCCCAACTCTCGACCCAGTCCACGAAGTTCCACCCGCGCGTGGGCTGCGCCAGTCCGTCGCTGTCGCGCTGCTGCAGGAACGCGTCGAGCACCGCGCGCACCCCCGGGAGCTGCCCCGCCACGAAGCCGCGATCGCCCCGCCACGCCGCCGCGTCGTGCACCATCATCACCCACCAGAGCGAGAAAGGCCCGATGATCTGCGGCAGTTTCGAGGGGTAACGCGACTGTGTCAGCCCGTCGGCCAACCGCGAAGCCCCGAGCATCGTGATCGCCTTGCGCGGCAGAGAATCCTCCAGCCGCAGCATGTAGGTCACCAGCACCTGCAAGCGCGTGTCCCCAACGTACATCAGCTGCTCGTAGTAGGGACAGTCGAAGTACGTCTCGTGCGAGCACATCTGCAACGTCCGCACCATCAGGGGCCACGCCGCCATCAACTCCGCGTCGTCACACTCAAACTCCCAGCCCCCCCAGGCCGGGGATTTGCCCAACCCCGGATTCCCCCGCCCCGCAGCGTCCGGAAACCTCGTCTCCCGAAGCTCGAACTTCTCGATCACCAGCGGCTGGTCTTTCGTCTGGACATGCAGCTGCAGGAATCGCCCGCAGTGCCACCAGAGCGGTTCGAGCGTGACGGGCTCGTCGCCGCCCGCGCCGTGGTAGCTGTCGCCCACGCCCCGGAAGTATTTCTGGTCGATGGCGTCGCGCTGTCCTTTCTCCGAAGCGTTGTCCTCCTGCAGAAACAGGGCCTCCGCCCAGTCGCAGCGCAGCGTGGCGTCCGCTCCGCCGCGCAGCGTGAGGCTCGGATAGGCGCAGACATAATCTTCGAGGTCCACGATCACCCGCCGCCGGGTGTTCGCGGGCACCTGCATCGGCTTGCCGCTGAACAGCCCCTGCCACAACCCTCGCTCGGCTTCGAGATGGTCCTTCGCCTCCACGCGTGTGAACTTCGCCATCGCCGCGCCGTCCACCTGACGCACCGTCCCGCGCCGCCACGGTTCGTCGAGCATCGCCGGCAGCACCGCGGGCCAGAGCAGTCGGTCGTCGAGTCCCCAGTCGCGCCAGCGTTCGCCCGAGACCGCGCGCCAGTGCGAGGCGTACGGCGGAGTCGCGGGCAGCCAATCCTGCTCGTCGTGAAGGTTCGTCCTTCGCAACTCGAACCGACAGCCCGCGCCCCAGGCCAGCGACTCGGGTGTGAAACCATACCCCTCGACCCGCTTGACCTGCCACGCCGCCACGCCGGTGCTGAGCGCATCGGTCCAGGGCGACTCCGCCGCCAGCAGAAACCCCGGGCGAACCGTGAACTGGGCGTAGGGCATCAGGCTGTAGCCCAACGCCCAGGTCAACGCCAGCAGCGTATGACGTCCCGCGTCGAGGCTCAGCTCGTACGACTCGTAACACCAATGCCAGCGATCCCCGCGCTCCGGCCCGCGCCCGATCGGCTGCCCGTCGAGTCGCAGCTGATACCGTTCGTCCGCGCTGACGTGGACCCGCAGCGTCGTGGCCCGCTCCACCTCGAAGGTCAACCGATACGCCGCGACCAACGGCGGCGTCACCCCCGCCAACCCGATCCATCTCGCGGGCCAGTGCCGATTAAACATCGCTCCGTCACCGCCCGACAGCGCGATATAGGGATCCGATTGGATCAGGCAGCGTCGCGTCACGTTCAACATGTCTAAGCCTCTGATGGTTGGGACATGGTACAGCGCGAACAGCGGCATCAAAGTCAGAAGCCCACAGCATTAAGCCGTGGGCTTCGTGGGGACTTCAGAAAAAAACCCGAAAACTTCCGAGAATACTTCCGGAAAAAGTTCCGGGTGGGGGTTAGCGGTAGAACTCGACGATCAGGTTCATGTTGACGTCGAAGGGGACCTGGTCGCTGGTGGGGACGCTGGTGATGCTGGCGGTGAGGGTGGAGGGGTCGAAGGTGAGCCAGGCGGGGACCTGGTGGCCCGGGAGGGATTCGAGGTTCTCACGCACCAGTTTGTGCAGGTTTTCCTTGATGGTGATCTTGTCGCCGACCTTGACCTGGAAGCTGGGGCGGTCGGTCTTGCGGCCGTTGACCAGGACGTGGCCGTGGCTGACGATCTGACGGGCGGCCCAGATGGAGCGGGCGAAGCCCAGGCGGCGGATCACGTTGTCGAGTCGCTGTTCGAGGATGCGGAGCAGGGCTTCGCCGGTGTTGCCCTTGGCGCGGGAGGCGTCGTCGAGGTGGCGACGGAACTGACGCTCCATGACGTTGTAGTGGTAGCGGAGCTTCTGCTTCTCGTTCAGGCGTACGCCGTAGTCGCGCAGGCGACGGCCACGGAAGCCGTGCATCCCGTTGGGGTTGAGCTGGCGTTTGGTGGTGTGCTTGGGGAGGTCCGCGATGGGGACGCCCACGCGACGTGAGAGCTTGAGCTTCGGACCGTTGTAGTTGCCCATGGCCACTTCCCCGCGGTTTTGTCCGAGGGGTCCTTCAAGGGCTTAGGCCCGGGGCTTGGGCTTGGCCGGTTGAACGATTCAGGGCGACGCCGCCCTGCGGAATCGAGCAACGCATTACACCACAAAGGGCGTCGCGGGTCAAACGACGCCTCGCGGCGCGGGAGTGAAGATGTGCTAGGATGGGGGTCCAGGCTGTGGACGTGGACCCTTCCAAGCTTCGTTACGAATCGCCGCTGAGCAGTCGCAACGCCTCGGCGGCGATGCAGGCGATCTGGTCGCCGCAGCGCAAGTTCGCCACCTGGCGTCGGCTGTGGCTGGCGCTGGCGGAGTGCCAGAGGGACCTGGGCCTGCCCATCCGTGAGGCGCAGCTCGAGGAACTGCGGCTGCACCTGGAGGACATCGACTTCGCGGCGGCGGCGGCGCACGAGAAGCGCCTGCGGCACGACGTGATGGCGCACGTGCACGCCCTGGGCGACGTGGCGCCGCTGGCGCGGCCGATCATCCACCTGGGCGCCACGAGCTGCTACGTCACCGACAACACGGACCTGCTGCTGCTGCGTGAGTCGCTGCGTCTGATCGCGGTGAAGTTGGCCAACGTGATCGACCTGCTGTCGCGGTTCGCGATGGAGCACCGCGGCCTGCCCACGCTGGGGTTCACGCACTTCCAGCCGGCGCAGCCCACCACCGTGGGCAAGCGCGCCACGCTCTGGGCGTACGACCTGGTGCTGGCGCTGGAAGAGGTGGAGCATCGCGCCGCCACGCTGCGGTTCCGCGGGGTGAAGGGGACCACCGGGACGCAGGCGTCGTTCCTGGACCTGTTCGAGGGCGATCACGCCAAGGTGCTGGAGCTGGAGCGTCGCGTGGCGGCGAAGTTCGGGTTCGACGCCGACCTCGTCTGCGCCGTGACCGGGCAGACCTACCCGCGGTTGATCGACGCCCAGGCGGTCGCGTCGCTGGCGGTGGCGGCGGCGGCGGTGAGCAAGACGTGCAACGACCTCCGCCTGCTGGCGAATCGCAAGGAGATCGAGGAGCCCTTCGAGGCGGAGCAGGTGGGGTCCTCGGCGATGGCGTACAAGCGCAACCCGATGCGCTGCGAGCGTGCCACGGGGCTGGCGCGGTTCGTCATCGCGATGGTGAGCAACCCCTTCATGACCGCCGCGACGCAGTGGCTGGAGCGGACGCTCGACGACAGCAGCAATCGTCGGCTGGCGCTGCCCGAGCCGTTCCTCGCGTGCGACGGTTGCCTGGACCTGCTGGCGAACGTGGCGGGAGGTCTGGTGGTGTATCCGGCGACGATCCGAGGCAACCTGATGGCGGAGCTGCCGTTCATGGCCAGCGAGAACCTGATGATGGCGGCGGTCAAGCAGGGCGGGGATCGTCAGGCGATCCACGAGGCGATCCGTCGGCACAGCCAGGCGGCGGCGCAGCGGGTGAAAGAGCAGGGGGCGAGCAACGACCTGCTCGAGCGACTTCGGGGCGAACCGCTGCTGGCGGGCGTGGACGTTGAGGCGTCGATGGACCCGCGGCGGTTCGTGGGCCGATCGGCGGAGCAGGTGGAGGAGTTCGTGGCGCAGGTGGTCGAGCCGATCCGCAGGCGCTACGCGGGCAAGCTCGGGGCGAAGGTGGAGCTGAGCGTCTGAGCGGTGCTGCTATCATCGGGCGCGTGACGGATATGGGAGGCGCATCGTCCAAGAGTCTGGCGCGGAACTTTCGCCGGTTCTTCTTCCGGGGTCTGGCGATCCTGCTGCCCTCGGTGCTGACGATCTGGATCCTGATCGCGGCGTACGGGTTCGTGAAGAACCGGATCGCCGAGCCGATCAACCGCGGGGTGCGCGAACTGGTGCTGCTGGTTTCGCCCTGGCCCGCGGTGCTCGAGGAGGAGCTGCTGGAGCACGAGCGAGCCTTGCGTGGCGACCCCGCGCGCTACGCGCAGTGGCGCAACGCCAAGCTGGACCGCGATTGGCTTGGGCACGACGCCCGCCGCAGCGCCTTGGCGAACCATTGGAATCGCTACCGCTTCCCGCTGGACCTGATCGGGCTGGTCCTCGCGGCGGTGGGCATCTACCTCGCCGGGGCGGTGCTGGGCAGCTACCTCGGCAGGCAGATGTTCAAGCGTTTGGAGGAGATGGTGCTCCGTGTGCCGCTGATCAAGCAGGTGTACCCGTCGGTCAAGCAGGTGACGGACTTCCTGGTGGGCGGGGGCGATGAAGAGTCCGCGAGCAAGGCGAAGTTCAGCAAGGTGGTGGCGGTGCAGTACCCGCGTCTGGGCATCTGGTCGCTGGGCCTGCTCACGGGGGACACGATGCGTCGGATGCAGGACCAGATGGGCCGTCCGTGCGTGACGGTGTTCGTGCCCAGCAGTCCCACGCCCTTTACGGGCTACGTGATCACCGTGCCGGCGGAGGATACGATAGAATTGCCGGTGACCATCGAGGAGGCGCTGCGCTTCGTGGTCAGCGGGGGCGTGGTGGTGCCGCCCTCGCAGCAGATCGGGTCCGAGTCTGGACCGGCGAGCCAACCCTGAGCGAGGCCAGACATGGAAATCATCATCAGCGGCAGGCGAGTGGAGGTGACCGCGACGATCCGGGAGTACGCCCAGAAGAAGGTCGCCAAGCTGCCGCGGTACTTCGACCGTGTCACCGCCATCGAGGTGGTGCTGGACAAGGCGCACGAGCAGTTCGAGGTGGAGGTGATCGTCGAGGCCGAGCACCACTCGCCGTTCCTGGCCAAGACGAGCGGCGAGGACCTCTACGGCTGCCTGGACCAGTCGGTGGACAAGCTCGAGCGTCAGTTGACCGATCACAAGGAGCAGCTGCGCAACCGCAAGCACAAGACGTAGCGCCCAGGCGTGGCATTTTTTGTCTAGGGATTGGGATGACCCGATGAAACTCCAGGATTTCGTTGTCAAGAGCGCCATTGTTCCGCAACTCAAAGCCGGCGACCGCGACGCGGTGATCCGTGAGCTGGTGGACGCCCTGCTCGCCGCCGGGGCCGCGCCCAAGACGCTGCGCGACGAGCTGGTCAAGCTCATCCTCGACCGCGAGAAGCACGGGTCCACGGGCTTCGGCAAGGGCGTGGCGGTGCCGCACGTCAAGCACGAGAAGATCAAGAAAATGGCGGCGGCGATCGGCGTGGCGCCCACCGGCGTGGATTTCAAGGCGCTGGACAAGGCGCCGGTCTACTCCGTCGTGCTGCTGCTCTCGCCCAAGAGCAAGCCCGACGAGCACCTGCAGGCGATGGAGAACATCTTCTCGAACCTGCAGCGCGACACCTTCCGCCGCTTCCTGCGACAGGCCACGACGGTCCAGGCGGTCGAGGACCTGCTCGCCGAGGCCGACGCCCAAACCCTTCAGAGCTGAACCCGCGCGGTGGTGGCCCCCACGTGAGCAGTGATAACCACTTCATCCAGGCGCCGGTGCGCATCCAGAACAAGCTGGGGCTTCACGCCCGACCGGCGATGTCTTTCGTGGACGTGGCCAACCGCTTCGGCGCCGAAATCCGCGTCCAGAAGGCCGACCAGATCGTCGACGGCAAGAGCATCATGCAGATGATGATGCTCGCCGCCACGCAGGGCACCGAGCTGACCCTCCAGGCGCGAGGCTCCGACGCCACTGCCGCTCTGGCTGCCCTTCGCGACCTGATCGATCGCAAGTTCGACGAAGAATAGCCCCGCCCCGGGCGGCGTCCGTCACCTCACCGGCTTGAGGTGGGCGTCGTGAAACTGCGGCAGCAGCGCCTGCATCGACGCCCGAGAGATGGCGCGGATCCCTTCGACGGACGCGTCGTCCATCTCCTGGAACTCCAGCCCCATCTGGTGCGATCGAAATCCCGTCTTCTTGAGCCACTTCACCTGCGCCCGCACCGGCTGCTGCAACTCGCCAAAACGCAGCGTCGTGGCGAGGATCTGGCCCGGCTCGATCCCGCACCGCCCCTTCATCGTCACGCGCATGCCCGATAACGACAGGTCCACCACGTCGCCCAGCCGATCGCACTTGACCAGCTCGGCGCGCAGGCGACCGTGACGCCGCAGGTCCACTGCGCGGCTCTCGGGCGGAAGCGGGTTGCGATTGGTCGAACCCCACATATGCCTTCACCGCGCTGATCGGGCAATTACCGGCTATGCTTTAGCTTCACGCAAGAGGACCCCCAATGAAAAACCATTTCGCCCCGCTCTGGTCGGCCCTGGTCGTTCTCGCCCTGTCGCCCCTGGCTTGGGGCGGCGCCTGGACCACCGACGTCCAGGCCGCTCGCACCGCCGCCGCCGAAGGCAACAAGGACCTGTTCTACTTCTTCACCGGGTCGGACTGGTGCGGCTGGTGCAAGAAACTGGTGGGTGAGTCGCTCTCGAAACAGGAGTTCCTCGACCAGGCGCCCCGCGACTTCGTGCTCGTGGAGTTGGACTTCCCCCGCCGGACTTCGCTCGACGAGGCGACACGAAAGCAGAACAGGGGCCTGGCGGACCAGTGGCAGATCCGAGGTTTCCCCACGGTGGTGCTCGCCGACGCTTCGGGCCTGCCTTACGCCGCCACCGGTTACCAGCCCGGCGGGCCCGTGGAGTACCTCAAGCATTTGGGCGAGTTGCGCAAGATCAAGACGGAGCGCGACGCCCTGATGCGTCAGGCCGACGCCGCCCAGGGCGTGGAGAGCGCCAAGCTGCTGGATCGTGCGGTGACGCTGGTCTCCGAGGCGCGAGCGCCGCTGGCGCCGTACGCCCCGGTGCTGCAGCGGATCATCGAACTGGACCCGGACAACGCGGCGGGCCTGCGTGAGAAGTACCTCCTGCAGGTGCGGACCACGGAGGTCTCGGCCGCGATGAATCGCGAAGACTACGAGGCGGCGCGGAAGCTCGTGGACCAGACCGTGGCGGACCTGAAGCTCCAAGGCGATCCGCTGCAACGCATGCTGCTCGTCCGCGCCATGGCGACGCTCCAGCTCAAGGACACCCCCGGCGCAGCCCAGGGCATGCGCGAAGCGTTGGCGGCCTCGCCGGAGTCCAAACTGGCGGACCAGATCCGTCATGCGCTGGACGAGCTGGCGCAGCAGAAGCAGCCCTGACCCAGCCACGCGCCCCTCGCCTCGCCCACGCGCCAGCGCAACGGGGGTCGGTAGGATGTTTCGTGATGCGCCGGCCATCGGAGTCTTCGCCCCACGCAAGCCCCGGCTCCGCCGAAACGTTCGGGACAACGGACGCCCCGCCGCCGCGCCGCAAAAGCCCCACCGAGATCGCCGCAGAGGAGCTCGACCAGTCCCCCGCGCTCGCCGCCACGCTGCCGGGCCGACTCGCGGGCCTCTCGCTGCCGCGGCAGGTCTTCGTCCTGGCGTTCTGGCCCTTCCTCGAACAACTGCTCAACTTCCTCGTGGGCTTCGTCGACACCGCGCTGGCGGGCCACCTCTCCAGTGAGGCCGCCGGCGCCCTGGGCGTGGGCGCTTACGTCTCCTGGCTGGTCAACCTGCTGCACAACTGCGTGGGCGTGGGGGCCGCCGCCCTGATCTCCCGCGCCGTGGGCGGAGGACATCGCAGCCTGGCGCACGCCGCCCTGGGTCAGGCGCTGCTGTTGGCGCTGGGCATGGGCCTGCTCACCGCGCTGCTCATCAATCTGCTGGCGCCGAGCCTGGCGGCCTTCGGCAGCCTGCAGGGTCAGGCGGCGCACGACTGCTCCGTCTACCTCCGCGTGGTGTCGGCCTCGGCGCCTTTCGGGGCGCTCTTCGCCGTCGGCGCCGCCTGTCTCCGCGCCTCGGGCGACACCCGTTCGCCCTTTCCCGTGCTGCTGCTGGTGAACTTGACGAACATCGCGGTTTCGGTGCTGCTGGTGCGTCAGGGCTGGGGCGTGGCGGGCATCGCCAGCGGGACCTTCCTGGCTTGGGGCCTGGGCGCTTTGGCCATGCTCCTGCTGCTGCTGCGAGGCTGGGGCGGCCTGCGGTTGCACCCGGGGCGCTTGCGACCCCATGCCCACACCCTCTGGCGCATCGCACGCGTCGGTCTGCCCAACCTCGCCGAGAGCCTGCTGGGCATGTGGACGGTCAACTTCATGGTGCTGCGCATCGTGGGCCTCGTCGGCGCGCACGAGGCGCTGGGCGCCCACATGATCGCCGTCCGCGTCGAGGCGATCTCGTACATGCTCGGCTACGCGGTGGGCACCGCCGCCGCCACGCTCGTGGGGCAGTACCTCGGCGCCGGCCAGCCGCGCCGCGCCCGACAAGCCGCCCTGCTCTGCTGGTTCCTGGGCGCGGGCGTCATGGGCTTCATGGGCCTGTTCTTCATCTTCACCCCCGAGCCGCTGGTGCGTCTGACCACCGACGAACCGGTCCTGTTGCAGACCGCGCCCACGCTGCTGCGCATCTGCGGCTTCGTCCAGGCGTTCTTCGGCAGCGCGATCGTGCTGGGCTCGGCCATGCGCGGCGCAGGCGACACCCGCACCACCTTCTGGCTCACCGTCGCCTCGGTCTACGGTGTGCGTCTGCCGCTGGTCTACACCCTGGCGCTGCCGCTGAACCTGGGCCTGGTGGGCCTGTGGCTGGGCCTGTGCTTCGAGCTGGTCTTCCGAGGCTGCATCTTCACCGCACGCTTCCTCCGCGGGACCTGGACCCACACCACGGTCTAGCCCGGCAATCCATGGTGCGCAAGGTCGCCTGGCATCAACAGCATGTCCGCAAGGCACGACTCCGGCGCCCATCGCTCGCGGCCGCGGCGGAGCGTCGACGGCTCCCGCGCACCCGTAGAATACCCGGATGGCAAAGCGGCGGAATCAAGCAGCGTTACGCATGCACACAGCCGCCGATCTGCACGCGCTTGCCCAGGCGATGCAACTCGAGAACTTTCGCCGCCGTCATCCGAGGGCCTCACCCCAGCGGCTTGGGCGCTTGCTCCTGGCGTGGCTGGGTTACGAGGGCTACAAGCAACCCGACGATCCCGATTTGGAAGTGCGCAAGCCCCGGACGATCCATGTCCAACCTCGATGACCTGCGACGATGGCTCGCCCTGACCGAGGCTGCGCTCAAGCAGGTCAAGGCTCGATTCGCGCTCGTGGGCGGCTTGCCCGTGGGCGTGCATTGCGGTCAGCGCAGAGAGTGACGAACCAAGCGAGGGTACGCTCGGAGGAAGAATCTGCCGCGGCTGCTCGACGGATTTCTCAGAGATGCGCGCGGGCCGCAGCGCAGCCAACGCCGAGCGCGGGCGATCACTTCTTCGCGGCCAGCCAGGTGGCCTTGAAGGTCTTGATCGCTTCGGTGAAGCGGGCGGCGAGGTCGTCGCTGAAGGCCTTGGCTTTGGCCAGCTCGTCCCAGAGTGATTTCTGCGTGCTGTGGAAGTGTTCGAGCAGCGCGTTGGCGAAGGGGTGCACGTCCTTGTTGGTCAGATCATCCAGGAAGCCCTTGGAGCCGGCGAAGAGCTGGACGATCTGATCGATCACGTCCATGGGCACGTTCTGCGGCTGCTTGAGCAGCTCCACCATGCGTGAGCCGCGGTCGAGCTGGCGCTGCGTGGCTTTGTCCAGTTCGGTGCCCAGCTGGGCGAAGGCCTCGAGCTCACGGAAGGCGGCCAGGTCCAGTCGCAGCGAGCCGGCGACCTGTTTCATCGCCTTGATCTGAGCGTTGCCGCCCACGCGCGAGACGCTGATGCCCACGTTCACCGCGGGGCGCACGCCCTTGTAGAAGAGTTCGGGTTCGAGATAGATCTGCCCGTCGGTGATGGAGATGACGTTGGTGGGGATGTAGGCCGAGACGTCGCCCTCCTGCGTCTCGATGATGGGCAGGGCGGTGAGCGATCCGCCGCCGTTGGCGTCGCTGAGCTTGGTGGCGCGTTCGAGCAGTCGGGAGTGGAGATAGAACACGTCACCCGGATAGGCTTCTCTTCCGGGGGGGCGACGCAGCAGCAGCGAGAGCTGCCGGTACGCCACCGCCTGCTTGGAGAGGTCGTCATAGACGCACAGCACATGCTTGCCCTTCCACATGAAGTACTCGCCCATGGTGACGCCGGCGTAGGGGGCGACGTACTGCATCGGGGCGGGGTCGGCTGCGGAAGCGACGACGACGGTGGTGTACTCCATCGCCCCGTGCTTGCGGAGCGTCTCGACGGTGGCGGCGATGGTCGATTCCTTCTGGCCCACCGCGACGTACATGCAGTAGACCGGCTGGTCGGTCTTGTGCGTGTAGGCCTGGTTGATGATGGCGTCGATGGCCACCGTGGTCTTGCCGGTCTTGCGGTCGCCGATGATCAGCTCGCGCTGGCCGCGGCCGATGGGGATCATCGAGTCGATGGCCTTGATGCCCGTCTGCAGCGGCTGCTTCACCGGTTGCCGATCGGCAATCCCGGGGGCGATGATGTCGATCTTCCGCCGCTCGTTGCTCTGGATCGGGCCTTTGCCGTCGAGCGGTTCGCCCAGCGGGTTGATGACGCGGCCGAGCACGCCCTCGCCCACCGGGACGCTGAGCAACTGCCCGGTGGAGCGGACGGTGTCGCCCTCCTTGATGGCGAGGTAGTTGCCGAAGATGACGGCTCCGACGATGTCCTGCTCGAGGTTGAACACCTGGCCGATGACCTTGTGCGTCGAGCCGTCGGCTTGTTTCGCTTCGAACTCAAGCATCTCGCCCGCCATCGCCTTGGACAGGCCGTAGATGCGCGCGATGCCGTCGCCCACCTCGATGACCTGCCCGATCTGCGTGACCTGCAGCTGCGTCGAGTAGCGGTCGATTTCCTGTTTGAGCACGGAGACGATTTCGGACGTATTCAGTTTCATGATTCACTCCGAGTCTGATTCAACAATGGAACATGGTCTCACGGGTCAAAGCGACGCCGCTTCTCGTCTTGCACGCTCACGACCGGATTCGGTCAGCTGCTCCTTGATCAGGCGCAGTTGCGTCACGAGCGAACCGTCGTAGACCTCGTCGGCGATGCGGACTTTCAGGCCGCCGATCTGCGCTTCGTCCACCTTTTGCGAGAGCAGAATCTTTCGCTTGAGCACCTCGCCCAGCCGGGCAGAGATGCGGTCGAGCGTGGGCTGGTCCAGCGCGGCGGCGGCGGTGGCTTCGACCTCGACCTCGCCGTGCTCCTCCTCCACCAGCAGCACGAAGGCCTGGGCGATGCCGTGCAGCTCGTCGAAACGGTCGCGGCGGACCAGCACCAGCACGAAACGGTAGAGCAGGTCGCTCAGGCGGCCCTTGAAGAGTTTCTCCGCCGCAGCCAGGCGGTCGTGCATACCCAGGTTGCGCGCCGAGAGAAGCTTGGTCACGTCGGGCGTTTCTCGGACGAAGGCGTCGAGCTCCACGACTTCAACAACCAAAGCGTCCACCACGCTGACCTTCTGCGCCAGTTCGAGCAACGCACCGGCGTAGGAGCGTTCCATTCGGCTAAAGAGGGCGCTGCGCGTGCTGCTCATGGCGAAAACTCCGTCGGACGCGTTAGTTCTTGATCTCCGCCAGCACGCTCTCCACGAGCTTCTGGTGGTCGGAGGCTTTGACCTCGCGCTGCAGGATGCGGCCGGCAAGCGTGGTGCTCAGGTCGGCGGCCTTGGTGTATATCTCCGCCAAGGCCTGCTCCTTGGCGTATTGGATCTCGCCGGTGGCGCGCTGCCGCATCGCGTTCACTTCGGTCTGTGTCTCGCGTTCGATCTCGGCGGCGGCTTTCTGCGCCGCGGCGCGGCTGTTGTCCACGATCTTCTGCGCCTGGACCTGGGCGTCGGCGAGTTGCGCTTCGAGCTGCTTGAGCTTGGCCGAAGCGTCACGCGCCGCCTTCTCCGCGGCTTCGAGGTCGTGCTTGATCTTCGCTTCGCGGTCCTGCAGGCCCTTCAAGATCGGACCCCAGGCGAGCTTCCACAGCACCGCCAGCAGGATCAGGAACACCACCGCCGCGGCGATGGACTGAAGGATCGTGCCGGCGAAAACGGAGACCGGTTCGTCGCCAGCGGAGGCAGCCAGGGTCAGCAGGAGGTGCGTGGTCATGGTGAGTTCCTCGGGGGAGGGGTTTCGCACAGGCGGGAGCGCTGCGCGGAACCTCTCCCCGTGAAGGAGAGGCTGGGATGTTGGGTTAGCCGATCTTGCCCGCGAGCTGGAAGGTGACGACCACCGCGAAGAGGGTGAAGCCTTCGATGAGGGCCGCCGCCAGAAGCATGGAGGTGAAGATGCGACCGCCGGCTTCGGGCTGGCGCGCGATGGACTCGACGGCAGCGCCGCCGATGCGCCCGATGCCCGCCGCGGCGCCGATGACGATCAGGCCCGTGCCGATGGCGGCGCCCAGGGCGATGCCCGCGTCACCGCCGGGGATGACGAAGAACCCGCCGCCGGTGGACGCGTGAACCGCCACGTCCGCGGCTGCGCCCGCCTCGGGGGCCGCCAGGGCCGGCGTCGCCAGCGCGGTCAGCGCCAGCACCGATGCAATCAACAGAGACTTACGCATGAGAGACTCCTTGCAGGAAACGTGAGACGGTGGACGTCGCCTCGGTTGTTCGCCCCGCCCTCGCGGGACTTCCGGCTGCTCCACTCAACCGGCAACGGGGTTGTAGGAATGTCGAATATCGAATGTCGGATGTCGGATATCAGAGAGACACGGGTTGTAGCCACGAGCCCGGATTCGATGTCTTGCATTCGACATTCGACCTCCGACATTCGGCATCGCTTAATGCGCGTGCGCCTCCTTGGCATGTCCATGTTCGTGATCGTGGCCGTGTCCTTCCTCGTGGTGTTCTTCGTGTTCGTGGACGACGAGTTGGCCCAGGAAGAGGCAGGTGAGGAAGGTAAAGATGTAGGCCTGGATGAAGGCCACGAGGATCTCGAGCATGTTGATGGCCACGGCGCCCAGCAGCGGCAGGATCGCCAGGCCGTAGCCCGTGGGGCCCATCGCGTTGACCAGCGCTGGGACGAACGAGAGCAGCACCGCGATGATGATGTGCCCGCCGGTCATGTTGGCGAAGAGCCGCAGCGTCAAGGCAAAGGGCTTGACCACCATGCCGATGATTTCCACCGGGACCATGATCGGCCACATGAACCAGGGAGCGCCTGCGGTCAGGTGCTTGAGGTAGCCGATGGGGTCCTTGACGATGGCCACGCCGTTCCAGAAGAGAAAGGCGATGATCGCGAGGGTAGCGGTGACCCAGATGCTTTGGGTGGCGGTGCCGCCGATGCCGTGCCACTCGTGTCCGCCGATCTCCTTGACGCCCGCGAGTTTTCCGACGGCGTAGGTCACGTCCAGCAGCGGGACCAAGCCAAGCAGATTGCACACGAGGATGTAGAAGAAAAACGTCCAGAGCATCGGGGCGAACTTGTCCGTCTGCTCGCCCAGCACGGGCTTGAAGACCTCGTTGCGGAGGTATAGGCACAGGGCTTCGACGAGGTTGGCTTGCGTGCCCGCGGCGCGGAAATCCTCCAGCGTGCGGGCGCTGCCGGTGCGGATCCGCCGAGCGGCCGGGATGATCAGCAGCGCCGTGGCGATCGCCCCGAGCACCAGCATCACCGTCACGTTGCTGACGAACCAGACCTGCTGGCCAAAAAGTTCGCCGGTCAGCAGCGGCTTGTCGATCACGTGCAGCACCGGGTCGTTCGCCGCCAGGTTGAGCATCATTCCGCTTAGCACGCCGCCACCTCCGCGCCGTTGGAACGGACCGCTTTGGGTAGGAAATCCTTCGCCCACAAGTATCGCCCCACCAGCGCCACCTCGACAAACAGCAGCAGCAGATACATCCACACCAGCACCGCTGACGTGGGCGTGGCGGCCAGCCCCCAGCCGCGCACCAGCATCATCCCCGCTCCCATGCACCACGCCGCCCGCAGCGCCGCGCCGATGAAGTAGCCGTACACCGTGGGCATCACGCCCCAAGGCCCCAACGCGCTCACCGGCGCCATCGCCAGCAGTGATCCGACATACGCCACGACGCTCGCCGCGAGGATGGCGCGGTTCACCTCGGGCGTGAACCCCGCGAACATCGGCGTGGCCAGGACCGCCACCGCTGCACCGAACACCGTCGCCCCCGTCAGCCATAGCAGCGCCGCGGCGGTCGGGAAGGC
This sequence comes from uncultured Phycisphaera sp., assembly GCA_964496285.1. GTDB lineage: Bacteria > Planctomycetota > Phycisphaerae > Phycisphaerales > Phycisphaeraceae > CAZBXW01. The sequence goes on from CAZBXW010000001.1 coordinate 309,746, forward strand.
GGGTTGTCTTGGACCGATGGTCATGATTGCGAAAGGCGAACTACTTAAAAAACATCATCCCAAGCTTCCACAGCCGATAGACACCGCCGATCAGCCCCACGCTCATGCCCGTCACGAGCAGCCAGGGCTCGGTGCCCCACTTTTCGTCCAGCCACCATCCGCCGAGCGCCATCACCACCACGGTGCCGGCAAACTCGAACCCGACCCCCGCGATGGCCGCCGCGTTAGGCTCCTTCCGGGCCCTCATGAACGCGCCAGTCTAGCGTCTATCCGCCCCCGACACACGGGGGGCAGGAAAGGTAGCGGGCCCCCCCGGAAGTGTCAAACAATTCCAAGGTGTCACGCTCGCCTAAGATGTGGCATCGAACATGACATGCGATATCCCCACTCCAGGCTTATGAAAGGGTTTCTTATGCTCCTGCTGGGTTTTGCTGCCTTCGCTTGCAATCGCGCCCCCACCACGAGCAAGACGGTGCCCGAACCCACGCCTTCAACCGCCGCGACGACATCCACGCCAGACGGGTCCGCCACGCTGGTGCTCGCCGGTGGGTGCTTCTGGTGCACCGAGGCGGTCTTCGAGCAGCTCGTGGGCGTGAGCGACGTGACCAGCGGCTACGCCGGGGGCACGGAGCAGACCGCCAACTACGACGCGGTCTGCACCGGCGGCACCGACCACGCCGAGGCCATCCGCATCACCTACGACCCCCGCAAGATTTCACTCGGCGAGCTGCTCAAGGTCTTCTTCACCGTGGCGCACGACCCCACGCAGCTCAACCGTCAGGGCAACGACGTGGGGCGGCAGTACCGCTCCGCGATCTTCTACGCCAACGATGCCGAGCTCGCCGCCGCGAAAGATTACATCCAGAAACTCACCGAGGCGAAGACCTTCTCGCGCCCCATCGTGACCACGCTCGAGCCGCTCGCCGCCTTTTATCCCGCCGAGCGCTACCACCAGGACTACGCGGTGAAGAACCCGATGCAGCCCTACGTCCGCGCCGCCGCCCTGCCCAAGGTCGAGAAGGTCCGCGAGAAGTTCGCTGATCACGTCAAGTGAGCGGTCAGGGATCAGAATACAGGAGTCAGGGATCGGGGTCGGTATTATTGCGCAACTGACCTGCGACGCTTGACTCCTGATCGTTGTCCCTTGACTCCTTCCCCCTGTTTTCCCGTGGCGTCGTGCTTGATCTCCGCCAATGCCGATTGGCGCAGGATTCTGGACGGCGGTTGCTATCGTGTCGGTCGAGTTCTCGCGAAGCCCGCGAAAACGCTTAGAAAGGTCCAAACCCAGGCGAATCCTTTGAGTGACTCCGAACAGCCACCACAGATGCACTCGGATCAGGACCATTGCATGTCTGCAATCTGTGGGCATCCGTGTTAATCTGTGGTTTCATCAGTTTTCTCAAAGCTTGCATGACGTTCTTCGCGCCCTTCGCGAGACGCCTTCCTCCCCAGGGAGCCCTGACCATGATCATCGGCTGCTTCGCCCTGATGGAACCCTTCACGCCCATGCGGCGGCAGTTCGAGGTCATCCGGTCGCTCGGCTTCGACTACGCCGACCTCACCGACAACCACGACGGCGCGACGCTGGGCACGGAGTACGGCTTCGCGGCTTCGTTCAGCCTGCAGTCGCACCCACGGAAGATCCTCGACATGGCCGGCGAGTTCAGGCTCACGCTCACGAGCGTCTGTGGCCACGCCAATCTGCTCGACCCGCCCGCCCCCGACCGCTACGGCACGCACCAGATCATCCAGGCCATCCAGCTCGCCCACTTCCTGGGCGTCAGGCAGGTCATCACCACCGAGGGCGACCCGAAGACGCCCTTCGGCCATGCGCTCTCGAAGGAACAGATGCTCTTTGCCATCCGCGAAAAGCTGCACGATCCGATCCTCTGGGCGGAGCAGCTGGGCATCGAAATCCTGCTCGAACCGCACGGCGTCCTGACCGACACCGTCGAGGGCATGAAGTCCATCCTCGACGCGCTGGGCCACGAGAAGACCGTGGGCGTCAACCTCGACACCGGCAACAGCTGGCTCGGCGGGGGCGACCCGTTGCAGTTCGTCAAGACCTTCAAGAGCAGGATCAAACACGTCCACTGGAAGGACATGCCCCAGGAGTGGGAATCCAAGCGCGGCAGGGTGTTCGGCTGCGGCATGGGCACGATCCCTCTAGGCCAGGGCGTCGTGGGCATCGAGGCCATCGTCAAGGAACTCAAGAACGTCGGGTTCGCCGGCCCCACCACCCTCGAAGTCGCCGGGCCAGACAACGTCAAGAGATCCGCTGAGCGACTGACGAAATGGAGCGCTTGAGATGTCCGCCGTTCGCACCCTGCTCATCGATGGCCAGAACAATCACGACTGGCGCGCCACCACGCCGGCACTGCTCGCGATGCTGCGGCGCGACGGACGCTTTGACGTGCAGGTGATGTCGCCCACGGTGGAAACCGTGGACCAGTTCAAGCCCGACTTCAGAAAGCACCCGCTGGTGGTGAGCAACTTCACCGACATCGTCAAGGGCAAAGCCTGGCGTACGGAAGTGATCGACGCGCTGTGCGATCACGTCGAACAAGGCGGGGGTTTCGTCGCCTATCACGCCGCCGCCTCCGCCTTCATGAAGCACGAGCGATTCTGGCGACTCATCGCGGCGGGCTGGCGCGACAAGGCGGGCCATGGAGAGCGCTTCGCCTTCAACCTCACCCTCGCCGATGCGGGGAAAACGCACGTCATCACCCGCGATCTCGCGCCGTCGTTCCCACACGCCAGGGACGAACTTTGGCACGGCTTGACCGGCCCGGGCACGACCCCCGGCAGTGGCGTGAACATGAACGTGCTGGCGCACGCTCTCTCGCCGCTGACCGGACGCGACGAGCCGATGCTCTGGTCCGTCGAGCCGGGCAAGGGTAGAACCTTCGTCACCGTCATGGGCCACGACCTGGAAGCTTTGGCCTGCCCGAACTTCGAGCGCACGTTCGTCAACGGCTGCGCCTGGGCGGCGCGTCTGTCCTAACTTGTCGACGAAAGGATGATTCGTTCCATGAGCACCCCCGAGACCAAGACCTACATCGCCGCGGTGATCGGCTGCGGGAAGAAGCCCGGCGGCACGAGGGGCAAGATCGACGCGGGCTTCCGCATCGGTTACTCGCACGCCCAGACCTATCGCAATTGCCCGCGCGTCAAGCTCGCCTGTGCCGCGGACATCAGCCAGGAGAACCTCGACGCTTTCGCGCAGGAGTTCGAGGTTCCCGCCCAGGGCCGATTCACCGACTACCAAACGATGCTGGCGCAGGCCAAGCCCGACCTCGTGAGCGTCTGCACCTACGTCGGGCTGCACCGCAGGATGATCGAGGACTGCGCCAACGCGGGGGTCAAGGGCGTGCTGTGTGAGAAGCCCTTCGTCAGTTCGCCGGTGGACCTGGCGGCGGTGAAGGCGATCTGCGACAGGACCGGGATGAAACTTTCGATCTGCCACCAGCGGCGCATGAACCCGGTGTTTCAAAGAGCGCGGGACATTTACAGGAGCGGCACGGTGGGCAAGCCCGTGATGTGCGTGGCGGGCATCGGGGACTGGGACCTTTCCGAGTGGGGCAGCCATTGGCTGGACATGTTCCGTTTCTTCCACAACAACGACGCCGTCGAATGGGTCATGGGCCAGACGCGCACCCGCCAGACCCGCGCCTTCGGACACGCGATGGAAGAATTCGCCGTGGCGTATTTCAAGTTCAAGTCCGGGGGGTTCGGCCTGGTCGATGCGGGCTTCAACCCCGCTGCCCCTTACACCATGAAACTCGTGGGCACCGAGGGCTGCATCGGCGTCGTCCACGAGAATCTCCTGCACATCGACACGCCCAGCGGACGCTTCGTGTACGACGAGCACGCCAAGCGGCGCTGGGGCGATGACTCGCTGGCCATGCTCGAGGACCTGCTCAACTGGATCGAGGGCGGCCCGGTGGCGGTGCTGGGTCTGCCCAACACCTATGGTTCGTCCGAGCTGAACCTCGCCGCGTACATCTCCGCGGCCAAGGGCGACCGCGTGGACCTGCCGCTGGCCGGCGAAGACGCCGCGATCGCCGAGTGGCCCGTGGAGATCATCGCCCGGCGTTACGCCTCCAAGTAAGCCGCTCGCGGCTTGGCATTCCCCGAGTTCACCATGCGTTACGACTACCACCCCGGCGATTCACTGGCGCTGCACGTCCAGCACGACGTGCGTTGGAGGCTGCATTTCTCGCCCCGGAAACACAAGGTGTTCTTCCACCCGCTGCGCACCAGCGGCGGCGCGGATCTCACCGGCTTTCGCCCCAGCGACCATCCGTGGCACTACGGCTTGTGGTTCGCGTGGAAGTTCATCAACGGCGTGAACTACTGGGAGGAGAACGCCGACGACACGGTTCAGGGCGTGGTCGCGCCGGTGGGCCCGGAGCGCGTGACGCTCGAAGCCGACCGCGCCGTGATCGAGTTGACCTTGCACTACCGACCCGGCGCGGAGGCTTCGCCGGTGCTCGTCGAGCATCGACGGATCGTCGTGCGTGAACCCGAAGCGGACGGGAGCTACAGCATCGACTGGTCGGCGAAGTGGCGCGCGATGGAGACGGTGACGCTCGACCGCACTCCGCCGGAGAAGTTCAACTGGGGCGGTTACTCGGGCATGTCGTGGCGTGCAGCGCGGTCGATGCAGAAGTTCAAGTTCATCACCAGCGAGGGGGGCCAGGGGCGCGAGGCGGATCGTCAGCACGCGCGCTGGGCCGCGATGTCGGCGCTGGTGGACGGCGGGCACCAGCGGCACGCGGGCGTAGCGCTGTTGGATCATCCCTCCAACCCGCGACATCCGCCGCGTTGGTACCAGTTCGACTCCGACCCGGTGGGGTACCTCGGCGCCGCCATCATCCACGATCAGCCGCTGACGCTCGAGGCGCACGAGGAGCTAGCACTGCGTTACCGGGTGATCCTGCACGACGGCGCGACGGACCCGATGAAACTCGAAGACCGCTGGCGAAGCTTCGCGGCGGAGTGATCCGCGCCGGGGCTGACCGCAGAGGATCGGCGGCGCATCGAGGAACCGACGCTCGCATCCGGCACGCGAGATCAGCCGGTGGCGCTGGCGATGGGGCGGACGACGGTGAGCGTGGACTCGGCGACCGTGGCCAGGTCGATGGCGGCGCCGGCGGGTCGGCCGTCGGCGTCCAGCGGCTGCACCGTGGGACGGTTGAGTTGATTTGGATTCGACGCCACGACGTGGGCGTTCTTGTTGTTCGAGAGGCGGACGTAGGACCCGACGGGGAAGAGGCCCGCGGCCTGGATCAGGGCGCGGACCGCCGGCTTCCAGAGCATCATCGACGAGGCGTTGCGCAGCGCCTCCTCCATGGCGATGTAGGGGAGCTTGTGTCGGCGGTAGCTTCGCGGCTCGGTGGTGGCGGCGAAGGCGTCAGCCACGGCGAGCACCTTGGCGAAGTCGCAGATGGCGGCCCCGCGCGCCATGCGGGGGTAGCCCGTGCCGTTCTCGCGCTCGTGGTGCTGCAGCGCCGCGAGCTGGAGGATCGGCTCGACCGTCTGGACGCACTGGAGCATCGCCAGCGAGAACACCGGGTGCCGCTGCACGCGCGAGCGGTCGATGTCCGAGAGTTCGCTGGCGCCCACGCGGATGCGCTCGGGCACCAGCAGCATGCCCAGGTCGAACACCAGACCCGCCAGGCCCGTGCGGCGCACGTCGTGGCGCGACCAGCGGAGATTCGCTGCCACCGCCATGGCCAGCACCGCCACGGTGTAAGCGTGGTCGGGGAGGTAGTCCTCCTTCCGTGGGCAGAGCAGCGCCAGCTGCGTGAAGCGAGTGGGGAACCGCGAGAGCGTGTCGATCAACCCGTCGAGGATGGGGTCCAGCCGCGACGACTGCACCGGCACGCCCGCCTCCACCTGCGCGAAGATCTGCCGCAGACTCTCGACGTCGGCGTTGCGCTTGAGCGTGAGCAGGTCCGGCGGAGGAAACTGCGAAGCGTCCGCGGGCGTGCCCCAGTTGACGTTGGACTCCACCGGGATGCGCAGTTCGAGTGTCTTGGCGGAGGCCAGCAGTTCGTCCATCATCGCGTCGCCCAGCACGATGCGCTCGCGACGGTGATTCGAGTTGTCTTTGCTGGCGAACGCCGCCCCGCCGCCGGCCTCCAGCGCGTCGAGGTGGTGCGCCTCGATCTCCTGCTCGGCCTCGACGATCACCTGACCGGTCTTGGCCACGATCCCTTGATGAAGCTTCTGACCCACCGCCAGCTTGGAGCGGTCGAAGCGGTCGAGCAGACCGGCCTCGACCATCTCCTCCATCGAGTCGGCCATCAGCAGTTCCATCTCGCCGCTGCGCTGGATGGCGGTGATGTGCCGCTCGGTCATCGCCGTGTCGGCGTTGAGCAGCTTCTGCCCGCTGGCCGTGAACAGACCTTTCGCGAAACTCTGCCCGGGCTTGAGCGTGCTAACGCGGACCTTTTCCATGGTCGCTTTGGCCTTTGATTGCATCGCGGAAATCCCCAGACTTTCGCTGCTTCCGCCCGCCCCTCGTGCGCATGGTGCTAGTGCTGGCATCGGCACGATGAGTCCCGGCCTTAACACGAGCACGTCCGAGAAAGGGTTAGCCCGACTGCTGCGCCTTCTCGCGGCGCGAGGTAGGATCAACCCGCGGCGACGGACACCCGACGTAGACTTGGCGCGCCGCACAGGAGTTCCCGCATGGATTCGTCTCCGCTCATGCTCAGTATCAGTGGCCTGCGCGGCGTTATCGGAGCGTCGCTCACCCCGGAAGTCGCCGCTCGTTACGCTGGCGCTGTGGGTCAATGGTTCGCCTCGCAGCAGAGCGATCCGCCGCACGTCGTCGTGGGGCGCGACAGCCGAACCTCGGGCCCGATGATCGAATCGGCGGTCTGTGCCGGCCTGCTGGGCGCGGGTTGCAGAGTCACGCGGCTGGGCATCGTCTGCACCCCGGGCGTGGCGGTAATGGCGCAGCACTTGGGCGCCTCGGGCGGCGTGGTGATCACCGCCAGCCACAACCCCACGATATGGAACGGCATCAAGACCCTGGACCGCACCGGCTGCGCCCCGCCCCCGGAAGAGGCGAACAAGATCATCAGTGCGTACAGCAACGATCGCATCGCCTGGGTCCCGGTGCAGCGCGTCGGTCAACCGCGGAGCGACGACACCGCCAATCGTGTGCACGCGGACCGCGTGCTGGGCCATCTCGACGTGCCCGCGATCCGGCGAAGGCGCGTCAAGGTCGTGCTCGACAGCGTCCACGGCGCCGGGGGCATCGCCGGTCGCCTGATGCTCGAGGCTTTGGGGGTGGAGCTGGTGCATCTGTATGGCGAGCCGACGGGCCAGTTCCCGCACGAGCCTGAGCCCACGAAGCAGAACCTCGTGGAACTGGGCGAGCAGGTGAAGCGGCACGCCGCGGACGTGGGCTTTGCTCAGGACCCCGACGCCGACCGGCTCGCGGTGGTCGACGAGAAGGGGCGGTACATCGGTGAAGAGTACACCCTGGCGCTGGCGGCGCTGCATGTGCTTAGCCGAACGCCCGGGCCAGCGGCGGCGAATCTCTCCACCAGTCGCATGCTCGACGACATCGCTGGGAAGTTCGGCTGCCCCGTGCACCGCACCGCGGTGGGCGAGGCCAATGTCGCTGCTCGCATGCGCCAGGAGCGAGCGGTGATCGGCGGCGAAGGCAACGGCGGAGTCATCTGGCCCCCCGTCGTCCACGTCCGTGACAGCCTCGCGGGCATGGGGCTGATCCTCGAACTGCTCGCCAGCACCGGCAAGACGCTCTCACAGCTCACCGCGGACTTCCCCAGCTACGCCATCGTCAAAGACAAGCTCGACATCGCCCCGGGCATCAAGGACAAAATCCTCCCCACGCTGAGCAAGCTCGACCCCAGCGCAAGGGTGGACACGCAGGACGGCGTACGACTGGATTGGCCGGACCGTTGGGTCCACGTTCGCCCCAGCAACACCGAGCCGATCCTGCGATTGATCGCTGAAGCGCGCGAGGAAGCGCAGGCCCGGGACGCCATCGCCCGCGTCCGCTCGGCGCTGGGTCTGGACCGGTGAGCTCACGGACGATCCGTTTTTGACCGGATCATCGGATGGCAGCGGACGGAGCCGGAGGATGGGGGAGTTTGACCGAAGCCGCCAGGTTCAAGTCCCACGCCCCGGCTTTCCGGGGTTCTCAGCAAAGCAATGCCTATTGAGATGGATGGAGTCCGGTTGATCCGTTCCCATCCGGTCATCCGGTCGAAAACGAGTCACCCGCGGTCGGCGTAGGTCCACACGGTCACGGTCAGGCGGCGGACTCCCCACTTGCGTGCCTGCTCGTGCGTGGCGAAGAGCAGGTCCAGTCGATTGCCCTTGATCTTTCCGCCGCGGTCGAGCACGGGGACCGGCTGACCGCGGTTGTAACCCGGGATCGAGACGAGCGAGCCAAAGGGCAGCACGCGAGTGTCCGCGGCGACCATCTTCATGCCGTTGGTCCAGACGCTGTAGCCGCTGGCGGTGATGCCGTCGGCGCTCTTGCCGCACGACCGTTCGTCGGGGCTGTAGCCCGTTACCAGCATCGAGACGGTGCGCGCCCTGCGGATGGGCCGACCGTTGAAGCGGGGCCCCTCAGCAGCCGGGGCCGCTTGCACCCGAGGCTTGGCGTCAGCCGTCGCCGCGGTGGGCTGCGGCTCGACGATCGGCGGCGTTGCTTCAACGACCGCCTGAGGCGACCGGCTCACGCCTCGATCCACCACCATCAGCTCGATCGGATCGGTCACGCCGCGAGACAGCACCACGCTCAGCACCACCAGCAGCATTATCACCGCTCCGCCCAGGAACGAGGTGAACGCCAAGGCGAGGTAGCCCATGGCGGCACGACGCGCAGCGACCGATTTGGCGTGTTCAAGCGAGTTCATGGGCGACTTCTGAGGTCTCCGCCGACCGCCATCGACCACCCCTGAGTCGGCCAGAGTCCGGTAATGTAGACGATGCGAGCCTGCGCGCCAAGCCTCGGATCGATGTTCACGCGTTGATTCGTGAGGCTTTTGGCGTCTGCGCCGTCCAGGGCTACCGAACCGAAGCGGCTCTGCGTCGCGAAGGCTTTGATACAGAAGACTTTGCACTCGATTTGGCGGCCGCTGAGCTCGCCAGTCTAAGCACTTGGTCCGCCGCGTGCCAGACCCCTTTGGCGAAGGGCTGATGCACCGGTCGAAGATGCACGAAAGCCATTTCCATATCAAAGGTTATATCATGAATCTTGGCGCTGACGTTGCCGTTGAGGATGGCCACCGTATCGCCCTTGTTCAAGTGTGCGCCGTTGACGTCTTTTGCGGGGGTGCTGCGAGCCATAGTCGCGAATTCTAGGCTGCACGAATGGGGATTTCTCCCTCGTCAGGAGCATCGCCCAAGGCTTTGTTCTCGGGGGAAGCGGCGACCCAGTTGGCGGCAAACACCGGCGAGCGGCGACGGGGACGGTTACGTGCCCAACTGATCCCGCGTCAGGCTCAGCGGCGGAGTCATGAGCAGCGCACGCCATTCTTCCACCCGCAGCCGGATGATCTCGATTTGGCTGTTGCGCAGCTCGTTCTCGAACACGGCTGGGGGCTGCTTGCCGGAGGCCAGTTCCGTCAGGCACCAGCGGAGCACTTTGTCGGTCAGGTCGGCGCGAGCGGTGAGTTCCGCTACGCGGGCGCGGTCGGAGCTGTCGGCTTCGAGGCATCGGACGCTCAGCGAGAGGTAGCGGAAGGCCACCAGCACGAGTTTCTGCACCAGACCCTTGGGCGGCTCGGCGCCTTGGCCCTTGGCGCCGGCCAGGCGAACGAACTGCGACCGCAGCGCCGCGAGTTCGGCGGCGGGGTTGGCGGTGGCAGGATCGTCGTACAGCGCCGCGCGCTGCAGCAGCGCGTCCATGAGCTGGTCGCCCGCCTCGGGTGTATCGATGCCCGCCAAGGCGGCGATGAGCTGCTCCGCCACGACGGGGTCCTGCGGTGCCGTCAGTGCCGTCGCTGAGGCGCGGAGCAGGGCGGCGCGGTCGGCGGGCGTGAGCGTGTCGCGCGAACCGACCTGCTGCACCGCTTTGGCGGCCCAGTAGCGCACCGCGGCGTTGTCGTCCTTGAGCCCCGACTCGATCAGCCGCACCGCCGCCGTGTCGATCAGCCCCGACACCACGACCATCGTGCTCAAGCGGTTGAGCGGGGGCTTCTCGGCCGCCAATGCGTTGACGCTCAGCAGCTCGGAAGAGATCGCGGTGGAGTAGCGCAGCGTGAAGTCGCGCGACCCGCCCAGCTCGAAGGCGTCGAGCAGTCGGGCACGCGCCTGGGCCACCTTGTCCGCCTCCTCGGACTGGCTGAGCTGACGCACCCAGGGACGAACGAACTCGGTCACGGCGCGCGCCTGAGCGTCCGAGAGCTTCTCCGCGGAAACGAGCTCCGCGGGCAGTGTCGCCTGCGCCAAGACCAAGGTCGGCAGCAGCAGCAGGCAAGCGAATCCCGAGACGCCGGTGCGATGAACGCCAGCACGGATCATGCGAAGCAACTCCCTGCAAGCGGCCCGCGAACCCGGGGGCGGCGAGCGACCGCGGCTGAACGAGGATGCCCGGCTCAGCCCGGAACCGTCAGGGAAAGTAACAGGCCTTGGCTGGACTTGTCAACCGCTGCGCGGCGCGCCATCGCGGGCAAATCGCGCGAGAGATTGGCTTTGCGGGCCGCGGGTTTGAGATAACATGCACCCCATGGATTGGCGCATCTCTCAAGCGTCGCTTCCCGCGCCCAAGGCTCTGGTGGTCGCTCTGCCGCTCAAGTCCACGCATCTGCCCCCGGGCTATCGCGCTTTGGACGCGGCCACCGGCGGGGTGCTCCGCGCGGCGCTGACCCGACCCGACCTCGCCCTGACGCCCGGAGCGCTCACCACGCTTCATCCCACGCGCGGCGCGGCGCGGCTGCTGCTGCTGGGGCTGGGCGAGCCACGCGACACGCGAAAGCAGTCCACGGCGCGGACCGTCGAAGCCCTGCGCCACGGATCGGCGGCGGTGGTCCGGGCGCTCAGAGCGGCGCGGCTGGGCACGGTGCGCTTTGACCTGACGCCCGCGCTGCACGGCGCGTTGAGCGAGGCCCAGGCCGGCGCCGCCGTGGGCGAGGGGCTGGGCCTGGGCGCTTTCGAGTTCACCAGCTTCCACGGCAGTGCGCGGGTCGGCGGCGTCAAGCCCAGGGGCAACACTGAACTGCAGGTGGACATCGACGCGGCGATGCGGCCGGCGCTGCGCGAGGCGCTGCGGATGAGCGAGTCGGTCAACCTGGCGCGGGGCCTGGCTGCCACCCCGCCCAACGTGGCCAACCCGGCGTACCTCGTGGCCTTTTGCCGGAAGATGGCGTCGCAGGTGGGCCTGCGTTGCCGCGTCATCGACGCCCGCCAGGCGGCGCGCCTGCACATGGGTGGACTGCTCGCCGTCGGCGCCGCGGGGTCTTCGCCCCCGGCGCTGATCATCCTGGAATGGGACGGAGCCGACGCACCCCGCGGACGATCGAGCCAGCGCCGCTCCGCCCCGCGCCGAGGCGCGCCGGATTCCGCAGCCCCGCTCCTGCTCGTGGGCAAAGCGGTGACCTTCGACACCGGCGGGTACTCCATCAAGCCCGCCGAGAACATGGACCGCATGAAGTACGACAAGTGCGGCGGGATGGCGGTGATCGGCGCCATGCACGCCATCGCGCGGCTCAAGCTCCCGCGCCGCGTCGTGGGATTGATCCCCACCGCCGAGAACCTGATCTCGCAGCGCGGGTACCGACCCGGCGACATCCTCACCATGCACAACGGCGTGACCGTCGAAGTGACCAACACCGACGCCGAGGGCAGGCTTATCCTCGCCGACGCGCTGGCGTACGGCTGCCGCACCTACCGCCCCGCCGCGGTCGTCGATCTGGCCACGCTCACCGGCGGGGTCGTCGTGGCGCTGGGCTCCGCCTGCGCTGGGTGCTTCTGTCACGACGCCCAGCTTCGCTCCGAACTCTTCGACGCCGCGGAGCAGACCGGCGAACGACTCTGGCACCTGCCTTTGTGGGACGAGCACCGCCAGCTCATCAAGGGGACGCACGGCGACATCCTCAACTCCGCCGGCCGCGAGGCGCACCCCATTCAGGGCGCCGCGTTCCTCTCGCACTTCATCGCCAAGGACAGCGACTTCTCACGCTGGAGCGAGCAGCCCTGGGCGCACCTGGACATCGCGGGCGTGAGCGACGTGAAGAAGGACACGCCGCTCTTTCCCGTGGGCCCCACCGGGTTCGGCGTGCGACTGCTCACGCGATGGGCGCAGCGCCGATGAGCGGGGATCGAGGATCGGGGTTTGAGAGACTCATGACTCGCGTTTCAAGCCCTAAACCCTAAACCCTGAACCCTGAACCCTGGACCCGCTCCCCGAACCCCGCAACCCGCGTCCTAACCCTCCACTTCGGCAAGCAGCGTCCGCGCCAGGTCCGACTGCTTCGCGTCGCGCAGGCGCGGCAGTGCCGAGCGCAACAGTTCACGCGCCCGCTGCAGGCGATGGAGGTATCGCACGTAGAGCAGGGCAAGCATCAGTTCCACCTGCTCGCGTTGCGTGTACCCCTGGAAGGTGTTCAGGAAAAGCTCGTACGCGTGGGCAGCGGACTCGTGTTGGCCCTGCGACATGAGCTGGTTCGCCACGTCCAGTTGCGGACCCTGCGCCAGCGTCTGGCGTGGGTCCAGTCGCAGCAGCTCACGATAGGCCTCGGCGGCGGCGGACAGGTCCTGACGCCCCAGCGCCGCGTTGACGCTGCTGCGCTGATCGAGAATCCGCTGCTGTTGGGCGCTGAGCGGCGCAGCGTCGCCGGCGTCCCGCGGCGCTCGGGTCAGCTCCCATGGGCGATAGCCCCCACGCGTCATCCGCCTAAACTCGTGCCGACGGCGGCGGTGCTCCGCCAGCGACAGCAGGTCGTACGGCTCGCGCGGCAGCAATCGCGTGAGCAGCAGCGCCATGCCCACCACGAATCCGAACCCGTACCCGAACAGGTGCGCCAGGTACGCTACGCCTCCGCCGCGCAGAAGGTACATCACGATGTCCTGACCGACTTGAAAGAGGATCAGCACGAAGCCCGAGACCTCGAAGGAGCCCACCACGACGAACCAGTAGACGATCGTGACGTAACTCAACGGGAACAGCGCGAGGTAGGCCCCGGTGACGGCGCAGACCGACCCGCTGGCACCCAGCACCGGCGCCAGCGCGAACAAGGCGTGGCCCAGTCCCGCCACCACGCCCCCGGCGAGATAGAACCCCAGGTACGCGGCCTTGCCCAGTCGGTCCTCCACGTGATGCCCAAAGACGTAAAGGAAGAGCATGTTGGCGCCCAGGTGCCAGACGTCCAGGTGCAGGAACTGGTAGGTGAGGAACTGCCACGGTCGGGGCAGCGTCGGCGTGAGCAGGTAGGCCGAGAGCTCCGAGGGACTGACCAGCGCGCGGCTCAGGAGAAAGACGGCGACGTTCACCGCGATGAGCGTCAGATTGATCAGCGGGAGCTGATTCAGTCGGCGGTCGGTGCGGATGGGGAAGAACATTCGCCTTAGGGCTCCGAAGGCGGCGGGGGGCTTTCCTCGGGCACAGGGACGACCTTGGTGGTCGTGTGGATGAACTGCCGGTGCTGAAAGCGCCAGCCCCGGGCCATGCCCACCCAGGCGAGGATGAGCATCGCCAGTGCCACCACGACGACGACAAGGAAGACCCAGCGCAGCCCTTGCGAGTCGCGGCGCCGACGCAGCCGCCGCGCCGTGAGCAGGGGTGAGGGCCGGTTCACCGAACCCGCCACCGCCGCCGCGGCCGCCCCCAGCGACGCTTCGGGCTGCGCGGGTGTAGTCGCCGCGGTGGTGGGCGTTTCCGTCAGCGACGCCCCCAACGGGTCGTCTTGGGCGCTCCCCGACGCCGCCGGCGCCTGGCGACCGATCATCTCCGGCTCCACCCGGAATCGGTGGTGGCACGTCGTGCACGAAGCGACCGCTCCCACGCGAGCGAAGGGCGTGCTCATCCGAGCGGCGCACTTGGGACAGCGCACCAGGTACATGACCCCACACTTTAACGCATCGGCGCGGGACGCCCACCCCTTATAATCGCTCGGGTGTCTATCTCGCTGACTCTGCTCGACGCTGCGCCGGTGCGACCGGTCTTCGCCCAGGGGCCTCGAAGCCTGGCGGCCCTGAAGCTGCTGCGCCTCTCGGTCACCGACCGCTGCAACCTGCGCTGCCTCTACTGCATGCCCGAGCAGGGCCTGACGTTTCACCAGCGCGCCGACCTGCTCACCGCCTCGGAGATCATCGCGGTGGCGCACGCCGCGGCGGAGTTGGGCGTGACTCATTTCAAGATCACCGGCGGCGAACCGACGCTCCGCGCCGACCTGACGCAGATCGTCCAAGGCCTGGCGGCCCTGCCCACCGCCGCGACGCTGGACCTTTCGCTCACCACCAACGGCATGCTGCTGGACCGCTGCGCCGCGGACCTGCGAAGCGCGGGGCTTAACCGCCTGACCGTGAGCTGGGACTCGATGGACCCCGGGCGTTTCGAGAAGATCGTCGGCGCTCACGCCGGTCCGCAGGCGCTGCGCCAGCTGCTGCGCGGCATCGACGCCGCCGTCGCCGCCGGGTTCGAACGCTTGAAGATCAACGTCGTGGTGATGGCCGGCGTCAACGACGACGAGGTCGCCCGCTTCGCCCGCCTGACCCTGACCCGACCCTGGACCGTCCGCTTCATCGAGTACATGCCCTTAGGCAGCAGCGCCCTGACGCACAGCGACCCCACACGATTCATCCTCGACAACGCGCTGGTCCGCCAGCGCATCGAGAGCGAACTGGGTCCGCTGCGGCCCGTGCCGCTGAGCGATGAACCGGGCGTGGGCCCGGCCAAGGTGTACGCACTGCCGGGCGCGCTGGGTCGCGTGGGGTTCATCAGCGCCATGAGCCAGCCCTTCTGCGAATCGTGCAATCGCCTAAGGCTCACCGCCATGGGGGAGCTGCGCAGCTGCCTGTTCGAGGGCGGCGAGGTCAGCGTGCTCGGCGCGGTTCGACCACGCCCCGACACCGCGGCGATCGCGCAGCTCATGCGACGCTGCCTGGCGATGAAGCCCACCGTCCACGGCACGCACGGGAATCGCGCCATGAGCCAGATGGGCGGCTAGGCCCATCCCGGCTGGAGGAACCTCATGATCACCGCCGTTGCGCTCCTGCTTCTCTCGAACGTCTTCATGACCATCGCCTGGTACGGTCATCTCAAGCACAAGCAGGCCGCCCTGTGGCTCGTCATCCTGGTGAGCTGGCTCATCGCCCTGGTCGAGTACTGCTTCCAGGTTCCCGCCAACCGCCTCGGGCACAACGCCGGCCTCACCGCGGCGCAGCTCAAGACGATCCAGGAGGTCATCACGCTCACGGTCTTCGTCGTTTTCGCCGCGACGTACCTGGAGGAGCGGATTCGTTGGAACGTGCTGGTGGGTTTTGCCTTCGTCGCCTTGGGCGCCGCCTTCGTCTTCGAACCCTGGAAGACGCTCGTGAAGTAACGAACAACAACGAGCGCCGTCGCCTATCATGGCTGTTGAATCCAGCGACGAACACCCAAGGAGCGACGACGGTGACGCATATCCCGTGGATCTTGTGCCTGGCACTTCTGCTCACTGCCCAGGCGGGTTGGTGCCAGGCCAACGCGCCGCGGGCACGCGAGGTCTTCGAGCTCGACGGGCACGCCGCGTTCATCCTCGCCCCCGCAGAGTCCGCCAGGACCGCGACGGGCAAGCCCTGGGTCTGGTACGCCCCGACCTTGGGCAAGAACCTGCCCGGGAACGCTGAGCAGTGGATGTTCGACCGCCTGCTCGTCAAGGGCATCGCCATCGCGGGCATCGACGTGGGCGAATCCAACGGCAACCCCCAGGGCCGCGCCGCGTTCGAGAAACTCTACGTCGAGTTGACCACGCGTCGAGGCTTCAGCGCCAAGCCCGTGCTGCTGGCACGAAGCCGCGGCGGACTGATGCTCTACAATTGGGCCGCGGAGCACCCCCAGAGTGTCGGGGCCGTCGCGGGCATCTACCCGGTCTGCAACCTCGCCAGTTGGCCGGGCCTGAAGAAAGCCGCCCCCGCCTACAACCTCACCCCCGAAGAACTCCAGGACCAGCTCCCGCAGCACAACCCCATCGACCGCCTCGAACCCTTGGCCAAAGCCCGCGTCCCGATCATGCACCTTCAGGGCGACAAGGACCACCTCGTCCCCCACGAACACAACACCGCCCTGCTCGCCCAACGCTACGAAAAGCTGGGCGGCCCGATCACCGTCGAACTCATCCCAGGCGGCGGGCACGACCTCAAACCCCACTGGTTCACCTCCCAGACCCTGGTGGACTTCATGATCCGCCACGCCCTGCACGAGACCGCCGAGCCAAGCCGCGACTGACCAAAATTCATCCTGACACCTTTATGCTCGCGATCCGGGGGCGGGGGCCGGGGCGGGCGTGAGGACGAGATTGTCGCGGTGGATGATCTCGGCGAAGGCGGGGCGGCCCAGGAGCTTCTCGAATTGAGAGCTTTTCTTGCCCATGATCAGGCGCAGCTCTTCGGAGCTGTGGTTGGTCAAGCCGCGGGCGATCTCTCTGCCGCGCAGGTCTCGGACGAGCAGGACCTCGCCGACCTCGAAACGGCCGGTGGTCTGGGTGACGCCGGTGGCCAGCAGGCTCTTGCCGCGCTGCGTCAGGGCCGCGACGGCGCCGTCGTCGATGGTGAGCGTGCCGGCGGGGCGTTTGGTCAGGCCGATCCATCGCTGACGGCTGTCGAGTCGGCCCTGGCGCGGGGCGAAGACGGTGCCGACCTTTTCGCCACAGAGCACGCGCAGGAGCACGTCCGGGGCGCGGCCGTGGGCGATGACCACCGCCTCGCCGGCCTCGGTGACGATGCGCGCGGACTCGAGTTTGCTCCGTGCCCCGCCGGTGCCCAGCGCGGATTTCTCGGCGCGGACCAGGCTGGTGACGCTCGTGACGTCGGCGACGAGGTCGATGACCTGGTTCTTTTCGTCGAGCAGTCCGTCCACGACGGAGAGGAGGATCAGCGCCTGCGCTTTGAGGGCGTTGCAGAGCAGGGCCGAGAGCTGGTCGTTATCGCCGAAGCGCAGCTCGTCCACGGCGACGGTGTCGTTCTCGTTGACGATCGGGACGCAGGCGAGCTTGTGGAGGTGGGCGATGCAGTTGCGGATGTTGAGGTAGCGGAGGCGGTCGTCGAAGTCGCTGCGGGTCAGGAGCAGCTGCGCGACTTTGAGCTGGTGCGGGGCGAAGGCCTCGTGCATGTGAGTCATCAGGCGACGCTGGCCCACGGCGGCGACGGCCTGCTGCATGGCGACGTCGGTGGGGCGTTTGGCCAGGCCGAGTTCCCTGCAGCCCGCGCCGATGGCGCCGCTGGAGACGATGGTGACTTCGTAGCCCCGCTCGCGGAGCGTGGCGACCTGGTGTGCAATGGACGCGAGGTAGGGCAGGTCGAGGAACCCGTCCTTCCCGGTGAGCACCTGCGTGCCGAGCTTGACCACGACGCGGCGCGCCGCGGCCAGGACGGATTGACGGATCGCGGTGGAGGGCATGGAGGCGGGAGTTTACCGCGCCGATGTGAAGATCACGGGAGCAGGTCGGCGATCCAGATCGCGCCGGGGACAGCCAGCGGCGAAACGCTGTCGCTGGCGGCGTGAGCGGTCACGCTGGCGTAGCGCGCGCCGAAGGGGGCGGCGGCGTCGGGCGAGGGATCGCGGTGCACGAGCAGCGAACGGGCGTTGAGGTCGAGCACCCAGTAGTCGGTGATGTGGTGCCGGGCGTAGAGGCTGGCCTTGTCGGTGGTGTCGTAGAGCAGCGTGGCGTCGGCGATCTCGACGACGAGTAGCGCAGTGGTGGGGTGGTCGGCGTAGTCACGAGGCGAACCCTTGACCACCGCGAGGTCCGGCTCCGGCTCGGAGTCGGCGTCCAGAGCGATGGGCCCTTGCACGCGCACGCAACAAGCGGGACCAAAAAGCCGCTCGAGTGCCGACTGCGTAAGGAGGACGCCGGTGAAGTGGCGGTGCTTCTGGGGACTCATGTCGATGATCTCCCCGCGGATCAGTTCGGCGCGGCGGCCTTGGAAGAAGCCCAGGTCCGCCATGCGGTAGTACTCGTCGCGGGTGAAGCGGCGGGTTCTCGTGGAGGTGATGGACATGGCTGTAAATTGTAGGACCAGTCAAACCGAGACGACGGGCAGCGGGACGTTGCGGTCGATGTCGGGGGTGGGCGGGGCGAGCGGGGCGAAGGTGGAAGCGTCGGCGGTCAGGAGCTGCGCGACGCGCTGCTGGGCGGCGAGCATCTTGGGATAACGGACCTCGCGGAAACCGGTGACCGGCTCGGGCGTGGCGAGGATGGCCAGCCAGCGTTGGTACTCGCGGTCGTCGTGCGGGGCGATCTTGACGTACCGGTCCACGAGGTCGGAGTACCACCCGCGGAAAGCGCGTTCGCGCTGGTGCCAACCGGGCAGGACGGATCGCATCCAGCCCATGCCGGACATGAGGCGCAGCTGCCAGTCGCGGCTCTTCCACTCGAAGCGGAGGCGCAGGCCCAGCAGGTCGAACTCGGGGCGGTTGTGGTGGCGGTAGGTGATGCGGTCGCCGCGTTCGGGGTTGACGTTGAAGCGTCTGCGGTCGCGTTTGTATTTCTCGGGGTTGGTCAGTTGGGCGGCGACGTAGACCTCGTCCTTGATGAGCATGACCTTGGCGAGGTTCCAGACCACGGCGCGGGTGACGGCGAAGTTGCGGTTCGGATCGTCGGCGCAGAAGGTGGCGACGAGTCGGCGGCAGTACTGCTGAGCGTAGTCGGGCCCGCCCCAGATCAGGCAGTCGTAGGCGCGGACGATCACGTCGCGCAGCAGGGCGTCGTCCACCCGCAGGCCCCGGGTGGCGCGGAAGGTCTGCTTCATGATGACGCGGAAGCGTTTGGCGATCTTTTCGCCGCGTCGCCCGCCGAACCAGAGCTTGATGGTGTTGACCTTGCGGCGCATGGCCTGCCGCGCGGACTCGTACTCGTGCTTGAGCTCGACGGTGAAGAGGTCCGGTCGCAGCGCGATCTTGCGTCCGATGGCGAAGGCGCGCAGGTTGCGCTCCTGCTCGGAGCGCGCCACGGTGCGGATGGCCTTCTCGATCGCCTCGTAACGCAGCGGCAGGTAGCCCTTCTGGTAGGCGATGCCGAGCATCATGATGTTGGCGTAGAGCTTCGAGTCCAGCACGCGTTCGCACAGGTCCCCGACGTTGAACCCGAAGTAGTTCTCGCTCTGGGTGTAGCGTCGGAGCGTTTCTTCGAGTCGCTCGGGCTCGAAATCGTCCTTGCCCATGAGGGTGAGGATGGTGGGCGTCTTGGCGGTGTTGACGACGGCGGCGGTGCGCTGGGGCGACGCCACGCGATAGGGCTGAGCGGGGTCCAGGGCACGGGTGGCTTCGAGGATGTCCACGCCCAGCAGGAGGTCCGCTTTCCCGTAGGGGATCGAGGGTGTGGTGAGAAGGTCGGAGGACGGATGCCGGATGTCGGAGGCGCCGGCCGCCTGCGGCTTAGCGCCGTTGCGGGTGTAGACGAGCTGCGAGAAGACCCCGCCGTTGCGGATGGCCAGGCCCTTCTTGTCGAGGAACTGGACCTGGTAGCCCATCTCGTGTCCGGCGGTGACGAGGATGGCGGTGCACAGGCCGATGCCCATGCCGCCCACGCCGGCGAGGTAGCAGCGCCAGGTGTCCTGCCCGGCGTGGATCGGCGGCGGCGGCTCGGGCAGGTCGTCCAGGCTCACGTGCTCGTCGCCCATGCGCGGCGGTTGCCTGCGCGTGACGGTGACTTCCTCGAAGCTCGGGCAGGCGTGGATGCGGTGGCAGGCACCGTCGTTGACGCACCAGGAAAAGTCGGTCTGCACCTTCTGGCCGTAGTCCGTGTCCACCACCGTCAGCCCGGGGCAGCCGGTCTGGTTCGTGCATTCCAGGCAGTGCTCGCAGACCTCGGTGGCCACGTTCATGTAGGTCTTGCGTGGGACGTAGCCGACCTCCTTGGCGCGCTTGCGTTCCGCGGCGCGGGCGCGGCGATGGAAGGTGATGCCGCACTCCTTGTCAGCGATGACGACCTTGACGCCCGGGGCAAGGATGGTCTGCTCCATGAGCCTGCGGTAGCGGTCGCGGTCGGCGGGGTTGATGCGGACGATGCGCACGTCCTTGGCGAGCTCGCGCGGGACCATGGCCTTGACGATGCGTTCGATGTCCTGGGCGAACGTGGGCCGACCCATCAGGTCCAGCTCGACGCCCGGGTGCGTCTGATGGCCGGTCATCGCGGTGGTCTTGTTGTCCAGGATGATGTAGGTGATGTCCTGCCCGGCCTTGATCGAGTGGCTGATGGCGACCTGCCCGGAGTGGAAGAAGGTGCCGTCGCCCATGAAGACGAGCTGCTTGTTGTCGATGAAGGGGTCCACGCCGCTGCCGGTGGCGCCGCCCAGGCCCATGCCCGAGTAGTTGTGCATCAGCGGCTTGTTGGGCTCGAACATGAGCATGGTGTAGCAGCCGGTGTCCCCGTGCGCCACGAGGTCCACGGGCTTGCGTTTGTGCCGCTGCATCATGTAGAGCGGGTCGAGCAGATCGCGGCGAAGTTCGAGCAGCACACTCGACGAATCGCGGTGCGGACAGCCGGGGCAGAACGAGGGCGTGCGTGAGGCCAGGTCCACCTTGAAGCTGCCGGTGAGCTTGATGCGTTCGAGCTCGGCGGTGAGCCTGCCGTTGATCGACTCGGGGGGCAGCGTGGGGTGCGAGCGCAGCAGCGGCACCAGTCGCTCGATGAGGATCGAGGGATTTAAGCCAAAGAGCGAGGGTATCCCCGGCAGCCCCGCGGGCAGGCGCTTGCCGTAGACGTCGCAGTGGATCGCCCCGCTCTGCTTGAGCGGCGAAAGAATCTCGATGACCTGCCGCTCCACGAAGCTGCGTCGCTCCTCGACCACGATCACCTGCTGGCAGTGCCGGGCGAACTCGACCACCAGCAGATCGTCCACCGGGTAGCTCATGCCCAGCTTGAGGATGGGGATTCGCCCGGTCAGGCCCAGCTCGTGCAGGGCGTGGGCGAGGTAGGCGTAAGCAACGCCCGAGGCGATGAAGCCCATCGGGACCACTTCGTCCTTGTTCGGACGATGCAGGATGCGGTTGACGCCCAACCGCCGCGCCTCAGCCTTGACCGCCTCGAAGCGCGACTCGGTGGCCGCCTCACGCCGACTCGTCCGCGGCGGCAGCAGCACCGAGTTCTCCAAGTGCGGCTCGATGTCACGCTCGTAGCTCAGCGAACGCTTGTGCTTCTCGTTCACCCGCGGGAAATGGTTGGGGCGACACTCGACGCTGCCCCCGCCGTCCGCCACCGCCACGGTCATGAGGTACCCGATGTAGATGCGGCCGGCTCTGCCGATCTTGAAGCTCAGGTCCACCCAGTCCTTGACCTCCTGCGGGCAGCAAGGCTCGACCACCGGCAGACGCAGATGCTCGCAGAGAAAACGCGAGTCGGCGGGCACCTGCGTCGAATCGTTCCACGGGTCGTCGCCGATGACGATCAACCCTCCGGAACCCCCGGAACCCCCGGACCCCCCGGCAGCCGCGGGGTCGCCTTGCGACTCGTCCGCGTCCAGGCGGGTGGGCGACATGACGCCTAGCGCCAAAGCGTCGCTGGCCACATGCAGGCCCACGGATTTGAAGGCGGTGATGGCGCGACAGTTGGCCATCTGCGCCCCGTTGACCATCGCCACGCTCAGCGCCTCGTTGTTGGCCAGCTTCGCCACCACCCCGTGCTCGTCCAGCAACGGAGCAATCGACTCCAAGGCATCAAAAAACCCCGCAATGGGCGAGCCGGGATACCCCGTCAAGAGATGCACGCCTCCCTGAGTCTCCAAGGCGCCCTTGACCAGCAACTCGTTGCCGGTGAAGACCTCCTGGCCTTGACTCGTAAGGAAACGACTGTCCATGATGCTTGCCGGTTGGGCTAGACTACCCCGCCAGCCTCAACGGAGCGCAGGGATTCTCAGGGCACGGTATGTTGGCTCCCCCTTGCTGCGATGATCGCTGAAGGGTCGCGCCATCGCTCGGGGCGTCCTTGCCTTCATGGGAGGTAGGCTCCAATGGCGGTCAGCCGCCAGCCCTCGCCCGTCCTGAGCTTTCGCCTCCCCGCCAGGAGATCATTATAGGAAAGTGAGCAGCCTAAGGCAATGAAAATCCGCACTGGCGTAACTTGTGACGCTCAAGTGGCTTCGAGAATTGACGTGTCCCAGTGCGTAGGTGAGTCTTAAGATCGATTGAACCTTTTTTGTCCCCATGAACCCCGTGGCAAGTCGCTCGCACAATCGGATCGCCATCACCGGCGTGGGAATGGTGTCGCCTCTGGGATTCTCTGCCTGGCAGACCTTCCGGAGTCTGCTGGCAGGGCGAACCATCGCGGATCGGCGAATCAACCTTGAGCCTGACGTGGACCTTTTGACCGTGGTTCGCGCCTGCGGAAGCGTTGCCTGTGTGCAACACGCAGGACTCGACCCGTCGATCGACCTGGCGGAGCGTGCGGGACGAGAAGCGCTGTTCATGGCCAAGAGCGATTTTCGAGATGGTCAGGCAATCTATTCCGCCAGCAAAGGCGCCATGAATGTCTTGGAGAACGCAATTCATCGCATAAATTACGATCAAACAGGTCTTTGCGCTGTGCTAGGTCCGCATGGATACGTCGTTCACCATCTTCGCAAACGCTTGGGTGTGGACTTTGTTCACTCGCCTGTTTCCGCCTGTGCATCCGCTTTAACCGCGGTTCATCAGGCGCGGCTTATGCTTCTGGGTCAGATAAATCAGCCCACTCCGTCGCGCGTGCTGGTCCTCACCAGCGAAGCTGCTCTGCTCCCAGCTTTCGTCCACAGCTACCATCGCCTGGGCGTCCTGCCGCCGCACCGTGACTACGTTGGTCGCCCGTTGGATCGATCGCGAAACGGGTTCATGCTCGCCGAGGTCGGGGCTGCCCTTCTTCTTGAGCGCTGCGACGATCCCGAGTTTGAACTTGTCGATACCGCTGTGGCCTGCGAAGCCTTTGACCTGGTGCGAACCAACCCCGCCATGCCCGCGTTGCGTCGTGTTGCGCAGCAGCTTCTGACCGACAAAGCGATCGACGTCCTCCACCCCCACGCCACCGGCACGCTGGACAACGACGAAGCCGAACTCTCCGCCTACGCCTGTCGCGACTTAGCGCCTCAACTCTACGCCCACAAAGGCGCTCTCGGTCACACCCTGGGCTCAAGCGGCTTGGTCTCGCTCGTCCTGGCCTACCTCATCGCCAAGACCAACCGCCTTCCGCCCATGCCTTGGCTCAACGATCCCATCTTCCCGCTCCCCGCTCCCCGCTCTCCGCACCCCCTTAAGACACACGCCCTCTTCGCCGCCGGCTTCGGTGGCCACGTCGCCGGCGCCCTGCTTCAACGCAACGCCCCCCACTGAAACAGGGGATGTACTCATCCCCGGATCGTTCCGTCCCTCACACCCAGGGACCTCTGGACCTGACCTCGTGCCTTTGGGTTACAAACCGTAGAGTCCTCTGAGTAAGCCACAGAAGTACCGCCGATGAACGCGGACTCAGCCCTAAAAACAAGGCTTTCATCGGCGGCTCAATTCAGTCATTCAGAGGGCGATGTAGTTAGAAACTCAAACTGATACTCTCTCCGCATGCCTCAAACCCCCGCACGCATGAACTGGTTCCGCGACGCACGCATCGGTCTCTTCTGCCACCTGGGCCTCTATTCTCTGCTCGGCCGCGGCGAGTGGGTGATGAACCGCGAGTGTATCGCCCCGGAAGTCTATGAGAAGCTCGCCGATCAGTTCACCATCCCCAAGTGGTCCGCGGATGCCTACACCAGACTTGCGCAGGACCTGGGCGCTCAGTACCTCATCTTCACCACCAAGCACCACGAAGGCTTTTGCCTCTTCGACTCGAAACTCACCGACTACACCTCGGTGCAGCGTGGCCCGAAGCGCGACCTCGTGGCGGAGGTCGTCACCAGCGCTCGGCGACGCGGCCTAAAGATCGCCCTCTACTTCTCGCTCAACGACTGGCACAGCAATCCCTCGGGACTCGAAGCCTATGAGGACTACCGCCGCAACGGTTCACGCGGCACGAAGTATCGCGCCTTCATCGCCTACGTCCACGGTCAGGTGCGAGAACTCATGACGAACTACGGCAAGATCGACGTCATGTGGTACGACGGCTGGTGGCCTTTCGACGCCAAGGGCTGGCAGGCGGAGAAACTCAACGCCATGGTGCGCGAGCTTCAGCCCCACATCCTCTTCAACAACCGCAACTGCCTTGCGGGGGACTTCGCCACGCCCGAGCAACACGCGCTTCCCACGCCCGACCGCATGAACGAAGCCTGTTTCACGCTCAACGACCACTGGGGCTATTGCTTTAACGACGACGCCTGGAAATCTCCGCGACAGGTGATCGACCTCCTGCTCACCATGGCCAAGGTCAGCGGGAACCTGGCGATCAACGTCGGCCCCGCGCCGGACGGCTCCATCCCCGCGGAAAGCGTGCGCATCCTTCGTGAAGTCGGTCGCTGGGTCAAACGCAACGAAGAGTCCCTGCGTCCCGCGATGACCACGCCCAACTTCGACTGGAACTCCTCCGCCGGCGGCGCGTTCACCGCACGCCAGGGCGTGCTCTACATGCACTGCACCACCTGGCTCGGACCCCGGATGGTTCTCAACGGTGTGCGCGGCAAGGTCACCCGCGCCCGCTTCGTCGCCACCGGCAGGCCCATCCGTTTCAAGCAGGTCCGCGACCGGCTCGAACTCATCGGCATGCCTGAAAAAACCCCCGACTCGCCCGCCACCGTCATCGCCCTGGAGCACCGCGGCTCACTCACCAGCTACCAGACCGGCGGCATGCGCATCCCGCGCGTCCCGCACTGCCAGTACGACCCGGTGGTCTCGAATCTCGCCGCGGCGCCGAAGTGATCGAAGCGCTTTCAGAGCCGGGCTGTCCTCAGCCCGGTGTTTCGGGTTGCAAAGCCACGCGAGCTGGCCCGGGCTGTCCTCGGCCCGGCTCGGACAGGCGTGGGCGAATCACCGCATCACCGCCGCGATGGCCTCGCACAGGGGGTCCATGTTCGCTCTCGTCATGCCCGCGACGCTGATGCGGCCGGAGCCCACGATGTAGAGGGCGAACCTCGTCTTGAGCGTCTCGACTTGCTCCTTCGACAGTCCGCTGAAGCTGAACATGCCCCGCTGGCGCTCGATGAAACTCATGTCCTTCGTGACGCCCCTGGCTTTGAGAGTGGCGACGAAGAGCTTGCGCATGCCGTTGATGCGGTCGCGCATCTCGGTCACTTCGCGCTCCCACTGGGCGCGGAGCGCTGCGTCGCCCAGCACGGCGGCGACGACCATTCCGCCGTGCGCCGGCGGGTTGGAGTAGTTGGCGCGGATGGTGCGCTTGACCTGGCTCATCACCACTTCGCTCGCACCGGCGTCGCGGCTGACGACGGTCAGCGCGCCCACGCGTTCGTTGTACAGGCCGAAGTTCTTGGAAAAGCTGCTGCAGATGAGCAGTTCGCTTCCGGGGGTCACCAAGGCTTCGAGGCAGGCGGCGTCCTGACGCAGACCCTCCGCGAAGCCCTGGTAGGCGAAGTCCACCAGCGGCAGCAGGCCCCGCTCGCGCAGCACCGAGGCGATCTGTCTCCACTGTTCGGGCGTGGGGTCAGCCCCGGTGGGGTTGTGGCAGCAGCCATGCAGCAGCACCACATCGCCCCCCGGAAGCTGCTTCAAGGCGGCGAGCATCTTGTCGAAGGCCAGCGTGTTGTTCGCGGCGTCGAAGTAGGGGTAGGTCTTCGTGGTCAGGCCTGCCGCCTGGAAAATCTGCGGGTGGTTGGGCCAAGTCGGGTCGCTCATCCAGACGGTGGCGCCGGGAAGATTGGCTTTGATGAAGTCGCCCGCCACGCGGAGGGCGCCGGTGCCGCCGGGCGTCTGCGCGGTGGCGCTGCGTTTGGAGGTCACCGCCTCGTGGCCAGGGCCCAGCAGCAGCTCCTGCACCGCGGACGCGTACTGCGGCGTGCCCTCGATGGGCAGGTAGTTCTTGCTCGACTCGGTCTCGTAGAGCCTCTTCTCCGCGGCTTTGACCGAAGCGAGCACGGGCGTGTTGCCCGCCTCGTCCTTGTAGATGCCTACGCCCAGGTTGATCTTCCGGGGGTTGGGGTCCTTCTTGAAGGCCTCGGTCAGACCCAGGATGGCGTCGGGCGGAGCGGGTGCGATCTTCTCGAACATGACAGATCTCCCTTGGAAAAAAGCCCAAGGAGATTATCGCTACGCGGTGCGCCTGTCGAGTGAGAGGCAAACGCCTCCGCGTAATCTGCGGATGCAGTCACGGGTCTGCAAGGAACTTCTCGACGGGCGCGGCGGGGTCGAGTTGGCGGGCGCGGCGGGCGGCGGCGCGGGCTTCGTCGGTCCGTTGCATGCGGTGGAGCAGCGCGGCGAGGCGGGTGAAGTGCAGCGCCCGCTCCGGTTCGAGCAGCGTCAGGGCGCGCAGATGGCGCAGGGCAGCCTTGTCGTCTTTGAGCTTGAGTTCGATGGCGGCGGCCAGCTCACGGTAGGAGGCGTTGTAGGGCTCGCGGTGCAGGGCGCGGGTGATGGCGGTGCGCGCGGACTCGCCGGTGAAGTGCCTGGCCAGCTCGGCGGCGTAGAGGCCCGACTCCTGCTCCATGCGGTCCAGCTCACGCAGCGAAGCGATCGCCTGCTCGGTGCGGCCGAGCGTCAGCGCCAGCTGCGCCACCGCCTTGTCCGACCACGGGTCCACGGGCCGAGTGGCGGCGTAGCGCAGCACGGCGGCCAGCGCCTCCTCGGGCGGCGCCGCTTCCAGCGCGTGCGTGGCGCGCAGCCGCAGCAGCTCCGGATGATCCGGGAATTGCTCGAGCAGCCTCGTCACCTCCGAGGGCGTGGGCGGCGCGTCGCGTCGCGTCAGTTGCCGCACTTCGCGGTCGCCCTCGTGGGGTCCAAGGCCCCACGATCTCACCTGCTGCTCCGCCCAACCCCGGAAGCTCTCCATGAAGAGTGATTCGGCCAGGTCCGTGGCCTGCTCCACCACGCGCGGGTCGGTCATGCCCTGCTGGTAGAGGCGGAGCATTTCGAGGATGGCGGCGTGCCCGAAGCGTTGGGCGATGAACTCGTACATCCAGTGCGCCTGGGCGTAGGCGAGCGGTCGCTCGGCTTCGTTCTTGGGGCGGATGAAACCCCAGGTGATGTTCGAGAGCGAGAAGAGTTTGTCGGCGTGGAGCGAGGCGGCGAGCAGTTGAGCGGTGGCGTAGTCGCGACCGCCGGGCTCCTGCGCCACGGCGCAGGCCTCGGTGAACCAGTGCGCGATGCGGTTGTCGGTCTGGTCGAGGGTGACGGTGTGGACGAACTCGTGGCGCAGGACGCGGTACCAGTCGAAGGAGCCGTGCTGCTTGACGCCGAAGCGCGGCGGGGTTAGGGCGATGACGTCGCCGGTGGCGGCGGCGATGGTCCAGAGCTCGGGCGTGCCAGTGATGCGAACGGCGAAGTGCTCCTCGTCGGGCATGAGTTCGATCAGGGTGCGCTGGCGTGGGCGGTGGCCGAAGACGTCGGTCACCTCGCGGTACATGGCGTCGAGCTGTTGTGCCATGTCGCTGGCCAGCACGGCGTCGATGCCCGGGGCGTGGCGGATGGTGAAGTGCTCGGTCTCGATGCGGGGATAGGTCGCCAGTTTCTCGACCAGGCGAAGCTGATTGGCGGTGCGGGTGTTGAAGGGGTCGAGCGCCGCGGCGGCGGCGAGCACGCGGCGGGCCTCGTCCTCCCGTCCCCACTGCATGAGCATCAGGCCCAGTTCCGCCTGCGGCGCGGGCCAGTTGGGTTGGCGACGCACCGCTTCACGCAGCGCCTGGCCCGACCGCGCGTACTGCCGGGCGAGCGACAGGACGCGGCCGACGGTGAAGTAGGCTTGGGCGCTGCCCGGGGAGAGCTCGTCGAAGCGTGTCAGGGTCAGCTCCAGTTGCGCGTCCTGCGCCAGGGCGTAGGCGGCGGCGCTGAGCGCCAGCAGGTCCCGTTGCGCAGGCCAGCGGGAGAGCGCGGGGTCGATCACGGCGCGGGCGGAGGCAGCGTCCTTTTGCATCAGGAAAGATTCGGCGTCGAGCAGGTCCGCCAGCGGGTGCGCGCTGTGGATCTCGCGCAGGCGTTGGGCGCAGTGGTCGGCGGCGGCGAAGTTGAAGCTCCAGGCGTTGAGTTGACCCAGGAGGTGCCAGGCCTCGGCGGCGTTGGGGTTGAGCGTCAGCGCCTGTTGCAGCGCCTGCGCCGCCTGGTTGCGGTTGCCCTTGTCCGCCAGGAGCTGCGCCTCGGCCAGCAGCGCCGGCCAGTGGAAGCGGTCGGCCTCGTCGTGCGCCTTGGTGAAGAGCGACAGCGCCAGGTGGTAGTCCTCGGCGGGTCGGCCCTGGAGGAGCGCCAGCAGGAGGACCGCCTGGCCCGCGGCCACGAGGTCGGCGGGGTCGCTGAGCTTCTCCGCTTGCAGTCGGTCGCGCAGTGGCAGCAGTCGTGCCAGCGCCTTGGGGTACTGCCCCAACTGCTCGAGGGCGGCGGCACAGAGCACCACGGCGGGCAGGGACTGCTCGGCGTGCAGCAGTTCCGCCGCGACCTGCGGTTCGCCGCGGCGCAGAGCGGCGCGGGCGCGGAGCAGAAGCGGCGCGGCGGGGTCGGACAGCTCGGCGTCGGACCATCGGCCTTGCGCCAGCGCCACGGCGGCGCGGTCGGCGGCGTCGAGCGCTTCGGCGGGCACCGCCGAGTCCTGGCCGTGGAAGATCGCCAGGCGGCGTCGCGACGCTTCGTCCAGCAGCGGATCGTCGATCGCGGCGCGCACCGCCGGCGAGAGCTCCACAGGCTCGAACGTCGAGCCCGGTTCGTCGTGCGCCAAAGCGGCGGTCCAGGGGGCCAGGCTCAGCAGCAGCGCCGCGCAAAGCGAGTGTGGCATGATGCGGTAGTCTATTCCGGGCAACCATGGACGACGAGGCGCTGGCCAGGCTGTTTCCGATCCGCGCGGAGTTGGACTTTTTCAACCACGCCGGGGTGGCGCCGATCTGCGCCCCGGCGGGCGAGGCGCTGCGCCGCTTCGCGGACCAGGCGCAGCGCAGGGCCTACGTCGATTCGGGCTGGTACCCGGCGGTGCGCGAGGTCAAAGCGCGAGCGGCGGCGATGATCAACGCGGCGTCCTGGAACGAGATCGCCTTGGTGCCCAACACTTCCTCGGGCCTGTCGCTGGTGGCCAAAGGTCTGAGTTGGAAGCCCGGCGACAACGTGGTCATCTCGAGCGTGGAGTACCCCGCGAACCGGTACCCGTGGGAGGACCTCAAACGCCTGGGCGTGGAGCTGATCGAGGTGGCGCCGCTGCCCGACGGTCGCATCGACGAGGAGGACGTGATCGAGGCGATCACCAATCGCACGCGGGTGGTCTCGCTCTCGCACGCGCAGTACGCCAACGGTTTTCGCATCGACCCGCGGGGAATCGGTGCGGTGGCGCATCAGGCCGGGGCCTATCTGTGCCTGGACGCGATCCAGAGTCTGGGCGTGCTGCCGGTGGACGTCAGGGCGATGGGCGTGGACTTCCTGGCGGCGGACGGTCACAAGTGGCTGCTCGCCCCGGAGGGTTGCGGCGTGTTCTACTGTCGCGCCGAGTTGTGCGAGGCGCTGCACCCGAACGTGGTGGGCTGGATGAACATGGTCAACGCCAGCGACTACGGGGACTATCAGTTCGAGTTCCTGCCCGACGCGAGGCGGTTCGAGCCGGGCAGCTACAACATCGCCGGGATGCTCGCGCTGGGGGCGAGCATGGAGCTGCTGCTGGGCATCGGCATCGAGACGGTGTGGCGACGGGTCGAGGCGCTGACGGACCATCTCTGCGATGGGCTTGAGGCGCGGGGCTATCGTGTGGCCAGTCCGCGGAAGCCCGCGCGGCACAAGAGCGGCATCGTCTCGTTCGAGCCCGCAGCGGCGGGCAAGGGGCCGGCGGAGTTGCGAACGATCGTGCAGGCGCTGGAGAAGCGCGGGATCGTCATCGTGGTGCGTGAGGGTCGGCTGCGCGCCAGCCCGCACTTCTACAACACGTTCGAGCAGATCGATCGGCTTGTCGCGGCGCTGCCGGCCCTGGCGTGATGTGCCTCGGATCGCCGCGGTTATCCCAGGGACTCGAGCAGGGTGGTCATCTCGCTGGCGGCGTGGGCGGCGTCGGGGGTGGCGGCGGCGTGGGCGGCGGCGATGCCGGTGCGCAGCGTGGCGCGCGCCTGGTCCTCCTCGCCCATCTCGGAGAAGGCCTTGGCTTTGTGGAAGTAGGCGTAGCAGTAGTGCGGGTCGGCGGCGAGCGTCTTGTCGAACCAGTGGAGCGCCTCTTCGAAGCGGCTGGCCTTGGTGTGCTCCAGCGCGATGCCGTAGCACACGAAGGCGTCGTGGGGGTCGGCGGCGTGGAGTTGGAGCAGCTGCGCCAGACGGTCGCTCATGACACGGCACGGTCCGTAGGCGGGGCGGCCAGGCGCGCCACCGGACGCTGCACCATCATGACGCGGTTGAAGTGGATGAGGTAGGCCACGAGCAGCGCGGTGACGGCACAGAACCCGCCGGCCATCAGGAGATTGACACTCAGGCCCGTGGCGTTCCACTGCCGGACCGACCAGAGCGCGAAGAAGACGTTAAAGAGCACGGCGCAGGTGATCAGCACGCGGTGGAAGTTGTACAGAGCCATGGTGCGGGCCTCCCTGGGTGTCATTCTAGGCGTCGCGGCGTTGTGGGGCCAGAGGCGGATATGGTAGTTTTCTCCCGAGTGTTTGGGGTGGTGTGGACCCTCGGAGGTTGTTATGCCGCGCGATATCCCGGTGGGGAACGGGCAGATGCTCGTGACCTTCGATCATCACTACCAGGTGCGCGACCTGTATTTCCCGCACGTGGGCCTGGAGAACCACGCCGGGGGCGGGCCGTGTCGCTTTGGCGTGTGGACCACGATCCCGCGCGATCCGACGAACGTCGCTGAGCGGCGGCGTCACCGGCTCTTCTGGAGCGACAACGGCTGGCAGGTGAGCCTGGCCTACCACCCACGCACCCTGGCGACCAACGTGCGCCTGCATCATCCGCTCCTGAAGCTCGAGCTTCGATGCACCGACGTGGTGGACTTCCATCGTCCGGTGCTGGTGCGGCGGATCGAGGTGGCGAATCTTCTGCCCGAGCAGCGCGACGTTCATCTCTTCCACCACAACGACTTTCTGATGTACGGGTCGAAGGTGGGCGACACGGCGTACTTCGACCCGAGGCTGCGCTGCCTGATCCACTACCGTCAGAGCCGATACCTGATGACCTGCTGGTACAGCGAGGGCGATCAGCGGATGGACGAGTACGCCACGGGGACCGCGGGGTTCAACGGGGCTGAGGGCACCTGGCGCGACGCGGAGGACGGACGCCTGGGCAATAACTCCATCGCCCAGGGCGCGGTGGACTCGACGATGATGCTGGCGATGCAGTTGGGGGCGGCGGGGACGCCCGAAGCGCGGCGGGTGGTGCACATGGTCATCGGCGCGGGCCACAGCTACCGCGACCTGCGGGAGCTGCACCGCTTCCTGCACCGCGACGGGCCCGAGGCGGTGATCGACCGCACCCGCGCCTACTGGCGACTCTGGCTCGACGCGGGAAGGACGATCGACTCCGACAGCGACGGCTCGCCCCCGCTCCCGGCGGAGATCGTCGAACTCTACGAGCGGTCCCTGCTGGTGCTGCGCACGCAGATCGACAACGGCGGAGCGATCATCGCCGCCAACGATTCGGACATCATGCAGTTCTCCCGCGACACCTACAGCTACCTCTGGCCACGCGACGGGGCGCTGGTGGCGGCGGCGCTGGACGACGCGGGCTTCCCCGATGTCGCCAAGACTTTCTTCACCTTCTGCTCCAGGATCATCACGGAGCACGGCTGCTTCCTGCACAAGTACAACGCCGACGGAAGCCTGGCGTCGAGCTGGCACCCCTGGGTGAGCCTGGGCAATCCGCAGTTGCCCATCCAGGAGGACGAGACCGCCCTGGTCGTCTGGGCGCTCTGGCGGCACTACGCGCGCTACCGCGACATCGAATACGTCCGCCAGCTCTGGCTTCACCTGATCACGCCCGCGGCGGACTTCCTCGTTCGCTTCCGCGATCCGGTGACGAAGCTGCCCCTGCCCTCGTACAACCTGTGGGAGGATTGCTGGGGCGTGCACGCCTACACCGTGGCCACGGTGTACGGCGGGCTGGTCGCGGCGGGGCACTTCGCCCAGTGTTTCGGCGATCAGCGTCGCAGCAAGCTCTACGAACGCGCCGCGGAGGAGGTGCGTCAGGCCTTCGTCGAGCATTTCTGGTCCGCCTCGCACCAGCGCTTCTATCGCAGGATCGTCCCGCTGGACCACGCCCGCACGGCGCGACTGATGGCCGAGGTCCTCGCCAACCGCGCCCCGCGTCGCATGAACGACGACGCCACCGCCACCCAGTTCGAGTTCGACGCCACCATCGACTCATCGCTCTACGGCGTCTTCGCCTTTGGACTGCTGCCCGTGCGCGACGAGAAGGTCGAGAAGACCATGCACGCGATGCTCGAACGGCTGTGGGTCAAGACCCAGGTCGGGGGTCTGGCGCGCTACGAGGCGGACCACTACCAGCGACGCAGCGAAGACCTCCACGCCGTCCCGGGCAATCCCTGGTTCATCTGCACCCTCTGGATCGCGCAGTGGCACATCGACCGCGCCACCACCCTCCAGGAGCTTTCCGCTGCTCTGCCCATCCTGCAGTGGACCGCCCGCCACGCCCTGCCCTCGGGCGTCCTGGCGGAACAGGTCCACCCCACCACCAACGCTCCGCTCTCGGTCTCTCCGCTGACCTGGAGCCACGGCACCGTGGTCGCCACCGTGCGTGCTTACCTCGACAAACGCGCGAGCCTGGCAACTCGTTGATTCGAACCGGCCTGTCCCGCCGAGCCGGGCGGGTCTCTGCCCGGTGTGGGGGCCTCTGCAAAAGCATCATTTGCAGCGCGGTCACCGGGCTGTGGACAGCCCGGCTCCGATCCTCACGGGCGTTGGTAGACTCTTGTCCATCATGGCGCCGCGAGGGGCAAGTTCGCTGCGGGCTTCGTTGATGGCGGGCGACTCCGACGATCAGGAGGGGAGCAGTCGTCGCGTTGCGCCCAACTGGACGTTGATCAAATGGATGGCGCGGCAGGCGCTGGCGCACCCGCGACGCTGCGTGGGGGTGTTTCTGCTGCAGCTGACGTTGCTGCTGCTGGCGCTGAGCGGGCTTAGCCTGACCGGGCTGGGGCTGGACTACCTGCGGTTCTCGGTCGAGGGCGCCCGCGCTCCGCAGCCGCGCTGGCCCGGGGGCTGGACGCCGCCGGTGTCTTGGTCGCCCTTCACCGTGGTGCTGGCGATCGCCGGGGCGGTGCTGGCGCTGGCGGCGATGCGCTGCCTGCTCCGCTTCGCCAATGCCATGGCGCAGACCCGGCTGGTCCAGGTCGTGCTCACCGAGCTGCGCACGGTGGTCTACGACAAGCTGCAGCGGCTGTCGTTCCGCTTCTTCGACGCCCACCAGTCCGGCACGCTGATCAACCGCGCCACCACCGACGTCTCCGCGGTGGCGACCTTCAGCGAGTACGCGGTGATCCAGTTCTTCATGCTGCTGCTGACGCTGGTGGTCTATTTCGCCTACATGCTTTCGATCAACGCCTGGCTGACCTGGGTGAGCCTGGGCGCTACGCCGCTGCTGCTGATCGCCTCGGTCGTGTACGCCCGGAAGGTCCGGCCGGCGTACGAGAAGAACCGCAGGCTCTTCGACCAGATGGTGCTGCGCCTGTCGGAGAACGTTCAGGGCCAGCACGTGGTCAAGGGCTTCGCTCTCGAGCGACACGAGACCGAGCGGTTCCGCAAGGCCAACGACGCGCTGCGGATTCAGCAGCGCTGGCTCTTCCGCAGGACCGCCCTCTACAACGTCCTGGTCCACGTGCTGCTGCAGGTGAACCTGGTCATCGTGCTGCTGGGCGGGGGCTACGTCATCGTGACGCACCACGGCGACCCGCACCCGCCGCTGACCGTGGGCCAGCTCATCGTCTTCGCCTCGCTGCTGAACACCTTCTCGCAGCAGGTGGCGGCGCTGGCGAACATCGCCAACACGCTCCAGAGCAGCCTGACCTGCGCCGGGCGCGTCTACGAAGTGCTGCACACGCCCATCGAGATCGCCAGCCCGCCGCAGTCGCAGGCGGTGCGCCTGCCCAAACCGCGCGGGCACGTGGTGTTCGAGGACGTGAGCTTCGCCTACACCCCGGGCAAAGAGGTGCTTCACGGCGTGAGTTTCGAGGTGCAGCCGGGGCAGTGCGTGGCGATCCTCGGCGCCACCGGGTCGGGCAAGAGCACGCTGCTGTCGCTGCTGCCACGCTTCTATGACCCCACCGCGGGGCGCGTCCTGCTCGACGGCGTGGACCTGCGTCGCCTGGCGCTGGACGACCTGCGCCGCAGCGTGGGCATCGTCTTCCAGGAGAACTTCCTCTTCAGCAACACGGTGTCGTCGAACATCGCCTTTGGCCACCCCGACGCCCCCCCGGAAGTGATCCGAAAGGCGGCGCAGGTGGCCGCGGCTCACGAGTTCATCGAGCAGCTTCCGCTTCGTTACGACACGGTGATCGGCGAGCACGGCGCCACGCTCTCGGGCGGGCAGCGGCAGCGCTTGGCCATCGCACGGGCCGTGCTGCTGGAGCCGGCCCTGCTGATCCTCGACGACGCGCTCTCGGCGGTGGACCCGGAGACCGAGGGCGAGATCCTCGCCGCGATGGACAACGCCATGAAGGGCAGGACGACCTTCGTGGTGGCGCACCGGCTTTCCACGCTCCGCCGGGCGGACCTGGTGCTGGTGATGGACCACGGCCGGATCGTCCAGCGAGGCACGCACGAGCAGCTCATGGCCGCCGACGGGCACTACGCCAGGGTGGCGCAGATGCAGGTGGCCGACCGCGAGAGCCGACGCATCATCCAGGCGGTGAGCTTCTCGGCGGGCCTGGCGGACACCCCGCTGCTCGAGGAGGAGCTGCTGCCATGAGCGCCACGATCAAGCCGCTGACCGTGCTGGCGCAGATCCGTCGCGACCCGGAGGCCGAGCTGGAGCATCGGCCCCTGAGCTGGTCGCTCTATCGCCGGATGCTCGCCTACGCCACCGCGTACCGCGGCATATTCGTGACACTGCTGGTGCTGGTGGTGGTGCGATCGATCCAGCTTCCCCTGGTGGAGTGGGCCTTCACCGCGGTGATCAACGGTCCGATCACCACCGGCGATCTGCCCGGGCTCTTCCTGGCCACGCTCGTGTACATCGCGATGGCGCTCTTCACCCAGGGCACGCTCTACTACCGCAGCCTGCTGGCGATGACCCTGGGCGAGGGCATCGTCCACGACCTGCGCTCGGACATCTTCGGCAAGCTCCAGACGCTCAACATGAGCTTCTTCACCCGCACCAAGCTCGGTCGCATCATCAGCCGTGTCACCTCCGACTCCGAATCCGTGCGCCAGGGCGTGCAGGACGCGGTGTTCATGTCCGTCGTGGCGCTGGGCCAGATCGTCGTGGCGCTGGTCATCATGGCCTTCACCGACGGGGCGCTCTTCCTGGTCGTGGCCTGCACCGCGCCGGCGTACTACCTCACCTACACCTACTTCAAGGCGCGGATGGTCAAGGCGCACCGCGAGAACCTCGAGAGCTTCAGCCGACTGACCACCAACCTCGCCGAGACCGTCACCGGCATCCGGGTCACGCAGGGCTTCGTCCGTCAGGACCGCAACGCCCGCTTGTGGAACACGCTCGTCCGCGACCACGAGGACTACAACATGGCCACCGCCAGGGCCTCGGGCACCTTCAACCCCGTGCTCGAGATGCTCAACGCCGTCGTCGTGGCGCTGATCCTCGCGGTGGGCGGATACCGCATCCTCGCCCCGGAGATTCACGCCTCGGTGTCGGACCTGATCCTCTTCTACTTCCTGGTCAACAACGTGCTGGGGCCCATCGGGGCGCTGGGCTCGACCTACACCACCGCCGTCAACTCCATGGCCGGCGCCGAACGCGTCTTCGCCCTGCTCGACCGCGAGCCCGAGTTCGTCGACGCCCCCGACGCCTTCGATCCCCCGCCGTTGCGCGGCCGCGTCGAGTTCCGCGACCTGGGCTTCGAGTACGAGACCGGCAAGCCCGTGCTCCACCACGTCACCTTCACCGCCCAGCCCGGCCAGACCATCGCCCTCGTCGGGCACACCGGCAGCGGCAAAACCTCCATCATCAATCTCATCGCCAAGTTCTACGTCCCCACCTCCGGGCAGCTGCTCATCGACGACCACGACATCCTCAGCCTCCGCAGCGACGGGCTCCACCGGCAGATGGGCATCGTGCTACAGGTCAACTTCCTCTTCACCGGCACCGTCATGGACAACATCCGCGTCGGTCGCCCCACCGCCACCGACCAGGAGGTCATCGAAGCCGCCCGGCGGCTGGACGTGCTGGACGTGATGGAGTCGCTGCCCCAGGGCTGGGCCACCGTCGTGGGCGAACGCGGCACCGGACTGTCGCTGGGCCAGCGGCAGCTCGTCTGCTTCACCCGCGCCATGCTCGCCGACCCACGCATCATGATCCTCGACGAGGCCACCAGCAGCGTCGACACCCTCACCGAGGTCCGCGTGCAGACCGCCCTGGCGCGACTGCTCATGGGCCGCACAAGCTTCGTCGTGGCGCACC
The DNA here is from genome assembly GCA_964496285.1 of uncultured Phycisphaera sp. Classification (GTDB taxonomy): domain Bacteria; phylum Planctomycetota; class Phycisphaerae; order Phycisphaerales; family Phycisphaeraceae; genus CAZBXW01. The sequence goes on from CAZBXW010000001.1 coordinate 346,542, forward strand.
GACTCTCCACCATCCGACAGGCCGACCTGATCCTCGTGCTTGACCACGGCCGCATCGTGGAGCGCGGCTCGCACCTGGACCTGCTGTGCAACAACGGCGTCTACGCCGGCCTCTACCGCCAGTTCGTCCAGGCCTCCCAGGCGTGAAAGATCCCGCACCATGGCGCTCGATCTGCGATGCCACTGACCTATTGCCGGGGGCGGGCCGCTACGTCGTGCATCAGGGCCGCGCGCTGGCGGTGTTTCGTTTGAGCGACGGCTCGGTGCGCGTGATCGACGACGCCTGCCCGCACGCGGGAGGGTCGCTCTCCGCCGGCCGCGTGGATGAGGCGTCCCTCTGCGCCGTCTGCCCGTGGCACGGCTGGCCCTTCTCACTCAACGACGGTCGTTGCCCGGACAACCCCGCTTACGCGGTGACACGTTACGAAGTGAAAATCGAGGCGGGGAAAGTCTGGATCAGCGATCCAAACCAGCCGCCGATGGACGCCGATCAACGCCGATAAAAAGGCGTGTATTTCCGTCTTTTCGGCGTTCATCGGCGTCCATCGGCGGCTCATCAACTGATCCGAAGCAGGCGGCCAGGCTCGATGCGCAAGCCCGGCAGCAGCGGTTCGATCTCGCGCCAGAAGCGCTTGGCGTCCGAGGCGTAGCCCGCGGTGGGGCGCACCTGCGGCGCGTGCCGGGCGAACCACGCCTGGAAGCGCGCCATCAGCAACTCGCGCACGTACTTCGCCGTCATGCTCGCCAGCGCCACCGGCAGGTGCGACGACTCGGCTTCCGTCTGGAAGTGCACCGTCATCGATCGGCCCCCGCGCGGGGCGAGGATGCGGTAGCTGCTGATCTGCTCCGTCTCTTCGAGCACCTGCAGCTGCGCTTCGGGGAAATTGATCGCCAGCAGTTCGCGGTAGTGCGTGCGTCCGGACTGCCGATCGACCGCGACCACCGGGGCGTGCTCGCCGTAGCGTTGCCAGACGTGCAGCAGGTGGCCCGCCACGAACGTGAAACTCGTCGAGGCTTTGGAACGCGTGGCGGCGACCATGCGGTTAAAGCGATCCTCGAACACCACCGCGACGCCCATCTCCAGCGTCCGCACGCCCGACTCGCCCGACGCCGCCGCGATCATGCTCCGCCCGATCGCCAGCTCGCCCACCGTGCAGGCGCGCGGCAGCGGCTCCCAGGGGCGATCGCTCGTCGGGGCGTACCACGGCAGCGCATCGAGCTCGCGGTGACAGGTCTCGCCCAACGCCTCGAGCAGCCGATCCACGCTGGCGACCTGCGACCCGCTCGCCGCCAAGAACGAGAGCACGCCTCGCTCCAGGTGCGCGATGCCCGCCGAGGACGTGTGCACCTTCTTCGAGTCGTTCACCACCACGCGGCCGCGACGCCTGGCGATATCCCGGCTCACCGCGGTGTGCAGCCTCGCCCACAGGTCCGGGCACGCCAGGTCGCCGCTGTGGTTGGCGATCTCGAACACCGACCGGCCCACGAGCAGCGGACCGAACATCGGCCCGTACCCCGCCTCGTCGATCCCCGCGTAAATCATCATGTCTCACCACTATAACCCTTACCACGCCAGCATCCACGAACTCAATCCGGCCGGCGGGAGGTCCGGCTCGAGCGCCGGGCCCTGTGCCCAACCGCAATCTTCGAGCAGCGCGTGGGCCGCCAGATATCCGCTGCGCACCGCCCCCTCCATCGTCGCGGGCCAGCCGCTGGCGCACCAGTCTCCGGCGAGGTAGAGATTCCTCACCGCGCCTCGAGGCCCGGGTCTTAGCGCAGCGCTTCCGGGGGCGGCGCTGAAGGTGGCACGCTTCTCCTTCACCACGCGGCTGTGCGTCAGCGTCGCCCGCCTTGCCGAGGGAATGTGCCTGCGAATCTCCCGCAACGCCAGCGCGGTGAGCTGCTCCGCGGGTTGCTCCACGAACTCGTGCGCCGCGGAGATCACGCCGTGCAGATGCCCCCGCCCCTTGTTGAACACCCACTGCAACGGACTGTCCATGAGCACCAGGTGCGGCAGGTCCATCACCGGCTGCCCGTCGTCGCGCTCCAGTTGCAGGTGGATGCCGATGATGGGCGAGACCTCGAACTCGTCCAGGCGTTGCAGGCGTTCGTCGGCGCCGCGGAGCGAGGGGTCGCAGAGCTTGGCCAACCGGTCGAACGGGACGGCGCCGACGAAGTGATCGCCGGTGATGACTTCGTCGCGCGTGGTGCGAAGGTGCGTGACGCGGCGGCCATCGAACTCGAACTTCTGGGCCCCGCAGCCGAGCACCGCCTTGCCGGCTGAAGCGGACAGCACCGTCTCGGCAGCGTCGTACAGTCGCACCAGCGGGACCGAGGAAAGCCCCATGACGTAGGCGTCCTGATGCGCGAGAAATCCTTCGCGAAAGACCTGTATCGCGTGCCACGCCGCCATGCGACGGGGCAGCTCGTTGATGGCGCTGACGGCGATCAACGCCCAGAAGCGATCGATGGTGCGCCGCGGCTGCCCGTGCGCGACCAGCCAATCCTCGAACGAGACACGGTCCAGCTCCTCCTGCCGCTTGCGGCTTAGCCTCATCATCGCCGCCATCCCCCGCGCGATGGCGAGCTTGTCGCTCCACGCCAGCGACTTGAACGCCAGCAGCCCGCGCGTCATGTGCAGCGGCGCGGGAAGATCGTCCGCCTCGAGCGTGTCCAGATTCCCCTTGGCGTCGGCGAAAAAAACCCGCCGGTGCCAGTGGATCAGGTCCGACACGCCCAGCCGACGGTACAGGTGCATCAGGTTGGTGCAGCAGCCCAGCAGCACGTGCTGGCAGTTGTCCAGCGTCTGTCCGGTGGCGGGGTCGTCGAAGCTCGTGGCGCGACCGCCCAAGCGCGGCCGCGTCTCCACCAGCGTCACGGCAAGCCCCGCGTCGGCGAGCTTCACCGCCGCGGCGATGCCGGCGAGTCCACCGCCCACCACGATCGCGCTCGATAAACGTCCGGGGGCGGTCATCGGGACAGGCGTGCTCCTCGCAGGGCGATCCATGCTTTGCGGTAGCTGCTCAGCCGCACGCGCTTGCCGAGCACGCTTCGGGGGTTCAGCGCGATCTTCTCCAGCAGTCGGCGGTAGATGCTCATCAGCGCCCAGCTCGTGCCGCGGCAGGCCGGATCGATCAAGTCGTCGAGCGGTTCGCAGTCGCGGTAAGCGCGCTGCGCGTGCTCGATTGCCCACGCCACCGCCTGGTCCCAGCGCGCGTCGGGACGGTTGAGGAGGGTCATCTCAAGGAAAGTCGCCTCGTCGAGGTGCGCGCCGCGCAGCACCTCCAAGGGCAGGTACAGGCGATCCCGCCGCGCGTCTTCGAGCAGGTCGCGCGTGATGTTGGTCAGTTGCAGCGCCAGCCCGCGACGGACCGCCAGCTCCCCCGCCCGCTGCGGCTGCGTGCATCCCCACACGCTCACGCAGACCAGCCCCACCACGCCCGCCACCTTGTAGCAGTACTCCTCCAGCTCCGCGACGCTGGCGTAGCGATGCTTGGTCAGGTCGTCGCGCTGCCCGTCGAGCATGGCGTCGAGCAGCCGGATGTCGATGGGGTAGGTGCAGAGCACGTCGCGGAACGCCGGCCAGAAGGCTTCGCCCGGCGGAAGCTGCTCGCCGCGCAGCACCGCGTGGGTCAGGGCGCGGAACTCTTCGATGCGCTTCAGGCCGGCCTGGGCTCCGCCGCCGCGCGCCGCTTCGTCCGCCAGGTCATCGCAGGCGCGCATGAAGGCGTAGACCGCGTAGAGCGCCCCGCGTCGCGGCTGCGGCGTGAGTTTCATCCCGTAGTAGAAGTTCCGGGCACGCTTGCGAGCGACGCGGCGGCAGGCCTCGTAGGACGCGGCGATCAGTTCCTCGTGTCTCACGCCCCGCCTCCGACCGCGCCACCGTGCAGAAGCTTGCGGGCGATCGCACGCAGCATCAGCGCCAGCTTCGCGCCGCGCGACAGGCTCGGGCGTGTCCGCAGCGTATCGTGGTTCAAGCGCTCGATCATGCGCAGGATCGCTTCCCCGCCTCGGGAGAAGAGCTCGATATCCACGCGGACCGCCGGCTCCACCGTGGGCCAAAGCTCGCGCCCCTTCACAAAGAGCGGCCAGGTGCGGTCCACCGCCTCCTTCACCGCGGCGCGATAGGCCGGCAGGATCGCGGTGATCCCCGCGCTGGGCGGGCACGCGGGGCAGCGCACCTCTCCTTGCCGCAACGATCCCTCCTCCAGCTGCACCGCTTTGACCATCGTCTCGAGGTCCAGCGCGTGCTTCGAGGCGATCTCGCGCGGCAGGTAGACGCGGTTGCGCTGGACGATGTCGCGGCGCACGTCCTGCCAGAAGTTCGCCAGTTGCAGCGCCGTGCAGGTGGCGTCGCTGAGTTGTTGCCGTTGTTCGTCGCGATAACCGCAGAGGTAGAGCACGAGTCGGCCCACCGGGTTGGCGCTGCGCGTGCAGTAGTCGAGCACCTGCGCCCAGGTGTCGTAGCGTGTGAGGTTCTGGTCCTGCACGAAAGCATCGATCAGATCGTCGAAGGGCTTGCGCGGGATGTCGTGTCGCTCCACCGTCGGGCGCAGCGCCACGAACACGGGATGCCTTGGCGTGCCCGCGTAACAGGCGTCCAACTCGCTCCGCCACCACGCGAGCAACGCCAAGGATTTCCGGGGGTCGCCGGTCTCGTCGCCCAGGTCGTCCGCCCAGCGGCAGAAGGAATAGACGTGTCGGAAATCGTCGCGCAGCCTGCGGGGGAGCATCCAGCTCACGACGCTGAAGTTTTCGTAGTGGGACTTGGCCAGCCGACGGGTGTAGTCGCACGCCTGCTCGTAGGTGAGCACGTCGCACCGGTGCGGGCCGAAGGTGTCGAGTTGGTCGAGGATCGCCGAACCCATGGGGGGACGGTCATGGTAACACCTCAGACGTGGGGTGATGGCGCCGGGCGCGAAGATGTGGGCCACTTTTGCCGTAAGATGTCGGTCATGGAACAGAGCTTTAAGCGTGTGGGCCACCTCAAGGATCTTGCGAGTTTCCGGGCGTATCTGTCGCAATTGCGGCTCGACCTGCCGGTGGACGAGAAGGCGCTTGGCGCCGCGGAGGGTTCGCCACTGGCGCAGCCTTGCCGCGTAGGCAGTTTCACCGTGGGCAATCGCTGGTGCATCCACCCGATGGAGGGCTGGGACGGCACGACGGACGGGAAACCCAGCGAGCACACCACGCGGCGGTGGGAGCGATTCGGCCTAAGCGGCGCCAAGCTCATCTGGGGCGGCGAAGCCTTCGCGGTTCAGCCCGACGGCCGCGCCAATCCGAATCAGCTTTACTACCGACCCGAGAACGTTGAGCCGATGCGGGCGCTGCATCGCACGCTGGTCGAGGCTCATCGCCAGCGCTTCGGCCCCGGCAGCACCGACGACCTGCTCCTGGGCCTGCAACTCACGCACTCCGGGCGTTTCTGTCGTCCTCGCGACAAGAAAAAGCTCGAACCCCGCATCGTCTATCACCACCCGCTGCTGGACGCGAAGTTCCACATCGCCCCCGATGACGATTCTGTCCTGCTTACCGACGACGACATCCGCAGACTCATCGACGACTACGTCACCGCGGCGAAGATGGCGCACGCCATCGGGTTCCAGTTCGTGGACGTCAAGCACTGCCACGGGTACCTCGGCCACGAGTTCCTCTCGGCCTACTCCCGCCCCGGCCCGTTCGGCGGCGACTTCCACGGACGCACACGTTTCCTGCGCGAAATTGTGCAGGGCATTCGCGCCGCCTGTCCCGGCTTGATGGTCGGCGTAAGACTCTCGCTCTTTGACATGCCCCCGCACCATCCCGACCCGACCCGCGCCAGCGACGGGAAGCTCGGCCCCGGCGTGCCCGACGCCTACGACGTGAAGAAGCTGGGCCCGTACCCCGGGTTCGGCTGCCGGCGCGATGATCCGCTGCAACTGGACCTCACCGAGCCGCTGCGACTGCTCACGATGATGCGCGACGAACTGAAGATCGAACTGCTCAACCTCTCCGCAGGCTCGCCCTACTACAACCCGCACATCCAGCGGCCCGCGTTCTTCCCGCCCAGCGATGGATACCAGCCGCCGGAGGACCCGCTCGTGGGCTGCGTGCGACAGATTCAAGCGGTGCGACAGGTGCGCGAAAAGATCACCGGCATCCCCATGGTCGGCACCGCCTACACCTACTTCCAGGAGTGGCTGCCGCAGGTGGCGCAGGCGGTGGTCCGTGCCGGTTGGGTGGACTTCGTGGGGCTGGGCAGACTTGTGCTCTCGTATCCCGACCTGCCCGCGGACGTGCTCGAGACCGGCTCGCTGCTCAAGGCGAAACTGCTCTGCCGAACCTTCAGCGATTGCACCACCGCCCCCCGCAACGGCATCATCTCCGGCTGCTTCCCGCTGGATGACTACTACAAGAAAGCCCCGGAATCGCAGCAGCTCAGCGCCGCCAAGCTCGCGCTGCGTGAGAAGCTCAGGGTCGTGTCGTAAGCAGCAGCGCGTGGCCGTCCGGGTCGCGCACCAGGGCGGAGCCGTTGACCGCGCCGGGGGAAACGAAGTCGGCGTCGGCTTGAAACAGGTGCTGCGAGGCGGCGTTCACGTCGCGGACGATCAGCGTGGTCTGCCAGTGCGCCAGGTCGTTGGAATCCAGATCGCCGGGCGTGGGGCGACCGTTGCCGGGGGCGAGGTATTCGAGGAACTCCACGCCGATGCCCCCGAAAGGTGCGCGTAGGCCGGTGATGCGCAGGCGAGCGCCGAAGACGTTGTTGAGCCGCTCCTGTTCGGGGCCGAAGTTCTCGCTTTCACCAGCGACGGTCAGGCCCAGCAGGTCGCGGTAGAAGCGCAGGCTCGCCTCGGTGGCGCCCACGACGATGGCGGTGTGATCGATGCCCATGAAGAGTTTTTCGCGGCGCGTGGCGTCCTGCCAGCGCGGGTCGCCCTTGCCCCGGGGGAACCAGATGATTTCGAGGAAGTGCCCGTCGAGATCGCGGAAGTAGAAGGCCTTGATGCCCCCGGCGTTGGGGTTCCAGTCCGGCAGGGTCTGCGGCCCGGTGGAGGCGTGACGCACCTTGAGCGACCGCAGCAGACGGTAGGCTTCGTCCATGTCGCGGACGACGATGGCGACGTGCTGGAACCAGCGGTCGTTGCTGCGCGTGGGGTGCGGGTAAGCGTCGCCCTCGGGGGCGAGATAGTCGGTGAGCACGAGCGATTCGTCGCCGAGTTTGAGGCGTGCGGTTCGGACGCGAGCCCCAAAGACGCCGGTGAGACGTTCGAGGTCTTCGCCGTGGAGTTCTTCTTCGCTGACCTTCTCGAAGCAAAGCACGTGTGTGTAGAACGCCAGCGATGCGTCGAGGTCGGCGACGGTCATGCCCACGGCGTCCACGCGTTGGGCGAGTTGCTGCTGCGCATGGGTGACGCAGACGAAGAGCAGCAGCGTCAGGAGGGGGAGGATTCGTCGGGTCATCGTGCCGCCTCCGCCAGAGCGGGCGTCGTGGATCGCGTGGGGTGCTCCTGGTTCTGGATCAACGCGGCGACGAGGCTGGACCAGCCGGTCTGGTGTGAAGCGCCTACGCCTCGGCCGGTGTCGCCGTCGAAATACTCATGGAAGAGCAGCGCGTCGCTGAAGCGTGGGTCGTCCTGGAGCTTGGGGTGGTAGCCCAGGACGGGACGTCGGCCCTGGGCGTCCTTGAGGAAGAGCGATGAGAGGCGTCGCGCCACTTCGTCGGCTGCCTGGCGGATCGAGACAAGACGGTGCGATCCCGTGGGACACGGGATCTTGAAGTCTTCGCCGTAGTAGCGGTGGAACTGCCTCAGGGCGTTGACGAGCATGAAGTTCATGGGCATCCAGATCGGGCCGCGCCAGTTGGAGTTGCCGCCGAAGAGTCCCGAATCGCTCTCGCCGGGGAGGTATTTCACGGTGAAGGTCGAGCCGTTGACGTGCAGCTCGTAGGGCTGATCGCGGTGGAAGCGTGAGATGGAGCGTACGCCGTGGGGCGAGAGGAACTCGCTCTCGTCGAGCATGCGTGCGAGCAGGCGTTTCATGCGGTGTCCGCGGAGCAGCGAGAGCAGATGGGTCTGGCCCTTGCCCGGCTCGTTCCAGCGTGAGACGAGCGAGGCCAGGTCGGGCCGATAGTTGAGGAACCACTCCAGTCGGGCGCGGAAGTTGGGCACCGTGGCGAGCAGTTCTTCGTCGAGCACTTCGACCGCGAAGAGCGGCGTGAGCCCGACCATGGAACGCACCTTCAGCGGCAGACGCTCGCCATGGGGCAGGCAGAGCACGTCGTAGAAGAACTGGTCCTCTTCGTCCCACAGGCTCACGCCCGGGCAGCCCTCGCAGGCGCCGACATGGTTCATCGCTGCGGCGATATAGAGGAAGTGCTCGAAGAACTTGGTGGCGGTGTCTTCGTAGACGGGATTGTCGCTCGCCAGTTCCAGGGCGATGCGCATCATGTTCAGGCAGTACATGGCCATCCAGCTCGTGCCGTCGGCCTGATTGATGAACCCGCCGGTGGGCAGCGCGGCGGAGCGGTCGAAAACGCCCACGTTGTCCATGCCCAGGAAGCCCCCCTGGAAGACGTTGCGGCCCTCCATGTCCTTGCGGTTGACCCACCAGGTGAAGTTCAGCAGCAGCTTGTGGAAGATGCGTTCGAGGAAGTCACGGTCGGGGCGTCCGGTGCGTTGACGGTCGATCTCGTAGACCTGCCAGGCGGCCCAGCCGTGCACCGGCGGGTTCACGTCGCCCAAGGCCCACTCGTAGGCGGGCAACTGGCCGTTGGGGTGCATGTACCACTCGCGGGTGAGCAGCAGCAGTTCGTGCTTGGCCCAGTCGGGATCGATCCTCGCCAGCGGCACGCACTGGAACGCGGTGTCCCAGGCGCAGTAGTAGGGGTACTCCCACTTGTCGGGCATGGTGAGCACCTGGGCGTTGTTGAGGTGGGTCCAGTCGGCGTTGCGTCCGTGGTGGCGACGTGGATCGGGCGCGGGTTGGCCGGGGTCGCCGGCGTGCCACCGCGCCACGTCCCAGCCGAAGTACTGTCGGCTCCAGATCAGCCCCGCCCAGGCCTGACGCTGCACCCGGCGTGCCTCCGCATCCTGCAGGTCCGACTGCGCCGCAGCGAAGAACTCGTCCGCCTCGGTCTGTCGCTGGCGCATCACCGAGTCGAAGTCCTTCAGGGCCTGTCTCGTCTCACCGCGGACCAGTCGCAGGCGCAGGGTGACGTTGCTGTGCGGGGCGATCTCCACTTGATGCCACAGCGCCGCCTTGGTCCCGATCTGCTTCGGGTTGACCGCTTCTTCGTGGTTGAGGATCACGCGTTGGTGAAAGGCGTCCTTGACGTAGGGCGAGGCGTTGGGCGACCCGAAGAGCCGCAGCGCATTGGTCTGGTTCTCGGTGAAGAGCAGTTGGGGCCTGCCCTCGAAGTAGAGCGTGTAGCGTCCGAGCGTCTCGTGCGTGGCGGCGATGGCGTGGCTGTTCTCGCGTTCGAGCCGGGGCTTGACGGTCTTGTCGCCCCAGGACCAGGTGTTGCGGAACCACAACTGAGGCAACAGGTGCAGCGCCGCCGCCTCAGGGCCCGCGTTGTGGGCGGTGATGCGCATCAGCACGTCGTGCGGTCCAGCCTTGGCGTACTCGATGCTGACGTCGAAGTATCGATCGTCCTCGAAGATGCCGGTGTCGAGCAGCTCGAACTCGCGCTGGTCTTTGCCGCGGCGACGGTTCTCCTCCACGAGCTTGGCGTAGGGGAACTCCGCCTGCGGGTATTTGTAGAGCATCCTCATGTAGGACTGCGTGGGCGTGGCGTCGAGGTGGTAGTAAAGCTCCTTGACGTCTTCGCCGTGGTTGCCCTCGGGGCCCGCCAGGCCGAACAGACGCTCCTTGAGGATCGGGTCGCGTCCGTTCCACAGTGCCAGGCTCAAACACAGGCGCTGCTGGTCATCGCAGAAGCCCGCGATACCGTCTTCGCCCCAGCGGTAGGCCCTGCTGCGAGCGTGATCGTGGGGGAAGTAGTCCCAGGCGCTGCCGTGGGGGCTGTAGTCCTCGCGGACGGTTCCCCACTGCCGGTCGCTGAGGTAGGCGCCCCACAGGCGCCAGGGCTCGAGCCCCTTTCGGTTCTGGTCCAGGCGGTTCTGTTCGGAGTTTCGCGTCATGTCCGATACGATGCCCGCGACGGGAAGTGGGATACGCTGGGAAAACCCTGTAACCGCGCCGGGGGCCGGTGCATCCAATCGGGGTCGGTCAGGTCCAGGGACGATCGGTCGATGATATCGACGAGCGACAACGGTGAGGCGGAAGTGCGAGCTCAGGTGGCGCGCGAGCTGTCGCAGCGCGACGCGAGCGACCTGGCGGTGGTGGAGGGGTTGATCGCGCTGCTGGCCGATGGCTCGCCGCTGGTGCGTCGTCTGGCGGCGCTGGGGTTGGCGGACCACGGGCGTGACGCGGCGCGGGCGCTGGCGCCGTTGCTCCCGCTGTTGGAGGACCGTGACGCGCAAGTGCGTCGCGCCGCCGCGATCGCGCTGGAGCTTCTGTCGGAGACGGAGCGACCATGGGTGCGGTACGTCTTGCAGATCCGAGCGATGAAGCGGGAGCCCGCGGCGGCGGGCCTGCTCACGGACAACGCCTGTCAGTGGGCCGACTTCTTCGCCCACGCCCTGGACGACCCGAACGAGCAGGTGCGCTGGTACGCGGCGCTGGGCATCGGCGCCTGCGCTTCGGGGCCAGCCTGGTGCAAGGATCGTCTGGGACACATGCTGCGCGACGAGCGGACACACATGAAGGTCGCGGGGATCGTGGGCGTGATGGGCCTGAACGAAGCGGGCGTGGAGTTCACCGCGGAGCTGCAGCGCCTCGTGGCGCACGAGAACGACGTGGTGCGCGAGCTGGCGGGCACCGCGCTGGCAGCCCTGAACCTGGGGAGGGGCGGATGACCCAGCTCAGCCCGGAACAGGCGGCGGAGGAGGCGGTCCTGCTCGCGCAACTGCGCAGCGGGGAGCAGGCTGCCTGCGAGCTTCTGGTGCGACGCTACTCGCCTCGGATGCTCGCGGTGGCGCAGCGGTTCATGCGCTGCGACGCCGACGCCCGTGACGCGCTGCAGGACGCGTTCATGAACGTGTTCAAGCACCTGGACCAGTTCCAGTCCGGGTCGCGGCTGGGGACCTGGCTCCATAGCGTGGTGGTGCGGGCGTGCCTGATGCGGCTGCGCACGCAGCGGCGAAAGCGCGAGGAGCCCATCGAGGACCTCCTGCCGCGCTTCCACGCCGGCGAGGGGCATCGCGTCCACCCCGGACCGGAATGGACCAGCGAGCCCGAGCAGATGGCGCAGCGTGAAGAGGTGCGCGCCACGGTGCGGCGCTGCATCGACGAGTTGCCCGAGAGCTATCGGCAGGTCCTGCTGCTGCGCGACATCGAGGAACTGGACACGCGGGAAGTGGCGGAGCTGTTGGGAGTCAGCGACGGGGTGGTCAAGACGCGCTTGCACCGCGCCCGTCAGGCGCTGCGCGAGCTTTTGGACCCTTATGTCTGTGGAGGTGCAGCGTGACCTGTCGCGAGTTCATTGATTTTCTGTCGGAGTACCTCGAGGGCGAACTGCCCGAGGCTTCCCGCGCCGCCTTCGAGGCGCACCTGGCGGCGTGCGTGGACTGCTCGAACTATCTCAAGTCCTACCGCAAGACCATCGCGATGGGGCGCCTGGCGTTTGGGCGCAGCGACGAGCCTCTGCCCGGCGGCGTGCCGGAGGACCTGGTCAAGGCCATCCTCGCCTCCAGGCCCCGTCAGTCATGAGCGCCCCGTTGGAGCCCAACGCGGGTTGGCGCCAATCGCTGGCGGAGCGCTGGCGCGAGTGCCTCTGTGAAGCGGCGCTGCTCGGGACGTTCATGGTCAGCGCCTGCTCCTTCGCGACGCTGCTGGAGCATCCCGGTTCCCCGGTGCGCGGCGCGATCGAGTCGGGCTTCGCGCGCCGGTCGCTCATGGGCCTGGCGATGGGCCTGACCGCGGTGCTGCTCATCTACTCCTACCCCGGTCGGCGAAGCGGGGCGCACATGAACCCGGGGACGACGCTGAGCTTTCTGCGCTTAGGCCGCCTGCGCCGCTGGGACGCGGTGTTCTACATCGTCGCGCAGTTCCTCGGGGCGGCGTCGGGCGTGACGCTGGCGGGGCTGCTCCTGGGACGATTCGTCGCGGACCCGGCGGTGAACTTCGTCGTCACGCGCCCGGGCGCGTGGGGCGACATCGCGGCGTGGGCGGCGGAGTTCGGCATGGGCCTGCTCATGATGACCATGGTCCTCACCGTCAATCGCCGCATGACACTGGCGCCGTGGACCGGGTACTTCGCCGGGTTTCTCGTGTTCCTCTACATCACCTTCGAGGCGCCGATCTCGGGCATGAGCCTGAACCCGGCACGCTCCTTCGGGTCGCTCCTCGTGGCGCGGGACTGGCCCTCGTGGTGGGTCTACTTCACCGCTCCGCCGCTGGGCATGCTCACCGCGGTCGAGCTGCAGCGCCTGCTTCGCCGGCGTCGGTTCCAAGGCTGTTGCAAGATGGCGCAGTGCCTCAAGACGCCCTGTCCCTTCGTGCCCTGCGAGTGTCGGGCGCAGCTCTGCCCCAGCGATGAAACCTCCAGGACCTGATCGGCATCGCAGTGACGGGACGCCCCCACGAAAGGACCCGTCATGGCTGGCCTCGAAGCCCACACCCACTACGACGTGATCATCATCGGCTCCGGCGCCGGCGGCGGGACGCTGCTGTCGCGATTGGCGCCCTCGGGCCTGCGCGTCCTCATGCTCGAGCGCGGCTCGTACCTGCCGCGCGAGAAGCAGAACTGGGACAGCCGCAGCGTCTTCCTCGAAGACCGCTACAAGGCGCACGACGCCTGGCTGGACAAGAACGGCAAAGCCTTCCACCCCGGGACTCACTACTGCGTGGGCGGCAACACCAAGGTCTACGGGGCGGCGCTCTTCCGCCTGCGCGAGCGCGACTTCGAAGAGGTGCGCCACTTCGGCGGAGTCTCGCCCGCCTGGCCCATCAGGTACAGCGACCTGGCGCCCTACTACACCCAGGCCGAGCAGCTCTACGAAGTTCACGGCCGGCGCGGCGACGATCCGACGGAACCGGCGGAGTCTGAGCCTTATCCCCTGCCCCATGTGCCGCACGAGCCGCGCATCCAGCAACTGCACGACGACTTCACCCGGCTGGGGCTCAGGCCCTTCTACGTCCCGCTGGGCATCCGCCTCACGCGGGGGCCTCACTCGCTGTGCATCCGCTGCGCCACGTGCGACGGCTACCCTTGCCTGGTCAACGCCAAGAGCGACGCCCAGACGCTGTGCGTCGATCCGTCGCTGGCCTTCCCGAACGTCACGCTCGTCACCGAAGCGAAAGTGACGCGGCTTCTTACCGACGCCTCGGGGTCCAGCGTTCGCGCGGTGGAGGTGGAACGCGAGGGCGAGACCGTGCGCTTCGAGGGCGAGGTGGTGGTGCTGGCGGCGGGCGCGGTGAACTCGGCGGCGCTGCTGCTGCGGTCCCGCAGCGATGCCCACCCCCGAGGCCTGGCCAACGGGTCGGGCATGGTCGGTCGGCATTACATGTGCCACAACAACTCCGCCATGCTCGCCATCTCCCGCACGCCCAACCCCACGATCTTCCAAAAGACCATCGCGGTGAACGATTTCTACTTCGGCGCCGACGATTCGCCCTTCCCGCTCGGGCACATCTCGATGATCGGCAAGAGCGATGAACTGGTGCTCCGAGCGGGCGCTCCGCCGCTGGCGCCGGGTTGGGTCCTCGAGAGAATGGCCGCCCACGCCCTGGACTTCTGGCTCACCAGCGAAGACCTGCCCCACCCTGACAACCGCGTGGAGGTCACGCCCGAGGGACAGATCAAGCTCAGCTACACGCCCAACAACGAAGAGGCCCACTCGCGCCTGCTCCGCAAGCTCAAGAGCATGCTCAACCAGATCGGCTGCGAAGAGCACACCTGGTTCGCGGGCAATCTTTACCTGGGCAAGAAGATCCCGCTCGCGGGTGTGGCCCACCAGTGCGGCACGCTGCGCTTCGGGTCCGACCCGCGCCAGTCCGTGCTGGACACGAACTGCAAGGCGCACGAGCTGGACAACCTTTACGCCGCCGACGCCAGTTTCTTCGTCACCAGCGGCGCGGTGAACCCCGCCCTGACCATCATGGCCAACGCCCTGCGCGTGGGCGATCACCTGCTCGAACGTTTCGGGAAACGCGTCACGTCCACCAAATTGCGCGTGCTGCACCACAGTTAGCCCCCGGTCATTGACCGGGGGCTCAATCGGAGCCCCCCCATGAAAGCCCACATCGTCTCGTGGTTCTGCCAGGTCGTCGCGGCGTTGATTCTCGCGCAGACCCTGTTTTTCAAGTTCACCGCGGCGCCGGAATCGGTCTACATCTTTCGCACGCTGGGCATGGAACCGTGGGGCCGGATCGGGTCGGGCCTGGCGGAATTGGTGTGCGTGATTCTGCTCCTCTGGCCCAACCCACGCATGAACCTGATCGGCGCGGCGCTGGCGATCTTCGTCATCCTCGGCGCCCTCGGGAGCCACCTCACCAAGCTGGGCATCGTCGTCCAGGACGACGGAGGCCTGCTGTTCGCGTTGGCGTGCGTGGTGCTGGGGACCTGCGCCGCGGTGGTGGTTCTGCGTCGCGCCGCCTGGCCTATTTTTTCCGCGGCTTCTTCTTGACCGGCGCCGCGGGGCGGCCCTTGTCCTTGAATCGCTTCACCGCCAGCGTCACCTCGTCGCGGCCCGCTTGCGCGGTCTCCCAGCCCTGCGTCTGCACCACGTCCTCGCCCTTGTCGCCCTCGAGTTCCTTGTAGGTCGCGAAGAAGTGCTCCACCTCGCGCAGGAAGTGCCGCGGCACACGCCACAGGTCGTCCATCTCCGCAAAGAGCGGGTCGGTCGCCGGCACCGCCAGCACCTTGTAGTCGTGCGCCCCGCGGTCGGTCATCTTGAACAGCCCGATCACCCGCGCCTCGATCAGGCACCCGGTGAAGGTCGGCTCGTTGACCATGACCAGAACATCCAGCGGGTCGCCGTCCTCCGCCAGCGTCTGCGGGATGAACCCGTAGTCGCCCGGGTAGTGCAGCGAGGAGTAGAGGTAGCGGTCGAGCTTGAGCAGCCCGGTGCTCTTGTCCACCTCGAACTTCGAGCGTCGCCCCTTGGGAATCTCCACGATCGCGTTGACGATGTGCGGCAGACTGTTGCCGGGGGAGACTTTGGAATAGATCGTGTCGTGTTGCACAAGTGGTCCTTTGGGAAATACACCCGCGGATGACGCGGATTACGCAGATTCAAGACCATGCAGAGAGTTCGCTCGGATGCGTCGGATAAGCCGGATCAATTTCGTTCATGCCTTGTGGTGATCCGATCCATCCGACCCATCCGAGCTCAAGTTCTTCTTGTCCGCGTCATCCGCGAAATCTGCGGATCCATGTATTCAATGCCCGTGGTCTTCTTCGCCCATCATCGGCTTGATCCGGGTCAGGAGTTTGTCGAGCGTGGCGGCGTCCTTCGCCTCGGCGTTGAGTCGAAGCAGCGGTTCAGTGTTGCTGGCGCGGACGTTGAACCAGTAGCCCGCGTTGTCGAAGTCGTCGATGGTCACCCCGTCCAGTTCGTCGATTTTTGCGGTGGAAAACGTCTTCTTCAGGCTCGCCAGCACGCCCGCTTTGTCCGCGGCTTTGAAGTTGATCTCCCCGGACTGCGGGAACTTCTTGAACCGGGCGATGAGCTGGCTCAGGGGCTTATCGGTCTGTCCCAGCACGCTGAGCACCGCGGCGAAGGCGATGGCGCCCGAGTCCGCGAAGTAGTTATCACGGAAGTAGAAGTGCCCCGACAGCTCCCCGCCAAAGACCCCGTCGGTCTGCCGCAACAAGGCCTTCATGAAGACGTGGCCCACGCGGCTGCGGTGCGGCGTGCCCCCCAGCCGCTTGACCTCCTGCTCCACCGCTTTGCTCGAACGCAGGTCGTAGATCACCGAACTCTTGGGCGATGACCTGAGGAAGTGCTCGCAGAGCAGGGCGGTGAGATGGTCGCAGCCGATGATCGCCCCGGTCTCGTCGGTGAGGATGCAGCGGTCCGCGTCGCCGTCGAAACAGACGCCCAGGTCGGCCTTGTGCTGTGTCACGCCCTGCTGCGTGGGGACCATGTTCTTGGCCACCAGCGGGTTGGGGTCATGCACGAACGAGCCGGTGATCTCGAAGTTCACGCGATGGATCGTCAAACGGGGCACGCCCTCGAAAACCTGGGGCACGAGCTTGCCGCCCATCCCGTTGCAGGCGTCGATGAAGACGGTGATGTTGCGCTTCAGTGGCGTGAGGAACTTCAAGACGTGGGCGCGATACTCTTTCCACAGGTCGCGCTCCTCATACTTCCCCAGGGGTGAAACTTCACCCGGGGCAACTTCCGGGGGCAGCGATGCGGCGATCTTCTGAATCTCTTTGAGGCCCGTGTCCGCCCCGATGGGCTTGGCCTGCTGCCCGCTGATCTTAAAGCCGTTGTACTGCGCCGGGTTGTGGCTGGCGGTGGTCTGGATGCCGCCGATCGCTCCGGGCACCTGGTTGACCGCGAAGTAGATGAACGACGTGTCGCACAGGCCCAGGTCCACGACGTCCACGCCGCTGCAGCGAAGCCCGTCGGTCAGCGCCTTGCAAAGCTGCGGCGAGTGCGGGCGCATGTCGCGCGAGACCAGCACTGTACCTTTGCCGGTGGCGTTGGAAAGGAACCGACCGGTGGCGTAACCGACCTTCCACGCCGCGGTCTCGTTCAACGGATCCGGGTACACGGCTCGCACGTCATAGGCTTTGAAGATTTTTTCCAGACTCATGGCTGGACATGATATCAACGCCTTTCGTGCTAAACTTGGGTATGCCCAATCGAGGCCTGGTGATGGGCGCCGCCGTGGCGCTGGCGGGCGCGGTGCTGGCCTTGACCCTGCTGCTGGGCGGCGGAGGACCGGCGAAGAGGGCCAACGATCCGGGCCTGCGCTACGACCCGGCCCATGCGCCCACCGCGTTCCCCGAGCAGGCCGGCGGGCTCACCACACGCACCGCCACGCTCAATTCCGCCGGCGGCTACGTCTACGAGCGCGTCAACGAGCGCGGTCAGGTCATGCGCGTCTTCGGCGAGACCTTCGAGCCCAAGGCGCAGTTCGTCTCGAAGATCGGCAAGCCCGGGGCGGAGATTTTCCTCACCCCGCGCAGGGTCATCCGCGTCACCGCCGACCAGGGCTCCATCTACGCCCCGGAGAACCAGCCGCAGTCCGGGCAGCTCGAGGGCAACGTGAAACTGGTGCTGCTCGAAGGTCCCGCGGATCGCCCCGTGGACCTGCTGCACCCGACTCGGGACGTGAAGCTGCGCGTCACCTTTGACGAGCCGGTGAAGTTCGACGTGGGCCTGGGCCAGCTCGACTCGCCCGGACGTGTGCTGCTCGAAGCGGCGGGCGTGTCGTTCGACGGCTCGGGACTGACGTTGATCTACAACGAGAAGCGCAGCCGAATCGACCGCATGGAGATCGCCCGGGGCAGGTCGATGCGATTCCGGCCCACCGCTCAGCATCGGCGCGCCGCGCGCGGTGCGGGCGAATCCCAGCCCGCCACGGCCCAGAAGGAACAGGCCGATCACCCTGTGCAGTTCTACCGGGCACGGTTCGACCGTCGCGTTCGCGTCACCGGCGGCGACATCGACTCGCTCGAAGCCGACCAACTCGCGGTGGTCTTCAGCCTCGGCCGCGGCCAGGACGAAGACCAGCTCATGCAGGACCTCGCCAGCGACCCCGCGACTGAAGCGAAGTCCGCCACCGCCACCGCGCCCGACGCTTCCGATCGCCCCACAGATCTCGAAGAAATCGAACTGACCTGGTCCGGGTCGCTGCTTGTGGAACCCCAGGACGCTGCGCCGCCGGACGTCACCGAGCCCAGCGACGTGCTCGTGACCTTTCTGGGCCGACCCACTCGGATCGCGATGCGAGGAGGCGAAGTCGTGACCGCGCCGAGCCTGGACTACGCGGTGGCGACGGGCCGCCTCCGCGCGGTCGGCAGCGACACTCAGCCCGTCGTCCTGGACGCGCCGGGCCTAGGCGTGCTCGAATCGCCGCGGCTGGAGATCGTGCAGGACGAAGCCCTGGGTCAGCTCGCCGGGCCCGGTCGGCTCTACGCCCACGCCCAGCAGACGCTGACCGATCGGCTCGACCCCGCCGCGATCACCCGCGCCGGCGGGCTGCCCCGCGGTTACGAGATGACCTGGCAGCACCGCGTGGACCTCACCTTCCACCGCACCCACGACGCCTCGCAACTCGCCGCGCTCAAGGGCGCCAGTTTCCGCGGCGACGTCGCCGTCTCGCACCCGCAGTTCCGCATCCGCAGCGACCTGCTGGCGATCAACCTGCAGGACCCCAAAGACGGCCCGCAGACGCTGCGACAGATCGACGCCTCCGGCGGCGTGGCGGTGACCACCTCGCAAGTGGGTGAGCAGCCCCCGCTGGACCTGACCTGCCAGACGCTGCGCGTGAGCCTGGACCCGGACGAATCAGGCCGACTGCAACCCTCACGCTTGACCGCGCGGGGCGACGTCAAGGGTAAGCAGCCCGGCCGCGCCCTGACCGCGGGCCAGCTCGACGTCATGCTCGGTCGCGGTGAGAGCGACAACGACGTAGCGATCCGTGGCGTCGAGGCCACGCAGGGCGTCGCCATCACCCTCGACGACCCGAAACTCTCGGTCACCGCCGCCCGACTCACCGGCGACGCCGCGAATCAACTCGAACTCTTCGGCGACGACACGAGCCCCGCGATCCTGCAACGGGAGGAAGGCTCGCTCCGAGGCCGGCACGTCGTGCTCAACCAGAACAGCCGGGTCATCCATGTCATGGGTCCGGGCCGGTTCGCCTTTCGCTCCACGCCTCGCCACGAACAGGACGAGCCCTTCGACTCCACCATCACCTGGCAGAAGAACATGAGCTTCGACCACCGCAGCGGCCAGGCGCGGTTCATCGGCGAAGCGTTGGCGTCGGGCGTCTCGGGCCTCAGCACGCTCCGTGTTGAGTCCGACGAGTTGGCCGCTGAGTTCATCCCCGAAACCATCGGCGAAGCGATCGAGCCCAATCCGCTGCGCCGTGGCTTCGCCGCCCTGCGTCAGGTTCACGCCAAGGGCGATGCTGTGCTGCTGGCCACGGGTTGGCAGGACGCGATCAACGGCAAGGTCGCCTCCCGCGTCCGGGTCAGCGGCCCGCACATCGCCTTCGACAATTTCGACAGCACCATGGACGTGCTGGGCGCTGGGGCCATGCTGGTGGAGGACTACCGACCCGGCGCTCCCGACGCCGGTTCGTCCGAGCTTGCGGGGATCACGATGTCCGGCCGCGGCGCGACGCTGCTGCTCTGGAAGGATCGACTTCGCATCGACGCCCTGCACAACGACATGACGCTCACCGACACGGTGCGGATGCTGCACAAGCCCGCGGACGGCGGGGCGCCGGCGCAGCTGGACTGCCAGTACTTCCAGGCCGACCTCGAAGCCGTCGGCGACGCCGGCGCCTGGACCAGCCGCAACCCGCCCCGGCCGAACATCGCCGCCATCGTCGCCGACCGTGACGTGCGCGTCCTTGCCGGCGACCGCACCGTCACCACCGACCATCTGCGCTACAACGGCGTCAGCCGCGTCGTGACGCTCTGGTCCGTTTCGCCGCGCAGGGTGGAGATCTTCGAGAAGGACAACCCGCAGCCCATCGCCGCGGAGCGGTTCGTCTGGGACCTGGCGCGCGACCGCGTGGAGATCGAACGCCCCGGCCCCGGCCGCGCCACGCTGCCCGATCGATAGCCCCGCCATCCTGACGGGGTTTTTGCGTTTCCATTCATCCGGCCAGGATGGCCGGGCTATTTATCTAGGAGCCTCGTGACGCATAAAGAGCGGATCGCCTTTTTCGATGCGGGAGCCGGGTTGGAGTTGGCCCCACTTCACGAGGTCGTCGAGCTTGTCACGTCCGGACTGGTACGACAGGCCCATGCGCCGCCAGATCTCTTCGCACTTCCACGGGCAGACCGGCCAGAGCAACACCGACGCGATCCGTAACGCTTCGGCGCAGTTGTGAAGAATCGTCCCCACTTCCGGCAATCTCGCGGGGTCTTTGGCGAGCGTGAAGGGCCGCGTCTCTTCGATGTAAAGGTCCACCTCCCGAATCAAATCGCGGGCGACGGACGCACAAGTCATGGCATCGTCGCAGCACAACTTGGGCAATCGGTCCCACGCGCTGCCGGCGGGCAAGCGTCCCTCGAAATACTTGCCCGCCATGTTGCTCACGCGACTGAAGCAGTTGCCCAGCGTGTTGGCCAGGTCGCTGTTGTAGGTCTCGATGAACTTGGCCTCGGCGAAGTCGCTGTCGGTGGTGCCCATCGGGCCTTGCGTGGCCAGGAAATAGCGCAGGGCGTCGAGGCTGAAGGTCTTGACGTAGTGGTCGATCTTCTCCAGGTCGATGAAATTGCCCAGCGACTTGCTCATCTTCTGGCCCTCGCTGATCCAGAAGCTGTGGGCGTAGACGGCGCGCGGCAGGTCCACCCAGTCGTAGCCGGGACACTTGCGCAGCGCCAGCAGCATGGCGGGCCAGATCGCGGCGTGGAACCAGAGGATGTCCTTGGCGATCAGGTGTGTGGGGCGCGACTGCCAGTATTTTCTGCGTTCGGGGGTATCGACGTAACTCAGGTAGTTGAACAGGGCGTCGATCCAGACGTAGATACTTTGGGCGGGATCGTTGGGCATGGGGATGCCCCAGCCGCCGGAGCCGGAGCGCGAGATGGGCACGTCCTTGGCTTCGGCAAGTCGGTTGAGGATTTCGTTCTTCCGCGCCTCGGGCTGGACCTGGAACTCGCTGGACTGGATCGCCTGGATCACAGCGGCGCGATACTTTTCCATGCGGAAAAAGTAGTTGTCCTCCTGCTTGCGGACGAGCGGTTTGCCGTTGATGGGGCTCTTGAACTCGTACTCCTGCGCCTTGGCGTCGGTGACGTATTCCTCCTGGCCCGCGTCGTACCAGCCCTCGTATTTCCCGGCGTAGACGTCGCCCGAAGCGAGCAGGGCGGCCACGTACTGCTGCACCTTGGTCTTGTGGCGGTCCTCGGTGGTGCGCACGAAGTCGTCGTTGGACATGCCCAGGCGATGGAACGTGTCGCGGAAGACGGCGGCGTTCTGGTCGGCCCACTGCTGCGCGGTCAGTCCACGCTGGGCGGCGGCGTCCACGACCTTCGCGGCGTGCTCGTCCACACCGGTGAGGAAAAAAACGTCGTCGCCCTTGAGGCGGTGGTAGCGGGCGATCACGTCGGCGAGGGTGGTGGTGTAGACGTGCCCGATGTGGGGGCGGTCGTTGACGTAGTAGATGGGCGTGGTGATGTAGAACGGCTCGGGCATGGCGGGGATTGTAGCTTTTGAGTCGTGTGGGATTCGTTGGTAGCTTCAGCCTTGATGGGTTGGCTGCTGGACATGGCCTACGGAGCGGCGTACGCGGGTTACCGCCTGCTGCCGGGTCAGAAGCAGCGGCAGGGCTGGCGCGAACGCTTCGGTCATCTCGAGCCGTTGCCCGCTCCCGCCGGGCGAAGACTGCTCGTTCACGCGGTGAGCGTGGGCGAAGTCAACGCCGCGGCGGCGCTGTTGCGTGAGATGGAGTCGCGGCAAAGCTTCAGTGAGATCGTGGTGAGCGTGACCACGGACACGGGCATGGCGCAGGCGAGGAAACTGTTTGAGCCGCGTCATCGCGTGGTGCGTTATCCGCTGGATTTTTCGAGGAGCGTGGAGCGATTCCTGGACGCGGTGCGGCCGAACGTCGTGGCGCTGGTGGAGCTGGAGGTCTGGCCTCATTTCACAGCGTCGTGCGCGCGTCGGGGCGTGCCGGTGTGCGTGGTGAACGGGCGGTTGAGCGAGCGGAGTTTCTCGCGCTATCGTTGTGTGCGGGGGGTGATCGCGCCGATGTTTCGCCGATTGAGCGCGGTGGCGGCGCAGACGCAGGAGTACGCGGAGCGGTTCGTGTCGCTGGGCGTGCCCCCAGAGGCGGTGAGAGTGACGGACTCGGTGAAGTGGGACATCGACGCTTCGACGCCGGCGGGGGTGGATCAACTGGCGCGCGAGATGGGCATCGATCGCGGGCGGCCGGTGATCGTGGCGGGATCGACGGGACCGGGGGAGGAGAAACTGCTGATCGAGACGTGTCCGCCCGGGGCGCAGCTGGTGCTGGCGCCGCGGAAGCCGGAGCGTTTTGAGGAGGTGGCGCGGCTGGGGTCGGGGATCGTCAGGAGGTCGGGGGCGGGCCCCACGCTGCCACGCGGGGCTGCCCACGCCCGCTTGTTCTTGCTGGACACGATGGGCGAGCTGCTCAAGGCGTACGCGCTGGCGGACGTGGCGGTGGTGGGGCGGAGTTTTCTGGGGCTGCACGGCTCGAACCCGCTGGAGGCGGTGGCGTTGGACAAGCCGGTGGTGATCGGGCCTTTCCACAGCGATTTTCAGGAGATCGTGGATTCCCTGCGTCGTGCCGGGGGGATCGTGGTGACGGATCAGCCGGGGGCGGCGGTGGCTGAGCTCTTGGCGGACGCGACGCGGCGCGAGTCGATGATCGCGGCGGGGCGTGAGACACTAAACCGCAAGCGGGGGGCAGCGAAGCGTCAGTGCGAGGTGGTGGAGTCGATGCTCAAGGCGCCAGGCGTGTGATCGACCAGTTGCCCTGGGGCGTTCGGGAGTAGAGCAGGCGGTCGTGCAGACGGTTGGGTCTGCCCTGCCAGAACTCGATGGTGTCGGGGCGAAGGCGATAGCCGCCCCAGTGGGGCGGCGCCGGGACATCGCCCGGGAATTGTTGTTCCAGTTCGGCGAGCTTTCGTTCGAGCGTGGCGCGGTCGGTGACGGGCGTGCTCTGCTCGGAGACCCAGGCGCCCAACTGGCTGCCGCGCGGTCGCCCTCGGAAGTAGCCCTCGGTCTCGGCGCGGTCGGTCTTGGTGACCGTGCCGTTGACGCGGACCTGTCGCTCCATGAAGGCCCAGTGGAAGACCAGCGATGCCCGCGGGTTGGCGTTCAAGTCGCGCGCCTTGGCGGAGTCGTAGTTGGTGAAGAAGGTGAAGCCCTGCTCGTCGGCGGACTTGAGCAGGACGATGCGCGCCGTGGGCTGGCCCATGGGCGAGCAGGTCGCCAGCGTCATGGCGTTGGGCTCGAACCAGGGTCCGGTGTTACCTGCCTTGGCCTCGTCGAACCAGCGCAGGAACTGAACGACCGCGTCGGCGTGGGCGTGGGATTCGAGCAGTTCGCCTTGGTCGTAGTTCCGCCGCAGTTCGTGCATCGACATGGGGGGATTTTCGCGGGAATTGGCGGGCGTGGGGCGTGGGTCAGGCGTTCTTGTTCTGCGTCGAGGCGTCGCTGGACTGAGCGGGTCGGATCGTGGGAGCGTCGTCGGAGGGGTGAAGATGCTTATTGTGAGCGGCGGCCTTGTCGGCTTCGTCCTCGATGCCCGCCAGGCCCTTCTTGAACTCGACGATGCCTTTGCCGATGTTGCGTCCCACCTCGGGCAGGCGCTTGCCGAAGATGAGCACGCCCACCAGACCGAGGATGACGATTTCCATCCAGCCGATTCCGCCGAACATGGGGCACCTCGGGGTCAGGGGTCAGTGTCCGCGGGCAGGGTCGGGCGGGTCGTGCGTCCCGAAACCTACGCGGAGCGAACGAGCGACGGTGCGCATTATAGTCCGGAGCGGGAACGCACGAGTCGTCGTGGGCGGAAATCAGCCAAGGGCCGCCCGTGGCGCGGGCTTGAATCCGTGTGGGCGGCGCGTTACGGTAAGCCATGCCCTCCGAACCCACCTCCATCGCCTCGACGGCGGATCTTCTGGTCAAAGCCGGGCGTCAGTCTCAGGAATCCGAGTTCTTCAATCCGATGCCCGCGGGCTACGAGCGCAGTCGGCACAAGTACGTGGCGGTGTTCGGCACCGTGATGAGCGGGCTGGGCAAGGGCATCTTCGCCTCGTCGTTGGCCAAGCTGCTCAAGGACAAGGGACTGCGGATCGCCCCGATCAAGATGGAGGGCTACCTCAACATCGACTCGGGGACGCTCAACCCGTACCGGCACGGCGAGGTGTTCGTGCTCGACGACGGGCTGGAGACGGACATGGACCTGGGGACCTACGAGCGGATGCTCGACCAGGACCTGACGCAGGACAATTTCGTGACGGCGGGGCAGGTGTTCAAGCGGGTGCTGGACAAGGAGCGTCACGGCGGGTACCTCGGTCGCGACGTGCAGATGATCCCGCACGTCACGGGGGAGGTGAAGCACCAGCTGCGGTCGCTGGCGATGAAGCAGAACGCGGACATTGTTTTCGTGGAGGTCGGCGGGACGGTGGGCGACTACGAGAACGGGTTCTACATCGAGGCCCTGCGCGAGCTGGCGTTCGAGGAGGGCGACGGGTCGGTGTGCTTCGTGGCGTTGACGTACGTGATCGAGCCGGCGGCGCTGGGGGAGCAGAAGTCCAAGGCGGCGCAGCTGGGTCTGAAGAAGCTGATGGAGGCGGGCGTGCAGCCTCACATCATCGCCTGTCGGGCGCGGAACCCGGTGCAGTCCAGCGCGATGCAGAAGATCGCGATGTTCAGCAACGTGCCGATCAAGCGGGTGTTCTCGATGCACGATCGGACGAGCATCTACACGATCCCCGACGCGATGCGCGAGGCGGGGCTGGACCGCGAGGTGCTGGGTTTGCTGGACCTTCACGGTCGGGTGGACGTGCGCGAGGAGGACCGCGCCCGCGACCAGTGGCGGTTCTTCGTGAACCGACTCACCGGGGCGCGGACGTACAAGGCCAGGCTCGGGATCACGGGGAAATACACCTCGCTGCGGGACGCCTACGCCTCGATCGACAAGGCGTTGGAGCACGCCTCGGCGCACCTCTCGTGCGAGCTGGAGGTGGCCTGGATCGACACGACGGAGCTGGGGGATTTTTCCGCGGTCGTCCCGGCGCTTCGCGGCGTGAACGCGGTGATCGTCCCGGGGGGCTTTGGCGTCCGGGGCACGGAGGGCAAGATCAACGTCGTGCGCCACTGCCGGGAGAACAAGGTGCCCTACCTGGGCATCTGCCTGGGGTTCCAGATGGCGGTGATCGAGTTCGCGCGTAACGTGTGCGACCTGCCTCACGCCGCGAGCACCGAGTTCGTTCCCGACACGCCCCACCCGGTGATCGACATCCTCCCGGAGCAGAAGAAGATCGAGGGGCTGGGGGGCAACATGCGACTGGGCGGGAAGGACGTGGTGATCTCGCCGCGGACGCTGGCGGCGTGGTTGTTTGAGGAGAGTGGCCAGGCGGCCAAGTGGTCAAGTGGCCAAGGGAAAGACAGAAAACCCGCGGAGGAAGCGCACTCGGCCGCCGGGCCCCTGGACCACTGCGCCGCTTCTGCGTTCACCATCCGTCGCCGGTTTCGTCATCGCTACGAGGTGGACCCGCGCTACGTTCAGACGCTCGAGCAGCACGGGCTGATCTTCTCGGGTCGGCATCCGCACCAGCCGATCATGCAGGTGCTGGAGCTGCCCACGACGGCGCACCCCTACTTCGTGGGCGGTCAGTTCCATCCGGAGCTGACGAGTCGGCCGCTGCGTCCGGCGCCGATGTTCATGGGTCTGGTGGCGGCGGCGATCCGTCACGCCCACCCCGGGGTGTCGCGGGAGCAGATCAGCACGCGTTGGCTAGCGCCGCTGACCACCGCGGCGCAGGGCGAACCGGCGACGCAGAGCGTCCCGTGACCCCCCACGATTTCGGGCCTGTTTGGCGATTTGACAGCCCCGCTGGGGGTGGTACACTTTTCCTTCTGCCCTCGCCTGGTGGGTCGGGTGAGGGCCCCTGAGAAGGTCAACTTCCGGGGAGCTCTTTGGAAGGACGTGTCGATGACGGGCAAGATTCGCATTCGGATGGAGGCGTACGATCATCAGGCGCTGGACGTTTCGGCGCGGGAGATCGTGGACCACGCCAAGCGGACCAACGCCAAGGTGGCCGGTCCGGTTCCCTTGCCCACGCGGATCGAGCGGTACACGGTGCTGCGAAGCCCGCACATCGACAAGAAGAGCCGAGAGCAGTTCGAGATCCGCACACACAAGCGGATCATCGACATCCGAGAACCCAACGCGCGAACGGTCGAGGCGCTGAATCGCCTGGTCGTACCCGCGGGTGTTTTTGTGAAGATCAAGGCGTAGCAAGGCCGCTCGCGGCTGAGCACGCGGGACAATCAATGCGGGGCTGTGATCCTCTGGCGAAAGCCACGATCCGTCCAGGAAGGACGCCCCCGGAGGTTTGCTTCGATGCCCGCTGGAATCATCGGCAAGAAAGTCGGCATGACCCGTCTGTACGACGAAGCGGGCAAGAACGTGCCCGTGACGATCATCCAGGCTGGGCCCTGCTTTGTCAGCCAGGTCAAGACGGCGGACAAGGACGGATACTCGGCGTTGCAGCTGGCGTTTGAGGATTTGAAAGCGCGCAACAGCACGATGCCGGAGATCGGCCACGACGCCAGAGCGGGCCTGTCGCCCAAGCGTTTTCACCGGGAGTTCCGCTGCTCGACGGAGGAAGCCTCCGCGGCGCAGTGCGGTCAGACGGTGACGGTCGAGGCGTTCGAGAACGTCAAGTTCGTGGACGTGATCGGGACGAGCAAGGGCAAAGGCTTTCAGGGCGTGATGAAGCGGCACAACTTCAAGGGTCAGCCCGCTTCGCACGGCTGCGAACGCAAGCACCGTTCACCGGGCTCGATCTCGGGCCGGGCGACGAACCGTGGTTTTTCGGGGCGACCCAAGAAGGGCGTCCGCATGGCCGGTCACATGGGCGACGAACGCGTGACGGTGCGGAACCTGGAAGTGATCGGTCGTGACAAGGACAACAACCTGTTGCTGGTCAAGGGCCCGGTGCCGGGCGCCAACAACGGATTACTCCTGATTCGGGAGGCAGTGCGTCTGTTCAAGCAGACCAAGGCGAACCTCGCCAAGGCGTCGTGAGTCGTTTGCAACGATACCGCGATGTCATGACAAGTTCCCGTATGCCGAGTCGATGCACGCTTGATCACCCCGCCTCGGGGCGCGCGCATCGGCGACAAGAACGCAACCCCCACCGGGGCCGTAGGTGAGACCATGATCCAGATTCCTATCCACAACACGCAGGGCCAGCAGGTCGGCCAATTCGACCTGGACGAGCAGTTGCTCGGCGGCGAAGTCCGTCCGGGTCTGCTCAAGCAGGCCTACGTCCGCTACCACGCCAACGCGCGCCTGGGCACGAGCAAGACCAAGGGCCGCAGCGAGGTCGCCTACTCCACCCGCAAGCTCTACAAGCAGAAGGGCACGGGCAACGCGCGACGCGGCTCGGCGCAGACCAACATCCTGCGTCACGGCGCCCACGGGCATTCCAAGAAGCCGCACTCCTGGCGACTGGACATGCCCGACAAGATGCGTCGCCTGGCCAACCGCAACGCCCTGCTGGCCAAGGCGGTGGACGGTGAGATCAAGGTCGTGGACAAGCTCGATTTCGCCAAGCCCAGCACGAAGAACTTCGCCAGCCTGCTCGACAATCTGAAGATCAACAAGACCTGCCTGATCGCACTCCCCTCGACCCTGGGCCCCGAAGCCCGCTCCGCACGAAACCTGGACCACTGCTCGCTGACGCACGTGGATCGACTCAACGTGTTCGATCTGCTGAGTCATCGTTTTCTGCTGGTGGAGAAGGCTGCGTTGCAGTCGTGGGTGGACCGTGCCCGCAAGCAATTGGAGGCCGCCAAGTGATCCTCGACGCCACTCAAATCATCAAGCGTCCGCTGGTGACCGAGAAGAGCAACTGGGAGGGCTCGGCGCGGCACCGTTACTCGTTCGAGGTGGTGATGAGTGCCCGCAAGCCGCAGATCAAGGCGGCGGTCGAGGAGCTTTACAAGGTGCGTGTCGAGAAGGTCTCGACGCAGATCCGCAAGGGCCACGAGCGTCGGATGCGCTACGGCCCGACCGTGACGCCCACGTGGAAGAAGGCCACCGTGCAGCTTCACCCCGACGACAAGATCGAACTCTTTTGATCGTTCGCCCCCGGTCAATGACCGGGGATTCAATGGACACCGCCATGCCCATCCGCATCTACAAGAAGACCAGCGCCGGAAGGCGAAACGCCTCGGTGAATCTCTACGCCGACGTGACCAAGTTCGAGCCGGAGAAGGCGCTCTTGGAGCCGAAGATCCGCTGCTCGGGCCGGAACAACCAGGGCGTGATGACCGTGCGCAGCCGCGGCGGCGGCGCCAAGCGCGCCTACCGCGTCATCGACTTCAAGCGCAACAAGCACGACATGGCGGCCAAGGTGATCGGCATCGAGTACGACCCGAACCGCTCGTGCAACATCGCGCTGTTGGAGTACGCGGACAAGGAGCGTCGCTACATCATCGCGCCGACGGGCCTGACCGACGGGGCGACGGTGGTCAGCAGCAACGCCAAAGCGGTGGAGCCCTCGGTGGGCAACACGATGCCGCTGGCGAACATCCCCGCGGGTCTGGAAGTCCACAACATCGAGATCGTGCCGGGCAAGGGCGGCCAGCTCTGCCGCTCCGCGGGCTCCTACGCTCGACTGACCAACAAGGAAGGCGACTGGGCCACGCTGGTGTTTCCCAGCGGCGAAATCCGTCAGGTCTCGCTGCGCTGCAAAGCGACCATCGGCGCCGTGGGCAACAGCGACCACGCGCTGGTGAAGCTGGGCAAGGCCGGCCGCGCCCGCCACATGGGCATCCGTCCGCACACCCGCGGCATGGCCATGAGCCACCACATGCATCCGATGGGCGGCGGTGAGGGCAAGAGCAAAGGCAATCGACCCCCTTCCAGCGCCACGGGCGTGCTGGCCAAGGGCGGCAAGACGCGTAAGCCCGACAAGCCCTCGAACAAACGCATCATCCGTCGTCGTTTCAGCACGCGTTACGGCCAACTGGTCATCTGAAGCCGCTTGCGGTTTAGCACTCCGCCTCGATTCATGGAACACCCTCAATGCCCCGCTCACTGAAAAAAGGCCCGTTCGTCGATCTGAAGCTCTACCGCAAGGTCGAGAAGCTCACGCAGATGAACCGACGCGAGCCGGTCAAGACCTGGTCGCGCTCCTGCACCATCGTCCCGGAGTTCGTCGGGCACACCTTCATGGTCCACAACGGCAAGGTCTTCCACAACGTCTTCGTGACCGAGGACATGGTCGGCCACAAGCTCGGCGAGTTCAGCCCCACCCGTATCTTCCGTCAGCACACCGCCGGCACCAAGGCGCAGCGTGAAGCCGCCCCCGGAGCCGCCAAAGGCTAAACCCTAGCGACGCCGCGAAAGCAGCGTAAACACCATGCCCTACTCCAACACCCACAAGAACGCCCGCATCAGCCCCAAGAAGGTCAAGCTGGTCGTGGACATGATCCGCGGCAAGCCC
The DNA here is from genome assembly GCA_964496285.1 of uncultured Phycisphaera sp. Taxonomy (GTDB): domain Bacteria; phylum Planctomycetota; class Phycisphaerae; order Phycisphaerales; family Phycisphaeraceae; genus CAZBXW01. The sequence goes on from CAZBXW010000001.1 coordinate 375,936, forward strand.
CTGGGCCAGGCGCTCTCGATGCTCGAGCAGTCCAAGAAGCGCGCCGCCGTCATGGTCAAGGCTTCGCTGCTGGCCGCCCGCGCCAACGCCGACCAGGCCGAGGCCGACGTCCGCAAGCTCATCGTTTCCGACGCCCGCGTGGACAAGGGCGTGGTGCTCAAGCGTATCCAACCCAAGGACCGTGGCCGCGGCTTTGCGATCTTGAAGCGCTGCAGCCACATCACCGTCGCCGTGGACGTGAAATAAACGCGTAACCTCGCCGCTACGCGGCGCAGGTGTGTTGAAGGAAGAATCCCATGGGTCAGAAAGTTCATCCCTTCGGCTTCCGGGTGGGCATCACCGAGGCGCACAAGTCGCGCTGGTACGCCCCCAAGGCGCTCTACGGCGAGCTGCTCGTGGAGGACCAGAAGATCCGCAAGCACCTGGACAAGAAGCTCAACCGTCAGCCCCCCTTCGCCGCGGTCAGCGACATCCACATCGAGCGCACCCGCGAGGAGCTAAAGATCATCATCAAGACGGCGCGTCCGGGCCTGGTGATCGGGCCCAAGGGGGCGAACATCGAGGAGCTCACCGGCGAGCTGCAGCGCATGACCGGGCGTAACGTCGCCATCAACTGCGTGGAGATCGCCAACCCCGACGCCGACGCCCAGCTCATGGGCGAGAGCATCGCCGAGCAGCTGGCCAAGCGTGCCAGCTTCCGCCGCGTCATCAAGATGAAGGGCGACGCCGCGATCACCGCCGGCGCCAAGGGCGTGAAGATCACGCTCGCCGGTCGCTTGGGTGGCCACGAGATGAGCCGGTACGAAGACTACCGCGTCGGGTCGATCCCGCTTCAGACCCTGCAGGCCAACGTGGACTACGGCTTTGCGCAGGCGTTCACGACCTACGGGGTCATCGGCGTCAAGGTTTGGGTCTTCAAGGGGTTCTACAAGCAACTCAAGGAAGAGGAAGTCGAGTCCAAGGCGGCGGGCGCGCGTCCGCGGGCGCGGGGTCGGTTCTAAACGTTCAAGCGTTGACTGGGAGCTGGTGATATGCCTCTGATGCCCAAACGAGTCAAGTTCCGCAAGCAGCAGCGCGGCAAGCTGCGCGGCGTGGCCACGGCCGGGAACTACGTCGCCTTCGGGGACTACGGCCTGCAGTGCATGGAGCTGGGCTGGCTCCCGGCGCGGACGATCGAGGCCGGGCGTATGGCCGCCCGTCACTTCGTCTCGCGCGAGGGCAAGCTCTACGTCCGCGTCTTCCCCGACAAGCCCATCAGCAAGAAGCCGCTGGAGACGCGAATGGGCACCGGCAAAGCCGAGCCCGAGTACTGGGCCGCCCGCGTCAAGCCCGGCACGATTCTTTTTGAGCTCACCGGCGTGCCCCGCAACGTCGCCATGCAGGCCTTTATCCGTGTGGCGCACAAGATGCCCTTCCGCACCCGTTTCGTGGAAAGGCGGCACGTCTGACGAACAGCCTCGCCGCGACGCGGCGCAGGCGCCCACGTCGCGTAGCGACGCGGCTGATGAGAGATACGACTATGAAAGCCTCCGAATCCCACAAGCTCAACGACGAAGAGATCAAGGTCGAGGTCGCCCGACTTCGACGCGAGCTCTTTGACCTGCGCTCCCAGTCCGTCACGCAGAAGGTCGAGAACCCCGCGCGGCTCGGACATCTGCGTCGCGACATCGCCCGTCTGCTCACCGAGCAGCGCCAGCGCCAACTGAAGAAGGCCTAACCCATGACCACCGACACCCCAGCCTCGCCCGTCGCTCGCACCGCCCTGAAGGGCTCGAAGATCGGCGTCGTCGCCTCCGACAAGCGCGACAAGACCCGCACCGTCGTCGTCCTGCACCGCTTCACCCACCCCAAGTACCGCAAGCAGGTCATGCGCAGCACCCGCTACCAGGTCCACGACCAGGCCAACGAAGCCCGGATCAACGACCGTGTGGAGATCGTCCCCTGCCGACCCATCAGCAAGACCAAGAGCTGGCGGCTGCTGCGCGTGCTGGAGAAGGCGCCCGAAGTCGTCGCCCTCAAGCCGTAATCCCGGTTCATCCGCGTAAGAGGTTTCGTCATGATCCAACCCGAATCCAGAGTCGACGTCGCGGACAACACCGGCGCCAAGATCGCCTACGTGATCGGCGTGCTTGGCGGGTCCACCGCCAGCGGCAAGTTCAAACGCAAGACCGCCACCGTGGGCGACCGCGTCGTCTGCGCCATCAAGAAGGCGTTGCCCGGCGGGGACATGAAGCAGGGCGCGGTCGTCAAGGCGGTCGTCGTCCGCACCCGTTACCCGGTGCGTCGGGAGGACGGCTCGTACGTCCGCTTCGACCGCTCCGCGGTGGTGCTCATCGACGACGAGGGCAACCCCAAGGGCACGCGCATCTTCGGGGCGGTGGCGCGTGAGCTGCGTGAGAAGAACTACATGAAGATCGTTTCGCTGGCCACGGAGGTCGTCTAAGCCATGCCGCAACACGTCCGCAAAGGCGACATCGTTTTCGTCCGCACCGGCAAGCAGCGCGGGCAGCAGGGCTCGGTCCTGCGCGTCATCCCCAAGCGCAGCATGGTCGTCGTGCAGGGCATCAACGTCCGCACCAAGACCACCAAGCCCACGCAGGCCAACCCGCAGGGCGGCAAGATCACCAAGGAGATGCCCGTGCACATCTCCAACGTCTCGCCGCTGGTCGAGGGCAAGCCCACCCGCGTGCGCTACCGCGTCAAGCCCGACGGCACCAAGGTCCGCCTGGCGGTCAAGGGCGGTGCGCAGATCGGACAGGAGCTCCGCACCGCCAAGGCCTGACGCCGGTCGCGGCTGAGCGCCTTCTCAGAAGGAATCCACCCATGCCCCCCCGCATGAAAGAAAAGTTCAAGACGCAAGTGGTCCCCAAGGTCCGCGAGCAGTTCAAGATCGCCAACCCCATGGCCGCCCCGCGCCTGGAGAAGATCGTGCTCAACGTCGGGCTGGGCAAGATGCTCGAGGGCACCAAGCTCAACGCCAAGGCCAAGGAGCAGACGCTCAAGGACCTGGCGATCATCGCCGGTCAGAAGGCCGTGATGCGCAAGGCCAAGAAGAGCGTGGCCAACTTCAAGCTCCGCGCCGGGTACGAGGTGGGCGCCATGGTCACGCTCCGCGGCGACCGCATGTGGGAGTTCTTCGACCGCCTGGTGTCGCTGGCCATCCCGCGCATCAAGGACTTCCGGGGCCTGAACCCCAAGAGCTTCGACGGGCGCGGCAACTACACCTTCGGCATCAACGAGCAGGGCATCTTCCCCGAGGTCAACATGGCCGAGGCGGAGTACACCCACGGCATGAACATCCAGTTCGTCTTCCGCAATTCCACCGACGAGCGTTCGCGGTTCGCCCTGGCGGAGATGGGCGTCCCCTTCACCCGACCCGAGGACATGGCGCGTCGCAAGACCGCCTGAGCGAGAACACCCATGGCCTGCAAAAGCACCCAGGAACGCAACAACCGCGTCATGAAGACGGTCGCCAAGTACGCCGCCAAGCGGTTGGAGCTCAAGAAGGCCGGCGACTACGCGGCGCTGCAGAAGCTCCCGCGCAACGCCAGCCCCACCCGCGTCAAGAACTTCTGCGCCCTGACCGGACGCAGCCGCGGTGTTTACCGCAAGTTCAAGCTCTCGCGCATCATGCTCCGCGAGCTGGCGCTGCAGGGCAAGATCCCCGGCATGCGAAAGGCCTCCTGGTAACCCACCCCGGAACGAATGTCTAGCGGGCGACGCCTTGCGTCCCCTTCTCGGAGAGACTCGAATGCTGACCGACACCATTGCCGACATGCTCACGCGCGTCCGCAACGCCGCCCGCAACAAAGCCGAGCGCGTCGACTGCAAGCACAGCCGGGTCTGCGCCGGCATCGCCAAGGTCCTCAAGGACGAGGGCTACATCCGCGATTTCGCCCGCATCGACGACGGACGACAGGGCATCCTGCGGATCGAGCTGAAGTACGGCCCCAACGGCGAGCGCTTGTTCACGCGCCTGCACCGTCAGAGCAAGCCCGGCCGCCGCGTCTACCTGGGCACCGAGTCCATCCCGCGCCCGCTGGCGGGACTGGGCATCGCCATCCTCACCACCCCCAAGGGCGTGCTCTCGGACCGCCAGGCGCGTCAAGAGCGCGTCGGCGGCGAACTGATCTGCACCGTGGAGTAAACCATGTCGCGCATCGGAAAGAAACCCGTGAGCGTTCCCGAGAAGGTCAAGGTCAACGTGGCCAACCGCGTCGTGACCATCGAGTCGGGCTCGAACAAGCTCTCGTTCACGCACCGACCGGAGGTGACCGTCAAGCACGACGCCGCCGCCAAGGCGATCATCGTCGAGCGCAAGGACGACGAGCGGCAGAGCAAGGCGTTGCACGGCCTGACCCGCGCGGTGATCAACAACATGGTCGCCGGCGTGACCAAGGGCTTCGTCAAGGAGCTGGAGCTGGTGGGCGTGGGTTGGTCCATGAAGATGCAGGGCGCCAAGATCGTGCTCAACGTGGGCTACGCGGACCCGAAGGAGGTCGCGGTGCCCCCGGGCGTGAAGGTGGAGATCGCCGGTCAGATCATCAAGGTCAGCGGCCCGGACCGTCAGAAGGTGGGCCAGGTGGCGGCGGAGATTCGCTCCCAGCGTCCGCCCGAGCCTTACAACGGCAAGGGCATCAAGTACGTCGGCGAGAACATCATCCGCAAGCAGGGCAAGCAGTTCGCCGCCGGCGGCGCCGCCTAACGAATCGGAGTCTTACGCTGGGCCCGGAGGTCTGGCTCGCGAGGTTGAATCATGAAAGACAACAAGACCATCATCAAGAACGCCCGCCGGGAGCGGCGACGCATCGGCATCCGCAAGCACCTCTTCGGCACGCCGCAGCGGCCGCGCTTGAGCGTGTTCCGGTCCTCCAAGCACATCTACGCGCAGATCATCGACGACCTGCACGGCAAGACCTTGGTGGCCACGGGCAGCGCCAAGCTCGACAAGGGCGGCAACAAGAGCTCCGCCGCCGAGGTGGGCAAGGACCTGGCGCAGAAGGCGGTGGCGGCGGGCATCACGGCGGTGGCCTTCGACCGCGGCGGATTCCGGTACCACGGCAGGGTCAAGGCGCTGGCGGACGCCGCCCGCGAGGCGGGACTGAAGTTTTAACCTCGCCGCGACGCGGCGCTGGCGTTTGAATACGCAAAGGATCAACCATGGCTGAAGCACTGCGAGGCAACGTCGAAGGCTCCGAGGGACTCGAGTCCACCACCGTGGGCATCTATCGCACCTCCACCGTCGTCAAGGGCGGTCGGCGGTTCTCCTTCGGCGCCCTGGTGGTCGTGGGCGACCGTCGCGGCACGGTGGGCATGGGTTACGCCAAGGCCCCGGGTGTCCCCGCCGCCATCGAGAAGGCGCAGAAGGACGCGCGCAAGAACATGAAACGCATCCAGCTCCAGGGCGGCACGCTGCCGCACCCGGTGAGCATGACCTTCGGCGCTTCGCGCGTGAAACTGCTGCCCGCGGCCCCCGGCACGGGCGTCATCGCCGGCGGCACCGTCCGTGCCGTGCTCGAGATGGTGGGCGTCCGCGACTGTCTGACCAAGGCCTCGGGCTCGACCAATCAGAAGAACCTCTGCAAGGCGGCGCTGCGCGGGCTCGAATCGCTGCGGACCAAGGAGCACGTGCAGCGGCTGCGCGGCGTGGAGATCGACGCCACCAAGGTCGAGGAGATTCTCGCCGCCGGCGAGAAGTTCATGCCCAAGCAGGTCGAGGGCAATCGCGTGAAGGGCCCGGTCAACCGCGTGGGCGACCAGAAGCAGCGCGGCGGTCGCGGCGGCCGCGGTCGTCGCGGCGGCGAGGAGGCTCCGTCGCAGTCACAGCCACAGTCACAGTCGCCGGCCCCCGCGCCCGAAGCCCAAGCCGCGCCCGCACCGGAAGCCCCGCCCGCCCAGTAACCCATTAGCCTGCGGCGCCCACCGGCCGCGATTACTTCGAGACACCCGCCATGATGATTCACGAGATCACCGCCAAGGTCGGCATCAAGAAGCACCGCAAGCGCCTGGGCCGAGGCATCAGCTCCGGGCACGGCAAGACCGCTGGTCGAGGCACCAAGGGCGCCGGGTCGCGCTCCGGGTGGAGCGGCTCGATCCGCGCCGCCCGTGAAGGCGGTCAAACCCCCTTCTACATGCGTCTGCCCAAGCGCGGCTTCAACAACATCCGCTTCCGCACCCAGTACGTCCCGGTCAACCTCAAGGTGCTCAGCACACGCTTCAAAGACGGCGAAACCGTCAACGCCCAGACGCTCTTCGCTCACGGTCTGATCCCCAGCGCCAAGAGCCCGATCAAGATCCTGGCGGAGGGCGAGCTGACCAAGAAGCTCACCATCGTCGCCGCCGCCTTCTCGAAGATCGCCAAGGAGAAGATCGAAAAAGCCGGAGGCACCGCGACCATCGCCTGACCTCGCCGTTGTCGTGGCGTGGCTTCTCTTTACCAGTCACTAGTCACCAGTCACCATGCTTCAAGCCTTCCTCAACATCTGGCGTATCGCGGAGCTCCGCAACAAGGTGCTCTTCACCCTGGCGATGCTGGCGATCTACAAGGTCGGGTACTTCATCCCGCTGCCGGCGGTGGACCAGACCGCCATCCAGGAGTTCGCGGAAAATCAGAGCGGCTCAGCCGCGGGCAACCTCGTGGCCTTCGTGAGCCTGTTCACCGGCGGCTCGCTGGGGCACTCGACGATCTTCGGCCTGGGCGTGATGCCCTACATCTCCGCCTCGATCATCTTCCAGTTGCTCGCCCAGGTGCTGCCCGCGTTGCAGGCGCTGAAGAAGGAAGGCGCCAGCGGGTTTCAGAAGATTCAGGAGTGGACGCGATACGCCACGGTGCCGCTGTGCGTGATCCAGGCGATCTTCTGGCTGGGCGTGATGCAGAACCAGCAGCTCGTCTATCCCAGTTACCTCGGGTCGATGACCTTCTGGGTCTGCGGCATCGTGGGCCTGACCGCCGGGACCGTCTTCCTGATGTGGCTGGGCGAGCAGATCGACAAGTACGGCATCGGCAACGGGATTTCGCTGATCATCACCGCGGGCATCGTGGCGCAGATCCCCGGCGCCATCCAGACCGTGGCGCAGGGGTTCTCGATCTCGGCCACGGCCGGGAGCGACAAGCCCTACGGTCCGATGCACGTCTTCCTGCTTGCCGCGGCGTTCGTCGTGGTCGTGGCGGGCGCGGTGGTCATCACGCAGGGCCAGCGACGCATCCCGATCCAGCAGGCCAAGCACACGCGGGGCCGCCGGGTCTACGGCGGGCAGAAGAGCTATCTGCCGCTGCGCGTCAACCACGGCGGGGTCATGCCCATCATCTTCGCTTCGGCGCTGATGATGTTCCCGAGCATGGTCATCGCCTGGATCGCCAGCGCCCTGCCCAACAGCTCGGTGGTGCTCTTCATCAACCGCAACATCCACATGGGCAGCTATCCCTACGAGCTGCTCTACGTCGGGCTGATCTACTTCTTCGCCTACTTCTGGACCACGGTGCAGTTCCAGCCCAAGGAGATGGCCACGCAGCTGCGCGACCACGGCAGCTTCATCCCCGGACTGAGGCCCGGGCCCCGCACCGCTGAGTACCTCGAGACCGTGATGGAGCGCATCACCTACGTCGGCGCCGGGTTCCTCGCGGTCATCGCGGTGATCCCCACCGTGGTTCACGCGTCGCTGAAGGTGGACTTCATGGTCACGCAGTTCCTCGGCGGCACGGGTCTGCTGATCGTGGTGAGCGTCATGCTCGACTTTGTGCAGCGGATCGAGGCCACGCTGATGATGCGCAACTACCAGGGGTTCCTGGGCACCGGGGGCAGCGGCAAGGGCCCACGCATCCGCGGGGCGCGGAGCGTGGGCGTGTGACGAGAGTTCGCGGAGGCATCGGCGACGTGGTACAGTAAAGGATTCGGGTCTGTCGCCCCCGGTCAGACGGAACAAGCGACGGAGCCATGGGAGTCATCCTTAAATCACCCGAGCAGATCGAGCGGATGCGGGCCGCGGGTCGAGTCGTTCGCAAGGTGCTGCAGCACTGTCAGGAGCTGTGCAAGCCCGGCGTCACGACACGACTCATCGACGAAGAGGCGCTGAAGGTCATCACCGCCCACGGGGCGCGAGGCCTGTTCAAGAACTACCCCACCTACAAGCCCGGCGAAGGGTTCCCCGCCAACCTGTGCATCTCGGTCAACGAAGTGGTGGTGCACGGCATCGCCAACGGGACCACGCTCAAGGACGGCGACATCGTCGGGATCGACTGCGGGGTGGAGCTTGACGGCTGGTGCGGAGACGCGGCCACCACCATCATGGTGGGCAACGTCAGCCCGGAGGTTCGGCGTCTGTGCGAGGTGACGCGGAAGGTGCTCGACCTGGCGATCGCCAACATCAGGCCCGGACGCCGATGGAGCCAGGTCGCCCGTGTCATGCAGACCTTCGCCGAGGCTCAGGGATACAGCGTCGTCCGCGACTTCGTGGGCCACGGCATCGGACAGAAAATGCACGAGGACCCCAAGGTGCCCAACTTCGTCAGTCGCGACCTGCTCCGCCACGACATCGAGTTGCGCCAAGGCGTGGTCATCGCGGTGGAGCCGATGTGCAACATGGGCGTCAAGGACGTGCTGACGTTGGAGGACGGATGGACGGTCGTCACGGTGGACCGCAAGCCCTCGGCCCACTACGAACACACGCTGGCGGTGACGAGCACCGGCTGCGACATCCTCACCGACGGACGATAACCGTTCGCCCCTGAGAAAATTGTCTGGAGTAACTCAACGAGTGCCCAAAGAGGAAAAAATCACGGTCGAGGGCGAGGTCATCGACGCCCTGCCCAACGCCATGTTCCGCGTCCGACTCGAGAACAACCACGAGATGGTCGCGGTCATCAGCGGGAAGATGCGGCTCCACTACATCCGCATCCTCCCGGGCGACAAAGTCACTGTCGAGATCAGCCCCTACGACCTGACCAAAGGACGCATCACCTACCGCCGCTAACCCCGTAACTTTTTCAGCCGCTCGCGGCTTCGCATCCCCGACCGAGGTACACCATGAAAGTTCGCTCCTCCATCCGACGCATCTGCGAGAACTGCAAGATCATCCGACGCAAGGGCGTCGTCCGCGTGATCTGCACCAACCCCAAACACAAACAACGTCAAGGTTGATTCGACTCATTCCGCACTCCGCATGGTCCATTCCTCATTCTCATTGAAGGTGACATATGCCCCGTATCGCAGGCGTTGACATCCCGGACAACAAGCCCATCCGCATCGCGCTGCGGTACATCTACGGCGTGGGCCCGCACAACGCGCAGGTCGTGCTGGACAAGGCCGGGATCGACGGCCAGACCCGCGCCAACAAGCTCACCGAAGAGCAACTGGCGCAGATCGCCGGCCTGATCGACGCCAGCTACATCGTCGAGGGCGCTCTGCGTCGCCAGGTGGCGCAGAACATCAACCGTCTGCGTGACATCCGCTGCTACCGCGGCGATCGGCACCGCAAGGGCCTGCCCGTGCGGGGCCAACGCACCAAGACCAACGCCCGCACCCGCAAGGGCAAACGCAAGACCGTCGCCGGCAAGAAGGGCGTCAAGGCGCTGAAGTAATCGTCCCTCGTTGGGCCTGCGCCGCGACGCGGCGCGCTATTCCTCCTACTCGAACCGAGACCCGCCATGGCCAAGAAAGTCAAGAAAGTCCGACGCGGCATCACCCGCGGCATCGCCCACGTCAAGGCGACGTTCAACAACACCATCGTCACCATCACCGACATGAACGGCGAGACGCTCTGCTACGACTCGGCCGGCACCATGGGCTTCAAGGGCTCGCGCAAGAGCACGCCCTTCGCCGCCACCCGCGCCGCGGAGAACTGCGCCAGCAAGGCCAAGAAGCTGGGCATGGTCGAGGTCGAGGTCCGCGTCCGCGGGTCGGGCTCGGGCCGCGAAAGCGCCATCACCGGGCTTCAATCCTCGGGCCTGAAGATCACCGCCGTCGAGGACCGCACCGCCATCCCTCACAACGGCTGCCGCCCCGCCAAGCGCCGCCGCGTTTGATGAAGGTCGGATGTCGAACGTCGGATGTCTGAGGAAGCAGCTCATTCAACCCTCCACCGCGAACCCCGATTCTCTCCCCGTCAAAGAAGCCACGACCGTGACGCAGCAGCTCGGACCCGTGTGCGATACGACGGCGGACGCCTGAAGAACCCAGGACCCTGCTGCTTCGGAGCAATGTCATGCGAATCCGCTGGCGCGGCTTGGAACTTCCCAACCGCATCGTCCCCGACAAAGAGATCAGCACGCCGACCTACGGCAAGTTCACCGTCGAGCCCTTCGAGCGAGGCTTCGGCACGACCATCGGCAACAGCCTCCGCCGCATCCTCCTCTCCTCCCTCGAAGGCGCCGCCGTCTCCGCCGTGCGCATCAAGGGCGCCGAGCACGAGTTCACCGCCATCGAGGGCGTCGTCGAGGACGTCACCGACATCGTCCTGAACATCAAGAACATGATCGTCTCGATGGACGGCGAAGAGACGCGGAACATGAAGCTCTCCGCCGAGGGCCCGGGCGAAGTGACCTGCGACCTGATCGAGGCCGACACCTCCATCACCATCCACAACAAAGAGCTGATCCTCGCCACGCTGAGCAAGCAGATCGACTTCGACATGGAGTTCGTGGTCAAGAAGGGTCGCGGCTACCTGCCCGCCAGCGAGCAGTTCGAGCAGCACCAGGACCAGGAGATCGGCTGGATCCCGGTGGACGCGATCTTCTCGCCGGTGACCCGCGTGCGGTACAAGGTCGAGGACACCCGCGTGGGCCAGAAGACCAACTTCGACCGCCTGACGCTGGAGATCTGGACCAACGGGACGATCTCGCCGGAGATGGCGATGGTCGAGGCCGCCAAGATCCTGCGCAAGCACCTCAACCCCTTCGTGCAGTACTTCGAGCTGGGCTCGGCGGTCGCCAGCGACTCGGCCGCCGCCGCCGCCCGCGTCGAGGAGGAGCTCATCCACAAGCTCAAGATGCCTGTAAGCGAGTTGGAGCTTTCCGTCCGCGCCAGCAACTGCCTGGAGTCCGCCAAGATCGCCACCGTCTCGGAGCTGGTCACCAAGACCGATCAGGACCTGCTCAAGGTCCGCGCCTTCGGCAAGACCTCGCTGCGCGAGGTGAAGCGCAAGCTCGCGGACATGAACCTCACCCTGGGCATGACCCTGCCCGCCGAACTGCAACAGGAACAAGCCGCCGCCGCGGCGCCCACCGAGTAAGCCGCTTGCGGCTTCGCCACCCGGAGTTCTACCCATGAGACATCGCGTTGCCGGCTACAAGTTCTCTCGTGACGCGGAGCATCGCCGCTCCGACCGTCGCAACATGGCAATCTCGCTCTTCACCCACGGGCAGATCACCACCACCCTGCCCAAAGCCAAGGCGGTCAAGCCCTTCATCGAGAAGCTCATCACCGCCGCCAAGAAGGGCGATCTGGCGGCGCGGCGGATCGTCAGCCGTGCCATCGGCAACCCCGTCATGGTCAAGAACGACACCGACACCGACGCCAAGCGGAACAAGTACGGCGAGCTGGTGGGCGGGCCGCGCGTGCTCAAGAAGCTCTTCAACGAGATCGCGCCGCGCTACGCCGCCCGCCCGGGCGGGTACACCCGCATCGTCAGGCTCGCCAAGCACCGCATCGGCGACGGCACGAGCCTCTGCGTCTTGCAACTCGTGGGCAGCGAAGAGGGCCCGCAGGTCTCCGGCCAGTTCTCGCGACGCCGCGAGAAGGCCAACCGACGCATGGACTTCGCCGCCAAGCTCCGCAAGGCGTCCACCGATAAGCCCGCCGAAGGTCCGGCGGCTACCGAAGCCCCCGCGACCCCGGCGTAAAACGAGTTCGACCTGATCCGCGTACCTCAAGCGCCACCGGCGGCTTGCCGCCAGATCGGTGCGCGATCGCTCTGGAAAGAACTTGGATGGCTCGACGCCTTAACTGGCCAAGAGGCGCTCGACGAAGTGGATGTCCACGTCGGAGCGGAGGAAGTTGCCGTTGCGCATCAGGTCGGCGTGCAGGCCGATGGTCGTGGGAATCGGTTCGACACGGAACTCCGCCAAGGCCCTGCGGATGGTGGCGATGGCCTGCTCGCGCGTGGGGCGGTGCACGATGAGCTTGGCGATCATCGAATCGTAGTTGGGCGGGACGCGGTAGCCGGCGTAGCAGTGCGTGTCGATGCGCACGCCCGGGCCGCCCGGCGGATCGAAACGGTCCAGCACGCCCGGACGCGGGGCGAAGTTCTTCGCGGGGTCTTCCGCGTTGATGCGCACCTCGATGGCGTGCCCGGTCTGCCTGATGTGCTTCTGCGAGAAGGGCAGCTTCTCGCCGGCGGCGATGCGGATCTGCGTCTGCACGATGTCCACGCCCGTGACCAGCTCCGTCACGGGGTGCTCCACCTGCACGCGGGTGTTGACCTCCATGAGATAGAACTTCTTCTTGCTGTCCATGAGGAACTCGACGGTGCCCGCGGAGTAGTAGCCCGCGGCCTTGCACAGCCGGACCGCCGCGTCGCAGACCTCGTGGCGCTTCGAGTCGTCGAGCACGGGGCAGGGCGACTCCTCGATGAGCTTCTGATGGCGACGCTGCATGGTGCAGTCGCGCTCGAAGAGGTGGACGAGGTTGCCGTGCGTGTCGCCGATGACCTGCACCTCGACGTGGCGGGCGTGCTCGATGAACTTCTCGATGTAGACGGTGGCGTCGCCGAAGGCGCCCTCGGCCTCGGCCATGGCGCTCTTCAGGCCGCTGCGGAGCGAGATGTCGTTGTGCGCCACGCGCATGCCGCGCCCGCCGCCGCCGGCGCTGGCCTTCACAATCACCGGATAGCCGATCTCCCGCGCGATCTTGATCGCTTCGTCTTCGCTCTCAAGCTTGCCCTTGCTCCCGGGGGAGGTGGGGACCTTGTTCTTGATCGCCAGGGCCTTGCAGTTGACCTTGGAGCCCAGGGCGTTCATGGCCTCGACGCTGGGGCCGATGAACTCGATGTTGCAGGACCTGCAGACCTCGGCGAAGTGCGCGTTTTCCGCCAGGAAGCCGTAGCCGGGGTGAATCGCGTCCACGTTGGCGACCTCTGCGGCGGAGATGATGCGCGGGATGTTGAGGTAGCTCTCGCTGGCGGCGGGCGGGCCGATGCAGATCGCCTGGTCCGCCAGCTGAACGTGGCGCGAGTCCTTGTCCGCGGTGGAATAGACCGCCACCGCCTCGATGCCCAGTTCACGACAGGCGCGGATGATGCGTACTGCGATCTCGCCACGGTTTGCGATAAGGATGCGTGAGAACATGGGTGAATCACCCCGGCAAGATGGCGGGGCTCGATAGCCCAGCCATCCTGGCTGGGCATCCTGTTACGCGGGCTTCACCACGAAGAGCGGTTGGCCAAACTCCACCGCTTGGCCGTTCTCGACCAGGACCTTCACGACCACGCCGGTGGTCTCGGCTCGGATTTCGTTGAAGACCTTCATAGCTTCGATAATGCACACCACGGTGTCCGGGCTGACACTGGCGCCTACCGCGACGAAGGGCTTGGCGTCGGGCGTGGGCGAGGCGTAGAAGGTGCCGACCATCGGGCTGTTGATCGTCGGGCCCTCGTCCACCGGCTTGACCGACACCGCGGGAGCGGTCGCCATCGGAGTAGTCGTCGGCGGAACGAGCACGGGAGTTTGCGTCTGAATCACCTGCGGCTGCACGCTCGTCGAGCCACGCTTGAGCGTGACGCGCTCGCCGTCCTTGCCTTGCAGGTCCAATTCCGTCAGGTCGTTGGCCGTCATCAGCCGGACCAGCTCCCGGAGTTGTTTGATGTCCAGCATGACCTAGATAATCGCGGATTCGAGGGACTTGGGCAAATCGCTCAGCACACGTTTCCCGCTGGCGGTGACAAGCACGTCGTCCTCGATGCGAACGCCGCCGACCCCCGGCAGATAAATGCCCGGCTCGACGGTGACGACTTGGCCGGGCTGGAGTTCGCCCTTTTTCATGCGGAAGGAGAGCACGGGCTGCTCGTGGATGTCCAGTCCCAGGCCGTGGCCCAGGCCGTGGCCGAATTGCTCGCCGTAGCCCGCCCTGACGATCACGTCACGGGCGGCTTTGTCGACCTCCTTCAGACGAGCGCCGGGGCGGATGGCGGCGATGCCCGCGAGCTGGGCGTCGAGGCAGACCTTGTAAATCTCGCTGATTTTCGCGGGGAACTTGCCCATGGCCACCACGCGGGTCATGTCGCCGCAGTACCCTCGGAAGCGTGCGCCCCAGTCGATGAGCACGAAGCCGCCTCGTGCCAGCTTCCGGGGGCCGGGAATCGCGTGGGGCAGCGAAGCGTTGGCGTCGGCGGCGATGATGGTGTTGAAGCTCGGGCCGTCGGCGCCGAGCAGTCGCATCTGGTATTCAAGGTGGGCGGCGATCTCGACCTCGCTGCGACCGGGGCGGAGGAACTTGAGCGTCCCGCGAAACGCTTCCTGCTGGATCGACAGGGCTTGCTCGATGCATTTCACTTCCGACGAGGTCTTGACCGCTCGCTGGTCGATCAGCCCGTCGTTCACTGGTTTGACCTTGCGGGGGGAGAACTTCTTCACGAGGGCTTTGTGTTGCGCGAGGGTGAGGTACGCGCTCTGCATCGCGAAGCGGTCGGGCTTCAGGTCCGCCAGGGCGTCGGCCAGACCCTTCTTCCGCATCACCGCTTGGACGCCCGGGGCTTCGCGCTGGATCTGCTCCTCGAAACGAGCGTCGCTGAGGATGATGGGCGAAGCCCGGTGCGGGACGAGCAGCCAACTGTCGTCGCCGACGAACCCGGTGAGATAGCGGATGTCTTTGGGGTTGGTCACCAGCAGAGCATCGACGTGCCACTGGGTAAATCGGCGTCGCAGCGTCGAGAGTCGTGAAGACAGAATCTTGGATTCATCGTGGGGGTTGTGCATGGGGTTTTTTCAGACCGGTTCGGTGGAGGATCGCGCGTGGGTCGCCATTTTCACCGCCAGGCGGATGGCGGACTTCATGCTGCCGGGGTTGGCTTCGTTCTTGCCCACGAGGTTGAAGGCGGTGCCGTGGTCGGGGCTGGTGCGGATGATGGGCAGTCCGAGCGTGACGTTGACCGCCTCGTCGAAGGCGAGCATTTTGACGGGGATCAGCCCCTGGTCGTGGTACATGGCGACGACGAGGTCGTACCTGCCCTTGATGGCGTCGAGGAAGATGGTGTCCCCGGGAAAGGGGCCTTGCACGTCGATGCCGTGCTCGCGCGCGGTCTGAATGGCGGGGGTGATGAGTCGTGCTTCTTCGTCGCCGAATTGTCCGTTCTCCGAGGCGTGGGGGTTTAGCCCGCAGACCGCGATGCGGGGCTTGGGGACGCCGAGCTTGACCAGCGCTTCGTGGCCCAGGTCGATGGGGTCGAAGACGCGTCCGATGGTCAGGACGTTGCGGATGTCCATCAGCGGCAGGTGTACGGTGGCCAGCGCGACGTTGAGCTTGGGCGCGTGGAAGAACATAACGCTGCGTCTGGCTTTGGTGCGGTGTTGAAGGAGCTCGGTGTGGCCGGGGAGTTTGCAGCCCGCGAGGAGCCAGCTTTCTTTGCAGATCGGGGCGGTGACCAGGGCGTCGAGCCGCGTCGGCGCATCCGGGGCAAGCATGGCGGCGGCGATGGCGTCTTCGAGGAAGCGCAGGCTCGCCAAGCCGCCCTGGCGTGAGGGGCCGCGGACCCCGCCGATGAGCATGGAGAACTCGTCGTAGTCGAGCACGACCGCTTCGTGGACGAGGTCGAAGGAAGCGCGCGGGGAGTCGTGCTGCAAGCGCCACCAAAAGGGCTCAACCTCGCAGAGGTCCGCGGCGTAGGCGAGCTGCTCGTTCAAGCCAAAGATGACGAATCGCGCCAGAGCGCGGATGGTCGGGTCCGCCAGCGATTTGACGATGACCTCAGCACCGATGCCCGCGGGGTCGCCCATGGTGATGCCGATGACCGGGCGTCTGCTCACGGGGGTCGGTTTGTCCTGCGCTGCAGGCATCGCCCTTCATGGTAGCGTCGAGGGCGGCGGCGCTGCGGCGTGGGAGCCGGGCGGGCTATTCCTTGACCTCGTACTCGGCGTCGATGACATCGTCGCCCTTGCCCTTGCCCTTGGACTTGTCGTGGGCGTCGGTGTTGGGCGGCGGAGGGGTTTGCTCGTAGACCACTTTGCCCAGCTCCTGGGCGACCTTCATCAGGTTGTCCAGCGACTTGCGGATCGCGGCAGCGTCGTCGGTCTTGATCGAGGACTCGACCTCGTTGACCGCGCCCTCGATCTTGCCGCGAACCTCGGCGGGGACCTTGTCGCCGTGCTCCTCGAGCTGCTTCTTGATCTGGTAGACGGTGTTCTCCGCCTGGTTGCGCAGGTCGACCAGTTCGCGCTGCTTCTTGTCCTCCGCGGCGTGGGACTCCGCGTCGCGTTTCATCTTCTCGATCTCGTCCTTGGACAAGCCGGAGGACCCGGTGATGGTGATCTTCTGGCTCTTGTTGGTGGCCTTGTCGGTGGCGGAGACGTTGAGGATGCCGTTGGCGTCGATGGCGAACTCGACCTCGATCTGGGGCATGCCGCGCGGCGCCGGGGCGATGCCGGTGAGCTGGAACTTGCCCAAGGTGCGGTTGTCGCGTGCGAAGTCGCGCTCGCCCTGCAGGACGTGAATCTCCACGCCCGGCTGATTGTCGCTGGCGGTGGAGAAGGTCTCCTTCTTCGAGGTGGGGATGGTGGTGTTGCGTTCGATGAGCTTGGTCATGACGCCCCCGAGCGTCTCGATGCCCAGCGAGAGCGGGGTGACGTCGAGCAGGAGGATGTCCTTGACTTCGCCACCGAGCACCGCCGCCTGGATCGCGGCGCCGACCGCGACCACTTCGTCGGGGTTGACGCTCTTGTTGGGCTCCTTGCCCTTGAAGACGTCCTTGGCGATCTGCTGCACGCGGGGCATGCGGGTCGAGCCGCCCACGAGCACGACCTCGTCCACGTCGCCGGGCGAGAGCTTGGCGTCTTCGAGCGCCTTGAGCACCGGGCCCTTACAGCGGTCGAAGAGGTCCTGGCAGAGCTGCTCGAACTTGGCGCGGGTGATGGAGATCTGCAGGTGTTTGGGGCCTTCGTTGGTGGCGGTGATGAAGGGCAAATTGACCGTGGTCTCCTGCACGGTGGAAAGCTCGCACTTGGCCTTTTCCGCAGCTTCCTTGAGCCGCTGCAGCGCCATGGGGTCCTTGCGCAGGTCGATGCTCTCGGCGCGCTTGAACTCGTCGGCGAGGAAGTCGATCAGGCGCTGGTCCCAGTCGTCGCCGCCCAGGTGTCCGTCGCCGCTGGTGGAGAGGACCTCGAAGACGCCCTCGCCCACGTCGAGGATGGAGATGTCAAAGGTTCCGCCGCCCAGGTCGAAGACCGCGATCTTGCCGCCCTTTTTCTTGTCCAGCCCGTAGGCCAGAGCCGCGGCGGTGGGTTCGTTGATGATGCGTTCGACCTTCAGGCCCGCGATCTCGCCGGCCTCCTTGGTCGCCTGTCGCTGCGAGTTGTTGAAGTAGGCCGGCACGGTGATGACGGCGCTGGTGACCTTCTCGCCCAGATAGTCCTCCGCGGTCTTCTTCAGGTCGCCCAGCACCATGGCGGAGATTTCCTGCGGCGTGTAGTCCTTGCCGCGGACGTGGACCTTGACCAGTTCGTCTTCGCCGCCCACGACCTGGTAGGGCACGAGCTTCTCTTCGCTGTGGACCTCGTGGTGACGTCGGCCCATGAAGCGCTTGATGGAGAAGACGGTGTTCTTGGGGTTGGTGATCTGCTGGTGCTTGGCGGGCTGGCCGACCAGTCGCTCGCCCTTGTCGGTGAACCCGACGATCGAGGGGGTCAGGCGACTGCCCGAAGCGTTGATGAGCACCTTGGGCTGGCCGCCCTCCATGATGGCGACAACGGAGTTGGTGGTGCCTAGGTCGATGCCGATGGTTTTGGACATGGTTGACTCCCTTGCACAACGGCGCGCACGATCGCGCTGGCGAAGAGTTGAGGATGCAAGAGCGATGCCGGGATGCGGATCGCAAGATGTTGTTTTGGCGGTGTTTGGGCAATCACCCCGGATGCCAGAGCGTGGCAGCTCGCGCCTGCGGCTGCCAAATTGACAAGGACGCGGGGTTCGTGTCTACGCAGCAGCGACGCGAAGCAGCAGCGTGTCCAGGCGACGCTGTTGCATGCTTTGGACCTCGATACTCAGGCCCGCGATCTCGACACGGTCGCCGACCTTGGGCAGTCGGCCCAGGCGCGCCATGACCAGGCCGCCCACGGTGCTGACGTTGGCCAGTGAGGCCAGCCCCCCGTGCTCGTCGGACAGGCCCATCGCCTCGATCCAGGCGTGGATGGGCAGCTCAGCGCTGACCCGCCACAGCCCCGGAGCCACGAGCTCCGCCCTGGGCGTGTCCACCGGCTCCTGCCGGTCGGTGAGTCGGCCCACGACGTGCTCGACGAGGTCCTTAATGGTGATCAGTCCCGAGGTTCCGCCGAACTCGTCCACCGCGATCGCCAGCGTCGCCCCGGTCTTGCGCAGGTGGATGAGCAGGCGGTCGGCGCGCTGCAGCTCGGGGACGAAGTAGACTTGCCGCACCAGCGGGGCGAGCTCCTGGCTGTGGCGCGGGCGCTTCAGCAGCACCTGCCTGGCGAAGACCACGCCCTGGATGTGGTCCAGGTCGCCACGGTAGACCGGCACGCGACTGACCCGCCGCGTCCGCAGAAGATCGATCAGCCCCTCCGTGGGCTGGTCCAGATCGAAGGCGATGATGTCCACGCGCGGCCGCATCAGGTCGCGCACCTTCAGGTGGCCCAGCTCCAACACCTGTTGCAGCAGGTGTTCCTCGTCGCGGTCGATGACGCCCTTCTGCTGGCTGAGCTCCAGCAGCGACTCGAACTCGCTGCTGGACATGGCCGCGGGACGGTGGGGCGCGATCAGCCGGGACAGCGGCGTGATCACCAGCGCCTGCACCACGGCGCGGAGGGGCCCGATCACGCGGTGCACCAGCAGCAGCGGCAGCGCCACCCAGCGCGCCAGCACCGGGGCGCACCGCGCCGCGACCATCTTCGGCAACACCTCCCCCAGCAGCACCAGCGTCACCAGCGGCAGCACCGAGAGCACACCCATCGTCAGCGCCCCAGCCCGCGCGTGCTCCTGGAAGCGGATCAGCAGCAGCGTCGTGATCACGAAGTAGGTCACGTTCACCGTCATGTTGCCCAGCAGCAGCGTGATGAGCAGCCCCCGCGTCTCGCCCAGCAGCGTCACCACCGAGGCAGCCCCGAAGTGCCCGCTGCGCGACAGTTGCAGCCGCTGATGCCGACTGAGGCTGAACAACGCCGTCTCGCACCCGGAGAAGAACGCGCTGCACGCCAGCAGCGGCGGAAGCGTCAGCAGCAGAAGCGCGAGGGTCAGGGGCATGGGGTGAAGAATGGAGAACGATCAATGCAGAAGGAACAATGGATGGCCGATTCAACAACGATCAACGAGCGACGCCCGGTCGATCATTCTCGCATTGTTCATCCATCGTCCATTCTGCATTGCGCATGGTGCGTTCCGCACCTCTTTCACACCGCGCTTCCCGTCAGGCCCTCCCAGTGGTGGGCGCGGATGGATTGGACGACGCGTTGGGCGGCTTCGACCGCGGCGGAGCCTGCCTCGCCGTCCACCGCGGGTTTGACGCCCTGCCGGACCGCGGTGAGGAAGCTCGTCAGTTCGGCGCTGAGCGGGTCGAGTTCGCCCTCGGGCAGGTCCATGTTCAGGTCGGTCATGGTGAGCAGCTGCGAGTAATCGAGGTTGGACATGTCGGCGCCGGCGGCGAGCTTGGCGCGGATGTCCGTCAGGGCCGCGGCGTTGTCCTGCCTGCGAATCGCGATGCCCGTGCGTCGGGCGTAGTCGAGCGTGACGTAGGCCTGCTCGCTGAACAGGCGCATCTTGCGCTCGGTTTTCAGCGCCAGTCGTGAGGCGGTGAGGTTGGCCACGCACCCGTCCTCGAACTCCACGCGGGCGTTGGCCACGTCCTCGTGTTCGCCCAGCACCGCCACCCCCACCGCCTGCACGCTCCTGATGCGCGAGGGGCTGAGCATCAGGATGATGTCCAGATCGTGGATCATCATGTCCATGACCACGCCCACGTCCAGGGAGCGGAAGGTCATGGGACTCACGCGGTCCACCTCGATGAATCGCGGGCGCAGGCCCATCGCCGCCACGGCGCGGATCGCGGGGTTGAAGCGTTCGGTGTGGCCCACCTGCAGGGCGGTGTTGTGAGCCGCCGCCAGGTCGGTCAACTGCTGCGCCGCTTCGACGGTGGGCGCCAGCGGCTTCTCCACGAGGCAGGCGATGCCCCGGCGCAGCAGCGGAGCCGCGGCGGCCACGTGCGCCACCGTGGGCACCGCCACGCTCACCGCACGCACCCCGGGATGCCTGGCCAGCAACGCCTCGATCTCGGGATAGCATTCGCAGTGAAACTCGTCCGCCACCGCCCCGGCGCGGTCCTCGTCGCGGTCCACCACCGCCACGAGCTTGACCCCCGCGAGTCTCGAATACACCCGGGCGTGGTGCTTGCCCATCCGACCCACACCCACGACCGCCACCTGCAGCGGAGCTGAGCTGTCCATGCGGGAATCATAACTGAAGGCGCCAGAAGTCAGGAGTCAGGGGACAGGGTCAGGGGTCAAGGATGGGCAGTGATCTTGGCCAAGCCGCTCACGCTCACTCCTCAGGGTGCATACGGATGTCCCCCTGGAGCAAGAACACCGACCCCAGCAGGGAGTAGAACACCTGGTAAAGGCGGAACATCAGCAGCATGCCCAGCATCTGGTTGGCGGTCGTGGTGCCCGGCTGAACCAGCAGCACCGTCGCCAGCAGCTCGGTGGTGCCTAGGCCCTGCGGACTAATGGGGATCGCGGCGCACAGGAAAAGCACCGGCAGGATCGCCAGCAGCAGGCCCAGCGGCGCCTGGATTCCAAAGGCGTAGCCCGCCACCGCGGTCGAGAGCGCCAGCACCAGGTGCAGGCAGGTCGCCAGCGCCAGCGCCAGCGCCAGCGTCGGCAGGTGGTGTCGGTACGCCACGACCGCCGCGTCCGCCCCCGCGAGGAACTTTCCCCCCGGGAGCCTGTGCAGTGCGCGGTCGAGCTTCAGAACCCGGCGGGGCCAGGACCAGACATAGACCGCGGCGCAGAGCACCCCCAGCAGCGCTAGGCCCGTGACGCTCAGGCTCACCTGGCGCACCAGCGCCTCGTGACGCATGAACAGGCCCATGCTCGCGGTGAGCACGACCAGCCCGCCCAGCCCCACGAAGCGGTCCACCACTACGCTCACCACCGCGTCGGCCCTGCGACCGCCGGCGCTGCGGGCAGCGTAGAAAATCTTCACCAGGTCCCCGCCGGTCGTCCCGGGCATCGCGTAGTTGAAGAAGCACCCCACCATCACCAGCCGAAACGTGGTCCACAGCGACACGCCCAGTTGTCGGGCGCGCAGCAGCAGCCACCAGCGCACCACCAGGATCGGGTAGATGAGCCACACCAGCAATCCGCCCAGCGCCAGTAGCTTCGGGTCGGCACGCCGCAGCGTGGTGACTACGCCCTCGTGAAAGCTGCCCTGGGCGTCGGTGTAGTCCTGCCAGTTGATGGCGTAGACGATGAACGCCAACCCGCCCGCCGCCACGAGCAGGCGCACGATCGTCCACAGTCGCTGTCGCATCGCGGTTCGATGATACCCGCCTGGCGTTGCCTTGCCCTTGATCGCCCGGTGAAAATCGCCATAGTGGGTGGGAGGGGGGCAGGAAACAGGAGTCAGCAGACAGGAGACAGGAATCAGGAGTCAGGAGTCAACCCAGGTGCGCAACAGCCTTGACTCCTGACCCCCGACCCCCGACCCGGGGATGAGTACATCCCCGGCTTGCTAACCCCCAGCCCCCATCCCCCAGCCCCCAGTCCGACCCTGCCCTACACCACGCCTCAACCTCCCGAATCGCTTCCGCCCCGTTCTCAGGAATGGGACAGCGACGCGCCCACGCCCAGCGGCGAAGCGGCACGCAGGGCGTCGCTCTTCCTTTGGATCGCTGGCGGCATCGAAGTGCTGGCGTTCGGCTGCTGCTCGGCGCTGCTGGGCGTCTACTCCGCGATGCCGCTGTCGATGATCCAGCAGGCGATGGCGGGCCAACCGCAGCAGATGCGTGACCAGTTCGAGCAGGTCCATCCCTATTTCCTCCATCTCGCCGCCGGCGCTCTGATTCTGGGATTCTTCCCCGGTCTGCTGTTGGTGCTGCTGGGCTTCGCGGTGCGCAGCGGGCACCGCGGCGCTACCATCGTGGCGCTGGTGCTGGCGATCACCCAGGCGCTGGTCGTCGCGGTGCTGCTGCTCAACGCGGTGATCGGTGGTCTGATGGTGGGCGATCCGATGTCGGTCACGCTGGCGGTGCTCGTGGTGGGCAGTCCGCTGGCGCTGCTGGCGCTGGCGATCCGCTGGCTCCTGGCAGCGATGCGAGGCTAAGACGCATGAATCTTCCTCCCGCTGCATCGCCGCCGCCCCGCGCCTTCGCCCAGGGCGTGGGCCTGGTCATGCAGACCCTCGGGGCGATCCTGTTCCTCTCGGGCTGCTGCGTCTGTTCCTCGGGCTGGGCCTTCGAGGACCGTCTCTCCGCCGACCAGATCGGCCGGGAGCTGCGCGAGAATCCGCTGCTGCATCGCGCCGCCTGGAGCGCCCAGCCCGCCAAGGCCGGCGTCATGCTCGGCGTCATGGCGAGCACCGTGGGCGGCCTGGCCATGGCGGTCCTGGGATTGGGCCTTCAGTCGGACAAGCCCCGTGCCGCTTTGGGGGCGCTCCTCTGCACCGCCACCTTCGCGCTGGTGCTACTGCTCGCAGGCGTGCTGCTCTGGCTCGAACCGCTGCCCTGGGGCTGGCGACTCTGGCACCACACGGTCCTGCTCCTGGTCCTGACGCTGCTGGGCATGTGCGTCGCGGCCCTGCGACAGACGATCCAGCATCCGCCGCCCCGCGAACAGGCGACCATCACCGACGCAGAACTCCGCGCCATGGGCGTCCTGACCGACGACGTGCTGGCACAGCAGCCCAACCCCGACGCCAAGGAGCTCGCCAAGCGCAAAGCGCGCCTCGTTGCTGAACAACGCAGGATCGCGGACCTCGAAACGAAACTGCGGTCCCACGAACATCGCGACAAACCGTGACACCGCAAATCGTGCAGCCCCGCACGTCGGCCTCCTATAATGGCGAAGGTTCGAGAGGAGCTTCCACATGATCCGTTCCACCATCGCTCTGGCATTCACCCTGGCCTTGGCGCTGACACCCTGGGCGTCCCTGCAGGCGGTGGACGCTGCCCATCGTGAGAAGGCGCAGCAGAGCATCGCCAAGGGCATCGCCTTCCTGCGCGGCACGCAGAACCCCGACGGCGCGTGGACGCCCCAGCCCGGGCCCGCCATCACCGCCATGGTGCTCGCGGCCCTGCTCGATCAGCCCGGCGCTTCGCTGGAAGATCCAGCCCTGAGCAAAGCCCTGGCGTTCGTCCTCTCCAAGGTCAAGGCCGACGGCGGCATCCACGACGGCATCCTCGAAAACTACAACACCGCCATCTGTCTCTCGGCCCTGTCGCGATTGAAGGACCGGCCCGACGTCGCCCCGGTCATCAAGAACGCGCAGGACTATCTCCGCAATCTGCAGTGGTCCACCCAACACGATCCCAAAGGCAACCCCGTCAACGAAGACCACGCCTACTTCGGCGGCGCGGGCTACGGGAAGCACGGCCGACCCGACCTCTCCAACACCCAGATCATGCTCGAGGGCCTCTACGACTCGGGCCTGGACTGCAACGATCCGGCCTTCAAACGCGCCCTGGTCTTCATCTCCCGCTTGCAGGGTGTACCGACCAACAAGGAACTGGGCGACAAGATCGAGCAGGACGGCGGATTCATCTACGCCACCAGCGTCAACGAGGACCTCATCGGCGTGCCCCAGTCGATGGCCAGCCCGGAGATGGAGGAGCGCGCCAAGGCCGGCCAGACGGTCAGCTCGCTGCGGACCTACGGCTCGATGACCTACGCGGGCTTCAAGAGCTATCTCTACGCTGCCCTGCAGCGTGACGACCCGCGCGTGGTCGCCGCTTACGAATGGATCAAACACAACTACACGTTGGAACGCAACCCCGGCCTGTCGGACGCCCAGAAGATGCAGGGCTATTTCTACTACCTGCACACCTTCTCGCGCGCCCTGCGCGCCTGGAACAGCGACGTGATCGAGACCGCCTCGGGCGAGAAACGCCTCTGGGCGCAGGATTTGATCACCCAGCTCGCCTC
This sequence comes from uncultured Phycisphaera sp., assembly GCA_964496285.1. Taxonomy (GTDB): domain Bacteria; phylum Planctomycetota; class Phycisphaerae; order Phycisphaerales; family Phycisphaeraceae; genus CAZBXW01. Next base: position 400,219 of record CAZBXW010000001.1, read on the forward strand.
GCTCCAGAACCCCGACGGCTCGTGGACCAACGACGCCGACCGCTGGATGGAAGGCGACCCCAACCTCGTCACCGCCTACGCCCTAAACGCCCTGACGCACGCGCTGCGGTGACAGACAACCCCGCCAGGATGGCGGGGCTCTATCAGGCTGCGCAGGGTTGCAGGCCTATCACTCGTTGATATGCACGACCGTCGCGGGGGGGAAGCCGTTGAAGTAGGTGCTCGAGGCCTGGCTGTAGGCGCCGATGTTGGGGCTGTAGAGCAGTTCGCCCAGTTCGAGGTCGGGCAGCTGTTCGGAGAGCGAGATGGTGTCCAGCGCGTCGCAGGTGGGGCCGAACACCGAGCAGATTTCTTTGGCCCCGTCGCGGAAGCTGTGCAGGTGATAGTGCAGGTGGTCGAAGATGACGCCGGAGTACGTGTGGTAGACGCCGTCGTCGACGTAGTAGCACTTCTTGCCGTCGCGGACGGCTTTGCCGATGACCGACACGACGCTGGTGCCGGCGGTGGCGACGAGGAATCGGCCGGGCTCGGCGAGGATCTCGACCTCCGGCGGAAACAGGCGGTCCAGCTCGGCGTTGATCTTCCGCGCCAGCAGGCGGAAGGGCTTGACGTTCTTGTCGTACGGCGCGGGGAATCCGCCGCCGATGTCCAGCAGCTTGAGGTGGAAGCCCCGGCTGGCGGCCTCGCGGAAGACGTTGGCGCCGAGGTTGATCGCCTGCACGAAGTTCTCGAAGTTCGTCGTCTGGCTCCCCACGTGGAACGACAGGCCCTCGACCACCAGGTCGTTCGCGTGGGCCTCGGCGATCAGGTCCACCGCTTCCCCCGGGAGCGCACCGAACTTCGAGGACAGCTCCACCATCGCCCCGGTGTTGGGGACTTTCAGGCGCAGCGCCAGGCCCGCGTGCGGGGCGTGCTTCTTGATCTTGCGGACCTCTTCGAGGTTGTCGTAGGTCACCAGCGGCTTGTAGGGGTCGAGTTCCTTGAGCGTCTCGACGGCCTTGATCGGGTTGGCGTAGATGATCTTGTCCCAGATGAAGTGCTGCCGCTCTTTCGCGGGCAGGTCCTTGATGTTCTCGTGGACGGTGCGGAACTCGGCGATGGAGGCGACGTCGAAGCTCGCCCCGGCCTTGTAGAGCGTGCGCACGATCTCCGGCGCCGGGTTGGCCTTCACCGCGTAGTACGCCTGCACCCGCGGCAGGTGCTTCTTGAACATGGCGTAGTTGGCGCGCAGCGCTTTGTGATCCACGACGAACAGCGGCGTGCCGTGCTTGCGGGCGAGCTGCTTGAGTTTGCTTAGACCGGGCATGTTGAGGTCCTGTGAGTTCGTTTCTGACCGGATTGCCGGAGGGAAGAGGATGGACCAGAGTGAGTCCTTGTTGTTTGTATTCCAATCTCTTGATCCGGTTCATCCGGTCTTCATCCGGTGATCCGGTCAAGCTCGAACGCCTGAAGCATCACTTTAGTCGCCGTCGGTGATGAGGAAGTTCTTGAACTGCCAGGGATCGCGGCGGTCGATCGAGGGCTTGTTGTAGGTGGCGAAAGGGTTGTGGTAGTGCTTCAGCGGCGTCCAGTCGCTGGGCGTGGAGATGAACTTGCCGAGATAGGGTTTGGCGATGTTCAGGACGAACTCGTGCGGCAGCTCGTCGGGCACGACCACGCCGCGGTCGGGGTTCTGGATCATCCACATCGTGGCGGCGACGACGGAGATCGCCACCTGCATCGTCGTGGCGTTCTGATGCGGCACCAGGCGGCGCGACTCCTCGATGGACAGGTCGCTGCCGATCCACCACGAGTTGAAGGGGTGGCCCATGAGCAGGGCGCCCAGGATGTCCGACCCGCTGGTGATCTCGTCGTTCATGATGCGGACGCGGGGCGGGAGCTGGTAGTTGTACCCGCGCAGCTCGTGCAGCGACGCGACCGCCACGTCGGCGGGGCAGTAGGCGTAGTGCACGGTGGGACGGTAGAGCGCCTTGCTGCCGCGCCACACGGTGAGCTTGTCCGAGATGGTGAAGGCTTCGCCGTGACGCACAACCATGCCCCGGATGCAGTAGTTGGGGACCCAGGAGACGACCCAGGTGTTGATGCCCATGCGTGCGAGGCAGATCTGATTCTTCGGGCCTTGCTTGTGGGTGTAGGCCAGCGGGGGCAGCTCTTTCTCGTGCGTCCCCCAGCCCATCTCGGCGGTGGTGGTCCCCTCTTCGCGGAAGCCCTCGACGCTCCAGGTGTTGACGAACTCGTCGACCTGCTTGGGCTTGTTGGAAATCTGAGTGTCGCGCTCGGAGCAGTGGATGACCTTAACGCCCAGCTTCCAGGCCAGCTCGTTAAAGGTCTGGTCGCCCGCGAGCTTTTCGATGGTTTTCGCGGCTTTCCCGGTGAACTTGCGATGCTTGAGCGAGGCCCGGGCGATGTCGAGCAGGCCCTGCTTGGTGAAGTGCGAGATGAGTCCGGGGTTGGCGCCGTGCTCGAGCACCGCGGTGGCCCCCGGGCGTGTCCATCTCGACTTGAGGCGACGGACGTTCATGTGCCGCCAGTAGAGCGTGCGCTGCGTGGGGTGCTTGTGGGGGGCGCCGCGGTAGGGGTCCCACACTTCCACGGAGGTGTTGAGGTAGAGCACGCCGTGGTCGTGGCACCACGCCAGCAGTTCGCAGCAGTCGATGTTCCACGCCAGGTCGATGAGCACGTCGCCCGCGGAAAGATGCTTGCCCAGGATGGCCGCGAGGTTGCCCTCGTGGACCTTGTCGCGCACGAAGCGGACGCCCCTCTTGAGCCAGGGCTTGAGCAGTTCGCGTCGGTCCTCGAAATCCATCACCGTGATGTTCGAGCAGGGCACCCGCAGGTACTTGAAAAGGATCGGCAGCGTGCACTGCGCCACCGCGCCGTAGCCCACGAAGAGAATGCGCTGATTGAATGAGAGCATCAAGGTCCCCTGTGATGGCGAGGCGTTCTTGTACAAGGGATCGCGGCGGGATTCAACACGATGAAAAGGAAGAGGTCTCGCGAACCCCGCGAAGGACGCGAAGCGAAAAGCGTGATCCGCAGATGACGCAGATGACAGAGATTTCAGATCATCAAGAGTTGACAGAAGGACAGGATCGAGATTCGCATCGAATCCACGAATTGATCCGGTCATCCTTTCCATGTGTTTTTTTTGGATCGAATCGGTGTCGTCTGCGTCATCTGCGGATGTATGGTTCGCGCCCTTGGCGGGCTTCGCGAGAAATCTCGTTGCGAAAACGACAGCGGACGCCTTGAGGGGGGGCGTCCGCTGCAGCGCGTGGGGGTGTGGGGGTTCGGGTGTCAGCCCGGATGGGGTGTGAGGTTGATTCAGAGGCTCGGCTGATCGTCGGCGCTCTCGCCCTGTTCAGCGTTGCGCTGCGTCTCGATCATCTTGCGCAGGTACTTGTTCTCGCGGCGGGTGGCTTCGAGATCGAAGACCAGATACTTGATCGACAGACGCAGGTAGTCCAAGCTCTCCTGCAGGTCGTGCACGGTCTTACGCAGCTTGGCGTGCTGCGCCTGAGTCTGGCTGGCCATGTCGGTGAGCTTCTCGCGCTCCGCCTTGGGCAGCGTGGAAATCTCGCCCATCAGTTCCGCCAGTTTGGTTTGGAAGGTGGTTTCGTCCATCGGTCGGTGCTCCAGAGTCAGCCCTGTCGTGGCGTGACTGACCAATGTACCACAACCGCACTGCCAACAACCCACAGAGTCTTCGAGAGTACCGCATGAATAATATAACCATCTTAAAATAATTCATTTACAGGCATTCACGTCGTCGCGAAACGGGGTGATGGAAGGTGCGAATCAAGCCGGATGTTGCCCCCAGGCAACGCGGCGTAGTGTCCGAGGATCAACAGAATTGAGGTTGGGAGCGAGGGAAGAGAGGGTTATCCGACGCGGCGCTGATCGGAGTTCAGATCGTCGGCCACAATGCAGTTGCTGCCGAGGCGTTTTGCGGCGTGCAGGCGGTCCAACGCCCGTTCGCCGGCCTGAACGCAGTTCTGGGCATCGCGGGGCGTCGTCGCCAGGCCCAGACTGGCGGAGAGTGGCGAGGCTGGCGTCCCATCCTGAGCTGTCGTGGCTCCGGGCAGCTCCAGCTCCGCCACCGCGCTGCGCAGTCGCTGTGCCAGCACCTGTGCCTGTTCGTGGGTCGTCTCCGAGCAGATCAGACCGAAGGTCGCGCCTTCGAGTCGCGCCAGGAACGTGTTGCGTCGGCAGGTGCGCTTGAGCGCCGCCGCCACCGAGCGCAGCAGCATGTCCGCGCCGTGGTGCTCCAGACGTTCGTTGATCGCGCGGAAGTGATCGACCTTCAAGAGCAGCACCGCGGTCTGGCCGCCGGGGCGCGCCGAGTAGCGCTGCGCCATGAGCCGGAAGTGCTTCTGGTTGGGCAGGGCGGTGACGCTGTCGGTCAGCTCCAGTTGCGACAGTCGCTCCTGGGCGTGGGCGATCTCGAGGTGGGCGGCGATCAGCGGGGCGGCGGCCTCGAGCATGAAGACGTGGTGGGGTTCGAGACGTTCTCCGCCACGCTGTCCGATCCAGAGGATGCCCAGGGCTTCGCTGCCGCGCTGCAGCGGCGCTGCCGCCAGGCAGGTCAGCCCCGCGCCCTGCGCCGCCGCCGACCAAGGCGCCTTGGGCAGTTCGTTCCAGAAGATCGCCTCGGGCTGCTGCATGACCTGGGGCATGACCTGCTTCTCGAGCGCTTCGAGCAGCGCCTGGCTCGACTCGAGTCGGCAGGTGGCGTTGCCGCGGTGCATCAGTCGTCGTCCGCGGCCGGTCTGGTCGTCGCGGCGCAGCGCCACGCCCATGGCCTCCACGCCCAGCGCCTCGAAGAGACAGGCCGCGGCGCACTCGATCACCGCGTCGGCCGTCGCCGCGTCTGCCAGCCGTTGCCCGAGCTTGCGCAGCGTGTGCAGGTGCTCCTTCTGGCGCTGCGAGGCGCGCAGGCTCTGGTCCTGGCCGCTGGTCTCGCTGACGATCCAGAGTCGGCCCACGCTCTGGCCGCTCTCCTCGTGCACCGGCACCCCGCGGAACAGCAGCGTCCCGATGCGCGTCTCGAAGCGTTCCTGCGCCGGCCGCGTGTCGTCGGCGGCGATCTGCGCCAGCTTCTGCACGAACGACGCCGGCTCCGCCACGCCCAGGGGCGACCAGAACTCACCGGCGTCGTACCGCTGGCCCGTCAGGCTGGTGGATCGGCTCTGAAGCAGCGTCGCCAACTGCTGGTTGTGCGCCGCGATCGTCCCCTGCGCATCGACCAGCAGGATCGCGTCGCTCATGTGGTCGAGCACCAGGTTCAGCAGTCGGCCCTGCTCCGCCAGTCGCCGCTGCAGCTGCTTCTGCGGCGAGACATCCTGCAGCGACAGGCGCACCGCGGTGAGCAGGCCGTCCTCGTCGTGCACGCCCGAGCACTCGACCAGGGCGTCGAGCGTCGCCGAGCCGCGGCGGAGCCTCAGCTCGCAGCGCGGCGGGGCGGCGTGGGCCGGGTCGCGCTGCGCCGCGTCGATGCGCTCGATCGCCGCCCGCAGCGCCCCGCGGTCGTGAGGCTCGACGAACTCCATCACATCCTGGCCCACCAACGCCGACTCCTGCGGCGCCCGCAGCAGCTCCGCGGCGCGACGGTTGGCCTCGACGATCCGTCCGCCGCGGTCCGTGCTCACCATCGCCGCCGGCGCGAAGCGATACAGGTTCTCCAGCGCGTGCTCCCGGCTGCGCAGCTGCTGGGCCGTGCAGTCCAGCCGCGTGAGCATCCCGCCGATCGCCTGCGCCAGCTGGTTGAACTCCCCGCTCTGACGCTGCGCCAGGTTGTAGAACGGCTCGGGCCCCGCGTTCGAGCCCACCAGCGCCACCACCTCCTCCAGCGGACCGGCGAACCAGCGGCGCAACAGCAGCAGACCCATGAGCGTCATCACCGCCAGCAGCAGCCACTGCGAGGCGAGCATCTGCGCCGCCCCCTCGTGCAGCCCCAGCTTCGCCGCCGGCCCGTCCACCAGCAGCGTCAGCTCCACCACTTCCCCGCCGTGCACGAACGGCGCTTCCACACGCGTGACTCGGTCCAGCGCCAGCTCCGCCCCGGTGGTGATGGCGTGCTCGGACAGCTGCCACACCGCAAGGTCCGGCCCGGCGTCATGCGGGAAGTCGCCCACGTCCATCGCGCCCCGCCCCGGACGCTGCAGGCGCAGCGCCAAAAACCGCGGGTCGTGTACGAAGAGTTCCAGCAACTCGCGCAGCTCGTGTTCGCCGCGATGTTCGAGCGTCCCACGAAGCACGTTCTGGATGTTGCGCGCGGTCTGCGCCACCTGCTGCGTCAGCGCCAGCCTCGCCGCCGGCTCGGCGCGCTGCAGCTCCATGGCGCTTAGGCCCAGCGAGATCGCCAGACCGCCAAGCACCAGCGCCGCCACCAGGCGCGTCACCACCGAGTTCCAGAACCGCGCTCGGGCCATGACCGCACGCCCTCCCTCGCCTCCAACTCTCTAGGCCATCGGACACTAACGCGATGCGCTGCAGTCCCTCACACGCTTCGAACGGATCCGTCGCTCGAACCATGCGTTCTGTGCGGCGTGGGCGAAGCCTCTTTCATCTCCGCCGCGGTCTTGTTCCGATAACAGAGCATCGGCGGCCATGGCCCAACCCTCGGACATCCTCTGCGCCAATCTCCGTGCCCTGAGCCGACGCGATCCCGCACTGGCGCAGCGCCTGGAGCGGAGTGAAGCGGCGTCGCTGCTCTGGGCCCAGGCCAAGTCCGGGACGCTCACCGCCAGCTTCACGCGCGAGGGTTCGACCCCGGTCCAGCTCGCCAGTCGGTTCGATCCCCTGGCCGAGGCCCGACAGCTCGTCGCGCAGGTGGACCACGGCAAGCACGGCGGGATCGTCGTCCTGGGTCTGGGGCTGGGCTATCACGTGCGCCAACTGGCGTCCGAACTCAGCGACTGGGCGCTGCTTGTCATCTTCGAGCCGGACCTCACCTTGCTCCGCGCCGTGCTCGAACGCGTGGACCTCTCGACCGAGCTGAGCAAGAGCAACGTGGTGCTCTTCGACGCCAGCGTGGACCGCGGGCAACTGATCCAGGCGGTGGAGCGTTTCGCCGGCGCCATGACGCAGGGCACCGCCTTGGTGACCCACCCGCCCACGCGACTGCTGCATCCCAAGCCGGTGCGCGAGTTCGCCCAGCTCCTGGCGGACGCCTTGGCGTACCTGCGCACCAATATCGCCACCACGCTGGTCAACTCCGCCCGCACCGTTCGCAATCTCATGCTCAACCTGCCCCACTACGCGGCGGGCGCCTGGGTCGACGAACTCTTCGAGTCGTGCAAGGGGCTGCCCGCGGTGTGCGTGGGCGCCGGGCCGAGCCTGGCTCGCAACGCCCATCTCCTGGCCGACCCGCAGCTCCGCCGAAACCTCGTGGTGATCTGCGCCCAGACCACGCTGCGTCCGCTGCTGGAGCGCGGCGTCGAACCCGACTTCGTCACCGCACTGGACTTCCACGAAATCTCCAGGCGGTTCTTCGAGGACCTGCCCCCGCTTCCGGGGGTCACCCTCGTCGCTGAGCCGCTGGCCAACAGCGCCATCCTCGACCACTTCCCCGGACCTATCCGCCTCACCGACCACCACTTCCTCGACCGCTTCCTCGGCGCCCACGCCCGGGCGCGAAAGCCCATCAAGCACGGCGCTACCGTGGCGCACCTCTCCTTTTACCTCGCGCAGTTCCTCGGCTGCGATCCGATCCTCCTCGTCGGGCAGGACCTGGGCTTCTCCGATGGGCTCTACTACTGTCCGGGCACCGCCATCCATCACGTCTGGGCGCCGGAGCTGGGCGCCTTCAACACGCTGGAGATGATGGAGTGGCAACGCGTCGTCCGCCACCGCGGGAACCTGCAGAAGCGCGACGATATCCACGGTCGGCCCATCTACACCGACGAGCAGATGCTCACCTACCTGCGCCAGTTCGAGCGCGATTTCCGCGGCGCCCCGCAGACGCTCATCGACGCCACCGAGGGCGGGCTGCCCAAGGAGCACACCCAGCGGATGCCCCTGGAGCAGGCGCTGCGCCGCTTCGCCACCCGCCCCGTGGCGGCCCCGCCTCGCCCCGCGGCGAACCTCGACCCGGATCGCCTGCACCAGGCGCTGCGCGTGCTCGAAGAACGCACCGCTCAGTTCCGCGAGCTGCGCCAGCTCCAGACCCGAGGCCTGAACCTGCTGCGGCAGATGCTCGAACACCAGCGCGACCTGCCCCGGATGGAGAAGCTCTTCGCCGAGATGGACCGCACGCAGGACCGCGTCACGCAGCTCCAGGACGCGTTCGAGCTCATCAACCAGATCAACTCCATCGGCGCCTTCAAGCGCGACCGCGCCGACCGCGCCATCAACGCCGCGGGCGACCTCTCCGAACTCGAACGCCAGCGGCGACGCATCGAACGCGACATCGAGAACCTGGACTGGATGAATCAGGCCGCGGACGAGCTGCTGGAGATCTGCCACGCCGCCCGGCAGCGGATGACCGCCGCGATCCGTCGGGAACAGGTCCGCTCCGTCCCGCCCGCTTCACCGGAGATGAGCGATACCCTGCGATGACCCGCACCCTGGCGCTCATCCCGACCCACACGCAGCACAACCGCCTGGGCCTGCGCTCCACTCTCGCTCACCGTGTGGCGGGCATGACCGTCCTGGAGCTGACGGTCCGGCGCGCGCTGTCCATCTCGAAGATCTCCGGCGTGGTCCTCGTGCATCCGCGCGAGCAGAACCCCGTGGCGCTGCTGAGCGAATCGCTGCGTCCGAAGGTGCTCAGTTATGCCTGCGACGAGCTGTTCGACGATTTCCACGCTATGCGCACCAGCGCCCGCAAGTGGGCGCTCGCCGCGTGGCGCGGCGGGTTGGGCGGCATGACCTGCTACGACGAACTGCTCCCCGCCGCCCCGCTGTGCCAAGCGATGCGCATCTACGAGGGCGACAGCGCCGTGCTGCTCGGAGCGGATTGGGCGCTGCTCGACCCGCGCATCACCAGCGACGTGCTGGCGCTGCACCTGTCCGATCCGCAAGGGTTCCAGATGACCTTCTCGCAGGCGCCCCCCGGGCTGGCGGGCCTGGCGATTCACGGCGCTCTGCTGGAGCAGATGTCGCGCCGGCCCGACGCCACCTTCGGACGCATGCTCAGCTACGTCCCCAGCCACCCGCAGGCGGACCCGATCGGCAAGGACGTCTGTCTGCAGATTCCCCCCGAGGTGCGCTCCTGCACGATGCGATTCGTCGCCGACACCCGCGCGGGAGTGAACCTGCTCGAAGCGCTGTCGGACACGCTTGGTTCAGGCATCGACCAGGCCGAGGCGATCCCGATCGTCAACGCCGCCGCGACGCTCGATCCACTCTCGCTCCGGGCGGTCCCGCGGTGGGTGACGTGCGAACTCACGCCGCACCGCAGCGTGACCGGCCCGATCACGCCGCAGTCGGCGGTGACGCTCGATCGTCCACCCCTCTCGCTCGACGCGGCGCAGCGACTGGTCGCGCAACTGGGCGAGGCGGACGACATCGCTCTGGAGCTGGGCGGGCTGGGCGACGCGCTGCTGCATCCACAGTGGCAGGCGATCGTCCGAGCGGCCCACGAGGCGGGCGTCTGGGGCATCGCTCTGCGCACCGACCTGCTCGCGCCCCCGGAAGTGGTGCAGCAACTGCTCACGCTGCCCATCGACGTGCTCGTGGTCAACCTCAACGCCGACACCGCGGCGACCTACCAGAAAGTCATGGGCGTCGATGCGTTCAAACAGGCGACGGACAATCTGCAGACGTTGCTCGTGGATCGCCCCAAGACGCTGCTGCCGTGGATCGTGCCCACGCTGGTGAAGACGCCCGACACGCTGGGCGATATGGAGACCTTCTTCGACCGCTGGACGCACTTCAGCGGCCACGCGGTGATCGCGCCGGAGAACGTGGGTTGTGGCCTGTCGCCCCGTCGGTTCCCGCTCACCATGGCGCCGCCGCGTCGCAGGCCCTGCCGACAGCTCGTACACAGGCTCACCATCCACAGCGACGGCCGCGTCCCACGCTGCGACCAGGACTGGCTCGCCAGGGCGCCCCTGGGTGACCTGTCCCGCGACACGCTGGCGGACCTGTGGAACAACGCCCGATCGCTCCACCGCGCCCACACGCAGGGCCGCGCCAACGAGATGGAACTGTGCAGCGGGTGCGAGGCATGGCATCGACCTTAAGGATTCCTTATCGCTGATTTCTGATTGCGGATTGCCCGGTGCAAGCAACCGGATTCAAATCAACTCGGAGTGCAGCAATCGTGGGTGGTCCACAACAGCAGCGATTACAGATCAGCAATCAGGAATGTTCGCTCGCCGTTGTCATCGCCCGCGCCGGCTCCAAGGGGTTGTCAAAGAAGAATCTTCGGCTGCTCTCCGGCAAGCCGCTCGTGGCGTGGACCCTCGAGCACGCCCTGGGTTCCAGCAGGGTCAGCGACGTGGTGCTCACGAGCGACGGGCCTGAGATTCTCGAAGTCGGACAGCGCTACGGCGTCCATTGTTACCTTCGTCCGGCTTCACGCGCCGGCGACACCGCCACCGTGGACGACGCCGCTCGGCACGGCGTGGAGTGCTGGGAAGCGGAGCAGCACAAGACCTGCGACGCGGCGGCGATCCTCTACGGCAACGTCGCGCTGCGCCCTTCAGACCTGACCGACCGCGCTCTGGAAAAACTCTTTGCTTCCGGGGGCGACTCGGTGCAGACCGTCTACCCCGTGGGCAAGACCCATCCGTTGTGGATGCGAAGGCTCGTGGGCGATGCGGGCGATCAACTCGAGCCCTACCAGCCCAACGAGATCTATCGTCGGCAGGACCTGCCGCCGGTCTACATGCTCAACTCCGGCGTCCTGGCGGTGCGAAGGGCGAGTCTGTTCAACGTGGACCCCGCCCACCCGCACCAGTTTCTAGGCAAGGATCGCCGAGCGATCGTCACCGCGCCGGACGAAGTGGTGGACATCGACGACGAGTTGGATTTGACGATCGCGCAGGCGATGCTCGACCGGAGGCGAGCGTGAAGCAGCGACGCACCATCGCGGTGGTCACGGGCAGCCGCGCCGACTTCGGGCTGCTCGAGCCGGTGATCCGTGCGATGAGTTCACGTCGGACGCTGGGCGTGCGGGTGATCGTGGCCGGGGCGCACCTGGTCAGCGGAACGTGGCGCGACGTGGCGGCGGCGGGATTCACCATCGCGGCTCGAGTGCCGATGCAGCGGCGAGGCAAGGTCGGTTTCGCGGCGGACGTAGCGGCGATGGGGCGTGGAATCGTCGGCTTGGGCGGGGCGTTTGAACGCATCAAGCCCGATGTGGTCCTCGTGCTGGGCGACCGCATCGAGGCGATGGCGACGGCGTGTGCCGCGAGCGTGGGCGGAGTTCTGCTGGCGCACATTCACGGCGGAGATCGAGCCGAGGGCGTGGCGGACGAGGCGATGCGTCACGCGGTGTCGAAGCTGGCGCATCTGCACTTCGCCGCCACGGCGCTAAGCCGGGAGCGACTGATCCGCATGGGCGAACCCGCGGGCAGCGTGTGGGACGTCGGATCGCCTGCGGTGGACGGGCTGCGCGGGATTCGCCCCCGGAGAGTCGCCTCGGTGGTCGTCGTGCAGCACCCCATCGGTGCGAGCGATGCCCAGGAGCAACGCTGGATGCGCCAGACGCTCGCGGCGTTGCGCGGCAGGGACGTGATCGTCGGAGCGCCGAACACAGACCCCGGATGCGCGGGAGTGCGAAGGGCTCTAAGCGGCCAGCCGGTGTTTGAACACCTGCCCAGGCGCGAGTTCGCGGCGATGCTCAAGGGCGCCGACGTGATCGTGGGCAACTCTTCCGCGGGACTGATCGAAGCCGCGGTGCTGGGCGTGCCTTGCGTCAATGTGGGTCCACGTCAGGGCGGACGCGAACGGCCCGCAAGCGTGATCGACTGCGACTACGGCGAAGCGAGTGTTCGCAACGCCGTGCGAAAAGCTTTGGGAATGCGTAAGCGTTTCAGTCATCCCTACGGCGACGGTCGCACCGGTCAACGCATCGCATCCATCCTGTCGCGGGTTTCGCTGCACCCCTCGATGCTGCGTAAACACAACGCCTACTGAACGAAGCCCGATCGCGTTCCGACCGAGCCAGGGGGCCGTGGCGATCGTCCTTAACGACGTGCGAACCGCCGTGCCTGACGAATCAGAGCTATCATGGGTCTTCACCGTTGAAGGAGCATGACCATGATCCGTGCGTACGCCGCGAAACAGGCCAAGGCTGCGTTTGAACCTTTTGAGTACGACCCCGGTGCGTTGGGACCCACCGACGTGGAGATCAAGGTCTCCTCCTGTGGCATCTGCCACAGCGATCTGTCCGTGCTCGACAACGAGTGGGGCATCAGTCTGTACCCCTTCGTCGGCGGGCACGAAGTCGTGGGCACCGTCGCGGCGATCGGCTCGCACGTCCCGAATGTGAAGATCGGCGACAAGGTCGGCGTGGGCTGGTTCTGTCACTCCTGCATGCACTGCCGACAGTGCTTGAGCGGCCACCACAACCTCTGCGCCTCGGCGCAAGGCATCATGGTCGGACGCCACGGCGGGTTCGCCGACCGCGTCCGCGTTCACTGGGTCTGGGCGAGCAAACTGCCCGACGGGCTGGACCTCGACAGCGCAGGGCCGCTCTTCTGCGGTGGGATCACCGTGTTCAACCCCATCGTGCAGCACGACCTCAAACCCACCGCACGCGTGGCGGTGATCGGCATCGGCGGCTTGGGCCACATGGCGCTGATGTTCCTGAGCAAGTGGGGCTGCGAGGTCACCGCCTTCTCCACCAGCGACGAAAAAGAGAAAGAAGCCCGGCACCTCGGGGCGCACCACTTCGTGAACATCAAGAACAAAGACGCGGTGGCCAAGCTCACCGGCCGGTTCGACCTCATTCTGAGCACCGTGAACGTGCGGCTGGACTGGGACGCGCTGGTCAACGCCCTGGCGCCGCGCGGCGTCCTGCACTGCGTGGGTGCGGTGCTGGAGAACTTCGGCGTCTCCAACGTCTTCCCGCTGCTGATGGGCCAGAAGTCGCTTTCATCTTCGCCGCTGGGCGACCCCGCGACGGTAGCGGACATGCTCGACTTCTGCGCTCGCCACCAGATCAAACCTGTCACGCAACAGTTCCCGATGGCCAAGATCAACGACGCCTTCGAGGTGCTGCGAGCGGGCAAGGCACGCTACCGACTGGTGCTCAAGGCCTAGCGAGCCGGGCTGTCCCTGGCATCGGCGGCACGATCACGCCTGTTTCATCGCCGCGGCGAGGATTTGGCTGGTGCTGTGGCGCATGATGCGCGGGTCCACCTCTTGGCCTTTCTGCAGCGTGGCGCGGACTTCCTTGCCGGAGATGGAGATCGGTTTCTCGTCGGGGTGGCGCTCCATCAGGTCCACGCGGTTGACGGAAGCGTAGAACGCGGCGAAGCCGACCTTCACAGGCTTGATGAGCAGTTCGCCGGGGAGATGGTCGAAGATGGTCTGAGCGTCGAAGTCGCCCCAGATGGGTTTGCCGTCGTGGTAGGGAGCGTCGGCGTGTTTGCGGCCGATGATGATGTGGGTGTAGCCCATGTTCTGCCGGTAGATGCCGTGCATGATCGCTTCGCTCGGTCCGCCGTAGAACATCTTGATGTCCAGTCCCAGGAGCAGGACGCGGTCGGGGACGGAGGAGCCGACTTTCTGCCAGAGTGCGGCGTCGCTGTCGCCGTCGCCCAGTTCGCGGGAGTCGATGAGTCGTTCGTAGGTTCGCATGCGGACCTCGGCGCTGACGTCGTCGCCCTTGGTCTCGCCCACGAGGGGGTTGAGCACCGCCCCTGCGTTCTTGCCTTCACGCATGAGCGTTTCCAGGCCGTGCACCAGTGCGTACTCGTGGGCACGGTGCAGCGGGTTACGAGTCTGAAACGCGACGACGGCGTTCCAGCCCTTCTTGGCCAGCAGGTCACGGACTTCGTGGGGCTGCAGGACGTGCTTGCCGAAGTGCGGGTTTTTGGGTTGAGGCAGGACGGAGATTTCACCGCCGATGAGGTGGGACTTGTCCGCGTCGTTCTTGAGGACCATATCCGCACCGGGGTGGTCGGTGCGCTCGGTGCCATAGACCGACTTGAGGTAGCGCATCTTGTCCCAGGCGAAGACCGAGGCGAGCTTGAGGGTGGCGACGACTTCCCCCGCGGGATTGGTCAGGGCAACGGTCTGGCCGGGCTTGAGCTGGGACGCGAGTTCAGCGGTGACGGGGAAGGAGAGCGGGATGGTCCAGGCGAGTTTCTTGCCGTTGTGGAGGAGGACCTTTTCGTCCAGGACGCGCTGGTAGACGTCCTGATTCATCGGCCCGGTGATCGGGCTGAGCGTGCCGTCGGCGATGCGGTAGACGGTGGAGAGATCCGCCGCGGAGACGGGGACTTTCGTGAGCGTCGCTGCTTCCTGCGACAACTTCCCGGGGTCGGCGGCGAAGCGGTTGACGAGCGAGCCACCGTGGGGAGCGATCAGGCCTGTGACGGACATGCGAAAGTTCCTTGAAAAGGCGGGGATTTCGTGGGAAGTTCCGGGCGGAGGATCGCGGATGGTAGCGGGGCGAGCTAGTGGAAGCAAACCCCCGGAGGTGCTACGGTGAGGGGAGTCGGGAGGTGTGCTATGCGATGGACGGCTGTGCTGGTGGTGCTGGCGATGGGCGTGGGTCCAGCGTGGGCGGGTCCGCCGCGGAAGAAGCCCGCCTCGGAGCGTGAGGCTGCGGCGCTGCGGCAGGCGATTCGTGACGCCTACGTCAAGGTGGATCAGTACGCGGCGGAGGTGACGCTGTCCGTCCAGACGCAGCAGGGTCGCTGGACCACGACACGACAGGCGCAGTACGAGGTGGCGTTCGACCGTGTGTCGGGGCGGCTGCTCATCGACCGCCCGGACGTGACGGTGGCGAGCGACGGGACGAAGCTGCGGATCGCCAGCGAGGAGTATCCGGGGAAGTACGTGGAGGTGGCAGCGCCGCGGCCGCTGGATTATGGGGCGTTGGTGGGGCTGGTGCCGTTCATCGGTGATCCGCCGCTGCCGGAGGTGGTGCCGCTGCTGAGCGAGGACCCGCTGGCGCAGCTGGTGGGCGGGCCGGTGGGCGCGGTGGAGTATGTCGAGCCGGACGAGGAAGCGACCGCCGGCGACGAGGGGCTGACTTTTCAGACGAGCCGGGGCCGGATGACGTTGTACCTGGACGTGACGAGCAAGCGTGTGACCGGCGCGGAACTGGAGGTGTCTGGGCCGGGGAACGCCGCGGGAACGTCGGCCGAGCCGGTGGCGGTGGTGCGTTGGGAGGTGAGCGAGTCGGCGCTCGACCAGCCGCTGGACGCGGGGCGATTCGTGATGGACATCAAGGACAAGCAGCTCTCGCCGTCGCTGGGGGCGATGACGCAGGGCGGCCCAGCGTCGAGCGCCGGAAGCGGCGCGGGTGTTGCGGGTGCGACGCCCGCCGGTCCCGCCGCCGCCCCGCCGTTTGAACTCACGAAACTCGACGGCACCGCCCACAAATCCGCGGACGAAACCGCGCAGGTGATCGTGCTGGACTTTTGGGCCACCTGGTGCCCGCCGTGTCGCAAGAGTCTGCCGGGGCTGGCGTCGCTGCATCAGTGGGCCAGGACGAACCAGAAGTCGGTGGCGGTCTACGCGGTGAACGTGGGCGAGACCGCGGCGCAGGCCAAGGCGTTCCTGACGCGTGAAAAGCTGGAGCTTGCGGTGCTGCTGGACCCCTCGAGCAAGGTCAGCGACGCCTTTGGCGTGCAGGCGATCCCGCACACGGTGGTGATCCATCAGGGCAAGATCGTGCACACCCACGTGGGCTTCGAGCCTGACATGGAAGAGAAACTCAAAGCGCAGATCGAAGCGCTGCTGACACCAGCGACGCCTGCGCCGACGCCGTGAGGTTGCTCACGCCGCGGAAAAATGCCTTGCGAAGAGCGGTGGGGACCGCGATGGGAGCGAAGCGGGCAGCGGGGTAGAGATAATCTTCGCCCGACTCGTCGATGACACGGACCTAACCCCGCCGCGCCGCCTCGTCGTGGGGCACGGTGCGGTAGACTTTCCGTTCTTCGAGTGCTGCGGGGTAGCCAGCGTTGCTCAGACAGACGACGGAGCTCGATTTTCTTGAAGGCTTGTTTCTCATCGCAAGGCTGACCACTGTTTGAGTTTCATCTCGAACCGCCCCACGCCGTGCGCTCCGTACCAGTGAAGTTCGCCGAGCACGACCGAGCCATCGAGCAGCCGGACGTTGGCCCAGCCTTTCATCTTGCGCCGTCGTCCCGGCCCGTAGGAGCGGATCAGTCGTTTTCGGTCGCGGATGGATTTCCCGGTGGCAATGGGTTCGACGCCGACGATCGCCGGGAGCAACTCGAAATCCCCGCTGCGCATGGCGTCAGACGCGGTCTTTGGGCGAGTAGGTGCGGAGGACCTTGAAGGCGCGGGCGCCCTTGAACTGGCCCAGGTGGCCGATGAACTTGCGTTTGCCCTCGATGAGCATCGTCAGCGGGGCGCTGGCGGGCTTGTCGGTGAGGATGACGTCGCCCACCTGCAGGTTCATCAGCTCGGTGAGCTTGATGGTGGTGTCCGCCAGCACGGCGCTGAGCTGGAGCTTGGCGGCGTCGAGCCGATCCGCCACGCGGGTGCGGAGTTTCTCGTCGCGGCGCATGCGCTTGTAGGCGGCCCAGGACTGGTTGGAGAGTTTCTCGATCACCGGCTCGATCACGTTGTAGGGGATGCACAGGCTCATCGTGCCCGCCCTTCCGCCCATCTTCAGCTCGAATCCCACGACGACGACGACCTCGTTGGGCGGGACGATCTGCACCAGCTGCGGGTTGCTCTCGGTCTCGCGGAGCTTGAAGGAGAGGTTGGCGATGTTGATCCAGGCCTCGGTCAGCGCGGTCATGGCGCGGGTGAGAATCTTCCCCACCAGCCGCAGCTCGATGGCGGTGAGCGGTCGCTGCGGGATGAAGAGGTCCGCGTTGCTCCCGCCCAGCAGTCGGTCGATCACCGGGTAGATGATCAGCGGGCTGACCTCCAGGCACATGTTGCCCTCCAGCGGCTCGCAGGAGAGCAGGTTGAAGCAGGTGGGGTTGGGCAGCGAGTGGGTGAACTCGCTGAAGGTCATCTGCTCGATGTTGGCGACCTTGACCTCCATGATGGTGCGGAGGAAGCCGCTGAGCGAAGCGCCGAAGTTGCGGGAGAAGGCCTCGTGCAGCGTCTCGAGAGCGCGCATCTGGTCCTTGCTCACGCGTTCGGGCCGCTTGAAGTCGTAGGGCTTGATCTCGAGGTTGTCCGTCGCGGCCTTGGTGCGTGAGAAGACCTGGCTCTTGCCGGTGGGCGGCGCCGCCTTCTCCACCTGCCCGGTCTCGACGGCGGCGAGCAGGGCGTCGACTTCGGATTGATCGAGGACTTCTGCCATCGCGAGCGTCCAGGTTCGACGGTCCGGGGGGCCTCTGTCAGGACCAGGGAAAAGCGCAGGTCTCGTGTGCTAGTATCGGACCGGATGCGAAACGGGCTGTACAAAGTGGATTTGCGCCGCGGCGCAGCTTACGCCAGGGGGGCGCTGGTCCTGGCGTTGATCGTGGTTCCATGGGCGCTGACGGGGACAGCCCGTGGGCAGCTGCTCAATCCCGTGACGGTGCGGACCGCGTGGTCGGTGCAGGCCGCGGGCCCGGGCGACCAGGCGGCGTTGGCGGTGGTGCTCGATATCGCCAAGCCCTACCACGCCAACCCCTCGAAGGAGTTCATCCCCGCGGAGTTGGACTACCTGATCCCTACGTCGCTGCGGGTGGTGGAAGCCTCGCCGGGGACGAAGGTCGGTCCGGTGCAGTATCCCGTCCCGGTGGACGTGGAGGTGCGCTACACGGGTGAGCCCAAGAAGGTCAAGGCGTTGGCGGAGCGGAGCGTGGTCTTTCTGCCGGTGATCGTGGGCCAGGAGGAGGTCAGGCTCACGCTGGAGTTGGAGTACCAGACCTGCGACGAAGAGACCTGCCTGCCGCCGAAGAAGGTGAAACTGCAGGCGACGCTGCCGCGCGGCCCGCCGGCGTCTTCGCCGGAGGCGGACCTCTTCCGGGGCTTCCAGAGCCAGGTGTTTGCGCAGATGCTCGCGGGCACGGTGTCCGGCGTCGCCTCGGGCAATACTTTCGCCAACGACTTCTTCGGCCTTTCCTTCAGCTTCGACGCCTCGACGTGGGGCGGCTTGGCGCTGGTGCTGCTGGTGGCGCTCATCGCGGGATTTCTGCTGAACTTCACCCCCTGCGTGCTGCCGGTGATCCCGATCAAGGTGCTCTCGCTGCACAAGCAGGCCAGCAACCCTCGGAAGTGTCTTGTTCTGGGCCTGGTGTACGGCGCGGGCATCGTGGCGACCTTCGCGCTGCTGGGCGTTTTCGTGGCGGGTCTGGTCAGCGGCGTGGAGCGGCTGGAGTGGGGCCAGATCTTCTCGCACCCGGCGATGAGCCTGAGCATCGCGGCGATCATCGCGGTGATGGCGCTGGGGATGTTCGGCGTGTTCACGATACGACTGCCGCAGGCGGTCTACCAGTTCAGCCCTTCGCACGACACCGCCACGGGCAACCTGCTCATGGGGGCGCTCACCGCGGTCCTCTCCACCCCCTGCACCGGGCCGATGCTCGGCGCGACAATCGCCTGGGCGGTGAAGCAGCCGCCCTTCGTGAGCCTGGCGACGTTCACCGTCATGGGCCTGGGTATGGCGCTCCCGTATGTGCTGCTCACCGCCAACCCCAAGTGGATCGACCGTCTGCCGCGCACCGGTCCGGGCAGCGAACTGGTCAAGCAGGTGATGGGCCTGCTGCTGCTGGCGGTCTCCGCGTTCTTCGTCGGGCCTCTGATCCCCGGCTCGGGCGAGTGGTGGATCATCGCGTTCTTCGTCGTGGCGGCGATGCTTCTGCTCATCGTCCGCACGAGCATGATCACGCCGCGCTGGGGCGTGCGACTGGGCGTGATCTTGCCAGCGCTGGCGCTGGCGGGCCTGACCGTCTGGGCGGCGCGACTGCTCACCGACAAGGGCCCGATCCCCTGGCAGCCCTACAGCGTCGCGGCGTTCAACGACGCCCGAACTGCCGATCGCGTCATCCTCATCGAGTTCACCGCCGACTGGTGCGGCAACTGCAAGGCCCTGGAGCTGACCACCTACCGCGACCGACGTTTGGCCGCGTTCTTCGGCGACTCGAACTACACCGCGCTGAAGGTCGATCTGACCAGCAGCGACAACACCGAAGGCTGGGAGAAACAACGTCAACTCGGCGGCGGCGGGGGCATCCCCTTGGCGGCCGTCTATCGTCCCGGCTCCGACTCGCCCGCCGCGCTGTTTCAGGGCCTGTTCACCGCCGAGCAGTTGATCGCGGCGTTGAAATAGGGTTCGGGGTGCGGGGATCGAGGATCGGGGTTATGCTCGATCCGTCACCGCGAACCCCAAACCCCGCACCCCATGATGGACCTCCGCTCCAAGCTTGAATCGCTCAACCTCGCGCTCCCGCCGGCGCCCAAGCCCGTGGCGGCCTACGTGCCCTTCGTGCGCGTGGGCGAATTGGTCATGGTCAGCGGTCAGTTGCCTTTGAAGGACGGGCAACTGCTCGCGGTGGGGCGGGTGCCCTCGGTCGTGAACATGGACCAGGCGCAGGCCTGCGCCCGGCAGTGCGCCCTGAACGCGCTGGCGATCCTCGACGACGCCCTGCAGGGCAACTGGAAGAACTTCGTCCGCATCGCGCGACTGACGGTCTTCGTCGCGTGTGACGCGGGTTTCGTGGATCACCCCAAGGTCGCCAACGGGGCGAGCGAACTGCTCAGCCAACTCTTGGGCGTCGCGGGCACCCACGCCCGATCCGCCGTGGGCGTCAGCGCTCTACCCTTGGGGGCAGCGGTGGAGCTGGAAATGACGGCGCAGGTGAGATAGCGGCGTGACTATCGGCGCTTGGAGCGCAGTCTCGACCCGAGGGTTCGCGGCGGGAGGTTCGTGGGGATCACGCCGTCGGGGAACATGGCTTTGAGTTCGTCCGGGGTGTAGCCCTGCAGCTCCGGGCCGGTGGCGCGTTTGGCGAGCGTCTCTTCGAGTGTGGCGCTGGCCTTCTTCGGCGCCGCCGCCTGCGCCTCGCGCACGTCGCTGGGCACCGGGCCGGGCTTGAAGTCCGGGTACTCCATCTTCTCGATGAGCGTGCCGGTGAGCTTCTCGATCTCGGTCAGAAGCTGCCCCTGCTCGGGCGTGACGAAGGCCCAGGCGATGCCCCGGCGACCGGCGCGGGCGGTGCGACCGATGCGGTGGACGTAGACCTCCGGGTCGTCGGGCAGGTCGTAATTGATGACGTGCGAGATGTGCTCGATGTCCAGCCCGCGCGCCGCCAGGTCCGAGGCCACCAGCACGTCGAGCTTGCCCTCGCGCAGCGACGCCATGACGCTGTTGCGTTTGCCCTGCGGCAGGTCGCCGTGAATCTCCCGCGCCGCCACGTTCTTCTCGCGCAGGTACTGCGTCACGCGGTGCACCGTCGCCTTGGTCCGGCAGAACACCACCGTCGTGTCCGGGTCCTCGTGCGTGAGCAGGTGCAGGAGCAGCTGCTTCTTGTCCCAGGGCTGCACCGGGATGTGCTTCTGGTCCACGAGCGACACCGTGAGCGAGCCGGCGACACTGACGATCTTCTCCGCGTCGCCCTTCATGAACGACCGCGCCAGGCGCTCGATCTCCTGGCTGATGGTGGCGGAGACGAAAAGGGTCTGGTGCTCGCCACGGACGAGCTTCAAGATCTTGCGGATGTCCTCGCGGAAACCGATGTCGAGCATGCGGTCCACCTCGTCGAGCACCACGAAGCGGACGTGGTCGAAGTGGATGTCGCCGCGCCCGTGCAGGTCCATGACGCGTCCGGGGGTGCCCACGAGGACGTGCCCGCCGCCCTTGACGCTCTTGACCTGCTGCCGCATCGACTCGCCGCCGATGATGCAGGTGGCGCGGATGGGCGTGTGCTTGCCCAGCTCGGAGATTTCAGCCGAGACCTGCGCCGCCAGCTCGCGTGTGGGAACGAGGATCAGCGCCTGCATGGGCACGTTGGGGTCCGCCAGGTGCAGGATGGGCAGGCCGAACGCCGCGGTCTTGCCCGTGCCCGTTTTGGCCTGCCCGATGACGTCCTTGCCCGCCAGCGCGGGGGGGATGAGCTGCGCCTGGATGGTCGTGGGGTGGACGAACCCAGCCTCCGTGACCCCTTTGAGCACGCTGCCGCGCAGACCCAGGCTCTCGAAGGTCACGCTCTGATCGAAGATCTCACCGCTCATCTGGCCAGTCATTCTAGGGGCTGGGGCTTGCCGATACAAAGACGAGCCTTGTCGCACAGGGAGGTGCGTCTTGTACTTCGCGTCCATGCAGTTCGTGCCCGTGGTGTCCACGCCTACACTGTCGGCTGCCGTGAGCAGCACGAGTCAGCTCGAGATCGATCTGGGCAGAATCGCCGCCAACGTCGCGGCCTGGCGCGAATGGATCGGTCCCGCCAAGTTCTGCGCCGTGGTCAAGGCCGACGCCTACAGCCTCGGAGCGGTGCGCATCGCCCAGTGCGTCCAAGGCGCCGGCGCCGACATGCTCGCGGTCTTCAGCCCCGACCAGGCGATGCGTCTGCTCGAGGCGGACGTGAGGCTGCCGATCCTCGTCATGATGGCCGTCTCGGCGCTGGCGCCCGAGGAGCGCTGGGTCGAGCCGCTGCGCGAGGGCCGCGTTCATCTGGCGATCCATGACCTGGAGCAACTGCACGCCGTCGAACTGCTCGGCCGCCGCGCCGGCGCGGTCCTGCCCGTGCATCTCTACCTCGACACCGGCATGAGCCGCGGCGGACTGGACCTCGGCCAGTTCGCAGCCGCGCTCCACGAACTCCGCGCCAGCAAGAGCACCGCGCTCGCCGCGATCTACACCCACTTCACCTCCGCGGACCAGAGCGAACCGCTGATGCGGGAGCAGGAGGCGATCCTCGATCGCGCCGTCGCCGAGCACCGCGCGCTGATTCCCCGGGGCGTGATGCTGCACACCGCCAACACCTGCGCCGCCGCCCGCGCTTCGACCTTTCATCACGCCATGGTCCGCGTGGGCCAGGGTCTCTACGGCGTGGGCCCCGCCCCGGAAAGCCGCCTGAGGCTGAGGGCCGCGGTGAGATGGACCAGCGCCCTGGTGCAACTCTTCGACCGCCCCGCCGGCGCCACCGTGGGCTACGGCCGAACCTGCATCCTCCAACGCGACAGCAAGCTCGCCGTCGTCCCCGTGGGCTACGCGGACGGCTATCCCGTCTCGCTGGGCAACGCCGCCGCCGTCAAGATCAACCGTCAGCCCGCGCCCGTGCTCGGCGCCGTCAACATGGACCAGCTCGTCGTGGACGTCACCGACATCACCGGCGAATTGACCGTGGGCAGCGAGGTCGTGCTCATCGACGACGAAGCGGACTCGTGGTGCTCGCTGCCGCGCTTGGCGCAGATCACCGACACCTGCTGCCACGAGATTCTCTGCAGACTCTCGCCGCGCGTGGCACGCCTCTACCGCTCCGCGAAATAACCCCCTACCATACCCGCGTGATGGAACCGACTCCCGCGTTCAAAGTGCTGCTCGTGGGACACTGTGGCCCCGACGCCTGGATGCTCAAGAGCTTCGCCCAGCGGACGCTTCCGAGCGCGACCGTGGCCATGGTCAACGACGAGGAAACGCTCGCCGCCCAGTGCGATGCCCGCACGGTGCTGCTGGTCAACCGCGTGCTCGACGGCGAGTTCGCCGGCGATTCGGGTGTCGAGTTGATCCGGCGATTCGCGGGCAAGGCCTGCTCGTGCATGCTCATCTCCAACTACGCGGAGGCTCAGCGTGAGGCGATCGACGCCGGGGGCAGGCCCGGGTTCGGCAAGTCGCAACTGGCCCATCCCGACGTGGCGCAGCGCCTGCGCGACGCACTGAAGCCGGGAGCCAAGCCGTGAGCGACCGTCGCCTGCACTGGGGGATTCTCGGCACGGGCAACATCGCTTCGCAGTTCGCCGCCGGTCTGACTCGTGCGCAGCGCGGCCGAGTCGTCGCGGTCGGCTCCCGCGCGGCGGAGTCCGCCCAAGCCTTCGCGGCACGATTCGGGCTCACCCCGCACGCCTCCTACGACGCGCTGCTGCGCGATCCGGCCGTCGAAGCCCTCTACCTCTCGCTGCCCAACTCGATGCACCACGAATGGACGCTCAAGGCCCTCCACGCCGGCAAGCATGTGCTTTGCGAGAAACCCTTCGCGCTCACCGAGGCGCAGGGCCGAGAGTGTTTCGAACTGGCGGGGCAGCGCAAGCTCACGCTGGTTGAAGCCTTCATGTACCGCAGCCATCCGCAGACCCACGCGCTGCTGCGGCACATCGCCGCCGGCGACATCGGGCGTGTCAAGCTCCTCCGCGCCAGTTTCTGCTTCCGCACCACCAAGCCCCAGGGCAACATCCGTTTCAACGCGTCGCTGGCGGGCGGGGCGCTGCTGGACGTGGGCTGCTACTGCATCGACCTGGCGCGACTCGTCCTGGGCGAGGAACCCGCCACCCTCCACGTCGCCTCGCACTTCCACGATTCGGGCGTGGACGATCTCTCGGTCGGTTCGCTCACGTTTCCCAGCGGCGCCGCCCTGAGCTTCGCCTGCGGCATGCTCCTGCACACGGACAACGCGCTGCTGATCGGTGGCGACGAAGGCTACCTGCACGTCCCGGTCCCGTGGAAGCCTCCGGAAGCGGGCGCGGTCTACACACTGGCGCAGATGCCCGCGCCCAGGATGGACAGCCCCGCCCGCGGCGCTCCGCCGCGACGCGAGACGTTCACGATCAACGCGGGCAAACCGCTTTACGCCTTGGAAGCCGACGACTTCGCCGCCACCGTCCTGGACGGTACTCCGCCGCGCGTCCCTGCCCGCGACACGCTGGCCAATCTTCGCATCCTCGAGCAGCTCCGCCGCCAGGCGGGAATCCCTGCGCCGACCGATGGGGCCTGACTTCGGCGCACCCCTCAACCTTCCGCCGTCGCGCGTCGCGAACGGTGTGGGATCGCCCTAGGGCGCTTGGCTGATCAGCAGCAGGACTTGGACGGGCTGTTGGTGGCGTACGCCGGTGAACATCGCGGCGCCCAGCGTGTCCAGCGGCGTGGGCGGGGCGGGGGGCGTGAGCAGGCCCACCACGAGGTGCTCGCCAGGTCCCAGCGCCACGCGCCAGGCCAATGGCTCGTAGACCTCGCCGTCGAGCAGTTTTTCCTGGGCGGAGCGCGGGTTGAGCGTAACCTGCTCGAACGCGTGCTGCGGGGTGAGTTCCAGGAGGCCGCCGCCGGGCACTTCCCATCGTCGCACCAGAAGTCGGAACTCGCCGCGGTCGACCAGGCGTTGTTCCTCACGTCCGTCGAGGCTTAGCCGCAGTGTCGCGGCGCGGCGGACGCGTGGGGAGACGCCCAGGGGGATGGGCCAGTCGGCCCTGCTGCGCTCCACGCGTGCGGCGCTGGCCTGGGCGCCCGGCAGGGCGTCGAAGAACTTCGCCGCCTGATCGGCGCGCAGCACCCCGGCACGCATCGCGTTGGCCTGCCACTCTCGCGGCGCGCCCGCGCTGACGAAGGCCCACGCCTCCTCGAAGCGCTGCTCCAGCGGAAAATCCAGCCGAACGATCTTGATCGCCGAGGCGGAAACCGGCGCCACCGGCGTGGTGGACGTTCCGGGTCCGGGTCCGGGGACGCTGCCGGGAGCGATCTCGTCGAGTCGGGGCAGCGGCTCAGCGCGGGGCTCAGGCGTGGCAGCACATCCCGTGAGCAGCATCAGCAGAAGAGTCTGAAACCACTGATTCACACGGATGCACAAGAGGCAACGCCGATCAACTTGGACGGGCCAGACGTATCGGATGAGTCGGATCAAGCTCGATGGTGGGTAAATGATCCGATCCATCCGGTCCATCCGAGTTGACTCAGTCGCTCACTTGCGTAGCAGGACGTTCTCGAGGATGGTCAGCCCCTCCTCGAGCTCGGACTCGGCGATGACGAGCGCCGGGGCGAGTCGGAGGACCACGCCCTGGGTGGCGTTGATGAGCAGGCCGCGCTCCAGACACTGATTCACGATGTTCTTGGCCGCGTCGGGGCCGGGGGCGAGTTCGACGCCGATGAACAGGCCCTTGCCGCGGACGTCCACGATCAGCCCGGGATGGTCCTGGGCGAAGCGTCGCAGGCGTCGCAGGGCGTACTCTCCGAGCTTTCGGGCGTGATCGATCAGGCCCTCGCGCTCGATGACCTGGAGCACCGCGGCGGCGGCGGCCATGGTCAGGCAGTTGCCCCCGAGCGTGATGCCGTGGATCGCTCCGCCGTACTTGTGCCAGTCGAAGTGCTCCGCCACGCGCGGCGCGGCGCACATGACGCCCACGGGCAGTCCGCCGCCCACCCCCTTGGCCAGCGTCATGATATCGGGGGCGATGTTCCAGTGCTGGTGCGCGAACCATCGCCCGGTGCGGCCGCAGCCGGTCCACACCTCGTCGCAGATCAGCAGCAGATCGCGATCGTCGCAGAGCTTTCGCAAGCCCGGCAGGTAGTCGTCGCCCGGCACGTTCACGCCGCCCTCGCCCTGGATCGGCTCGACCATCACTGCCACCGTCTGGTCGTCGATGGCGCGCTCCACCGCGGTCAGGTCGTTGAAGGGGACGTGGTTGAAGCCCGGCAGCAGCGGCTCGAAGCCCTTGCGGACCTTGTCCTGCCCGGTGGCCATCATCGCCCCGAAGGTGCGCCCGTGGAAGCTGTTGAGCGCGGTGACGATCTTGTAGCGACCCTCGACGGTGCCGGCGGCCTTGGCGGGAAACGCCTTGCCGTAGAGCCGGGCGAGCTTGATCGCCGCCTCGTTGGCGTCGGCGCCGCTGTGGCAGAAGAAGCTGCGCCCGCCGAACCCGATGCGATGCAGCGTCTGCGCCACGCGGGTCTGCGGCTCGGTGTGGAAGAGATTGCCCACCTGCCAGAGCTTGTGCATCTGGTCGTTGACGGCGCGGATCAGGTCGGGGTGGCAGTGCCCGAGCACCGGCCCGCCGAAGCCCGCGAAGAGGTCGAGGTAGTGCTTGCCGTGGCTGTCCCACAGGTGCGCCCCGTGCCCGCGCTCCAGCACGATCGGGTAGCGACTGTAGTTGATCGACATGAACTGGTCGTGCTTGCCGATGACATCGTCGAGCGGGGCAGCGGTGGCGGGCATAGGCCACGGATTATAAGCTGCTCGCACCGTGGCAGACGACCCCGTCATCCGTGTCCGCAACCTGGTCAAGCGTTTCGGCGCGCAGACCGTGCTCGACGGCATCAACCTCGACGTGTTCCCCGGCGAAACGATGGTCGTGATGGGCGGCTCCGGGTCGGGCAAGAGCACGCTGCTCCGCTGCATGATCGGCTCGCTCCTCCCGGACGAGGGCAGCATCGAGATCTTCAGCCAGAACATCTGCGACATGAATGAGGCGCAGCTCAACGAAGTGCGCAAGCAGTTGGGCATCCTCTTCCAGAGCGGCGCCCTGTTCAACTCGATGTCGCTGGCGGACAACGTGGCGCTGCCGCTGGAGGAGCACACGCAACTGCCCCGCGAGATCATCCAGATCATGGTCAAGATCAAGCTCGAACTCGTGGGCCTGCGCGAGCACGCCCAGAAGTTCCCCGGGCAGATCTCCGGCGGGATGAAGAAGCGCGCCGGGCTGGCGCGGGCGCTGTCGCTGGACCCGAAGCTGCTCTTCTACGACGAGCCCTCGGCCGGCCTCGACCCCGTCACCAGCGCCCAGATCGATCAGCTCATGATCAGCCTGAGCAAACAACTGGGCGTCACCAGCGTCGTGGTCACCCACGAGATGGACAGCGCCTTCGCCATCGCCGACCGCATGGCCATGCTCGACAAGGGACGCATGCTCCTGGTGGAGAGCCGGGACTACTACGACCGCCTGCGTAAGACCGAGGGGGAGCTGGACGAGACCTCGGCGCTGATCCGGCAGTTCCTCCGAGGCTCGCCCGAGGGTCCGATCACCCAGCGCAAGGAAACCAGCAACTACGCCGAGGACCTGCTGGGGTCCGTGGTCAATCTCGTGCCACGCCCCAGCGTGCAGTCCACGCGGTGAGCCACCCGTCTGGATGATCTGCGATATCCTGTGGCGAGCTTCGCATGCCCCAGCCCCGCGACAACGTCCGTGCCGGTCTGTTCGTCCTCCTGGGCATCGTGCTCGCCCTGCTCGCGGTGTTCCTGCTGGCGGACTTCGGCGTCTGGTTCCAGAAGAAGCAGACCGTCACCGTCAGCTACTCCGTGGGCGACGGCATCAAGGGGCTGAAGGTCGGGTCGGAAGTGACGCTCGGCGACGAACGCGTGGGCGAAGTCCTGGCCATCGAAGAGATGCCCGACGCTCAGGGTCGCATCCGGGAGATCCACGTCGCCTTCGAGCTGCCCCGGGATGTGCGCATCCATCAGAACGCGGTGATCGAGGTCAAGGCGCCGCCCATCGGCTCGGGCGCCAAGCTCAACATCCGCAGTGTGGGCGAGGGCGCCGAGTTCCAGCCCGGACAGATCATCGTCGGGGCCGTCTCCACCAGCGAGATCACCCGCAGCCTGGTGGCGGACATGGGCATCGGCGAGAAACAGAAAGAGCAGCTCCGCGCCATCTTCGCCAACGTCGAAGCGATCACCGCCACGCTCAAGACGGACCTGCCCGAGATCGCCGCCTCGGTCAAGCGCATCCTCGCCGACGCCGAGCCGATGGTGAAGGACGCCCGCGCCGCGCTGGCGGACGGCAAGGCGGCGCTGGCGGACGCCCGGGCCGCCGTCGCCGACGCCCGCGCCACGGTCGAACGACTCTCGGGCCTGGTGAAAGACAAGGAGCCTGCGCTGCGTGAATCGCTGGACAACGTGCGGGCCGCCACCGCCGACGCCAAGGCGGTCCTGGCGCGGGTGCGTGAGCAGACGATGGAGCAGGTGACCGCCGCGCTGGAGAAGGCCGACGCCTCGCTGGAGAACGTGAAGAAGTCCACCGAGAGTCTGCGTGCCCTGGCGGTGGGCCAGCGTCCGGTGATCGAACGCGCCATTGCCAACGCCCAGCTCACCGCCGACCAGCTCAAGCTCGCGGCGGTGGAGCTGCGTCGCTCGCCCTGGCGACTGCTCTATCGCCCCAGCGACGAGGAACTGGAGACGGACAATCTTTACGACGCGGCCCGCTCTTTCGCGCAGGCCGCCGGCGCCCTGGACTCCGCCGCCGCCGGTCTGCGCGCCGTGAAAGAGCAGGACCCCGCCAACGCCGATGCCCTAAAGCAGATGCTCGACCATCTCGAAAAACTCTTCGTCGAATACGAAAAAGCGGAAAAAGCATTTCACGAGGCGCTCAAAGAGCAGAGCGAGTGACGCTGCGGGCGTTCGGTTTTAGCCGGATGGCCAGATGGAAGAAGATGAACCGGATCAGATCAACTCAGGATTGAAATCCGGTTGATCCATGCTCGTCCGATCCTCCGGTCAAGAAACAGTCTCTCGCGGCAGCGCCACGTGTTCGACGGCGATCTTGTTCTCGCGGAGGTAGGTCGTGAGCAGGGCGATGTAGCTGGCCTGCACGAGCGGGAGGTGGTCCAGCGCTAATTTCTTGCGGACGCTGAGCACCACCTTGTCGCTGGGGCCCTCGATCTCCACGAAGCAGCCCAGGTGCGGCAGCTCGTCGATGTCGACCATGCAGCCCTCGAAGCGGAAGCGTTGGCGACGCTTCTCGAAGGAGAGCACGGTGACGAAGCCCAAAGCGTGGAGCAGGTCGGCGGCGGCCTGGGCGTCGGCGACGCGCAGCTCGGTTTCGGGCCGGGTCTTGAGCGGGCCGTGCGACCGCGGGCCTTTGTGCGTGATGACCACGCGCGCCGCCTCGCCGCCCTCGGGCTGCTCCACCCGCACGCGCAGCCCGTGGTCCGAGGCGCGGAGCGTGCCCCCGGCGGTGTCGAAGAAGGTGTTGATCTCGTGGTGTCCGCCCAGGGGTTGCGCGCCCAGCGACGCCAGACGCGCCCGCAGCGCCGGGACGTCGTGCAGGCGCATCTTCGCTTCGATCTCGGTGGTGGTCATGATGGGAGATGATACGTCCTTTGGGTTGACGTGTTGAAACGCGAAGTCGCTTGGCTCCTTCGCGTTAGAAAACATTGAACCCGCGCCCCCCGATACAATTTCCGGGGATGACCTTTCTGACGCCTATCGCCGCCCTGATCGCCGCGGGGATCACGGTTCCGCTGCTGGTGGCGATGTATTTTCTGAAGCTGCGTCGGCGGAACCTGGACGTGAGTTCCACGCTGCTATGGAAGCGCGCGGTGCAGGACCTTCAGGTCAATTCGCCCTTCCAGAAGCTGCGGAAGAATCTGCTGCTTTTGTTGCAGTTGATCCTGCTGGCGCTGCTGCTGCTGGCGTTCGCGGGTCCGATGTGGCGCGGGTCGGTGGGCGGCGGGTCGCAGACGATCATCCTGGTGGATCACTCCGGGTCGATGAACGCCACGGACGAGAAGCCCACGCGACTGGATCGCGCCAAAGAGATGGCGCTGCGGCTGGTGGACAACCTGGCTTCGGGGGACCAGGCCGGCGCGGTGATGGTGGTGAGCTTTGCGCACCAGGCGAAGGTGGTGCAGCCGTTCACCTCGGACCAGGCGCTGCTGCGTTCGGCCATTCGCGGGATCGAGGCGACGGACCAGAGGACGAACCTGGAGGCGGCGCTGCAACTGTTGGAACGCCCGGCGCGTGAGGCGATGGCGGGGGGCAGCGCGGAGGAACTGACGGTGTACGTTCTGTCCGACGGCCGCGTGCAGCGGGGCGAGGACCTGTCGCTGCCCGGGGGCCGACTGGTCTTCGAGCGCCTGGGCAAGCGGGCGTCGAACGTGGCGATCACCTCGCTCTCGGCGCGGCGGGATTTCAACGACCCGCGGAAGGTGCAGGCCTTTGCGCAACTGGCGAACTTCGGCCAGGAGCAGGTCACAGCCAACCTGACGCTGTGGGTGAACGATCAGGTGGCGCGCGTGCTCTCGGTGGTCATTCCGGGGGCGGGTGCGGGCGAATCGGCGCCGGGGACGCAGCCGGTGCAGTTCGAGCTGGAGCTGTCGAGCGGGGCGCTGCTGCGGGTGGAGCACGACTCCGCGGACGACCTGGAGTCGGACGACGCCGCGGCGCTGGTGCTGGCTCCGCCGCGGGAGGTGGCGGTGCTGCTGGTGACCCGGGGCAATGCGTTTCTGGAGAAGGCGCTGGAGGCGGTGAGCGTGCGTCGGCTGGTGACGATGACGCCCACGCAGTTCGAGCAGATGAACGAGCAGCAGCTGGCGCAGAGCGACCTGGACGTGGCGGTGTTCGACGGGTATTCGCCGCCGCGGCTGCCGGGGATGGACGCGGTGTACTTCAACGCGGTCCCGCCGGCGCCGGGGTTGAGGCTCATCGGCGCCGCTGAGGGGGACGAACAGGCCAAGGCGGTGCTGGACTGGAAGCGAGACGAGCCGCTGCTGAATTACGTGGTGCTCGACGACATGCTCATGAGCGGGCCCGGCAGGCTGGCGCTGCCCCCGGACGCGGTGGTGTTGGCGACGACCAGCGGCGGGCCGGTGTTGGCGGTGGTGAACGACCCGGTGACGCGAGGTCGGCGGCACGTGGTGGCGGCGTTCGATCTGCTGCGGACGAACTGGCCGATGCAGGTGAGCTTCGCGGTGTTCATGAGCAACGCGGTGCAGTGGCTGGGGGCGGGCGTGACGGGGGGCCAGGGCATCGCCTTTTCGCCGGGCGAAGTGGCGGCGGTTCCAGCCACGAGCGATGTCGAGTACGAAGGCCCGATGAAACTGTCGGGCACGCTCAGCGGCCAGAGCGTGGTGCTGCCGATCTTCCAGCGCGTGGGGGTGTACCGTTCCGCGGCGGTGGCGGAGCCTTGGGACCGACTCGCGGTGAACCTGTGCGACGTGGTGGAGAGCGACCTGCGCGCGGTGGAGCAGTTGCAGGTGGGCGCCTCGCCGGTGCGGGCCCAGCAGCGGAGCCTGATGGCGCTGCACGAGGGTTGGCGATGGTTTGTGTGGGCGGCGCTGGCGGTGCTGCTGCTGGAGTGGGTGGTGTATACGAGGCGGATGCACCTGTGAGGGGGGGCCGGGGTGCCGGGGTGCCGGGGACGCTCCGGCTCGCTACTCGGCCAGGAGTTCGACTTGGACGTCGCGGACTTTAACGCCCAGGCGGCGTTCGATCTCCTGAATCAGGTCGCGGGGGATGTGAGCGAGGACCTGCTGCGAGAGATCGCTCGGGACGTCGAGCAGTCGTCCGCGGCGGTCGTCACGGACGTGCAGGTGCGGGTGGGTGGTGGCGTCGTAGCGTGCGGAGCCTTCGCCCTCCGAGCTGTTCATTTTCTGCGCCAGTCCGCAGCGGCAGAAGGCCTCCAGAGCGTTGTAGACGGTGGCCAGGCTCACGTCCGAGCCGGGGCTTAGGCGACGATGAATCTCGTCGGCGGTGGGATGGACGTCGGTGGCTGCCAGAAGCTCATAGATGGCGCGGCGTTGCACGGTGCAGCGCAGGCCGTGACGGGCGAAACGCGCTTCGAGCTCGTCGGTTTGCTGGTGACTGTTCATGCGTGTCTGTGCGGGATTGTAGGGGGGCAGGGGGGGAAAGTCATTGGGGGGGAAGGCATCGAGTCACGGAGGCACGAAGGGGGAGAGAATAGGGAATGCGCTGTGAAGGGGCAGGGGGGCATCCGGGGATGAGGACATCCCCGGCTTCCTTAACTCCCGCCCCTGTGTGCCTTCGTCCCTCCGAGCCTCAATGCCTCTCTTGCCTGTGCCCCTGTTCCGCTCCGTCCCTTCCCCCCTACCGCGGTTCCCTTTACACTACGCCGCATGGCTGCAGAACCAGACAGGCCGATGACCTACGCGGCTTCGGGGGTGGACATCGACGCCGGCGACCGGATGGTGGACATGATCCAGCGTCACACGCGTAAGACCTTTGGGCCACGCGTGCTGGGGAAGTTCGGGTCCTTCGCCGGTTGCTTTCGGCTCGACTACAACGAGAAGCTTTTTGCCCGCAACTACAGGGACCCGGTGCTGGTGGCCTGCACCGATGGCGTGGGCACCAAGGTCAAGCTCGCCGCCGAGCTGAAAGTCTACGACACGGTGGGCATCGACCTGGTGGCGATGAGCGTGAACGACCTGATCGTGCAGGGTGCTGAGCCGCTGTTTTTTCTGGACTACCTCGCGGTGCACAAGCTCGACCCGCAGACCTGCGCGGACATGGTCAAGGGCGTGAGCGAGGGCTGCGTGCAGAGCGGCTGTGCGCTGCTGGGCGGCGAGACCGCGGAGA
The DNA here is from genome assembly GCA_964496285.1 of uncultured Phycisphaera sp. Taxonomy (GTDB): domain Bacteria; phylum Planctomycetota; class Phycisphaerae; order Phycisphaerales; family Phycisphaeraceae; genus CAZBXW01. The sequence continues at coordinate 432,489 of CAZBXW010000001.1, forward strand.
TGAGCGACGTCTACGCCCCGGGCGAGTTCGACCTGGCGGGCTTCTGCGTGGGCGTGGTGGAGCTGTCGCGCGTGGTCGAGGGCGAACGAGCGGAAGTCGGCGACGTGGTGATCGGCTTGACCTCCAGCGGCATCCACTCCAACGGGTACTCGCTCGTCCGCGCCATCGTGCGTGAGAAGAAGCTCGACCTGCACAAGGTCTATCCCGAGTTGCAGGACGAACGTCCGCTGGGCCAGGTGCTGCTGACCCCGACGCGGATTTACGCCAAGAGCGTGCTGCGCGTGCTGCACCACTACCAGGTCAAGCAGGTGGTGACGTCGATGAGCCACATCACCGGCTCGGGCCTGCCGGGCAACGTGCCGCGGACGCTGCCCTCGGGAGTGGACGCGAAGGTCTCCCGTGCCGCGTGGGAGGTTCCGCCGGTCTTCAAGTTCCTGCAGAGGCACGGCAAGGTGAGCGACGAAGAGATGTTTAACGTCTTCAACATGGGCATCGGGTACACGATGGTGGTTCGTCCGCACTTCGCGGATTCGATCCTGCAACAACTGCAGCGCGCCGGCGAGACGGCGAAAGTGCTGGGCAAGATCGTTAAAGGAAGCGGGAAATTGGTGCTGACATAGTGTGAATTCGGTGAGCGATCATCGGGTAACGGACGGTTTGGAGCGGAACAGGATTCATTTCTGAAGTTTCGGGCGTTTGAGCAACCCGTCAAGTTTTTGCCTGGTCAAGCCCGATAAGTTGGGAAGTCTGGGCTGTCACCAGTGCCCACCCGTTGGGGTCTTCGTTGGACCGGGCGTAAGTGGGCGTGCGCGTGGCGCAATTCCTGCGCCGCCGGGGAGTCGGGTTCCGATAAAGGCATCTTCGGAGTTCGCGTCAAGCGGGCTAGAGGTCCAGCCGATCTTTGCCGGAAATCGCTGCTCCAAGATGGAACAGCCACGAGGGACGCAAGCCGCTTCACAATTCTTTTCTTGAGGGACCACCTATGCCGTTCACCCCCGTCTGGGTCGATGAGGTTCGAGCGTTGATTCGTCGCAGCATCGTTCGGGACCAGCAGTCAGCCCAGAGGCGAAGTCGGCGTCGAGTGTCGGTGAGAAAGCCGGTCGCGCCCGCGCAGCGTCCGGGGCTTGAGACTCTCGAGCCGCGCTGGCTTCTGTCGACGAACGTCTACGGCTACAGCGACGCCGACCGCGCCTTTGAGAGCCTGAACCTCTCGATCGGCGACGCGGGCGTGAGCGTGGCGCTAGACAACGCGGACGACTCGACCGCCGCGGTGAACCTGGGCAGCGACGTGTTCCGGTTCTACGGCGTGAACTACACCGGCGCCTCGTCGCTGTTCGTGAGCGACAACGGGCTGGTCAGCTTCGGCAGCGGCGTGAGCGACGCGGGGAACACGGACCTGTCGGCTTCGCCCACGCAGGCCGCCATCGCTCCGCTGTGGGACGACTGGCGCACCGACCTGGACGCCAACGACGCGGTGCTCACCAAGTTCATCGACGTCAACAGCGACGGCACCAACGACCGCCTGGTCATCGAGTGGAGCGACGTGACGCACGCCTCGGTGTCCGGCGGAGCGGTGACCTTTCAGGCGATCCTGCGTCTGAACACCGGCAGCGCCGACGGGGACATCATCTTCAACTATGTGGACACGACCACGGGCAGCGCCGTGGCCAACGGCGGCAGCGCCACGGTGGGCATCAAGAACGCCAACGCCTCGACCGCTGACCCGCTGCTCACCTCGCAGAACAGCGGCGTGAACCCGCTCATCGGCGACAGCCAGGCCATCCGCATCGCCACCACCGCCGCGGACACCACCGCCCCGACGCTGGACATCACCGACGTCGCTGCCGACCCGCGCAACACCGCGGTGACCTCGATCAGCCTGGTGTTCAACGAGGCGGTCGTGGGTCTGAGCCTGAGCGATCTGAGCCTGACGCTCAACGGCGGGGCCAACCTGATCACCGGTTCGCAGACGCTCACTACGGCCAACAACATCACCTGGACGCTGGGCAATCTCGCGGGCATCACCGCCGCGGAGGGAACCTACCTGCTGACCTTCACCGCTGCGGGCTCGGGCGTGATGGACAGCCAGCTCAATCTTGCCGCCGCCGACGCCACTGATTCGTGGACGATGGACACCACCGCGCCGGCAGCGCCCGGCACGCCCGACCTGGCGGCCGGAAGCGACACCGGCTCTTCGAGCACCGACAACATCACCAGCGACACCACGCCCACGCTCACCGGCACCGCCGAGGCCAACAGCACGGTCGAGGTCTTCATCGACGGCGTGAGCGACGGCACCACCACCGCCGACGGCAGCGGCAACTGGAGCTACACCACCACGGCTCAGGTTGCGGGCACTTACTCGATCACCGCCAAGGCCACCGACGCGGCGGGCAACCAGTCCGCAGCCTCATCCGCTTTGTCGGTCACCATCGACACCACAGCTCCTTCTGCACCGGGCACGCCGGACCTGACGGCGGGCAGCGACACCGGCTCCTCCAGCACCGACAACCTCACCAACGACACCACGCCGACTTTCACCGGCACCGCGGAGGCCAACAGCACGGTGGAAATCTTCGTGGACGGCGTGAGCAACGGGACGACCACCGCTGACGGCAGCGGCGACTGGAGCTACACGCTCTCCGCGCAGTCCGCGGGCACTTACGCCATCACCGCCAAGGCCAGCGACGCGGCGGGCAATCAGTCCGCAGCCTCCTCGGCCTTGAATCTCACGATAGACACCACCGCGCCGGCTGCCCCCGGCACGCCGGACCTGACGGCGGGCAGCGACACCGGCACCTCCAGCACCGACAACATCACCAACGACACCACGCCCAGCTTCACCGGCACCACCGAGGCCAATAGCACGGTGGAAATCTTCGTGGACGGCGTGAGCAACGGGACGACCACCGCTGACGGCAGCGGCGACTGGTCCTACACCGCCAGTGCGTTGACGGACGGCACTTACGCCATCACCGCCAAGGCCACCGACGCGGCGGGCAACCAGTCCGCAGCCTCCTCGGCGCTCTCTGTGACCATTGACACCACCGCGCCCACCGCGGACGTCGCCAACATCACCCCCGACCCGCGCAACAGCACCGTGGCCAGCGCCGCCATCGTGTTCAGCGAAGCGGTCGCGGGCGTGACCATCGGCGACCTGACGCTCACGCTCGACGGCGGCGCTAACCTGCTCACCGCCGAGGGCCTGACCAGCGGCGACAACGTCACCTGGACGCTCGCGGACCTGGCGGCGCTCACCAGCGCCGAGGGCACCTACCTGCTCACGCTCGTGGCGGCAGGCTCGGGCATCACCGACGTGGCGGGCAACGCCCTGGCGGTGAACGCCAGCGACTCGTGGGTGATGGACACCACCGCCCCGACGACTCCCGCCGCCCCGGACCTCTCCGCCGGCAGCGACACCGGCTCCTCCAGCAGCGACAACATCACCAGCGACACCACGCCGACTTTCACCGGCACCGCCGAGGCCAACAGCACGGTGGAGGTCTTCGTGGACGGCGTGAGCAACGGCACCACCACCGCCGACGGCAGCGGCAACTGGTCCTACACCAGCAGCACGCTTACCCAGGGCGTCAAGGCGATCACCGTCAAGGCCAGCGACGCGGCGGGTAACACCTCCGCCGCCTCCGCGGCGCTGAACGTCACCATCGACACCGCGGTCAATGCCCCCGGCACGCCCGATCTCGCCTCCGCCAGTGACAGCGGAAGTTCCAGCAGCGACAACATCACCAGCGACACGACGCCCACGCTCACCGGCACCGCCGAGGCCAACGCCACGGTGGAGATTTTCGTCGACGGCGTGAGCAACGGAACCGCCACCGCCGACGGCAGCGGCGACTGGTCCTACACCAGCAGCGCCCTGTCGCAAGGCGTCAAGAGCATCACCGCCGTCGCCACCGACGTGGCGGGCAACGTCAGCGTCGCTTCGGGCGCGCTGTCGATCACCATCGACACCGCAGCCCCCGCTGCCCCCTCCACGCCCGACCTGACCGCCGGCAGCGACAGCGGCTCCTCCAGCACCGACAACCAGACCAACGACACCACGCCCACCTTCACCGGCACCGCCGAGGCCAACAGCACGGTCGAGGTGTTCATCGACGGCGTGAGCGACGGGACGACCACCGCCGACGGCAACGGCGACTGGTCCTACACCGCCACCGCCCAGGCTGACGGGACCTACAGCATCACCGCCAAGGCCACCGACGCCGCGGGCAATCAGTCCGTCGCTTCCTCCGCGCTCTCCGTCACCGTGGACACTTCGGTTCCCACGGCGGACATCACCGACGTGACGCCCGACCCGCGCAACAAGACCGTCAACTCCTTCACCATCACCTTCAACGAAGCGGTGACCGGTTTTGACCTGGCCGATCTTTCGCTCACGCTCAACGGCGGCGCCAACCTCATCACCGGGTCGCAGACCCTGACCACCAGCGACAACATCACCTGGACGCTGGGCAACACCGCGGGCATCACCACCGGCACGGGCACCTTCCTGCTCACCCTCACCGCCGCGGGCTCGAGCATCGTCGACAGCATCGGCAACGCGCTGGCGGGCAACGTCACCGACTCCTGGACCGCCGACACCGTCGCCCCCACCGCCGACATCACCGACATCTCCCCCGACCCGCGCAACGCCGCGGTGGGCGTGGTCACCATCAGCTTCTCCGAGGACGTGAGCTTCGTGGACATCGGCGACTTCTCGCTCACCCGCAACGGCGTGAACGTGGACATCTCCGGCTTGTCCGTCACCACCGTCAACCCCTCGACCTACACCATCGACCTCACCACCGTCACCGCGACGGAGGGGACCTACGTTCTGACTCTCACCGCGCTGGGCTCGGGCATCGAGGACACGGCGCAGCTCCCCTTGGCCGGCGACGCCAGCGACACCTGGGTCACCGACACCACCGCCCCGTCCGCCCCGACCATCACCGGGATCGTCGGCGACACGAACGCCACCACCAACGACACCACGCCCACGCTCGCCGGCACCGCCGAGGCCAACAGCAGCGTCGAGGTCTTCGTCGACGGCGTGAGCGATGGAACCACCACCGCCGACGGCAGCGGGAACTGGACCTACACCATCGCCGGTGCGCTGAGCGAAGGCTCCTACGTCATCACCGCCAAGGCCACCGACGCGGCGGGCAACCAGAGCGCCGCTTCGAGCAACTTCGCCCTGACCGTGGACACCACCGCTCCGGCGGCCCCGTCCACGCCCGACCTCGATGCAGGCAGCGACACCGGCTCCTCCAGCACCGACAACATCACCAACGACACCACGCCCACCTTCACCGGCACCGCCGAGACCGACAGCATCGTGAAGATCTTCGTCGACGGCGTGGAGGTCGGCTCGGGCACCGCCACGGGCGGCAACTATTCCATCACCACCAGCGCTCTGGCTGACGGAACCTACACCGTCACCGCCACCGCCACCGACGCGGGGGGCAATACTTCCGTGGCCAGCGGTGGACTGTCGGTCACCGTCGACACCGCCGCCCCCGCGGCCCCCGGCACGCCCGACCTCGCGGCGGGAAGCGACACCGGCTCCTCGAGCACCGACGACAACACCAACGACACCACGCCCACCTTCACCGGCACCGCCGCTGCAAACAGTACGGTGGAGGTCTTCATCGACGGCGTGAGCAACGGGACGACCACCGCCGACGGCAGCGGCGACTGGAGTTACACCCTCACCGCTCAGTCCGCTGGCACCTACGCCATCACCGCCAAGGCCAGCGACGCGGCGGGCAATCAGTCCGCAGCCTCCAGTGCCATCAACGTCACCATTGACACCGCGGCTCCCTCCGCACCCGGCACTCCCGACCTCGCGGCCGGAAGCGACACAGGCTCCTCCAGCAGCGACGACCTGACCAACGACACCACGCCCACCTTCACCGGCACCGCCGAGGCCAACAGCACCGTGGAGGTGTTCATCGACGGCGTGAGCGACGGTACCACCACGGCTGACGGCAGCGGCAATTGGAGCTACACCGCCGCCACGCTGGGCGAGGGAACCTTCGCGATCACCGCCAAGGCCACCGACGCCGCGGGCAACCAGTCCGTCGCCTCCGCGGCGCTGAACATCACCATCGACACCACCGCGCCCGCGGCGCCCTCGACGCCGGACCTGGCTGCCGGCAGCGACAGCGGCTCCTCGAGCACCGACGACAACACCAGCGACACCACGCCCACCTTCACCGGCACCGCCGGCGCTAACCTCACCGTCGAGGTCTTCATCGACGGCGTGAGCGACGGCACCACCACCGCCGACGGCAGCGGCGACTGGAGCTACACCGCCACGGCACTGACCGACGGGACCTACGCGATCACCGCCAAGACCATCGACGCGGCGGGCAACGCCTCTTCCGCCTCCGCGGCGCTGAACGTCACCATCGACACCACCGCGCCAGCCGCCCCCGCTACGCCCGACCTTGCCGCCGGAAGCGACACCGGAACCTCCAGCACCGACAATCTCACCAACGATACGACGCCCACGTTCACCGGCACCGCCCAGGCCAACGCCACCGTCGAGGTCTTCATCGACGGCGTGAGCGACGGCACCACCACCGCCGACGGCAGCGGCGACTGGAGCTACACCGCCACCGCCCAGACCGACGGGACCTACAGCGTCACCGCCAAGGCCACCGACGCGGCGGGCAACCAGTCGGTCGCTTCCTCGGGTCTGTCCATCACCATCGACACCGCGGTCAACGCCCCGTCCACGCCGGACCTCGACGCGGGCAGCGACACCGGCAGCTCGAGCACCGACAACGTCACCAGCGACACCACGCCCACGCTCACCGGCACCGCCGAGGCCAACAGCACGGTGGAGGTCTTCGTGGACGGCGTGAGCGACGGCACCACCACCGCCGACGGCGCGGGCAACTGGAGCTACACCACCTCCGCCCTCTCCGACGGCGTCAAGAGCGTCACCGCCACCGCCACCGACCTGGCGGGCAACGTCAGCGTCGCCTCGTCCGCGCTCTCGGTCACCGTGGACACCACCGCACCGACGGTGGACATCACCGACGTCTCGCCCGATCCGCGCAACAGCGCCGTGACCACGATCACCATCGTGTTCAGCGCCCCGGTCACCGGCTTTGACCTGGCGGACCTGGCGCTGACCCGCAACGGCGGAGCCAACCTCCTCACCGGCAGCGAGACGCTCACCACCGGCGACAACACCACCTTCACCCTGGGCAACATCACCTCGGGCCAGACCGGCGGCAGCGGGTCCTACCTCCTGACCCTCACCGCCGCGGGCTCGAGCATCATCGACCTGGCGGGCAACGCCTTGGCCGCCAACGCCACCGACGCCTGGTCCACCGACTCCACTCTGCCCACCGCCACCGTCACCGCCGTCGCCCCCGACCCGCGCAACACCGCGGTCTCGACCATCACCGTCGTCTTCGATGAAGCGGTCACCGGCGTGGACATCAGTGACTTCACCCTGAAACTCAACGGCGGGGCGAACCTGCTCACCGGTTCGCAGACCGTCAACACGGCGGACAACATCACCTACACGATCGGCAACCTCGCCGGTCTCACCGCCGCCGACGGCAGCTACGTCTTGACGCTCAACGCCGCGGGCTCGGGCATCGCCGACGCCCTGACCAACCCGCTGGCGAGCAACGCCACCGACTCCTGGACCATGGACGCCACGGCGCCCGCCGCTCCCGCCACGCCTGACCTCGACGCGGGCAGCGACACCGGCTCCTCCAGCACCGACAACCTCACCCACGACGCCACGCCCACCTTCACCGGCACCGCCGAGGCGGACTCGCTCGTGAGCGTCTTCCTCGACGGTGTCCTCTCCAATACCACTACCGCCGACGGCAGCGGCAACTGGAGCTTCACTTTCCCGACTCTGAGTGAGGGCACCTACGCCATCACCGTCACCGCCACCGACGCCGCGGACAACACCAGTTCCGCCTCCAGCGCCCTGAACGTCACCATCGACACCACCGCTCCCGCAGCCCCCACCACGCTGGACCTCACCGCCGGCAGCGACACCGGCTCCTCCAGCAGTGACGACCTGACCAGCGACACCACGCTGACCGTCACCGGACTGGCCGCCGCCAACGCCTCGATCGAGCTGTTCGTCAACGGCGTCAGCGCCGGCACCGCCACCGCCGACGGCGCGGGCAACTGGAGCATTACCACCGCCACGCTCACCGAGGGCGTCAAGAGCATCACCGCCACCGCCACCGACGCCGCGGGCAACACCTCCGCGGCTTCCTCGGCTCTCACGGTCACCATCGACACCACCGCCCCCGACGCCCCCGGCACGCCCGACCTGGCGGCTGCCAGCGATACCGGGTTGTCCGACACCGATAACATCACCAACGACACCACGCTCAGCCTCACCGGTATGGCCGCCGCCAACGCCGTCGTGGAGGTCTTCGTGGACGGCGTGAGTGACGGCACCACCACCGCCGACGGCAGCGGCGCGTGGAGCTACACCACCACCGCGCTGGCCGAGGGCGTCAAGAGCATCACCGCCACCGCCACCGACGCCGCGGGCAACACCTCCGCCGCCTCGACCGTGCTCGCCGTCACCATCGATACCACCGCGCCGGCAGCGCCCAGCATCCCGGACCTCGACCCGGCCAGTGACACCGGCTCCTCCAGCTCCGACAACCTCACCCGCGACACCACGCCCACCTTCACCGGCACCGCGGAGCCCAACAGCACCGTGGTCATCTCGCTCAACCTCATGATCAACGGCGCCGCCACCGCCGACGGCAGCGGCAACTGGAGCTACACCACTACGGTGCTGGGCGAAGGCAACTACGGCGTGACCGCCACCGCCACCGATGCCGCGGGCAACCAGAGCATCTCCAGCGGCAACATCAACGTCGAGATCGACGCCACCGCACCGGCCGCCCCTTCCACGCCCGACCTGGTCGTGGGCAGCGACAGCGGCGTCTCCTCCACCGACAACATCACCAACGACACCACGCCCACGCTCACCGGCACCGCCGCCGCCAACAGCACCGTGGAGGTTTTCATCAACGGCGTGAGCGACGGGACCACCACCGCCGACGGCGCGGGCAACTGGAGCTACACCGCCACCGCCCAGACCAACGGCGTGAAGTCCTTCACCGCCACCGCCACGGACGCCGCGGGCAACGGCTCCGTCGCCTCCTCGGCGCTGGCGGTCACCATCGACACCGTCGCCCCGATCGCCGACATCACCAACATCACGCCCGACCCGCGCGGCAACGCGGTGGACTCCATCACCATCGTCTTCACCGAGGCGGTGCAGGGTGTGAGCCTGGGCGACTTCACGCTCACGCGCAACGCCGGCGCCAACTTGCTCGGCGGCGGTCAGTCGGTCACGACGGCGGACGACATCAACTACACGCTCACCGGCAGCGACGCGATCACCGCCACGGCCGGCGCCTACCTCGCCACGCTCGTGGCGGCGGGCTCGGGCATCACCGACCTGGCGGGCAACGCCTTGGCGTCCAACGCCAGCGACACCTGGCAGACCAACACCAACCCGCCCACGCTCACCACGGTGAGCAACCTCACCGGCGCGGTGAAGGACGGCCCGTTCACGATCACCTACGCCGACCTGATCGCCGCCGGCAACGAGGCCGACCCCGACGCTGGAACCCTCCTGAGCTTCCGCGTCGAGGCGGTGAGCACCGGCACGCTCACGAAAGACGGCGTGGCAGTGGTCCCGGGCACCACGCTGCTGAGCGAGGGTGAAGAACTCGTCTGGACCCCCGCGAGCAACGCCATCGGTCTGCTCAACGCCTTCACCATCGTGGCCTTCGACGGGTCGCAGGCCTCGGCCAGTCCCGTGCAGGTCAAGGTGCAGGTGGTCGTGCCCGCGGTGACCATCGAGGCGATCGACGACAGCGCCATGGAAACCGGCGGCACCGGGACGTTCCGCCTCACCCGCACCGGCGGCACCACCAACACCCTTGTGGTCAACCTCACGCGCGGCGGCACCGCCAAGCTCGGAGCCACCGGCGACTACACCCTGAGCGTCCCGAACGCCGCGGAAGGCACGATCAACGACACCGGCACGCAGGTGACCTTCCTCGCCGGTCAGGACACGGTGGACGTGCGGGTCACGCCTGTGGACGACGCCACGTTCGAGCCTAACGAGACGGTGAGCCTGACGCTCAAGACCGCCTCGACCTACTCCATCCCCGCGTCGACCGCCGACCGCACCGCCACCGCCACGATCCTCGACGACGAGCCGTTCGTGAGCATCGTCGCCCTCGACGCCGCCGCCAACGAAGAGGGCACAGCCACCGGCAGCTTCCGTGTCTCCCGCACCGGCAACACCACCGGCGATCTGACCGTCAATCTCACCCGCACCGGCAACGCCGCCACGACCGACTTCGCCTTCTCCGTCGCCGACGCCGACCAGGGCTCCGTCAACGCCACCGGCACCGTCGTGGTCATCAAGGACGGCGAATCTTTCGTGGACGTCGTGGTCACGCCCGTGGACGACGACCTGGTGGAGAGCGACGAGACCCTCACGCTCACGCTCAAGACCGCCACGACCTACCAACTCGACCCCGACACCGCCAACCGCAGCGCCACGGCGACGATCGCGGACAACGAGACGCGTGTGACCATCGAAGTGGTCGACGCCGAGGCGGCGGAAGAGGGCAGCGACACCGCGACCTTCCGCATCACCCGCAGCGGCCCGACGACGAGTGACCTGAAGGTGAAGATCACACGCAGCGGCGCGACGTTCGGCGCCACGGGGGACTACACGCTCAGCGTGCCCGACGCGGCGGAAGGCTCGATCAACACCGGCGGGACGGAAGTGACCATCAAGGCAGGACAGACCTCGGTGGACGTGCTGGCCACGCCCGTGGACGACACGAAGATCGAGAGCGACGAGTCGATCACCCTCACGCTGGGCGCCAGCGCGCTCTACAGCCTGTCAGCGGACGTGGCCGAACGCAGCGCCACGGCGACGATCGCGGACAACGAGACGCGTGTGACCATCGAAGTGG
>CAZBXW010000001.1:443594-446004 GCA_964496285.1 uncultured Phycisphaera sp.
CGCAGCGCCACGGCGACGATCGCGGACAACGAGACGCGTGTGACCATCGAAGTGGTCGACGCCGAGGCGGCGGAAGAGGGCAGCGACACCGCGACCTTCCGCATCACCCGCAGCGGCCCGACGACGAGTGACCTGAAGGTGAAGATCACACGCAGCGGCGCGACGTTCGGCGCCACGGGGGACTACACGCTCAGCGTGCCCGACGCGGCGGAAGGCTCGATCAACACCGGCGGGACGGAAGTGACCATCAAGGCAGGACAGACCTCGGTGGACGTGCTGGCCACGCCCGTGGACGACACGAAGATCGAGAGCGACGAGTCGATCACCCTCACGCTGGGCGCCAGCGCGCTCTACAGCCTGTCAGCGGACGTGGCCGAACGCAGCGCCACGGCGACGATCGCGGACAACGAGACGCGCGTCATGCTCGAGGTGCTCGCCGACGAGGCCAGCGAGAACACCGGGACGCCCGGCGTGGTCCGCTTCACCCGCACCGGGCCCACCGCCGCCGCCCTGACGGTCCGCTTCACGCTCACCGGCACCGCCAAGCTCACCAGCGACTACACGCTCACCCGTGACGACGACGACGACGCGGTGGTCGGGGGCATGGTGGTCATCAAGGCCGGCGAGTCCTTCGCTGACGTGAACATCAACCCCGTGCTCAGCTCCGAGTTCGAGGCGGACGAGACCGTGATTGTCACGCTCTCCGCCGACGCCGCCTACAGCCTGCCCACCCTGGCGGACGACCGCGTGGGCACGGTCACCATCGTGGACATCAACGATTGAGGTCGCGGCACAATCCGGAATCTTCGTCGGCCCCTGGTCCCAGACCGGGGGCCGACTGTTTCACACCCCGCGCTCGATTTGCTGGTGCGCCCAGCTCCAGGACGCCACCGTGCGCGGCAAGCCACAGGTGTTCATCGCCAGCAGGATCGCCTGCTCGATCTCCGGGACCGAAGCGCCGTGCTGCATCGCCCGGCGGACGTGGCTGCGCAGGGCGGACTCGAGCCCCGCGCCGACACAGATGCCGATCTTGATCAGCTCGCAGGTCTTCTGATCGAGCGGGCCGGCCTTCGACACCGCGCGAGCCACGCCCTCGTGCGCCTCGCCGAGTTCCGGATACTTGGTGATGAACGCCTGGTAGGTGCCCGGCAGGCTGGCACGCTTCTTCGGAGACTTGGCGCGAGAGCTCATGGGTCACACCGGCTCGATGTCCGCTTCGGTCGTCGCCAGCAGGCCCTTCTCGATGCGCTCTTTTTCCTTGGCGACCCAGGGGATCTTCGCGGCGTTGCGCTCCACCCACAGCGGCACGGGCGTTCGCAGGCCCTGCTTGTCCAGCGCGTGGAACTCCACGATCATCTCGTGCCGCGAGTAGCTCGAGAGGTCGTGGTTCTTGCCCATGTGGATGCAGTCGGTGGGGCAGGGCTCGGTGCACAGGGCGCAGAACATGCACTTCTGATAGTCGATGGCGTAACGCAGCAGCTCGCCGCCCACCGCCTTGCCGGTTTTCTTGTCGATCTTCCGGGGAGCGGACTTGTCGATGTAGATGCAGTCGACCGGGCAAGCCTTGGCGCACATGTCGCAGGCGATGCACTTGTCCGCCTCGAACTCGTGGATGCCACGGAAGCGCGGGGCGAAGGCGATCCGCTCGAACGGATAGTCGATCGTCACGTGCTTTGAGAAGAGGTACTTGCAGGTGATGCGCAGCCCGATCCAGATGCTCTTGAACGAGAGGTACAGGTCGCGGAAGTAGCTGTCGGTGACGTTGCGGGCATCGGGCATCGCAGACTCCCTAGGGACGGAGCGATATCGTAGAGGCTCGCGGGCGGCGATTCAACGCGCGCCCACGGATCGCCCCGTCCCCATTGGCTCATCCACGCCCGATCAGACGAGCTCGAGGTCCACCAAGAAGCCCACCGGGTCCAGGTCCGGCGATCGCAGACGGATCAGGTAGGTCACGCCCGCCAGCACGTCCACCTCGCCGGAGTTGCCGTCGCCCTCGCCCTCACCCTCGTCGTCGTCGTCGTCCTCGTCGTCGCTGGGTTCGAGCTCCAGCACGTCCTCATCGGTGGCGGTGTTCGTCACATCCAGGTCCGCGAAGCGTCCGTCGCCGTCGGGGTTCAGGACCACGCTCAGCGTGCCGTCGGCGGTTGGGGTGAAGGAGAAGTACTTCTTATCGTCGCGATCGTCGGAGGTCCCCGCCAACTGAGCCTGTCCGTTTTGGAAGTCGATGGGCGTGGCGTTGGGATCGTCGTCGTCCTCGTCCTCGTCGTTGTCGCCCTGGTCCTTGTCGCTCAGGTCGTCCAGGTCATCCTCGTCGTCGAAGTCGTCGTCGTTGCCCTGGCCGCCCTTGAGATTGTCGTCGCCCGCGCCGCCGTCCAGGTCGTCGTTGTCATCGCCGCCGCTGAGGGTG
>CAZBXW010000001.1:446104-557032 GCA_964496285.1 uncultured Phycisphaera sp.
GTCGTCGCCCGCGCCGCCGTCCAGGTCGTCGTTGTCATCGCCGCCGCTGAGGGTGTCGTCGCCCATGCCGCCTTTGATGTCGTCGTCGCCGGTGTCGCCGTTGATCTGGTCGTCACCGAGTCCACCGTCGAGGTCGTCGTTGCCGTCCTGGCCGTCGATGTCATCGTCGCCCTTGCCGCCGACGATATCGTCGTCATCGTCTCCGCCGAGGATGTTATCGTCGTTGTCTCCGCCGCGGATGTCGTCGTCGCCAGTGCCGCCGTCGATGGTGTCGTTGCCGTCGTCACCGTGGATATCGTCGTCGTCGTCTCCTCCGAGGATGTCGTCGTCGCCGTTACCGCCACGGACGTTGTCGTCGCCGGTGCCGGCGTCAACGGTGTCGTTGCCGTCCTCGCCGCGGATGTCGTCGTCGTCGTCTCCTCCGAGGATGTCGTCGTCGCCGTCACCGCCGCGGACGTTGTCGTCGCCGGCGCCGGCGTCAACGGTGTCGTCGCCGTCGCCGCCCCGGATGTCGTCGTCGCCGGTCCCGCCGCGGATGTCGTCGTCGCCGTCGCCGCCGCGGATGTTGTCTCGGTCGTCGCCGGCGTCGAGGGTGTCGTTGCCGTCGTCGCCGTGGACGCGGTCGTTGCCCACACCCGTGCTGATCACGTCGTCGTCATCGCCACCCTTGGCAAAGTCGTTGCCTGCGCCGGTGGAGATGTTGTCCCGGCCATCCTCGCCGTCAACAGCGTCGTTGTCGTCGCCGGTGTCGATGGTGTCGTCGCCGCCGCCGCCCTTGACGATGTCCCTGCCGGAGCCGGTGGAGATGTCATCGTCGCCGTCGCCGCCGACGACGCGGTCGTTGCCTTCGCCGGTGTCGATGACCACATCGATGAGGTTTCCGTTGATGTCGCGGAGGTTGCTGCCGATCGTCACGCGGTCATTTCCCGCCAGGGTGGTGATGTTGACCCCGGTTACGCCGTCGAAGGCCGTATCGTTGACGACCCCGTCCACGCCTCGCAGCCGAACTTGCCCATTGCCCTCGCCCGCCAGAACGGTGATGCGGTCCGAGTTGGCGGTGCCCAGGATGGTGAGCAGCCCCGCGCCGTCGATCGTGGCGGTGAGCATCGTCCGAGATTCGAGTGCCTCGACGACGGGAGCCGTCGAGCTCGACACGCGTTGAGAGCTTCGACGAAGCTTACGCAACCAGCGACCAATCGGAAGCGTCGGACGATCCATCGGGGAGACTCCTTAATGGGGTTAGGGAAAACACTGACCACTGAGGCGGGAAGCAGGCGGTATCGCGTGAGGGTCTAATAATTGTCGGTTTCGTACTTCGCAGAGTCAACGGGTGGCGAGAACGAAGTCTGTGAAAAAGGGCAGCGGATGGAGTGGTCTGGTGGCGCACTGTCGGGGACGTAGTACAAGTCGTTACCATTTCTTAACCTATGCACGACGCCTACGCTGCGTTTCGTTATCGGGACTATTCGCTCTTTTCCTTGGGGGTGCTGGCCCACAACTTCGGGCATCAGGCGCAGGGCGTGGCGGTGGGTTGGGAGCTTTACGAGCGCAGCGACTCTGCGTTGGTGCTGGGTCTGGTGGGTCTGGTGCAGGTGTTGCCGGTCTTTGCGTTGGCGTTGCCCGCGGGCCACTTGGCGGATCGGGTGGATCGTCGCCTGATCGTGGTGTGGACGATGCTGCTCAGCGCCGTGTCGTCGCTGGGGTTGGCGTGGGCGTCGTCCACGGGCGCCGGCGTGGGGTGGACTTACGTTTGTCTGTTGGCGTCCGCAGTGTCCACGAGTTTCAACATGCCCGCCCGCGCCTCGCTCCTTCCGCAGCTCGTGCCGGTGGAAGCCTACGCCAACGCGGTGGCCTGGCGCAGCAGCGGATTCCAGGCAGCGACGGTGGCGGGACCGGCGATGGGCGGAGCGCTCATCGGGATCACCGGCAGCGCGGTGACGGTCTACCTGGTGGATGCTGGTGCAGCCGTCGTGTGCCTGATCACGATGTTGCTGCTGCGTCCGCAGCCGACGGAGCGTGTGAAGGAAGAAATCACCCTGCGCTCACTGCTGGCGGGCGTGACGTTTGTCTGGCGGAGCAAACTGGTGCTCGGAGCGATCTCGCTGGACATGATCGCGGTGCTGCTGGGCGGAGCGGAGACGCTGCTGCCGATCTACGCACGGGATATCCTGCATGTGGGGCCGACGGGGTTGGGCTGGTTGCGAGCGGCACCCGCCATCGGCGCCCTGGTCACCAGCGTCATCGTGGCGCATCTCCCGCCGTTTAAGCGTGCCGGCC
This sequence comes from uncultured Phycisphaera sp., assembly GCA_964496285.1. Classification (GTDB taxonomy): domain Bacteria; phylum Planctomycetota; class Phycisphaerae; order Phycisphaerales; family Phycisphaeraceae; genus CAZBXW01. The sequence continues at coordinate 448,382 of CAZBXW010000001.1, forward strand.
GCGCCCTGCTGCTGACCATCGCGGGCTTCGGCGTGGCCACCATCGTGTTCGGAGTCTCCACCAGTTTCACGCTCTCGTTCGCGGCGCTCTTGCTCACGGGCGTGTTCGACAACGTGAGCGTGGTGATCCGCCACACGCTGGTGCAGACAGCCACGCCCGACGCGATGCGCGGCCGCGTCAGCGCGGTGAACACCGTGTTCATCGCCACCTCGAACCAATTGGGCGGGTTCGAGTCGGGCCTGGTTGCCTTCCTGGTCTCGCCGGTCTTCTCCGTGGTCAGCGGCGGCGTGGGCACGATCGCGGTGGTGCTGCTGGCGGCGTGGCTCTTCCCGCAGTTGCGAAGGCTCCGCACCCTGCGCGAGGCAGCGGTGTGAGGGAACAAGTTTCAGTGACCAATGCATGAGGCACAAGGGATGAAGAAGGGGGAGTGATCAAGTTGGAGGAATCCGGGGAGGGGTACATCCCCGGCTTCGGGGGCAGTACACTGGCGGGCATGGCGTTGGAGCTGCTGTTTCTGGGCTCAGGAACCAGCGCGGGCGTGCCCATGATCGGGTGCGACTGCGAGGTCTGTCGCTCGACCGACCCACGCGACCAGCGGTCCAGAGCCAGCGTGCTGGTACGGTACGCCAAGCCGCAAGCGGTTGAAGAAGTCGCGTTCCTCGTTGACACCGCGCCGGAGATGCGTTTGCAGATGGTCCGACATCGCATCGCACATCTGGACGGTGTGCTCTACACCCACGCTCACGCGGACCACATCCTGGGGCTGGACGACCTGCGTCGCTTCAACGCGGTGATGGACCGCGCCATCGACATCTACGCCGACGCTCGGACGACGGACATCCTGCGGCAGATGTTCCGCTACGTCTTTGAGCCGCACAACAACGTCAACCAGAGCTTCATCGCCACGCTCATGGCGCACCCGGTCGAGCTGGGCAAGACCCTCGAACTGCACGGGGCGATCTGGACGCCCATCCCGCTGCTGCACGGCAGGCTTCCCATCGTGGGTTATCGCGTGGATTTCCAGGGGCACAGCCTGGCTTACTGCACCGACTGCTCGGCGCTGCCCCCGGAGGCGTACCCCCTGTTGCGAGGCTTGGACCTTCTGGTGATCGATGCGCTGCGCTATCGGCATCACCCCACGCACATGACCGTGGAACAAGCGCTCTTCGAGATCGATCAGGTCAAGCCTCGTCGGGCGTACCTCACGCACATCGCCCACGATATCCGTCACGCTGAGCTCGAGGCGAAACTGCCCGAGCACGTGTTCCTGGCATTCGACGGGCTGACGGTGCGGACGAGAGAGTAGCTGGCGGAATCCGGGGACAGGTACATCCCCGGCTTTGGCCGGCCCAGTCAAGTCTGCGGCTCGGCGCGCTGGACGTAGAACATCGAGTCCGCCGGGCGGGGCCCGATCATGTGCCAGGAGATCGGGAAGCGAGGCCTCATCGCGAGGTAGGCGTCGAAAATGCGGCGGCCCCACTTGTACTGTTGCTCCACGTTCTGCTCGATCTTCGCGGTGTCGGTGTTGGGGATGAACTGCTTGGTGAGGTAGTTCCAGTTGGGGTCCAGCCGCACAAGCAGGTGTCCCTCGTCCCACTCGATGGGATAGCCATGGACGTAGCCCTCGCCGGTGCCCGGGGTGTGGAACCAGTAGCAGAGGAAGCGGTCCTTCTCGGCGGTGGAGGTGTCGTTGGTGCCGCCCACGAGCAGTCGAGCGTGACTGACGCGGACGGGGACGACGCCGAAGCGTTGCTTGGCGATCCAGAGTTGCCCGGAGGTCGCCTCGTAGAGTCCAACGTGGGCGTAGTCGGCGCGGAGCTTGGCGGTGGAGTGTCGGGTGTCGATGCGCAGGTCGCTGGGCACGGTGGAGGCTCGCGTGATGGCCGGCCATGCTATCTTATTCGCCCATGAGCGAGGCCACTTCCACTGCGGCGGACCTGGCGCAGGGCCGCCTGCTTGAGCAGAAGCCGGACCTGATCGTGCTGGGTTTGCCGGGCACGGATTACCAGTTGCACCTGGTTCCTCTGGGCCAGGTGCGTCCCAGCGCGGTGGGGCAGATCGCCGGTCGCATCCGCGCCAGCGCCCGCCGGATCGACCGCATGAGAGCCGGCGGACGTTTCATCGAGCCGGTCTACGGAAGACCGCGCACCATCCAGGGAACCGTCGTCGATCTCGACTCCGCAGCCAACACGCTGACGATCCAGTGCCCCACGCCGTTCATCTGCAAACTGATGCCCGACCACCGCGCCGCCGACTTCACCAAGGGCGAATTGGTCTACTGCCACGTCGAACGTGGGGCAACTTTTGAGCAAGACAAGTGAAGCCGGGGATGTGCCCATCCCCGGACCTTGTTCGACCATTCACCGGGGCCGCCGAAGGCCCGGCTCGCAACCTCGAACCCCAACACTCATGATCAAACGCATCCTCGTCACCGGCGGCGCGGGCTTCCTGGGCTCGCACATCTGCGAACGACTCGTCGAGCAGGGCCACGATGTCATCTGCCTCGACAACCTCTTCACCAGTCAGAAGCAGAACATCGCCCACCTGCTCACCAGGCCCAACTTCGAGTTCATCCGTCACGACGTGACCCGCGAGATCTGGCTCGAAGTCGACGAGATCTACAACATGGCCTGCCCCGCTTCGCCCGTCCACTACCAGTACAACCCCATCAAGACCATGAAGGTCTCGGTGCTCGGGGCGATCAATGTGCTGGGCATGGCCAAGCGGTGCAAAGCCAAGGTGCTCCAAGCCTCCACCAGCGAGGTCTATGGCGACCCCTCGCCCGACGTCCATCCGCAGCCCGAGAGCTACCGCGGCAACGTCAACCCGATCGGCATCCGCGCCTGCTACGACGAGGGCAAACGCGCCGCCGAAACGCTCTTCTTCGACTACCACCGGTCCAATGACGTGAACATCCGCGTGGTGCGCATCTTCAACACCTACGGCCCGCGCATGCACCCCTACGACGGACGCGTCGTCTCGAACTTCATCCTCCAGGCGTTGCGCAACGAAGACATCACGATCTACGGCCAAGGCTCGCAGACGCGCTCCTTCTGCTACGTCGACGACCTGGTCGAGGGCATCATCCGCATGATGAACGGGCCGGACTCCTTCGTCGGGCCGGTCAACATCGGCAACCCCGGCGAGTTCACCATCAAGCAGCTGGCGGAACTGACCATCCAGCTCACCGGGTCCACGAGCAAGCTGGTCTACATGCCCCTGCCCGCCGACGACCCGACCCAGCGCCAGCCGGACATCACCCTGGCGCGGAAGAACCTGCAGTGGGAGCCGACCATCCCGCTGGAGAGGGGACTGCTCAAGACCATCGACTACTTCCGGGGTCTGGACCTGCGTCACTTCCGCAAGCCCACCGACCACACGGCGCACAAGTCCACCGAACGCGCGGCGAAGAAATGAAGACCGTGTCCGCGGACGACGCCGATCCCACAGTCCCAGACCAAGCTTCTTGGACGGGATGACAGGATCAAAGGCATGGATCTGATCCAGGGTCAGATCCTGTCATCCCGTCCGGGTCTTTTCTTGGAATCGGATCTGTGGAATCGGCGTCGCCTGAGGATCAATGCTTCTCCATCCCTGAAGCGATGGCCGCCACCACGGTGACGCCGCCGACCACGCGTTGGCCTTTCTGCACGGTGACGCGCGGCGCCAGGCTGCGCGGGATATAGACCTCGGCGGTGGACCCGAACTTGATGATGCCGAAGCGCTGCCCGCGCTGCAGGATGGTCCCCTCCTTCACGGCGCAGACGATCGTCCGCGCCAGCATGCCCGCGATCTGGCGCACCACCGCCACGGGCTTCTTCCGCACCGGGTGCAGCAGCAGAAACGTGGCGGCCTCGTTCTGCTCGGCGCTGCGAGGGTTCAGCGCGTTGATCTTCAGCCCCGGCCGATGCGTGATGGTCGAGACGATCCCGTGACAGGGGCTGCGGCAGACGTGAACATCGAGCACCGAGAGGAACACGCGCACGCACACGGCGCTCTCGCCCAGCAGTTCGTGGTGCTCGACCTCGTGAACGGAACTGACGCGTCCGTCAGCGGGACTGACCACGACGTGCCGCTGCGCGGGGATGATGCGGTCGGGGTCGCGGAAGAAGGCGACCAGCGCCGCGGCGAGCAGCAGCGTCAGCAGGGCGATCCACCACCACGACGCCAGCGCCGCGGCGGCGGCGAGCATGACGCCCACCGCCAAGATGGTCAACCACTCGGCGCGGCCGTAGGGAGAGAGCTTCATCGAACGTCGTGAACGCGGCGGCTCACACGCGGGCCATGCTCTTGCCCACGAACAGGCCCACGACGGCGGCGATGAGCGTCACCGCCGCCAACAGGCCCACGTACATCCACAGGTTGCTGCTCAGCAGCACGGTGACCTGGTCGGTGACGCCCTGCACGCCGGAGATGGCGATCACCAGCACCAGGATCAGGCAGACCAAGGCTCCGATCAGGGCGCCGGCACCCATGCCCGAGCCGGCCGGGTCGTAGGCGTCCGGGGCGGCGTAGCTCATGGGCATCATGGCGGTGGGCTCGGCGCCGGCCATCGCCGCGGCGCCGGAGCTCGGCTGCAGGTTCTCCAGGCCCGAAGCGCCGGACTCGGGCGTGACCTGAATGTTGGCCAAACCGGAGGAGGAGCCCGGCACGGGTTCGAGCTTCGCATCCGAGCCTTCGCCGGAACCGGGGTAGATTTCTTCGAGCAGTTCCGCGCCCAGGCTCGTGTCGTCGCTCTCGCGCGTCAGGTCCAGCAGGCCCGATCCCGAGCCCACGCTCTCGAGCACCAGCGCCTCGTCGTCGCTGGCGGCCTTGGTCACCTGCGTCTGCGCCATCGGGTCCGCGGCTTCGACCTCGCCGGCGTCGAACACGCTGATGCCCGTCTTCTGTCGCGGGTCTTCCTTGCGCTCCTTGGGCGAGGGCTTGGCCTCGGCCAGGTCCACCTGATCTTCGCCGCCCACCAGGTCCAGCGGTCCGCTGTCGTCGCTGTCCACGACGTTGGCGATGCCGGTGGTCCCCACCTCGCTGGCCATCGCGTCCACCTGGTCGCGCTTGTACATGAGCTTCTCTCGGTCGCGGAACTGCTGCAGCTTGCCCGTGGAGGCCAGCCGCTTGATCTCCTCGACGCTCACGCCCAGGCGCTGGGCAGCCTCTTCCAACGAATAGAACATCTTGGCCATGGCGCAACTCCCTGTGGATGGGTCGCCGATAGAATGCGACACTTCACTTTAGAGGATTCTGCGGCCTGTGACAAGACCTAACGTCTCGACCCTGCTGCCCCTGACGGAGCTGATCCAAGGCCTGGACCTGACCCTGCCGGAGCTGCCGCCGGCGTTGGAGGGGCTGCGCTTGGCGCACGTGACGGACCTGCACGCCACGCGGCTGCCGGTGCGTCAACGATTCCTGCGTGCCGCGGAGCATCTGGGTCGGCTGAAGATCGACCTGGCGATGTTCACGGGGGACTACATGAGTCGGCCCGGCCAGGAACCGGCAGCCGTCGAGGCGCTGCGGCGGATGATCGACCTGATCCAGCCGCGGCACGGGTGCTTCGGCGTATTCGGCAACCACGACACGCCACGCTTGCGCGAGCTGGCGCAGGACCTGTCCATCACCTGGCTTCACAACCGCGCCGTGACGCTCACGCACCCGTCGCTGCTCCTGCTGGGCCTGAGCCTGGACCGCTACTCGTTGCCCGACATGGTGGAGCTGGCCCTGAGTCTGCCTCCCGCCGCCCCGGGCTCGGTGCGCCCCGCCACGATCATGCTCACGCACTGGCCCATGGCGCTGCCCGCGGCTTCGGACCTGGGCGTGGAGGTGATGCTCTGCGGCCACACGCACGGGGGACAGATTCGACCGCTGCCCTGGCTGCCGCTGCGCAACAGCTCGGACCTGCCGCTGCGGCTGACCTCGGGCGTGCTGCGCCATCGGCGAACGCTGGGCGTCGTCGCTCGCGGGCTGGGCGAGGTGGCGCTGCCGTGGCGTCTGTTCTGTCCCCCGCACGTCCCGGTCTACACCCTTCGCCGCGGCGCGGCGCTGGGACGCCCGACCGATCTGATCGAGAACGTGATGCCCTGGTGAGCGGGCTACGACTCGTAGGGCCTCTCGCTCTGCCTCAGCAGCGCCCGCATCAGGCGGTCGCGATGGTAGGGCACGATCTGTTCGAGCGTGGCCTCGAAGTCCAGCCAGCAGCGTCGCGCCAGCGCCGGTAGGTCGTGCGTCAGCGCGCGGTGCTGCGCCAGCGTGATCGTCAGGAGCAGGGCGAACATCACGCGCAGTCGCCACCGGCGCAGATTGCGACGGAGGAAGTTGAAGTCGGCGTAGGCCAGGGTCAGGCGATCCGCCAGGAAGCGACGGTGCGCCGCCCGGTCCCCCAAGAGCTGGTCGCACATGGCGCGGAGGTCGGGGTGGTCGACGGCCTGACGGACGCTCAGGGTCAGCGGCTCATCGACGATGCGGCTCAGCAGCATCACGCTCCACTCGAACCGGACGCCCAGGAGCAGCCGCCAGCGCGGATCGACGGCGTGCGCCCGCAGCGGCTCGCCGCCCAGCGCGGCGCGCCGAAGCTCAGCGTGGTAGCTCTCCTCCTTGACCATCAGGCGCAGCGCCTGGACGAACGCCGGATCGACCCAGCAGCGCCGCGCCGTGAGCGTGACCAGGGCCGCCCGCTCTTTGCCCGGCGCCGGTCGCCCCAGCCAGCGACGCACCGCGGGGCTGACGCGGGGCGTCCGGGCGAAGCGGACACGACGCCGCACGTGCCGGTTGTGCAGGAAGTGCGACAGCCAGAAGCGACCCCGCCGCCATTCCGCGTTGCAGCGCATAGCCAATCCTAGGCGAGAATATCGGCTCGATCCGGGGGGGCTGCTTCAATGTGTACAATGCGGCGATGGCAGCCGTGCGGATGGAGTTGTCGCGCATCCTGATCCGTGAGACGAACGACACGCACGTGGTGGAGCTGCGCGAGGTGGAGGGATCGCGGGTGTTTCCGATCGTGATCGGGCTTCACGAGGCCGCCGCCATCGAGCGACGGCTGATGGGCCAGCAGCCCCCGCGCCCGCAGACGCACGAGCTTCTGGATCAGGTGATCGCGGCGTTGGGCGCCAGGCTCGAACGCATCGTGATCAACGACCTGAAGGACCACACGTTCTTCGCGCGCCTGGTGCTGCGGCGCGGCCAGGAGACCTACGACATCGACTCGCGCCCCAGCGACGCCATCGCCCTGGGCGTGGCGGGTGAGGTCCCGATCTTCGTCGAGGACCATGTGCTCGACGAGGTGTGCAAGGACCAGTAGCGCCCGCGACTGCTCAAGAGGGATGGGGCCTGATCTATTCCAGCTTTCGCGGCTTGGTCGAGGCGATCAGGCGGACAGGTGGGCTGCTGCCGGATTCGATCTGCAGCGTGGCGTCGGCGCCGGGACGGACGGTCACGTCCATGGTGCCGCGCTGCAGTTGCCAAAGGTTGTCGTCGTTGAGCTGACGGACGCAGAAGAACTTGGCGTCGGTGACGCCCGAGAGCAGCGGCTGCGAGACGGCCGTGCCGCCGGCGGCGGGGGTGGAGGTGATCCAGAGTTCCTGTTCGACGGAGCGCCACTCGATGCGGACGATGTTGTCGTTGGCGTCGAGGACTTCGAGGTAGGGGCTGGTGAGGATGTTGTTGCTGAGGGTGACCTCGGGCGGGCCGGCCGCCGGCTCCAGCGGGCCGTGCGCCGTGCTGGTGCGCACGAGCGTGAGCAGTCGGTGCGAGACCATGCGCAGGCCCGAGTGGGCCGAGGCCTGTTCCGCGGCCGAGGCGTAGGCCTTGAAGCTCGCGTCGATGGCGACCATGGTGGCGGTGAGCAGCATGGCGGTGATCGTCATGGCGATGAGCGTCTCGACGAGGCTCAGGCCCCGGCCGAGGCGGCGGGGCTTGGGGCGCGGCGGCGTCGGCAGGCCGGGGCGCTGCGGCGGCAGCGCGGGGCGCGACGATGTCCAAGCGGTGTGGGTCACGGGCGGCCCTCGAAGTAGGTGGCGAGGTTCGGTTCGATCTGGATCGGCCCGAGAATCCCGTCGGGCAGCGGCAGCGTTGGGTCGTATCGCACCTGAATCACGCCCAGCCCCACCGCCGGGATTTCTGCTTCCAGGTCGCCGCTGGTCGAGGGGAAGTAGCCCAGGGTGGTGTTGAACTGCGGGCTGGTCTCGCCCAGCACCGGTCCGGTGTCGCTCACCGGCTCGAAGGTGGTGAGGATCGTCCCGTTGATCTTGACCTGGCCTCGCATGTCCAGCACGCCGGCGACGATCGTGCCCGAGAGCTGCACGCGCTCCTGCGGGTTCTGCGGATCGATGAACGTGCCCATCTCCACCGAGTAGTGCGGGGCGAGGATCGTCGAGCGTTTGTAGAGCTGCTTCTGCGCCAGGGTCAGGTTGGTCGAGTCGTCGATCTTCCACTGCGTAGCGCCGGTGAAGGTGATCTTGTTGCGGACGTGGGTGTAGTTCGGAGTGGAGTCGGTGACGACGGCGCCCTCGAAGGTGCAGGAGTCGAAGCGGACGTTGTTGGAGAAGGGCTTGGTGTCGTTGACCTGCACGCCGTTGACCGTGGCGGTGAGGCTGTTCCAGAAGAATCGCGGGGTGCCGTCCTGTTCGAGTCGGCCGGCGTAGTTGTAGTTGGGATCGCCGTTGTCCGCTTCGCTCTCGATGAAGGTGCAGCCGATGAATTTGCAGTTGACGAACAGGGCGTTGGTGCCCTTGGGGATCTTGACGTTGGTGAAGGTCATGTTGCGGTAGACGGGCCGGTCGTAGTAGTCGTAGGGGTAGGCTGAGCCGTAGGGCACCGACTCGAACTGAGTCTGTCCCAGGGGCCCCGGGGAGTTGGGATCGTCGGGGTCGTGATTGACCGCCTGCGCCGAGGCCTGGGTGGCCAGGTCGCCGTCGGCGATGTTGCGGAAGCTGGTCATGTCGAAGTCCGCCGGGACGAACTCGTGGTTGTCCAGCTCAGTGGCGTCGAAGGTCATGGGCGGGTCGGAGCCGAAGGGTCGGATCGAGCCCTGGAGGTAATCCTGATAAGGCCCGTGAGCGGCGCCGGCCTCCCAGCCGGCCAGGTCGGCGCGGATCTGAATCTTGCCGCGCAGCTTGGTGTAGTAGTCGTAGAAGCTGATCTGCCCGTCGTTGTAGCCGGCGCGGGTGGCGGCGCCGAAGGTGTCGATGAGCTCGAAGAGCTGCGCCCGCACGGGATGGTTGGCGGTGTCCAGCTCCAGCGCGGTGATGACGCGGTCGGCGTTGGCGTCGAACTGGGCCAGGAAGAAGTCGTAGTCGTCGATGTACCCGTCGGCGTTGGTGTCCAGCGCGGCGGGGTCGGCCAGGCCCGTGATCTCGTTGGGGTTCGAGAGGTTGATGCGGTTATCGCCGTTGGCGTCGTTGGTCGCCAGCGTGCCCACGAGCGCCGCGAGGTTGTCGTCGAGGTCCGCGTGCAGACCCTGGAAGTCCGACTGCATCAGGATCGGATGGCCGTTCTCAAGGTGCGTCTCCATGAATCGGCTTCCGATGGGCCCTTCGATCATGACGTTGCGCCCGATCATGACCCTGCTCTTGGAGAGGATGGCGTACTTGATCTTCTTGTCGATGCGGAAGTCCATGCGGAGCGTGCGGGTGATGGGGTTGACCGCGGTGGAGTCGTAGCCGGTCACCGTCACGCGGATCCAGGTGGCGTCCAGCGGATAGGCCGCCGAGACCGCCGGGGTCAGGGTCGAGTAGGGCGGTCGCTGGTAGTAGCTGCTGTTGTAGTTTTCGCCGGTGATGGGGTGGGGCGTGATCACCGCGGTGAAGGTCGGGGCCGAGGGCCCCACCGCGATGGGTCCGATGCTCAGGGTCGATCCGCTCTGCGTGGGCTCGGCGAGGTTGTGCGGAGCGCCGACGAGGGAGTGAGCGTAGGAGGGGTCGAGCAGTTTGGCGCGGACATCGTTCCAGAGCGTGGTGGCGACGGAAGCGTCGATGAGTCCGGCGCGGGTCTTGGTGTCGTTGGACGCCAGCGCCAGGCGATGGATGACAAAGCCCATGCCGGTCTCCGCCGCCGAGAGCGAGCGGTTGATCTTCAGGTGAGCGTCGGCGGTGGCGAGGTTGCCCTGCGCCACGATGGCCATCGCCGCCGCCAGCGACCCGAAGATGACCAGGAACATCATGGCGAGGATCGCCGCCGCCCCGCGCTGCCGCGCCCTCTGCCGGGCCGATGCGATCGCCGATCTGTGATGTGCGATTGTCACCGTTTGTTCTCCATCGCCTCGTCACATCGTCCCAGCGCCTGATCGTCCCATCGCCCGGTCACCGCCCGCGTCACGGCCCCATCACGAAGACCAGCGACGCCATGACCATCGGGCTGGCGGCCTGCGGCGACTGGTAGTTGACGGTGACGGTGACGCGCACCATGTCGGTGGTGCCCAGGGGCTGGGTGAAGGTGGTGGAGATGTTGTCCTCCAGGACGTTCTCCACGTCCACGTGCTGCGACCAGCCGGGCAGGTCGGGGATGGTCTGCCTCAGGGCGTTGACGGGCGGGCTGAAGGTCATGCCGTTGCCCACGCCGCTCACCACCACGCCGGCGAAGTCGTCCACGTCGTCGTAGCTCGAGACGTCCTGCTCGCCGGCCTCGGGCCCGAGGGTCTCCACGCCGGTGATCGGGTCGTGCAGGGGCAGGCTGAGCATCAACTCTCGCACTTCGTTGGCCAGGGTCATGCCCATGGCGGTGCGCTGGGCCCAGTCGTTCTTCTGCGTGTAGGCCTGCTGCGCCGCGACGATCGAGAGCACGCCGGTGCCGATGATCACGGTGGTCAGGGCGGCCTCGATGAGGGTGAAGCCGCGGCGCAGGGGGCGTGCCCTGGGGCGGCTGGGCGAACCGGCGATGGGGCGATGCTGTGTTGGCATGGTCGTGCGTCAGAGCAAATCAACGATTCATCGCCCGCGGATTCCAACCCCATCGCGCCCGATCGCGCCGCAATCCCCTTGCCCACGCCTCCCAACCGGCAAACCCGCCGCCGCTTCACTTCACCAGCGTCGAGAGCTTGAAGATCGGCAGGATGATCGCCATGGCGATGAAGCCCACCACGCCGCCCATGAGCATGATCATGATCGGCTCGATCATGCTCGTGACCGTCTTGATGGTCTCCTTGAGCTGCTTGGTGTAGTAGGTGCTCACCTCGTCCAGGACCTCGCCGAGCTTGCCCGACTCTTCGCCCGCGGCGACCATCTGCACCACGGAGCGGGGCAGCAGCGGCGACTTCTGCAGCGGATGAGCGATCTTCTTGCCGGTCTTCACCGCGGCGTAGACGCTCTGCCAGAGTCGTTTGAAGAACCAGTTGCCGCTGATGTCCCCGGTGATCAGCAGCGTGTCGAGCATCGGGACGCCCGCGTTGACCAGCTCGCCCATGGTGTGGAGGGAGCGGCTGATGTACAGGGCGCGGAACATCTTCTTGAACAGCGGCAGGGTGAGCTTGAGCTTGTCGAACCAGCGGGCGCCCAGGTCGGTGCGCCCGAAGATGACCAGGCCCACGACGCCGCCCACCATCGCGATGAGCACCGCCCACCACCAGTCGACCATGAACGCCGACAGCGCCATGAGGAAGCGCGTGGGCCAGGGCATGACCGCTTCCTTGCCCTCGAACACCGCGGCGAAACGCGGCAGGACGAAGGTGAGCAGGAAGATGGTGACCGAAACCGCCAGGGAGAGGATGACGCAGGGGTAGATCATGGCGCCGATGACCATGGCGCGGGTCTCGAGCTGCTGGGCCGTGTAGGAGGCGATGCGGTCGAGCATGTGGCTGAAACTGCCGGACATCTCCGAGGCGCGCACCATGTTGACGTACAGGGCGTTGAACTGCCTGGGGTGCTTGGCCAGAGCCTCGGAGAACTGCTTGCCGGCCTCCACGTCCTGCTTGATCTGGAAGAGGATCTTGCGGAACTTCATGTTCTCGGACTGCTCGGCGATGCCCTCGATGGCGGCGCGGATGCTGATGCCGGCGCGGATCATCACCGCCAGCTGCGTGGTGAAGTTCAGCACGTCGCGCTGCGTGGGGCCGGTGCCCTGGTTCAGCGCCTTGAGCTTGTCCGCCAGCGACTGCCCGGTCTGATTGATCGGGACCAGTTGCAGCACCTGCTGGCCCTGGGCGCGCAGGTTCGACGCCGCCGTCAGCGCGTTCTCCGCCGCGATCGTCCCCACCGACGTGCGCCCGTCCGTGCCGCGAACCTGGTAGCGATAGTGAGCCATGTGGGGGAAGGTCCGATGTCGGATGCCTGAGGTCTGATGTCAGAAACACAGCGACATCAGCCGGTCGGACACGCGATGTTCATCGGGACTCCCTGCCTCCTTATTCACCCAAGCCGCTCCGACCTCCGACATCAGAGATCAGACCCTCCGTTACGCCGCGAGCATGCGTTCGAGCTTGTCGGGGTAGGCCGCCTGCGCCACCGCGTCGTCGCGCCCGATCATGCCGTTGAAGTAGAGCTCGGCGATCGAGTTGTCCAGCGTGTTCATGCCCATGGCGCGGTTGGTCTCGATCACGTTGGGAATCTCGAACGCCCGGTTCTCGCGGATCAGGTTGCGCACCGCGGGCGTGCAGAGCATCACCTCCACGCCCGGCACCATGCCCTTCTTGTCCACGCGCTTGAACAGCGTCTGCGACACCACCGCCTGCAGCGTGTTGGCGAGCATCGAGCGGATCTGGTTCTGCTGGTCGGCGGGGTACATGTCGATGATGCGCTCCACCGTCTGCGAGGCGTTGACGGTGTGCAGCGTGGAGAGCACGAGGTGGCCGGTCTCCGCCGCCGTGATCGCCGCCGCCGTCGTCTCCAGGTCGCGCATCTCACCGACCAGGATGATGTCCGGGTCCTGACGCAGCACGTGACGCAGACCGCTGGCGAAGCTCGGCGTGTCCGCGCCCAGCTCGCGCTGCTCGATCGTGCTCTTGTTGCTCACCAGGGCGTACTCGATGGGGTCCTCGAGCGTGATGATGTGCGAGTGGTAACGGTTGTTCATCTCCTGGATCATCGCGGCGAGCGTGGTGCTCTTGCCCGAGCCGGTGTCCCCGGTGACGAGGATCAGGCCGCGCGGCAGGTAGGTCAGCCGACCGATCACCTCCGGAAGGTTCAGGTCCTTCAGCGGCGGGATCTTCTCCTTGATCGAACGCATGGCGATGCCCAGCGTGCCGCGCTGCATGTGGGCGTTGACACGGAACCGGCTCAGCCCGGGGATCTCGTAGGAGAAGTCCGAGTCCTTGATCTTCTCGAAGCGGGCGCGTTGCTCATCGCCGGCCATGTGCTCGAACATCCGCCGGGCGCTCTCGGGGGTGATGAGCGGATAGTCCAGCGGCGTCATCACGGTGTGGATGCGCGCCATCGGGACGTGCCCGCTTACGAGATGGATGTCCGACGCCCCGAGCTCCAGAGCGGTCTTGAGGATCGTGTCGATTTCCATGCGCACCTCGCCCCTGTGGTTGCAACGCCCACCGCCCGCGCTCCCACAACCGGGGCGCACGACGGGCGGTGATCGTGTTATCGACACAAAACGGGCGCGGATTAACCCGCGTCACCCGAGAGAGGAGCAGCGCCAGGAACCACGGTCGGCTGGTGCGCGAGGGCACGAAGTGCGGACGCCTGAAGCGCGCGAGCCGCGTTGGAACCTCATGGTCGGCAGGCTCCCCAAGCAGACCCGTGCGACGGTCCTGGTCTTGACTTGGTTGAGCTGGGCAGGATGGCCGCCAGAGGCGGCGCAGGACAGACCGCGCGTTGCCTGAGGGTTGGCTCAGGAACCGCAACGGAACATCTCTGTCCTACTGATCGATGCTCCCCGCCGCGCGAGAGCCGCCCGAAATCTCCCATCCGCCGAGGAATCGCCCCGATTTCCCGGATCGCCCGGAAGTCTCTTTTCCTTTGATCCGCCATGCCACCTTGGAGCGAGCGGGAAGGTTACAGGGAAAAACCTCAGACGCAAGGTTAACTTCGTAAGTTTGAGATGATGTTTCGACGAGGATGTACCTCGTTCACGCATCAACAGGGGTTGAGGTGTGAAAATAGGTAAACCAGAGTTTCATCTGAGCCTCGGTGGAGGTCGGCAGGGCGTCCGCCACGAACCAGCGTGAACGTCGCCTTTGGTGCGTCAGGCGGGTTCGGCGGGCGATGGACTGATCCTGCGCGAACACGCGCAACACGATCGCAGGATCGTTGCACTGAGCTGAGCGGTGCAGCAACACGATGTGCTGCGGTCTGCCGGGGGCGCTGCCTTCCACGATGCGTCGCACCGCCTCGAAGGCTTGTTCGTTGGAGAGGTGCCCGTGCCTGCCCATGATCCGCTGCTTGAGAAACCAGGGGCGCGAACTGGTGAGCTGCATCGGCGGATCGTAGTTGCTCTCGATCGCCAACAGGTCCACGCCCCCGGCACGCGAAAACAGTTCGACCAGCTCCGGGGGCACATGGCCCAGGTCCGTGGCGTAACCCAGACTGCCCCCGTTGCCCTGTGCGTCCACGCGGAAGCCCATCGTCCCTTTGTCGTCGTGAGGCAGCGGCACCGCGCTGACGCTCAGCCCCGCCAGCGGCGCGAAGGCTTGACCGTCGAATGCCTCCACGAGTCCCTGCGTCAACAGGCTCTTGGCGCTGCAGCGCTCGAGCTGCCCCATGTGCCAGCGGTGCGCGAACACCTTAAGCCCCAGTTCCTTGGCGGTGCGCGCCCAGTGGGGTCGGAAGTGATCCTGGTCCAGGTGCGTGAGCATCGCCGCGTCGATGGAGCTTGGATCGATGCCCAGTTGCGTCAGCCGATGCAGCGTGGCGCGGGGGCCAAGACCCAGATCGATCAGCAGCGTCCGCCCCCGGAAGTGAACCACCGAGCAATTGCCTCCGGACCCCGAGCCCAGCACGCACAGGGACAACCGTTCGCCCGGCGGCGAAACCGGGACGCGACGCTGCGCGGCGACAATGGGCGCTTCCGTCTCCACGGGAAACAGGCTCGTTGGCGCATGGGCGGTCGTGGACATCCGTGTCACCACCGCTCATCCTCCGCGGTCCAACTCAGGCGGTCAAGCCCCTGCAGTCCGCACAGTCGCGCCACGTCGAATCCGATAATCCACAGCCACGATTTCCTGCTGGCTCGTTCCCCGCGCGGCTTCGATAAGAACAGGGTCCCGGACCTCAAGGAGTCGGCCATGCAGCGACTGACCTGCGTGATCGTGGTGGCGAGCCTGGCCCTGCCGCTGGCGGGCTGCTCCGTTAAACGCGCCCCCGTAGCGGTCATCGAGCCCAGCTACTCGCACCTGCGGCAGAACCCCGCCCCACCCCCGAGCTTTGCGGGCGTGAGCGATGCCGCCCGGTTGCGGTGAGGGCTAAAGCTCCGCATATTCCATGTCCAGAGTCGGCAGCTGCTCCGCCTCGGGGAGCTTGACCTGGCTGGCAAAGACGCCCGCCATCGCCTGCCGAACTTGCGCCGCGTCGTAGATGCCGTGGGGCGCCAAGCCGCTGGCGGCTAAAAGGTCCAGCGCGATCTGGCCTTCGGGCCGGGCGAACTCCAGCACCGGGATCGCCTGCTCGAACGCCTGGATGCGTCCGTGGCAGTTCTCGAAACAGCCCGCCTTTTCCGTCCACGTCGCCCCCGGAAGCAGCACATTGGCGCGGCTCGTCCCCTCGTGCGCCAGCGTGTCGATCATCACGATGAACTTGCCCTTGAACGTCGCGGTGAGTTCCTTGGGAACCCAGGCCGAGGGGTAATTGCCCGTGATGATCGCCGCGTCGAACTTGGCGTTGAGGAACTCCTCGTAGCTCAGCACACTCCCGCCGTGCAACTCCAACGCTCTTTGCACGCCGCGCGCGTTGGGGCACTTCTCCGCGCGGATCGTGTAGCCCCCCGGAAACTTCTTGTCCTCACCGCTGAGGGGGATCGGCCCCACCGCGAGCGTCGCATTCGGGTCAAGCCCGCGCGCCAGCTTGCCCAGCAGGTAGGCCTCCTCGCACGAGAGCATCGGCGAAACCAGCACCGCCACGCTCGCCGCCTTCTTCAGCCCGTTCCGCGCTTCCTCGATGGCGCCGGGCCAGTTCGTCTCCACCTGCACGCCGTACTGCTGCCGCATCGGCGCCCGCAGGCGGTCTTCGCTGTGCACGAACTTCCAGCCGAAGCGGACCTCATCGCTGATCCACCACTTGTTCACCTCGACGTTGGTCCGGGGCTTCACGCGATAAATCCTCCCCTCGTTGTGGTGGATCGAGATGTTGTCCCCCCCGGAGGTCAAGCCGTCGATGGAGGGTGTCTGCTTCAGGAACCAGACGCGCTGCGTGAAAAGGAAATCCTTGTCGAGCAGGGCGCCCACCGGGCAGAGGTCCACCACGTTGCCCGACAGTTCGTTGTCCAGCGGCACGCCCGGGAAGACGTCGATCTGCTCTTTGCTGCCGCGACCGAAGACGCCGATCTCGCTCGTGCCCGTGACCTCCTTGGTGAAACGCACGCAGCGCGAGCACATGATGCAGCGGTCGGAGTAGAGCAGCACGTGAGGCCCGATGTCCTTCTTGGGCTGCTTGATCTTGTCCTCCTGGAAGCGCGACTCGCCCCGACCGTACTGGTACGAGTAGTCCTGCAGGTGACACTCGCCCGCCTGATCGCACACCGGGCAGTCCACCGGATGGTTGATCAGCAGATACTCCATCACCGCCTTCTGATTGGCCACGCTCTTGGGCGACGTGGTGTGCACCACCATGCCCTCCGCGGCGGGCGTCTGGCAGGTCGGAAACAACTTCGGCTGCAGCACCAGACTGCCGGTCTTGGGGTCCTTCTGCTCCAGCTCCGCCAGGCAGATCCGGCAGGAAGCGACGATCGAGAGTCCGGGGTGGTAGCAGTAGTGCGGAATCTCGATACCGTTCTCCAGGGCGACCTGGAGGATCATCTTCTTGCCCTCGAAGGAGCACTCTTTGCCGTCGATGGTGATCTTGGCCATGGGTCGTGATCCGGTGAAGCAGGATACTAGCAGAGCGTCGAGAAGCCGGGGATGTACTGATCCCTCTCTTGCTACTGCGGCTCGGGCAGGTCGTCGCAGAAGGCCGCGAGTTGCGACAGGCTTGGGCTGCCCGCGTGGCGGACGTAGTACCCGCTCGTGGCGGTGCCGCAGCAGAGGCACTGATCCAACGTCAATCCCGCGAGCGTTCCGACGCAGAACCCCGCGTTGAAGTTGTCGCCCGCGCCGGTGGAGAGCTTGGGCTCGCGCACGAACGGGCCCGCGAACGCCGCGGTGTCGTAGCCCGTGCCGCTCCTGCGCGCCGCCGAAGCTCCCTCGCGCGGATGGATCACCGCGGTGTCGATGGCGAGCTTGCCTGCGATCCTCTCGGCGCTGCCGGGCAGATCCTTCGCGTCGAAGGGCAGCTCCAGCGCCGCCGCCACCTGCTGCGCTTCCTTGAGGTTCATGCCCAGGATCACCTGAGCCACCTCCTGCATTCGGCTCACCTGTCGCAGCGCTTCCCGCAGGTCCGACACGGTTCGCTTCTCCGGGTCCGCCAGGTCCACGAACACTCGCTTGCGCTCCCCGAGCGTGGGCAGCAGTTGCGTCATGCGCTTCCAGATCTCGCCCATGTGCGGCAGCATCGTCCAGTTGACCATGCCGATGAACTTCGCCCCCCGGAAGTGGTTCAGCAGCGCTTCCTCTCCCACGATGGACTCGAAGCCCCGCCAACTCACGTCCTTCATCGACTCGATCTTGCCCAGCAGCAGCTTGCCGTCGGTGAACTCCAGGGCGTCGGTGCGCCCGGGCTCGGCGATGCCCAGCACCGTGGCGCGCTTCGAGAGCGACTCGAACACCGGGTGAATCGCCGGACGGCCCACCGAGCCGATGTAGGTCACGCTCAGCCCCGCCTCGACGAAGGCGTTGGCCATGATCGGTCCGTTGCCCCCGAGCTTCTCCAGCGTCACCACCAGTTCGATGTTGGCGCTCTTGCCCGCCGCCGCCAGGATGCGCTGCCCCATCGCCGTGATCGTGGGCAGCGCCTCGTAGCGCTCCGCGTCCAGGCGCTTGTCCACCACCGCGATGATCGAATCCACGAACCCGTCGAACCCGATCAGCGCCTTGGTCTTCCCGCTCTGCGGCGCGAAGGCGCGCAGCCCCTGCGCGGTCTGACGAGCGACGCTGCGACGATCGTTCTGCGGCATGACAGCTTCCCTTGAGTGAAAAGGTGGATCATCATACAACCAAGCCCGCAGCGTCAGGCCCCGTGCCTCGCTACAATAACGATCTTTCGCGCCGACCGGGTAGCTCAGTCGGTAGAGCAGCGGCCTTTTAAGCCGTTTGTCGAGGGTTCAAGTCCCTCCCCGGTCACTTCATCGTTCCTTGCCGCGGTCGGGCGTTGCCTACGATGCTCGGCGATGCCGCTGCCCAAAGCGATTCTCTGGACCGAGTTTCTCGTGCTCTTTGCCGTTCTGCCCGCGGTGGTGTGGACGTGGGGGGAGGGCGGCGGGTCGGTGCCGGTCTTTCCGCTGCTCTGGACGATCACGGGCTACTGCGTTCTGATGCTCCGGCGGGAGGGGTCGTTCGCGTGGCGGACGATCTTTGGTTGGCGCGGCGCAGCGGCGCACCTGCCCAAGGTGCTGCTGCGTTTCGTGGTGATCGCAGGCGTGCTGGCGGGGGTCATCGCGTGGCGGTGGCCCGAGCTGTTCCTGAACTTCCCCCGGCAGCGGCCGCAGCTCTGGGCGATAGTCATGCTGCTCTACCCGATCCTCAGTGTGCTGCCGCAGGGGATCGTGTATCGCGTGTTCGTGGTTCGGCGATACGCGGGGCTGTTCGGGCAAGGGTTGGGGCTGACGCTGGCGGGGGCGATGGCGTTCGCGTGGGTCCACGTGATCTTCGCCAACGCGGTGGCGGCGCCGATGACCCTGCTGGGCGGTTGGCTGTTCGTCAACACCTACCGTCGCAGCGGCTCGCCGATGCTCGCCTGGCTTGAGCACGCGCTCTACGGATGCATGATCTTCACGGTGGGCCTGGGCCGATTTTTCTATCACGGGGGATCGTAGCGGAGTCGGGGGAATCTTCCAGCCAGCCTTGATGCGCGTAGTACTTGAGGTGGAAGGGGTTCTGGACCCAGGCGGCGGGGATCGGTTCGCAGGCGGCTTTGCGGGCGTCGATCTTCTTCTGGAGTTCGAGCTGAGCTTCGTAGCGCGGGCGCAGATTGGGATTCTCCTTGAGCGTGCGTCGGATCCCCTCGTTGATATCGCGCTGGGTCTCGAACGCGGCTCGCTGGGGCGATAGGACGTTGGACATCACCGCGTCCTGTCCTCGTGCAAGGTGGCGGCTGGCGTCGGCGGGCACGATGAACGGGCTGATGTCCATGGGGATGCCGATGCGCAGGGCCGCGTCGGCGTAGGGCGTGTGGAGGCCCCACTCCTGGGGATAGTCCGGGGGGCGATGGAACTCTTCGATGCGAGTGTAGGCGGGGTTGGGCGGCAGGGCGTCGGCGTCACGCACGATCTGCATGTTGTAGATATCGTCCGCGAGATAGGCGAGAAACAGAGCAGCGAGGTCCTTGTGCTTTGAGCCGGCGTACATCGCGCAGGCGCGGGTGCCGGCGTTGGCGTTGAGAAAGTGATCGTAAGGCGGGTTGGTCACCGAGAGTTTCAGGATCGGCCTGCCCGCGGCCCGACGCTCCTCGTTGAACTTGCGGAACTGGATCAAGGAGTATCGCCCCATCCACACCATGCCGTATTGCCCGCTGTTGAAGAGCTGCATCGGGGCTCCGAGGTAGCCCGAGTCGGTGGCGAAGGCGCTGCGGTCCGCGGCGGAGGGCAGCAGACGTTCCTCGAAGGTCCAGCGATGGATCAAGGCGAGGATGCGCACGTACCGCTCGTCGTCGAGCACGCAGGCGGTGAGCGTCTCGTTGTAGACGGTCAGACCAGTGCTGCGGGTGAGCACGATCGGATTGATCGTGTCGGCGAAGAAGACGCGGTAGCGCGGCTTGTCCGCGTTGGCCGCCGCCACGAAGGCCCTGCCGATGCGCTCGTACTCTTGAAAGGTCCAGTCCTGCGGGGGGACGGTCACGCCCAGCTCTTCGAATCGCGCCACGTTGGCCCAGTAGTGATTCGTCCCCACGTTGCAGGGGAAAGAGTACTGCACGCCGTCGATGACGATCTCGGGGGCGATGGCGGGGAAGGTGCGGGAGGGGTCGAAGCCCAGCCGTGCCGCTTCGTCGTTGAGATTTTCCAGCAGGCCCATCGACGAAAAGTAGCGCGCCCCGGCGCCGGACCAGACGTCGAACAGGTCGCTGGCCACGCCCGAGACGCCCTGGATGACGAGCTTCTGCTGCGCGTTGTTGGCGGTGTCGAGCCTGAGCTCGCAGACCGGTTTTCCTTCCGGGGTGACGTGGCCCTTGGCGATGAGCCAGTCGTGGAAGAGGCGGACCTGCTCGACGCGGGCGGGGTTGTTGTCGGTGGCCCAGTAGATCACCGGCACGTCGCGGCGGAGGTCCGGCAGCAGCGACACCCGAGCCGCGGTGGCGAGGCTCAGCAGCACGAAGAGGATGAGGAAGAGATATTTCATCGGGCGAAGCTCGGAGTCACCGCCACGCGGGTCGCTATCCTTTGACCGCGCCCATCTGGATGCCCCTGACCAGGTGCTTCTGCAGCAGCACGAAGAGCAGGATCATGGGGATCACCGACATGGTCACCGCCGCCATCATCTGGTGCGTCGTCTGCCCGCGGGTGGAGTCGAAGAACATCAGCCCGATGGGCAGCGTGTACTTGTCCACGCTCTTGATCATGACCAGCGGCCAGAAGAAGCTGTTGTAGTTCCCGATGAAGGTGAAGATCGCCAGCGTGATCAGCCCCGGCCGGGTCAGTGGTAGGATCACGTCCCAGAAGATGCGCCAGGCGCTGGCGCCGTCGATCCTGGCGGCCTCGTCCAGGCTCGCGGGGATGCTGAGCATGAACTGCCTGAGCAGGAACGTGCCGAAGGCGGTGAACGCGCCGGGAAGGATCAGGCCCAGGAATCGGTCCACCAGGCCCAGCTCGATCATGATCTGGTAGTTGGGGATCATCATGACCAGGCCCGGGAGCATCATGGTGGAGAGGTACAGGAGAAAGACACGGTCGCGTCCGGGCCAGTGCAGGCGTGCGAAGCTGAACGCCGCCAGGGCGCTGGTCAGTACCTGAAGCAGGGTGACCCAAGCCGCCACGAGCAGACTGTTGGCGTACCAGGCGGCGAACTTGATGTCGGGGTTGGTGAAGACGTCGTGATAGTTGCGCCACTGCCACCTGCGGGGGTCGAGCGAACCGGCGGGGAGCCAGTTGGGCACGCCCACTTCGGTCAGCTGCTTGACGCTGGTGAGCAGCATCCACACGAAGGGCAGCACGAGCAGGAACGCCATGCCCGCCAGCAGGAGGTTGAGCATGAGCGTGGAGGCGAAGAGCCCGCGGTTCGCCTTGGCGCGTTGTCGTGCCGCGTCAGTCGTTGACATAGCGGTTCCCGAACTTCCAGTTCAAGAGCGTCACCCCAAGGACCAGGAGGAACATCGCCCACGCCACCGCGGAAGAGTAGCCCAGGCGTCCGGTCTCGAAGCCCTCGGTGTAGATGAAATACGCCAGCGTGGTGGTGGCGCCGGAGGGGCCGCCGCCGGTCATCACGCGCGCCGACTCGAACCCGCCCTGCAGGCCGCCGATGACGCCCATGACCACGAGGAAGAAGGTGGTGGGGGCGAGCTGAGGCCAGGTGACGTTCCAGAACTTCTGCAAGCCGCTGGCGCCGTCGATGTCCGCGGCCTCGTACATCTCCTGCGGGACGTTGGTCAGGGCCGCGAGGTAGAGGAGCATGGAGTTGCTGCCGATGGCGCCCCAGAAGCCCATGATCATGAGGGCGGGCTTGGCCCAGTAGAAATCGGTGAGCCAGTTCGGCGGCTGCAGGCCCTGAGTCTGGGCGGCCATCGCGGGAAGCCTCGCCATCACCTCCGCCAGTCCCAGCGCCATCACGGTCAGCACCATCACGACGGAACTGAACAGCAGTGCGTTGCCCAGCCCCTCGCCGGGCTTGGCGCGGAAAGGGCGGCCCTCCACGAGCAGCATTACCCCTTGCCAGAGCACGCCGGCGACGAGAAAAACCCACGCCAGCCGGGCCCCGCCCGGGATGCTCCCGATCAGCACCAGGACGATGGGCAGCGAAACAAGAATGATCGGCAGCAGCAAACCCCCGGTGGCCACTTCCCCGTCACGCCACCACACTCGGAGCTTCCTCAAGCCCCACGCGAACAGGGAGTAACCCAGGACGATCAAACCGAATCGCAGGCAGGTCCACGGTGTGGGGCCGGTGTATCGCACGAAGCCTTCGAGCTGTTCGAGCAGCGGAGTGAGCACCGCGTTGATCGGGCCGCCGTTCGGTTTGTAGAGCTGCTTCCACAGGATGAACGTGGCGACGCCGGAGGTGAACGAGGGCACGTAAAAGAGCGTGCGATACACCGAGGTTCCGCCCAGAACTCCGCCCACCAGCACCAGGCCCGCCAGCCCCGTGAACAGGAGCGTCATCGCGGTGGCGCCCGCGCCCAGGGCCACGAGCAGCGCGGCGCTGCTGACCATCACCGCGGTGACGATCACCCGGGCCTGCACACGACCCTCGCCGGCGCGCGTCTGTCTCGAGAGCAGCATCGCCGCCCAGAGACTCGCCGCGATCCCCAGCGGCAAACCCATCATCAGGAATAAGGTGTTGCCCAGGTACTGCCAGAAGTATCGTTCTCTGAAGAGCGTCGTGAAATGCTCCAGCCCGACGAACCTGAGTTTCTCCTCGGGCTTGAACATGTTGTGCAGTTTCAGGTCCCAGTTGCTGAACGCCAGCACCAGGCTCAGCGCCAGCGGCGCCAAGGTAAAAGCGAGGAACCCGGCGATGTTGGGCGACAGAAACGCCAGGCCCACCGCGGCGGCGCGTATCTGCCTGGTTCGTGCGGTCGGGGTCATGCCGGGCCTGCAGTGTACGGGATGCGCAGTTCGCGGGGCGCCGCGGTGCTCCGAGTTCGCTCCCCGATCCTCGCGCAGCCGCGCCATCAACGCCGCGGGAGTGGGCCAGTCGACCTGGGCGCCTTGGTCGCGCAGCATCTGTCGCACCTGAGCCGGGGACGCCCGCGCGATCTCGACGCCCTGTTGTTTCGCCGCCGCCGCCGCGGTGCCCGCCGCCTGGCCCAGTTGCATCATCGTGCGCGTGAGCCTGCAGCTCGAGGCGGCGATCGACGAGAAACCGGCCGCTCGACACGCGATGAACAGATTGCCCCAGCCGCGCGGGATCAGGCATCGCAGCGGCACCCCGTAAGGCTGCGACAGTTCGCCGTGCGTAGCGCGGTGCGAGCCGTGCGTGTCCATCGTGTGGTCGCTGATGGCGATGATGTCGCTGTGCGTTTGACCGCTCATGCCCGCCAGCAGGTCGTGCTGCGTGAGCATCGCCTGGCACAGCACCCGCCGCGTCTCACGCACGCCCAGCGACGGAGCGATCCACAACAAGCGATACCCGCGAAACTCCTCGAAGCGCCGCTGCAGGTGGCGCCACACCCTGCGTCGGCACTCCGCGTACGCCAGGGGATATCCCAGCTGCAGAAACTCCGCGCCCTGCATTGTCGGCAGCATGTAGATGTTCAGATCTCCGCCGCTGGGGTAGGCGTTGAACACCGCCGCCGGTTGCCGGCCCCACCAGCATACCTCGGGCACCCCCTCGGGCGCCGGCTCCACCGCCGGGCGCTGCGCCGGGGTCACGCGATAGATCAAGCTCACGCCGTTGATGTGCAGGTTCGCCTGCTCCGGTGCGTCGGGTTCGCCATAGGTGGCTCTGGACTCCTGCCCGGTCACCGTCTCGCAACCCAGCGCAGCGCAGACCAGCGCGTCGGCGGTGCCATCGACGAAGCCATCCGCGGCGATGCGTTGGCCGTTGTCCAGTTCCACGGCGGTGAGGCGCCGCGATTCATGCTGCACCCGGGTGAACGCGGTGTTGAGCAGCACCGTGCAGCGTCCGGTCTTCCGCAGCGCCTCGAGCAACACTCGCGCCATGACCGTGGGCTCGAACGAGATGCAGTGCCAGTATCGTCGCACCGCTTCGCGATCGCGGATGCCCTCGGTGCCGTGCCGACGCAGCGTGTCGAGGTAGGTGCGTTGCGGGTCGAGCACGTTTTCGCCGCCGGGGAAGTCATCGCCCCAGCAGATATGCCTGCCCGCGGTGCAGATGGCCACCGCCCCCGCCCCTCGGGAGGTTCCGCAGGCGTTGATAGAGATCGAAGGGAACGCCCGTGGCGCCCGCCACCGCCTCCCACGCGTTGACTCCGCCGCGCACCGCGTTGCCGCCCAGGCAAGGGCCCTTCTCCACGAGCACGACGGACAACCCCAGGCGCGCCGCGGACCACGCCGCCGCGAACCCGCCCGCCCCGCCGCCGATCACCGCCAAGTCGTAGCGCGCTTCGCTCATCGTTCGCACGTCTCCCACGCGTGTCGATGCGGACGCTCGATCTCCACGGACATCCATTTTGAACGCAATCGGGCGGCGGGGTCGGATTCCCGGCTTTTACGAAGCGGGGAAGACCTTGGCCAGGTCGATGTGGTAGCCGGTGGCGGCGGTGGGGGCGTCGATGCGGTGGGCGCGCAGGGCGAGGATCAGTCGTTCGAGGGGGCCGTGCAGCGGGGCGGTGAAGGTCATGGTTTCGCCGGTGCGCGGGTGGGCGAAACGCAGCAGGGCAGCGTGCAGCGAGGGGCGCGCCATGAGCACGTCGTTGCGTTGCGTGGCGAGGTGTTCGAGTCGCTGTCCTTCGGGCTTGGTGCGGGCGAAGTTGACCATCGGGCGTGAGCCGGCAGCGACGGGCGGGCTTTGCACTTCCGGGGGGCCGACGATCTCCCCGCCGTAGACGATGTCGCCCACGATCGGGTGGCCCAGGTGCGAGAGATGGACGCGGATCTGGTGGGTGCGCCCGGTGCGGAGTTCGAGCTCGACCAGGGCGTAGCCCCGGTACTGCTCGCGGACTCGGTAGAGCGTGACGGACGCTCGCCCGGAGCTGTCGTGTCGGACAGCCATGGCTTCCTTGATGGTGGGGTGTTTGCCGATGGGCTGCTCGATGACGCCCCCGACGTGGTCGAAGTTCCCGTGGACGACGGCGAGGTAGGCCTTGAGCGTCTTGCGGTCCTCGAACTGTCGGGCGATCTTCCAGTGGTCCTCGTCGTCCTTGGCCACCACGATCACGCCGGTGGTGTGCTTGTCGAGTCGATGGATCACGCCGGGGCGGAGGTCGTCTTTGCCGACGTTGCTCAGTTGGGTTTGATGACGGAAGTGATACATCAACCCGTTGAGCAGGGTGCCGCTGTGGTGGCTTCGGGCGGGGTGGACGATCAGGTCGTCCTGCTTGTTGAGCACGATGAATCCCGACTCTTCGTGGAGGATGTCCAGCGGGATCGGCTCGGGCGTTAGGTCGTGGACCTTCGAGGGCGGCAGGATCACGTCGATCTCGTCGCCGTCCTTGAGCTGCGTGCTGGCCTTGGGCATCGCGTCGTTGACGGTCACGCCGCCGGCGTCGATGAGCTTCTGCAACTGATTGCGACTGGCAAAGGGCAGCCGTTCACGCAGGAACTGGTCCAGCCGTTTGCGCTGGTCGCGCGTGTAGGTGAACCGCCGATGCTCCGCGCCATCGCTCTCCTCTTCGGGCTCGATGGGTTCGGTCTCGTCGGTCATGGAATCCATCCGCAGATGACACGGATTCGATCAAGGAGAAGAAAATACCTGGCCGGATGAAAGGATAGTCACATGGATCAGATCCATGCGTTCATCCCATGATCCTGCTGAATTTATTCTGGTTTGTAGCTGTGTAATCTGCGGGATCTGCGGATCACTCTTTGATCTCAGCCCCGGGGGCGACGTCGGGAGCGGGGGTGTCGGGTGTCGCGGGAGCGGGCGTTGGGGTCGGAGCCGGGGCCGGGGCCGTGGCGGGCGCGGGTGGGTCGGGGGCGAAGGCCACGGGATTCTGCAGTCGAGGAAGGTCCGCGAGCTTGGCCTGCGCCTGTCGCGCCAGGTCGGGGAAATCGCTGGCCTTGGCGGCGAGCGTCTGGTAGAGCGTGGCGGCCTCCTCCCACTGCGAGCGGCTCTCGGCCACGGCGGCCAACCCCAGCTGCGCGTTGAAGTGCATCACCGCGTGCAGCGACGTGTCCGCCAGCACCGCGTCGTACATGAGCTTGGCCTCCTCCAACGCCTTGTCGCGGTCGGTCATGCCCGGCGCCTCGGGCGTGACGCTGCGCGCCTGCGTCACGAGCAGGTCCGCGGCGCGCAGGTGTGCGCTGGCGCGGACGACCGGGTTGCTCACGCCCGCCGCCGCCATCCGCAGGCTCTCGGGGCTGGTGCTCGTGGCCAGTTCCGTCCAGGCGTCCTCCTGCGCCTGCGCGGCACGCTGTTTCATCCAGCGATAGCCCACCACCGCCAGCAGCACCACCAGCACCGCCACGAGCGTCTTGAACCCGTGCTTGTCCCACCACTCGTTGAGGTGGAACAGGAAGTACTCCAGGTCGTTCTCCTTGAGCGGATCGTGCTCGGGAGCCTCGGTCTCGGGGCGGTCGGGGGCTTTGGAGTTCATGGCAAGGCTCGTCGGTCAGGGCGAGACCCGCAGCGTGCTCGGATCGCCCAGGCTCGGGTTCATGATGCGCACATAGACGTTCACGATGGTTCGTGGCTTGGTCAGTCGCAGGTCCAGCACTTCGCGGCCCTTGACCGCCTGCGCCACCCAGACGCGAGGCTCGTCGTTCCTCTCCCAGCTCAGACGCCAATCCTGGCTGAGCATCGCCTGGCGATAGAACTCCGCCGCCGCGGACAGGCTGCTTCGGCCCTGGTAGTGGTGCTCGACGAATCGACCCCCGGGCACCGCGTAGGACCGACTGCTCTGCGCCAAGGGCGTGAAGCCCACGGGGATCGGCAGGTCCGGGATCGGCGAAGACGACGCTCGCACCAGCCCCTGGCCCTGCTGCGGATCGAGGAACTTGCCCTCGTTCGACACCGCCGGGATGTCCTCGCACCCCGTCAGCGTCCACGCCAGCAGACCCACCGCCAGCCAAGTGATGTTGTGTTTCATGGCGACCGACCTCCGGTCCTTCCCCGTACCGAATCCATGAGTGTATTTCCCCCCGCGGACCATCGCAAACCGCAGAGAATGTCCGAGGTCCAATGCCAGACCGCAGGCCTCGAAGGGTCTTTCTCACATCTGACATCCGACATTCGACATCCGACCTCTCTCACACCCTCTTGGGCAGTTCCGCGTCCACCTGCGGGAAATAGCGCCGGATCACCGAGCAGTCGAACTTGCGCAGAATCTCCGCGGCGCTCTCGCGCTGGAGCAGAAACTCAAACGCCGCCTCCACCACCCGGCTCGGCGGCGCCCGTCCGTGCGACCACAGGTCGTAATCGCTCCACCCCAGCGTCACCGCGAAGCGATGCTCCACCTCCCCGTCGCGCACCGTCACCTCGTACGCCCAGTGGTTGGCTCCCTCGCGCTCCGGACCGATGACGATGTTCGCCATGTTGCCGATCATCGTACCCGCCGCTCCGAGCCGGGCGGTCCCCGGCGTGGTGCATCTTTCACCCTCCGCGGCGCGACACACGCCCGCCGCGATCAGGTGGGCTACCATGTCCTCCCGTGATCCTGCTCGAAGAAGTCGTCAAGTCCTACCGTCAAGGCTCGCGCCGGGTCGAGGCGCTGCGCGGCGTGAGTCTGCGGATCGATGAGCCGGGCTTCTACGCGGTGATGGGGCCCAGCGGCTCGGGCAAGAGCACGCTGCTGCACCTGCTCGCGGGACTGGACCGCCCGGACCGCGGCCGCGTCGTCGTGGGCGGGCGGGACGTGTCCACCGCCAGCGAAGCGCAGCTCACCGAGTTCCGTCGCACGGGCGTGGGCATCGTCTTCCAGCAGTTCAATCTCATCCCCACGCTCACCGCCAAACAGAACGTCGCGCTGCCGGGCGTCATCGCCCAGCCCCGGAACCGCCCCCGGAAATGGTGCGAGCAACGCGCCGAGGAACTGCTGGCGCAGCTCCAACTCTCCGAGCGCGGGCACCATCGGCCCGAAGCGCTCTCGGGCGGAGAACAGCAGCGCATCGCCATCGCCCGAGCGCTGCTCTTCTCGCCCCCGGTGCTGCTGGCGGACGAGCCCACGGGCAACCTCGACTCGGCCACCAGCGCCCGACTCTGGCAACTGCTCCGCGACGTGGCGACGCAGCACCGCATCACCGTGCTCATGGTCACGCACGAGCCGGCCGCCGCCGCCAACTGTCAGCGCGTCTTCGTGATGAGTGACGGTCAAACCCGAGGCGATTTTGAGGTCCACGGACTTGATGCGAGCGCCCTGGCATCTCGCTACCAGCAGCTTAGCCGGTAGGAAGGGCCGCAGCGCCCTGCTCGTGGCCGCGGTGGCGCTGGCCTCGGCGCTGACCGTGGCGGTCTCCGTGGGCATCGACACCCTGGCGGCCTCCGTCACGCTCACCACCGGGCAGATGGTCGGCCTGGCCGACGCCCGAGTCCGGCATCGCTTCGGCGGCAAGCTCGAAGCCTCCCTGCTCCAAGAGATCCGCGCCTGGCCTCAGACCCGCTACGCCGCCGCCAGCGTCGAGGTGGGCGTCTCGCTCACGCTGCCGCGCACCGGCAAGACCGTCACCCTTGTCGCGCACGGCGTGGAACCGGAGCTCTACGCCAAGCTCTATCCCACGCGCTTGCAGTCCGGCGACATGCTCGCGCTTCCGGGGGACTGCGTCATCGACCAACAGGCGGCGGCACGACTCGACGCGGTGGTGGGCGACACGCTGCGCGTCATCCGCTTTGGCGAGCCGATCGAGCTGCGCGTGGTGGGGGTCCTGGACCGACCGCCGCTGGAGGTGTTGCAGCGTCGCGTGGTGATGGTCGCGCTGCCGATGGCGCAGAAGATCGCGGGCTACACCGACCGCTTTGACCAGATCGACGTGCAGCTCGTGGACCGCGCCGCCCTGGGCGAAGATCTGCCCGAGCTGCCGCCCACCGCGATGTTCCAGACCGTGGCCTCGGCGAGCACGGGCCTGAACCGCGCCATGCGCAGCGCCCGCCTGGCCATGCTCATGGTCGCGGCGCTGGTCTACCTCGCTTCGTCGCTGATCATCCTCACGAGCCTGACCACCGCGGTGACGCAGCGGATGCGCGAGCTGGCGATCCTGCGCTGCATCGGGACGAGTCGAGGGCAACTGGCGGCCTCACAGATTCTCGCCGGTGCGATGCTGGCGCTGCTGGGCGCGCTCGCGGGCGCGCCGCTGGGGCTGGCGGCGGGCTACGCGATGTATTGGCACAAGGCGCACGCCCTGCCCGCGGGCCTGGTGGTGCAGCCCGCCACGCTCCTGTTCACGTTCGCCGCCGCCACGGGCGCCGGCGTCCTGGGCTCGCTTTATCCCGCCTTGCTCGCTGCCGGTGCTTCGCCGCTGAAAGTCCTGGCGTCGCGGGCCAGACCGGCGCGCTGGCCGGGCATATCGATCTGCACCGTCGCGGGCGTCCTGCTCGTCGCGGTGCAGCCGACGATCCTTATGACCCAGCGCGACGACCAGCTCGCCGCGTGGGCCACGCTCTTCGCCGGCGTCCCGTCGCTCTTCGTGGGGTTCTTTCTGCTGAGCGTGCCGGTGCTGCTGCTCATCGCCCAGGGGCTGGCGCCGCTGCTGGCGATGCTCCTGCGGATACCGGCGAGCCTGCTGCGGCAGACGCTTCTGGCCACGCCCTACCGTCACGCCTTCACCGGCGGAGCGCTCTCGGTGGGGCTGGCGGTGCTGGTGGTCATCTGGACCGTGGGCCGCAGCGCCACCGGGTCCTACTTCGCCAACGTGAAGATGCCCGACGCCTTCGTGCACAGCTTCGGCGGCTTGAGCGAGCAGCAGCTTCTGGAACTGAAGAAGGCTCCCGTGATCACGAAGATCGTCGCCACCACGATGTTCCCGGTGGACGCGCGGGAGAATCGCTTCGGGCTTGCCGGTTTCGCGCCGGACCTGACGCAGTTCGTGGCCAGCGACATCGAGCCGTTCGTCAACATGACCGACCTGACCTGGGTGCAGGGCGACCCGCGCCAGGCGATCCTCGAAATGCAGAAGGGCCGAGCCGTGCTGGTGAGCAAGGAGTACCTGATCGCGCACGGGGTGGGGCTGGGCAAGAGCGTCACGCTCGACACGCCGCTGCGGGGCGAGGTGGAGTTCCGGGTCGTGGGCGTGGTGTCGAGTCCGGGGCTGGACATGGCGGTGCACTTCTTTGGCATCCAGCGCGCCTACGCCGACGCCGCGATCTCCTGCGTCTTTGGCACGCGCCAGGACGCGGCGAGCTACTTCGGCGTGGACCAGACGCACCTGGTGCTGCTGCAACTGGACGAGAGCGTGGACGACACCACCGCGCTGCAGCAGGTGCGTTCAGCCGCGCCGGGCACGGTGGCCGGGCTTAGCCGCCACATCCTGCGGATGGTCCGCGTGGTCACGGACGACTTCATGGCGCTGGCCAGCAGCGTGGCGCTGGCGGCGCTGCTCATCGCCTGCGCCGGGGTGGGCAATCTCATCGTGGCCAACATCGCGGCGCGGCGGTTCGAGTTCGGCGTCCTGCGGGCCGTGGGCGGGTCGCAAGGACTGCTCGGTCGACTGATCCTCGCCGAGACGCTCGTGCTCGCGGCGGTGGGCTGCGTCATCGGGACCGGCCTGGGCATGGCGCTGGCGTTCGTCACGCAGCAACTGCACCGCCGGATGGTCGGTCTGACTTACACGCCCGAGCTGCCCTGGGACATCGCGGGCTACGGCTGGCTGGCGGTGGCGCTGGGCGCGCTGATCGCCGCGGCGGCGCCGATCGTGAAACTGATGCGCACTCATCCCCGAGGGTTGCTCGCGGGGTGAGGCGAGGGCGTGTGTGTGTCACGCGGTCTTGCGGCCGGTCCTGGCGGCTTCCTTGGCGCGGGCGGCGGCGGCCTTGTCCGCCTGAAGCACGCTCGCCTCCTGGGCGGCGCGCAGCTGCTCGACGGTCTTGATCTTCAGTCGTGCCGAGCCTTCCCAGGTGCGCGTCTTGACGCGCGTGCCGGCGCGGTCGTGCGCCGCCAAGCGTTTCCTGGCCGCCTCGATCGATCCGTTGGCCTGGTACTGCGGCAGCCACTGCGCCTGGGTCACGAGCATCTCATCGGTCATCTGCCAGACCTCCTCCGGGTCGCACACCGCGGCGACCAGCGGGTCGTGCAGCATCGCCTGCTTGAGCAGCGTGACGTCGCCCGCGACCGCGGCGTCCTTGGCCATCCGCTGCACGTTGATCGAGGCCAGGCAGGTGGCGGCGCAGGCCTGGGGCAGTTCCAGCCCCTCGACCATGTTGATGCCGAACCGATCGACATAGCCCGGGGCCTCGACGACGCAGTCGGCGGGGAGGTTCTTGATGACGCCGCGATTGCGTGGGTTGAAGTGGCCGCGGTAGATGCGGTGGGTCTCGCGGCTCTCGATGATGTAGGACCCGTGCTCGTGGCTGCGTCGCCAGTCGCTCATGGGCTTGCCCGCCTCGGCGAGCCACCGGGGGAAGTCGGTCTCGAACCAGTTTCGGCCCTCGGTGCAGACGCGGAGGTACCCGCCGGTTTCGCCGTTGATCCAGCTGGACAGGTCGATCCATTTCTTGATCTGCCCGGTGCGTTTGCGGTACCACGGGACGTACTCGGAGAGGTGCCCGTTGCTCTCGGTGCTGTAGCAGCCAAAGCGTCTGAGCACGTCGATGCGGACCTTCTCGCTCCTGGGGAAGCTCGGGTGCTTCTCGAAGGCTTCGAGCAGTTCCTCGCCGCCGACCTGCCGGCCTTTGTAGCGGACGTCGATGTACCAGGTCTGATGGTTGATCCCGGCGCAGACGATCTGGGTCCGATCCTGCCAGGCGGTGTCGGTGGTGGCGTCGCCGTGCAGGTGCGCCAGGGCGTTGTCGATCTGCCACCATCCGCCCTCCACGCCGTGACACAGGCCCACGGTGTTCACCCCTTCGCCGCGGTCGAAAGCGTCGAGCGCCGCCCAGGTGTTCATGGCCATGGGGTTGGCGTAGTTGAGGAAGAGCACCCCGCCGGGACGCGACGTGTTGCACTGCTCCTTCATGTCCTTCTGGAAGGCCAGAACCTGCGGGATGTTCCGCTGGCCGTACATGATGCCCCCGGCGCAGAGCGTGTCGCCCACGCACTGGTCCACGCCGTACTTCAGCGGGATGTCGATGTCGGTGGCGAAGGCTTCGAGCCCGCCGATGCGGGTGCAGTTGATCACGTAGTCGGCGCCCTCGAGCGCCTTGCGGCGGTTGAGCGCGGTGGAGATCTTCGCCGGCAGCTTGTTGGCAGCGATGTCCTTCCTCAGCAGCTGCGCCACCATCTCCAGGTTCCGCTCGTTGATGTCGTGCAGGGCGAAGTGCGTGTCCCGCAGCTCCGGCACCATGAGCAGGTCCTTGGTGAGTTGTCGACAGAACCCGACGCTGCCAGCTCCGATGAAGGCGACCTTGATGGGCATGGGCGACTCCTGATTATGTAAGATAGTTGCGGTACATTATCGCCCTTAAATAATTACAAATATGAGTAAGTTGCCAAAGAATATTGGATTCGTGCGACGGTCGCTGCCCGTCCTGCCCCCGAGCGAGTTTGGCGTGTCCTACGTCAAGAGTTTCTCGCCGCACCGCTGCGACCTGGGGGGCATCGGGCTGGCGGAGCAGCGCGACCCCCGGAAGTATCAGTGGGACAACGCGCAGCGATCGGCGGGGGTGCTGTTCCAGTTCACCTTCGAGGGGCGCGGAGCCTTGACCGACGCGACGCGCGGGCGAACCTGGGCGCTCCCGGCCGGGCACGCTTTCCTGGTGGAGATGCCCTCGGCCACGAGCTACGGACTGCCGGTGGAGTCGCGCTCCTGGCGGTTCGTCTGGGCGATGCTGCACGGCGACGCCGCCACCGACCTGACGCGCAGCGTCACGCACGAGCACGGGCCGGTGCTGCGACTCAGTGCGCAGAGCGCCCCGATCGCCACGTTGCTGCGCCTGCATCGCTCGCTGCAGCAGGGCAGCGGACTGGACGAGTGGACCGCCAACATCGAGGCGCACCGATTCCTGCTGGAGCTGCACCGCGAGCTGCGTCAGCCCCGGTCGGACACGCCCGCGGAGATCGCCGCGGCGCGACTGCTGCTGGAGCGGCGCGCCCAGGACGCTTCGCTGCGGGTGGAGCACCTGGCGCAGCGCGCGGGGTACTCGAAGTTCCATTTCACCCGGCTGTTCAAGCGGCACCTGGGCGCCAGCCCGCACCAGTTCCTGCTCCGGCTGCGGATTCGTCGGGCGCTGGAGCTGCTGACGACCACGGACCTGCCGGTCAAACAGATCGCTCGTCGGGTGGGGTTCAACGACGTGTCGTGGTTCGGGGCGGCGTTCCGCAAGCTGGTGCGGACGAGCCCCGCGGCGGTGAGGAAGCAGCGGCGAGGGCTGAGCATTGAGGAGCTGCTCACCGGATGAGCCGCGGCGGACGCGGGCTGT
Organism: uncultured Phycisphaera sp.; assembly: GCA_964496285.1. Taxonomy (GTDB): domain Bacteria; phylum Planctomycetota; class Phycisphaerae; order Phycisphaerales; family Phycisphaeraceae; genus CAZBXW01. The sequence continues at coordinate 481,824 of CAZBXW010000001.1, forward strand.
TATTTGTTGAAGAGCAGCTCGATCTCGAGGGAGAAGGTCTCACGGACTTCTTCGAGTCGCTTGCCCGAGGCGCGCCAGCGGTAGAGGCTCGCCAGGATCGGGCCGTCGATGTTGACGAAGCCCGAGGACTTGACGACGTCGGCGTTCACCACTTCGCCCCTGCGGTTGAAGGTGACTCTGACCCGTGGGTTGTCGGGCGCGGAGGAGGAGCGCGCCACGACGCTCAAGCGCGGGACAGCGGTCTTGATCTCGATGCCCTGAGCGGTGATGACCGACCCGGGGCGGACGCGCAGCTCTTGGCTGTCGGGCCGAGTGGGGGGCGAGTCGAAGTCGGTGCGTGGCGCGGAAGTGGGGGTAGCCTGCGAGGCGGGAGCGGTCGGCGCGGGTGTGGAGTCGCGCGGCGTGGGAGGGGACACCGGCGCAAGGTCGGTCGCCTCATGGGTCGCTTGAGTCGTGCTCTGCGATGTCGCGGGCTCGCCCTGGGGTTGATCGCCTTGGGCTGCGTCCTGCTGGATCGCGGGCTGGAGAGCCGGGGCCGGGTCGGGCGACTGGGCGGCAATCTGTTCCAGGGGCTTGGCGGTGTCGGGCCTCGGGCCCTGGGCATCGAGCTGAGGCTCGAGGGATAGACGCTCACTCCCGGGCGAGTCGGGAAGACCTGTTTCACCGGGGATCGCATTGACGATGTTCGGTGGCAACGCCGCGAGCTGCTCCACGGGTTCACCGGTGTCGCTGGGCGGCGCCTGGGCGGCGGGGCGCTCCTGCGGTGCGCCCTCGTCCACGGGCTTGGGCGTGGCGGCTTCGGTGCGCTGCGCCGCGGGGGCTTGCGGAGGTTCGCTCGCCTGCGCCTGCGGGGGCGGCGTGGGCGAAGTCGGCGGCGGCGAGGCCTGGGGCACGGGCGTGGGCGAGGTGATCCCCGGAGGTGTGGGCTCCAGTGGCGTGGGCGCCTCGGGCAGCGGATCGACCAGGCTCTGCACCGCGGGCTGGAGCGTCACCGCTTGCGGGGCGATGAGTTCCTGAAAGTCTTCGTGCGAAATCCACGCCACCGAGGTGGGCAGCGGGGAATCCTCACGACCGATGCGCAGCTCCGGCTCCTGCGCCTGCGGCGGCGTGGGCTTCTCCAGCTCGGATGGGTCACGCTCGCGCGGCTGCACAGGGTCGGCGGACGCGCTGGCCGGACGCTCCGCACGAGCGCGGCCATTGCTCGAAAAATCCCACGTCAGCGACAACGAGGGCAGCATCACCGCGTGCAGCAGCAGCGCCACCGCCGCCCCCACCGCCAACCGGATCGCGCCCTCGCGGTCGAGTGTCGTCATCGCGGCTGACCCACGACGGCGAAGTTGGTCACCCCCGCCCGACGCACCCGTTCGAGCAGGTTGATGAAGAGCGGCCCGCGGTCCACCGTGCCCTGCGCTTCGACCGCCAGGAAGACCTGCGGCTGAGGTTGCTGCGCGGCGAACTCGCGCAGCTTCGCGTCGAGCTCCGCTTCGCTCACCGGTTGACGGTTCAGGAAGACCTTGCCCGTCGCGTCGAGCGTGATCGCCGCGATCTGCCCGGGGACGGCCTTCTGGCCCGAGGACAGTGTGGTCAGCTGCACCGGCAGCACCTCGGCGCGGACCATCATCACCATGCTGTAGATGAAGAACGTCAGCAGCAGGAACGTGACGTCGATCATCGGCGTCATCTCGACGCGGGGCGACAGGTCGCTGTGGCGGACGCGGCGCATTGGGCTATTTTATCCCCAAACATCCGTGTCGGCCCGTTGACGTGCGCGGCCCACATGCGATACTCAAGCGGAAGTCGAACATCCCGCACCTCTTTGATCAGGGAGACTGACGATGACCCAAGCTCCGCCGCCCGTCGAACCCGCCGCCAGCGGAACGCCCCCGAAGGACGCCTGCACCATGGCCATGCTGGCGCACCTGCTGGCCCTGCCGCTGGGGTTCCTGGGCCCGCTGATCATCTGGCTCATCAAGAAGGACCAGTACCCCTTCGTCGACGATCAGGGCAAGGAGGCGCTGAACTTTCAGATCACCGTCGTGATCGCGGCGTTCGTCTGCGGCCTGCTGACGATGGTGTTCATCGGCTGCATCCTGCTGCCCATCGTGCTCATCGGGAACGTGGTGCTGTGCATCATGGGCGCGGTCAAGGCCAACGGCGGCGTGGCGTATCGCTACCCCGTGGCGCTGCGGCTGATCAAGTGACCCGGCGCGACCGCTCCGCGACGTGCATCAGGATCAGGCCCGCCTCGTAGAGCGCCCAGAGCGGCAGGGCGAGCACGAGCATGCTCACGCCGTCGGGCGGCGAGACGATCATCCCGATGAAGAAGCAGATGAAGACGCAGTAGCGCCGCAGCGCCCGCAGCTGCGCCGCTGTGATCAGCCCCGCCCAGGCGCCCACGGTCATGACCACCGGCGTCTGGAAGGTCACGACGATGCCCACGCCCAGCGTGGCGACGAAGCTCAGGTACTGGCCGACCTCGATGAGCGGGTTCATCAGCGTGCCGCGGGTGAGCGGGACGCTGCGCGTTTCGCCGCCCAGCCGAACCCGCAGTTCGTTCTCGGGGACCTTGATCCAGGTCTGACCCTCCACCGCGTGGGGCGGGTCGAGCTGCAGCATCGGCAGCGTCGCGGCGGGGGCGTCGTGGTGGGTGATCGTCGGCGGCGCGGGGGTTACGCCCGTGGCGCGCTCGATCAGGCGGAACATGAACGACGGTCGAGGTTCGCCCAGGCTCGGGTAGCTCGCGGCGAAACCGATGAAGAACCACAGGCAGATCGGGATCATGATGTAGTACATGAAGAGCACGCCCAGCGCCACCATCAGGGCGCTGAAGGGCGCCAGCAGCAGGACGACGCGCTTCTCGTGGCGGTAGAGACCCGCGGCGACGAAGCGCCAGGCCTGGTACAGAATCCATGGGGCGGCCAGCACGATCGCCGCGACGATGCTGACCTTGAGGTAGATGGTGAACCCGGTGGCGGGCCCGAAGGTGTAGGTCTGCGGCGGCAGGCCCGCGGCGCGCTGGGCGTACGCCAGGGGCAGCACCAGCCAGGTGATCAGCGGCTTGCCGAAGTAGAGCGACAACGCCAGCGCCACGCCCACGCCCACGAGCATGAGCACGAGCCTGCGGCGCAGCTCCTCGATGTGCTCGCCCACGCTCATGCGGAAGTCCTCGGGGCTCGCGGGCGCTTCGGACATGGGCGCATCAGTGTAACCAAGCCTGGGATGGACTCATCCCCGGCTTTCGGGGGCCTGGTTTCAGGGCAGCAGCAGCATTGCGTCGCCGTAGGAGTAGAAGCGATAATCCTGCTGCACCGCGATGCGATACCACTGGAGCAGGCGTTCGATGCCCACGCCCGGCAGGGCGGCGACCATCGCCAGCAGCGTGGAGCGGGGCAGGTGGAAATTGGTCAGCAGCCCATCGGTGAAGCGGAAGTCGAAGCCGGGGCGGATGAACAGGTCGGTGTGCGTCTCGTGCCCGGCCAGCGGCAGGTCGCGCGGCAGGCTCTCCACGGCGCGCACGGTGGTGGTCCCCACCACGACGATGCGCCGCTGACGTTCCCGTGCGGCGCGCAGCGAGGCGATCACCTCCGGGGGGATCGCGACGGCTTCGCGGTGGATCGGGTGGTCCTCGATCTTCGCGGTGCGCACCGGGGCGAAGGTGCCCAGTCCCACGTGCAGGGTGACGAAGCGCTGCTCGACGCCGCGCTGGCGGAGTTGGGCCAGCAGCGCCTGGGTGAAGTGCAGGCCCGCGGTGGGGGCGGCGACGGAGCCCGGGGCGTCGGCGTAGACGGTGTTGTAGCGCGCGGGGTCTTCCGGGCCCAGCGCCGGCGCGTGGAGCGTCTTGCGCCGCTGCACGATGTAGGGCGGCAGCGGCGTGGAGCCGATGCGCTCCAGCAGCGTGAGCGTGGGCAGCGGTGATTCCAGCTGCGCCAGCCAGCGTCCGGTGTCGAGGTGTTCGAGCAGTTGCAGGCTTGATCCCTCGTGGCCCAGCCGCAGTCGATCGTTCACACGCAACGTGCCGCGTGCTTCGAGCAGCACTTCCCACACGTCGAGTTTCGGGGCGTGCAGGAAGAGCCCGCCCACGCGCCCTCCGGTGGTGGCGCGGCGCGACTCGAAGCGCGCGGGCACGACCTTGGAGCGGTTGAACACCATCAGGTCGTCGTGGCGGAGCAGCGACTCATCGGAGGCCAGGTCGCGCACGGCGCGATGCTCCACGACGCCGGTGGCGCGACGGATCACCATCAGCCGGGCGGCGTCGCGCGGCTCCGCCGGCTGGGCGGCGATGCGCTCCGGGGGCAGTTCATAGTCGAGGTCTTCCAGACGCATGGCAGCTACAACCTGGCTTCAAATCGTGGTGAAACGGAAGCAGCCCTCACAATCGGACTATCCGGCGCGGACGACCCGTGATTCCAAGAGCGGATGATTCGTCCACTTAGGCCTCGTGTTGCTGAAGCGGTGCGCCTCGTCCGCCACTTGCCGCTTCCGTGGGTATGCGAGTCCACCACGATTGTTGGGCGGCCTCAACGCGTTGCTGCGATCAGATTGCTTATCGGTGTAAGCAATTTGAAAGCTACTGCCGCAGCGGGAGCCTGATGGCGGAGCTGCTGCGACGTGAGCCGAAGTATACGACGGTGGTGAAGCCGCGCGTGGAGCGGATCGTGCGTGTGGAGCCGCCGAGGAGCGAGCGGGGATTCCCGTGGGATTCGCCGCTGCCCTCGGGCCTGCCGCGCTTGCCGGCGCTGTCCCATAACGCGCTGCCCGCGGCGCGGACGACGAACCTTCCAAGCGTGGCGATGCCGCTGACCGATGCTGGGGCCATGGTGGGGAGAGTTTTGGATGTCACGGTCTAGGTCGGCTTCATCGCGCGGAGGTCCACGCATGTCCGCTCTGCCCGGTCCGGTCGGTTCGGTGGATGATCTGGTTCGCACGGTCTGCTCGTTCGACCGCGACGCCTGCAAGTCGCGGCTGAGGCAGATGCGCTTGCCGGGCATGGACTTCACCGAGGAGTTCCTCGAGTCGCTCTCGCTGGACCGATTAAGGCACATCCTGATGGCGGCGTACCTCCAGGCGATGAAGCGCTGCGGACTCCGACGGTAGCCGACGCAGCCTGCGCGTGAGGGGGCAACTTCCCACCGCAGCCCCGCTACAATCGCGGCATGGACAACGCGATTCTTCAGATCGTCATGCGCTACCTGCACGTCGTCAGCGCCATCATCGCGGTGGGCGGGCTGGCGTTCGTCTCGCTGGCGTTGCTGCCCTCGCTGCGACTTTTTGACGAGAGCTTCCGGGGCTCGCTTATGCAGGCGTTGCACCAGCGGTTCCAGAGGGTCGTCTGGCTCTGCGTGGGCGGGCTGGTCCTCAGCGGCACGTTCAACTGGATGGCGCTGGCGGGGCAGTACAAGTCCATGGGCCCGCTGGGCAACGCCCTGATCGGCACCAAGGTGCTCCTGGCGGTCATCCTCTTCGCCGTCATCTGGGCGCACGGCGCGGGCTTTGGCAGGGACAAAAGCCCCAGGTTCTGGCTCATGATGAAGCTCCACCTCGCCGCGGTGATCATCCTGCTCGGCAGCGTCCTGCGGTATTTTCGTCTCGAACACCTGACCGGGTCGTGACCCGAGTGCGCTATGTCCGATCGCGGGTTGGGTTTTTGGCGCGGATCAGTCGGATGATTCGGATGAGGCGGATCAATCCTGATTTGTTTTCCTTCATCCGATCCCTCCGACCTGTCCGAGACATCCGAGTGAGAAGGGTGTGCTCCTGATGCCACGTCGAAGCCCCACGACCCGGGCGTTGGATTCGGTGCTGCGGGAGCTGCGGCGGCGCAGGCTCATCGCGGGGCCGATCGTGCTCCTGGCGTTGGCGGGGCTGTACCTGCTGGACCAGCGCGGGCTGTTGCTGCATCCGGGGGACGACTGGGACCGCTACGAGGGTCGGCGATTCACGGTGCAGCGCGTGGTGGACGGCGACACGCTGTTGCTCGAGGTTCCCGACGGGGCGCACCGCGCCACGCGTGTGCGGGTGTGGGGCATCGACTCACCGGAGTTGGCCCGGCCCCAGGAGGGCAAGCCCGCGGAGCCCTGGGCCGAGGACTCGCGCGATCACGCCAAGGCGTTGTGCGAGGCGCGCACCGTCACGCTCACGCTCGAGCGGCACCGCATCCGCGACCGCTACGAGCGACTGCTGGCGCACGTCCAGCTCGACACGGGCGAGCTGCTGAGCGAGCAACTGCTGCTGCGCGGCCTGACACGCGCCGACGACCGCTGGGACCACCGCCACCGCGACCGCTTCGCGGCTCTTGAGGCCGAGGCCAGGCGTCAACGCGTGGGGCTGTGGGAGTGACCATGCATGGACTCTGATGGTTCGGATCGATCGGATGGTTCGGATAGAATCAGGTGGTGCGTTTCTTGATCCGATCCATCCGACCCATCCGAGTTGGTTTATCCTGAGCCTTGCTTGAAATTGCCGGTCACTGGCGGAGAATAGAGGAATGCGGGGCTGGACCGACCAACGCGCCGAGGCTCGACCGCACGACCTGCGTCGGCAGATGATCGCTCAGACCAGCGCCTTCCTGAGCTGGGCGTTGCGCAAGGAGCGGGGCCTGCCCTCGATCCCGCGTCGCCGGGTCGATCAGGGCGGGTTCACTGCCCTGCTGCGTCTGCCCGTGGGTCGGGCGGCGGCGGATCGCTGGTGGATGACCCGACTGACTCGTGATTGGTTCAACTAGTTCACAAGGATGCCTGCATGGTCATTCGCGCTCCGATCAGTCCCGGCTACCGTTGGCGCCTGGGGATCATCGGCCTGGTCTGCATGGGCTTTGCTGCCTACTGCTTCTACGACGGCTACTACGCCTACCCCAAGCAGCGCGATCAGTACCTCAAGTGGAAGGAGTTCGAGCAGCAGGGCGAAGCGGGCAAGCGCGCCTGGGAGGTTCACGCCCGTGCCCAGGGCTGGCGCGTGGAGATCCCCAAGGAACGCTCCAACCTGGACATCTACACCCAGTACATGATGCTCGCCATCGTGCTGCCCTTTGGGCTGGTCTTCACTGGGTCCTTCATTCGCTCCACCGGGCGATGGGTGGAGATGGACGAGACCGGCTATCGCACCAGCAGCGGACAGAACGTCCCCTTCGGCGCCATCGAGCAGCTCAACCTCGAGCGCTGGCACAACAAGGGCATCGCTGTGGTGCGCTATCGCGATCAGCGGATCCAGCGGACGCTCACCCTCGACGACTGGAAGTTCGACCGCCCCGCGATCACCACCATGGTCGAGACGTTGCAGGCCAAGCTCAGGCCCGATCAACTCCTGGGCAAACGCGAGGAGCCCCCGGCCACGGCTGCGCCGGCGACGAGCGATCAAGCCAACCCGCCCTCGAGTCCGTCGGTCTAGAGCGTATCGAAGTTGTTTGTCTTGCGCAGAAGCGCCGCGGATGATCCCGGGCGTTTTCGGGCGACCCGATCTTCAACATGAAGACACGTAGATCACCAGGACACGAAGAAGACGATTCTGCAAGAGGCGGGAGATCGATCGGTCGAGCAACCGCTGTGCGGGGAGCCCTTCGTGTCTTCGCGTTTGCAACCGAACGGTGCACAGACCCTCGGAATCAAGACGGGTTAAGGCTCGTCAGGCGCTCGCTGTCTCGGTCCGCTGCGTGCGGGTGGAGGCCAGCCCGCGCGCGAAGGCGGCCAGTTCGGAGAATGAGTTCATCGTCATCACGGGCTCGGGCAGCGGGGCGGGGAGCGTGGCAGCCTGACGTCCGCCGGCGACCACGGTGCACAGACGTTCGCGGGCGAATCGCGCCACGGTCTTGAGGTAGCGCTCGGCTGCGGGCGGGTGCTGCGGCGCGGTGAAGGCGATCCAGGCCAGGCTGGCGCGGTGCTCCTGGATCGATCGACCCAGCGAATCCGCGGGGGTCTCGGGCCCGAGGTTGACATCCTGCAGACCCAGGTCCGCTAGCACCGCCGCCGCCATCAGCGAGGGCAGGATGTAGGGATCACCGCTGGGCGCACCGCCCACCGCGGTGGGGGCGTGGGCTGCGGGCTCGGGCATCGTCAGGCGCACCTGAGTGACGGCGCGCATGCAGATGTCGGTGGCGCGGTGCTCGATCATGACGCCCGCGTCGTTGTGCTCCCAGAGGGTGCCGATGCGTGCCATCGCGCCGCGCACCGGGCCGTCGCAGATGGACGCCAGGGGTTGGCCCGCCAGGTAGAGCGACATGACCAGCCCGATGGACCCGCGGGCGTCGCCCTTGGACAGCGCCTCGAAGAGCACATCGGTCATCGACGCCTGACCCACCACGCCCAGGTTGTTCAGGTCCAGCCCAGCTCCCGCCGCCGCCGCCACCTCGGGCAGCCCCAGCTTTTCGGGCCGAACCACCGAGGCGTGCGTCTGACGCACGAACCGGATCGCCTCGTGCAAGGCAATGCGACGGTGTCCCCCAGCCGTCTTGGAGACTCGGATCACCCCGTCGTTAGCCCAGCGACGCAGCGAGGATTCGCTCACGCCCAGAGCGTCGGCGAGGTCCCGCGTGGATAGCATTTTGACCATGATGGTGCTCGGTGTGAGTGATTTGACTGATTATAACTTAATGAATACGGCTTGTCCACACCCCATTTATTGAAATGTAAAATAATTCTAAACAATATTTTATGATCCAAAAAAGAAAAACATAAAAAATCGAACCAATGTCTTGACAACAACATTCGTGGAGGTTATAGTTGTTTTAGTCGATTTGATCGTTTAACGTTCTTCGGCTCGTTTGACCAAAGGATTCACCCCCATGATCGCTCCGAATCTCACCCTGATGGACGACGAACTGCAGCTTGACGCTGCTGCTGAACCCTCGATCGCCTCCGCGGTGGATCAGCCTCGCATTGCCTCGGCGGTTCGCGAGATTCTGCTGGCGATCGGCGAGAACCCCGATCGCGACGGGCTGCTCGATACGCCCTCGCGAGTGGCGCGTGCTTATGCCGAGCTCTTCGCCGGCCTGGCGCAGGACCCCGCGGTTCACCTGAGCAGAGTCTTCGAGCAGCAGCACGACGAAGCGGTGATCGTCCGTGGCATCGAACTCTTCTCGGTCTGCGAGCACCACCTGCTGCCCTTCACCGGCGTGGCGCACGTCGCCTACGTCCCGCGCAGCGGCAAGGTCGTGGGCCTGTCCAAGATCGCCCGCACGGTGGAGGTCTTCGCCCGTCGCCCGCAGGTGCAGGAGCGGCTGACCCAACAGATCGCCGACGCCCTGGTCGAGCATCTGCAGCCCGCGGCGGTGGCGGTGGTCGTCGAGGCTGAACACCTGTGCATGAAGATGCGAGGCGTGCGTTGTCAGGGATCGAGCATGCTCACCACCGCGATGCGTGGCGAGTACCGCTCCAACCCGGCTGCACGTGCGGAAATCTTGAATCTCATCAACGCGTCAAGACGCTGAACCCCGAGCTGGGAACGTCCCCATCCTCGGCGCAGAAGAAGTAATCAAACCTCTTTTTCAAGGAGACCTGACGATGAAGACTCTCGATGTGATCGCGGCGGTTCTGGTGGTGGTGGGTGCTCTGAACTGGGGCCTGTGGGGGGCCGCGGAGTTTGACCTTGTGGCCACGCTCTTCGGCGGCAACACCACGGTGCTGAGCAACTTCGTCTACGTCCTGGTGGGCGTTGCGGGTCTGTTCCAGGCGTTGCAGTGGAAGGCCATCCAGCGTCGCTGGGGCCTGGCGCCGGTGGCAGCCTAAAGTGTGCTGTTCGAGATTCGTCTGACGCCGGTGTGTGCCGGTGCAGTGAGATGAAAACCCTTTTCTTCAAGGAGTCAATCATGCGCTTCGGAATGTTGAGCAAGATGGTGGCGGTGGCCACGGTGGCGATGGTGGCGGGTCTGTCCTACGCCGACTGTGGCGCGTGCGGGCACGGGTCGGGAACCAAGGCGAGCAAGCCCAGTGACATTGTGGACACCGCGGTGGCGGCGGGAAGCTTCAAGACCCTGGTGGCGGCGGTCAAGGCGGCGGGCCTGGTCGAGACGCTCAAGGGCGAAGGTCCCTTCACCGTGCTGGCCCCGACCGACGAGGCCTTCGCCAAGCTCCCCGCGGGCACGGTCGAGAGCCTGCTCAAGCCCGAGAACAAGGAGAAGCTCGTGGCCATCCTGACCTACCACGTCATCCCCGCCAAGGCGATGGCCGCCGACGTGGTCAAGATGTCCTCCGCCAAGACCGTTCAGGGCGGCAGCGTCACCATCAAGGTCGAGGGCGAGACCGTCCACGTCAACGACGCGAAGGTCGTTAAGACCGACGTGGCGGCGAGCAACGGTGTGATTCACGTCATCGACACGGTGCTGATGCCTCAGTGATCCGTGCCAGGAATTCACGGCCCCGTGTGGGGGGTCAGTGTAAGCCGGGACGTCGCCCAACCGCGACGGCCCGGTTTTTACATAGCCCGGCCATCCCGGCCGGGTCCCTCCGCGCTTTTACTCGTTCTGCAATCGCATCGCCGGGAAGGCGGCGAGCGTCTGGGCGAAGTGCGGCAGGTCTTCAGGCGCGATGTTGCACATACGCGTGTGACGGTCCTCGCTCTGCAGGCTCAGCGTGACGCCGCGGCCCTCGGGCTTGGCCAGGACCAGGGCTTCGAGCGCCATGGGGTGTTCGCCGGTGTGGTGGAACTTGTGGAACACCAGGCGCTGATCGGTGAGGACCAGGCCCGCCAGGCCGGCGTCGGACTTGGCGAAGTCGGTGTCGGGAAGGTAGAGCACGAAGCGTTCGCGGGGTCGGAAGTGGCACCACACGCCGATGCGGGCGCGGACCTCCTGCGGCAGCAGACGCCAGGTCTCGCCCTGGAGCGAGACGATCTCCTGTTCGAGTTGGGCGTAGTCTTCGCCGGTGACGCTGTTGATGCGGCCCAGCCAGTCCAGGGCGTAGCGACCGTCGGGGATCATGACCATGCAGGTGTGCCCGCCGTCCTCCCGGCGACGCGAGCGGCAATGAAGGGAGAGCTTGGCCAGTCGCGGCATGACGTAGTAGGGCACGACGTGATTGAACGGCCTGGCCATGCCCTGGAGGTTCGGCAGCTTTCGGACGAAGTCGCGCACGAGCAGGCCCTGGGGCAGGTGTTGTTCGAGTTTGTTCTCCAGTTCGCGTGGGGAGCGGAACTGGCCCGAGGACTGATCGATGAACGCCAGCGGCCTGGCCAGCAGTTCGGCGCGGTCGTCCTCGCCGCTGAAGACGCAGCGAACGGGCATGGAACAGCGGAAGCCCTCGTGTTCGAGCCAGATCGCGTCGAACGCCAGCAGGACGCCCTCGGAGGTGCACTGGATCACCTCGAGCCTGGGGCGACCGTGGAACATCGGGGCGGGAGTCGGCGCAGGCGCAGCGGGCGGCGCGGGGGACGGCGACGCCGCCGCGGCGGCGAAGCGCTCCAGCACATGCGGCGACGGTTCCGCCACCTCCATCGTCGGCAGCGGCTTGCTGAGCTCCGAGGCCACCGGCTGCGGCGCCGGGGGCGTCGGCGGTGTTGCGCCAACGCTGCGCGGCGCGGCCGACCGTTTGGGCTTCGCAGCCGATTGCTCTTGGCGACGAAGACGCTCCGCCTCCTCTTCCAGCAGATGCTTCTCGTGTTCCTGCGCCAGCCGATCCACATCCTCCTCGATCCACACCGAGATGGTCTCTTCCATCAGATCGGTGCGCCGCGGGATGCGGAAGGTGGCGCGGCAGGCGGGACAGCGAGCGCGGATGCCCGCCGCCTGGGGCGGCACCCGCAGCGCCACGCCACAGCCCGGGCAGTGCAGCTTGGCGACCTTCTGTGACACGGACGAGGGCATCGCGCCGGCTTCCTCGTGGGTTGGTTTAGGTTGCGTCTCTGACATCGGTCGATTCCGCCCGCGCGCGAAGTGCACCAACGCCCCGCCAGGATCATTATCGGTCGGTCCGCCGCAAAAACCTAGCGCGATCCCTCGGGCACCGGCGAAAGACGTGAGGCCCGGCCCGACCAGTCCGTGTCGTGGGCGTACTCGTAGACCATGACGTTGGGCCCGGGCTTGGCGGTCAGCCCCGCTTTCGGGTCGGCGCTGTAGTTGACGGTGCGTGCCTCGACACATCGGCCCAGCGCGTCGCGCCGCTGCACCAGCAGCCCGTGCGCGTTGAACTCCTGCGTCGCTGCGGCGCTGTAGCGCGACCAGCCCAGCAGTGTGCCGTCGGGGGCGTAACGGTAGACGTCACGCCAGAACTTCGGCAGCGTCAGCGCGGGGTCCACCAGCTCCAGCGCGAACTGGCTCTTGATCCCGGGCAACGCCGCGGCGAGCAGCTCCTGATTCAGGCGGGTCAGGAGCATCCTCTGACAGCGCGTCAGCCCCGCGCCCGATGGCGCCAGTCGCCACTGGCCCCGTTCGTCGCGGACGACGCTGCCCCAGGCGGCGGCGGGGTCGACGGGCTTCTCCGTGGACGACAGCTTCGCGTGGTGCTCGATCCAGAAGGTGGGCGACTCGGTGAGCGAGGTCAATCGCTGGGTGATGAGCTCCGCCATCGCGGGCTGATCCTTGGGGGTTTGGAGGGCAGCCTGTCGCGCCTTGAGGGCGTCGTTGTGGTTCGCCTCGGCCTGACGCCGCGCCAGATCGCGTGCGGCGCGGTCTTCGGGGCTGCCCCCGGCTTTGGCGGCCTGAAGCGCTTCGGCCAGCTCCCGCTCCGTCTGTCGAAGGTGCTCCTGCGCCAGTTTCAGCCGCTGTTGCAGGCCACGCAGCGCCGCGAGCTGCTCCGCGGACCAGGTGCTTCTTACCAGCTCCGCCGCCGCCACGGGCGTGGGGGCGAGCAGACTCTCGAGCAGCACCTCCCAGTCGCGCACCGCCAGGGTCGGCTCGCCTCGCCCGTACCCGATCTCGACCAGGCGATTCTGCTCGTCGTAGGTGCGCAGCTCGTTGGCCAGCGAGAAGGAGGTGACGAACGCCGGGGCGGAGTAGTGCGCCCCGTTGTGCGCGAAGACGCCCACGTCCACGCGGTTGGAATGCATCGGACTCTTGGACGCCACGGGTCGGCGTTCGTGGTAGGGGATGACGATCTCGCACACGGATCGATCCGCGTTGATGGGCCGCAGCGCCACGTCCTCGGGGCCTTGCAGCAGGACCCAGTGAAACCGCAGCGGGCGGTTGTTCAGGTCGATGCTGTGGTGGGCGCTGACGACCAGGCGCCGCGAGGCCTGAGCGGCGCGGAAAACGGTGGCCACCACGCTGCTGGTCTGGGAGAGCATCTCGGGATACGGATCAAAACTGTCGCGCCCGGGCTGGCTCGACGACGACTCGACGACCACCAGTTGCACCATCGGCGGCAGCGTGTCGAGGGTGATCGCGTGCGCCAGGCGCACCATGCGCAGCACGTCCAGGTCGCCCCCGGCGTAGACCACGCGATGGGCCGCGGGCGTGAGATAGTCCTCCGCCTTGGCCACCGGCTTGAGCGAAGCGCGGAGCACCATCTGCAACGTGGGCATGAGCATGCCGCTCTCGATGAGCTTCTGCTTGACGTCCGGTCGGAACGCCGCGAGGGTGGCGGCGATGGCGCGGAGGAAGGGCTGGTCGGAGCCCGAAGAGCCCGAGGAGATCAGCACGAAGGGCGTGTTCGTCGGGAACAGATCGCCCCAACCGCCCTGACCGAATCGGCCCGGGTCGTAGTCCTGGTGCTCGGGATAGACGTAGAGGTTATTGCGGCGGTACTGCTGGTAGAGGATGTCCAGTCCCGCGGTGGAGCTGTAGAGTCGGCGAGCGTTGCTTCCCCCGGCGGGGGCCTGCGCGGAGGTCGAGGAGTTGCCAAAGACCACTCCGGGTTGAACGACCGCGGCGGCGGCCCAGTCGGCGTTGCGCTTGCGCTGCTCCTCGGAGTAGCTGACCCGCTGCAGCGTGGGCCAAGCGTGGGTGTCGAAGTCCGAGTGCCCGCGGTCGCGGTTGTCGTAGCTGTCGCCGGCGTGTCCAGCCGCCAGCCCTTGACGCCACCAGTCGTTGAGCAGCTTGCCCACCTCGTCCCGCTGCGTGGTCAGGACGCCCTGCTGCGCCAGGCACAGCGCGTTAAGGCCCAGAAGCACCAGCATGGTCATGCGGGCAATGCGCATGCGAGCATGATAGTCCCGGGCGGAGAACGAAGGGCTCAGCCGAGCCGGGCGCCCAGAGGACTGAGCCGCCGATGAAAGCGGATGAACGGCTGTTGTTATCTGGAACGGCGCACACCGGGCCGGGGACGGCGCGGCTCGGGGGGATAACTGAACTGCGGATCACTGGGGCTCCGTCTGGAGCAGCAACGTCGCCTCGGAGAGGCGCAGGCGGTCCATGATCGGGCCGTTGGCCGCCTCGCGGAGTTCGAGCGTCAACTCAAAGCCCTCGAGCTGCACGTTGATGTTCAGGGAGCTGTGGTCCGCATCGAGCTTCTGCCGCGTCAGCTCCTTCCCGTCGCAGGCGATGATCAGCTCCATCGAAGCCCATCGCTGGGCCTGACCGCTGGGCGTGTCGAGCTGGGCGTGGCAGGCGAACCGCGTGACGCCCTGGGGCAGGTCGAAGCGCAGCGTCGCGGGGGCGTGCGCGTGGAGCGACCCGTCCCTCCAGAGCACCGGCCAGGCCCTGCCGAAGACCTCGCCCGGCTCGGCGCGCATCGTCAGTTCCTCCAACGGTCGCAGGCGATGCGTGGGCGAGGCCACGTCCAGCCCACGGAACTGTCCCATCGCGATCGTGACCGGTTCTGCCTGGGCCAGGAGCGGAGTTGTGAGTTCCACCTGGTCGCCCGAGAGTGCGACCTTCGTCACGCGCAGGCGCGTCCCGTCGCTCAGGTGCGCCAGGTGTCGCGTCGGTGGCGGTGAAACCACGGAGGCGAACTGCACCGCGGCGACGCGCTCCCGCGGGAGTTTCAACTCGCGGCCGCTGTTGTCTTGAACCGCCACGCTCTGTCCGTCGAGCCCAAGGATCAACCCCTCCACGCGGTCGCCGTTGACCAGCAGCACTCGGTCGCCGCCCTGCTCGTTGGATCGCGCCAGCCTGACATCGCCCCACGCCACGCCCGCGACCTGCTCCAGCGGCAGCGCGAGCTCGCCCAGCGACGGGTGCTTCCAGTGCAGGACACCCTCCTTGTCCCGCGGCAGGGCCTGTCCCGTCAAGCGCTGGCCGTCCTGGAGCGTGACCATCGCCGTCGCGGCGCCGGGCGAGGCCTCGGCCGTGTCCAGGCGCACGCGCAGCAGCGTCGACAGCGCTTCGCTGCGCAGCGTCCGCTGGGCGTCGAAGTAACTCACCGTCTGCTCCGTGAGCGACTGCAACGTGACACGCTGCGGCTGAAGGTCCAGCGCGGTGAGCGTGGCGGGCGTCAACGCCCAGGCGCGGGCGGCCACGAGCGTCAGCACCAGGAGACCGCGGAGCATCATTTCTGGAAGATCGGCAGCAGACGGTTGGGGATCTGCAGGATGATCAGCGCCATGGCGCAGCCGTAGGACGAACCGTGGTTCGAGTTCCAGAATCCCGCGGGGTCCTGTTTCGCCATCAGTTCCTTGCGGATCGCCGGGAACCACTGCGCCCAGTACCGACCGCCGGCGAGGTACATCGCCTGCACCGCGTAGTAGTGGCCATAGAAGTAGTGCCCCGCGCCGCTGTTGGTGATGGCGTCGGTCTGTCGCAGCAGATACTCCAGGCCCTGGGTGAGGGCATCGCCCTCGTAGACGCCGGCGTAGTAGAGCGCCGCCACGCCGGCGGCTGAGCGTGGGAACGCCGACCCGCCGGCGTTGAGCATGTAACGGAACCCGCCGTCGCCGGGGTTCTGACAGTCGCGCACGTAGGCGATGGCGCGGTCGATGGTCTCCTTGGGCACGCTGATGCCCGCGTTGCGCGCCGAGCGCAGCGCCATCACCTGACAGATGGTCACGGAGATGTCCGCGTCCACGGGCACCGGGTAGTAGCGCCAGCCGCCCTCACGGTTCTGCGTGGTGAGGATCAGACGAACCGCCTTGACCAGCGCTTCGCGGACGCGCGGGTCCTCGCTCTGACCGTAAATCTCGCCCAGGAACAACGTGGCGAACCCGTGGCCGTACATCGGCCCGTGCGAGGCGTCGGAGGCGATCAGCCCGGTCTCCTGGACGCTGCTGAGGATGAACCGAAGCCCGCGTTCCACGTGGGCGGCGTAGGGGCCGCGCTCGGGCAGGCTGCCGTCGGCCATGAACGCGATGCACGCCAGTGAGGTGACGCCCACGTGACGGGCCTCGCCCTGCAGGCCCCAGCTCCCGTCGCTGCCCTGCTGCTCGGCGAGCCACGCCAGCCCGCGCGCCACCGTCTCGCGCAGCGCCGGGGTGATCTCCACGAGTTCCGACGCCGCTTCGTCCTGCGCCTTGAGCGCTCCGCAGGCCACCAACAGCGTCAGCAACAGCGCGAGCGTTCTCAAGTCCCTTGCTCCTCGCGCGGCTTGAGCAGCGGAAAGAGAATCACGTCCCGGATCGAACGCGAGTTGGTCAGCAGCATGACCAGACGGTCGATGCCGATGCCCAGCCCGCCTGCCGGGGGCATGCCCACCTTCAGGGCTTCGATGAAGTCGTGGTCCATGGTGCGAAACACCGCTTCGTCCGGGTCCTGACCGGCCACCTGCGCCTCGAAGTTGGCACGCTGCACGTCTGGGTCGTTCAGTTCAGTGTAGGCGTTGGCCAGCTCCATGTGGGCGACGAACAACTCGAATCGCTCGGCACGCGTGGGATCGTCGCGCCGGCACTTCGTCAGCGGACAGAGCGAGGCGGGGTAGTCCACCACGAACGTGGGCTGCTCGAGCGTCGCCTCGACCGTCTCCTCCCAGACCTCGTTGAGCAAGACATCGTGGCTCTTCGTGCCCGTTTCGAGCTTCAGGTCGCGGGCTTTCTCGAGCAGTTTGGCGTGGTCGTGGGCCGGGAACCCGTTGACCTGCTCGAAGACCTCGTGATAGCCCCGGCGCTTGAACGGCAGCGAAAAGTCCAGCTGGAGATCGCCGTAGGCACGCACCGCGCCAGAGGCCCCATCACCGGTCGGCAGCGACGTGGCCAGGTGGTGGATCAGTCGCTCGGTCAGCTGCATCATGGATTCGAGGTTGCCGAACGCCTGGTACAGCTCGAGCATGGTGAACTCGGGGTTGTGCGAGCGGTCCACGCCCTCGTTGCGGAAGTTTCGGTTGATCTCGAAGACGCGAGGCAGGCCGCCCACCAGCAGACGCTTGAGGTAAAGCTCCGGCGCCACGCGCAGGAAAAGATCGATGTCCAGCGCGTTGTGGTGCGTGACGAACGGCCGCGCCGCCGCCCCGCCCGCCAGCGGCTGCATCATCGGCGTCTCGACCTCGAGGTAGCCCGCGCCCAGATCGCTCGGCGGATCGGTCAGAAAATCCCGCACCCCCTTGACGATCTGGCTCCGCAACTGGAACGTCCGCATCACCTGCGGGTTGGCGTACAGGTCCACGTACCGCTTGCGATACCGCTGCTCTGCGTCGGTCAGCCCGTGCCACTTCCCCGGCGGCGGGGCGAGTGACTTGGTGATAATGCTGAATCCTCCGTCCGCGTCCCCCGCGTGTTGCGCCCAGACGGTGACCTCGCCGGTCTTTGTGCTGCCGATGGCGCCCTGCGCCACCGCCAGGTCGCCTAGGTCCGCCAGGCGCGCCAGCTTGAAGCTGCGCTCGTCCACCGCCTTCTTGCTCACCGCCACCTGCAGGTCGCCCGTCGCGTCGCGCAGACTCAGAAAGATCAGGTTGCCCATCTCGCGGTGCTGCACCACGCGACCCGCGACCTTCACCCGGGCACGACGGTCGCGCGCGGGGTCGGCTTTGACCTCCGTGTCCGCGTCCACGTCGTACAACGCCCGCGCTTCGCAGAGCGAGATCAGCCCGTCCACACGCTGACCAAACGGGTCGAGCTGGAACTCCTCACGCAGCCGCGCCAGTTTCTTGCGACGGTCGCCTTCGAGATCGGTGGGGAGCGATTCGGACATGGTCCAACCAGTTTAGCTCGGATGGATCGGGTGAATCGGACTCGATGCCCAAGGGCTGCGCATCCGACCCATCCGATTCATCCGAGTTGAAAGACGATCGCCTGTCGGTTGGATCGATCAGGCGGTCTTCACCGCGGGTTCAGCGGCGGGGGCCGCGGCCGCCTCGGGCGCCGCGTCGGGCATCTGCACCGCCGCCAGGCCTCGCTTGGCGTCACGCAGGCGTCGGCTCTTGCCCACCCGGTCACGCAGGTAAAACAGCTTGGCGCGACGCACGTGGCCGCTGCGCTTGACCTCGATCTTCGACACCTTGGGGCTGTGCACCATGAAGATGCGCTCCACCCCTTCGTTGGCGACGATCCGGCGGACCGTCACGCTCTGGTTCATCCCGCTGCCTTTCTTGGCGATCACCACCCCGTTGAACACCTGCACCCGCTCCTTCGAGCCTTCGATGATCCGCACGTGAACGTCCACCGTGTCGCCCACCTTGATCGCGGGAAGATCGGTCTTGATCTGCTTGGTCTCAACACGCTTGATGGTGGCGTAGCTCATGGCGATGGCCTATGTCGGGGTTCGTGGTCTGGGATTTTCGAGCCCAACAGTGTAACCAAAGCCTCGAAAGGATGCGAATCAGGGGTCGGGGGTCGGGGGTCGGAGTGTGAAGGTCTCTTCGCGGGCCTGGTCACCCCCTTCACCAAGCAGGTCCGGCCTTCTCCGCTGCGTCCGCAGGAGCGATTGCTCGCGTCGCCAGGCTTCGATCTGAGCGTGATTGCCGCTAAGCAGCACTTCGGGAACTTTCCTGCCTTGCCATTCCGGGGGGCGGGTGTAGTGCGGGTAGTCGAGCCGGCCTTGCGAAGCGGTGGAGAAGCTCTCGTGCTGCGTGGAGGCTCCATCGCCCAGCGCCCCGGGAAGCAGCCGAACCACCGCGTCGATGAGCACCATCGCCGCCAACTCGCCGCCCGAGAGGACGTAGTCGCCGATGCTCACTTCCAGCGGGTCGAGCGCCTCGATCACACGCTCGTCAAAGCCCTCGTAGTGGCCCGCGAGGATGAGCAATCGCTCTTTCGTCGCCAGCGCTTCCACGAGCTTCTGATCGAGCCTGCGTCCCTGCGGCGTCACGACGATGCGCACGCACTTGCGGGGGCGGGGGTCCATCGCCTCCACCGCCTGCACGCAGTCCCAGACCGGCTGACACTGCAGCACCATCCCCGGCCCTCCGCCGTAGGGCGGTCGGTCCACCTTCGAGTGCTTGTCCGTGGTGTAGCTTCGGATATCGTGCAGGTGGTACGAAACCACCGCGGGCCGCACCACCCCCGCCTGCTTGGGGTCCTCCACCGCCTCCGCGGCGCGCTTGAGAATGCTCGAGGACAACACCCCCGCGAACATCTCGGGGAAGAGCGTGAGGACGTCGATGCGGAGGGGCAGAGCCATGAGCGATGAGCTGTCAGCCAGAAAATACAATAAGCAGGCCACCGGCAAAATCACGGTAAGCGTTTGATCCGACTTTTAGGCTAAAAGCTGACAGCTAACAGCTGATAGCTACGCGCTAGCAGCTTTCTTCGTGGGCTTCTTGCGTTTTCGGCTGGCCACGGTGAAGCCGTTCTTGCGCAGCAGAGTCGCCACCGTGTCGCTGGGGATGGCGCCGACGTTGAGCCAGTGTTGGACGCGCTCGGTGTTGATGTGCTCGATCTTGCCGTCCTGGTTCTTCGTGGGGTTGTAGGAGCCCAGTTCCTCGATGGCGCGGCCGTCGCGCGGGGTACGCGTGTCCATGGCGCAAAGCCGATAGTCGGGGACGTGTCGGCGACCGTAACGCTTCAGACGCAGTTTGACGGACATAGTGGGGTCGGGGGCTGGGGGTTGAGGATCGATCGTCCGGGGTCCGGGGTCGAAAGAATCCAAGAGTGTACCAATCCGAACCCCGCTGGCAAGTCGCGGGCGATCCGCCCCGGCCAGCCTGGCCGTCGATCCACTCTGGCCCGCGGCAGCGTCGAGCCCTATCATGACCATAACCCGAGGGTCGCCGCCATGAATCCTGTGCAACGCGCCATCGCCGCCGCTCGTCGTCGCATCGTGGCGCAGCACTGGCTCACCGCCACGGGCTGGGCACTGCTCGGGGGTGTGGCGCTCGCGGGCGCGCTGGTGCTGCTCGAACGTCTGCTGGCGACGCCGATCCCCTTCGTCTCCTACTACGTCCTGGCGGGATTGGCGGTGCTGATCCCGCCGGTGTCGGCGATGCTCCGCCGACCCACCATCCCCCGCGCCGCGGTGCTCGTGGACGAACGGCTCAAACTCAAAGACCGCATCGCCACCTCGCTCTACGCGGCTTCGCTCACGGACGATCCCTTTGCGCAGCAGGTGGTGAGCGACGCTGCGAGGTCCGCCACCGGACTGCGGGTGACGCAGGTGTTCCCGATCAGGCTCGCGAAGGTCTGGGGTTACGTTCCGCCCGCGGCGTTGGTGGTGGCGCTGCTGGCGTGGATGCTCGAGCCGATGGACCTGGCGGGTTTCGCCGCGGCGCGCCGCCGCGCCGCGATGCAGCAGGCGCAGGCCGCCGCCCAGAGGGAAGAGCTCGCCAAGGTGGTGCAGGCGGTGCATCGGGTGGAGGTCAAGAAGGACGCGGCGGGCACGGACGAGTCGCTCGAGGCGCTGCAGGAGTTGGCGTCGCTGACCGAGCGGGATCTGACCGACCCGAAGATGCGTCGCGACGCGGCGGCCAAGCTCTCGCGGGTGCAGGAGCAGCTCGCGGCGGTGCAGCAGCGCAAGGAAGCGGAGTTCCGCCCGATCCAGAACGCGATGAGTCAGCTCGACCCGGCCACGACCGGCCCCGCCGACGAGTTTGCCGACGCCCTGCGCCGCGCCGACTTCCAGGCGGCGCTGCAGGCACTGCAGAAACTCACCGACCAGGTCGACCAACTCTCCCCCGAAGATAAACAAGCTCTGCAGCAGCAGCTCGAACAACTCGCCCAGCAGTTGGAGCAGGCCGCCCAGCAGCAGCAGGCGCAGCAGCAACAAGCACAGCAGCAGTTGCAGCAGATGGCGCAGCAGGCGGGCCTGAGTCAGCAGCAGACGCAGCAGTTCCAGAGCGGGCAGATGTCGCAACAGCAGTTGCAGCAGACGATCCAGCAGAACCTGCAGCAGCAGGGCGTTCCCCCGCAGCAGGCGCAGCAGCAGTCGCAACAGATGGCGCAGCAGATGCAGCAGCAGCAGCAGCAGTGCCAGAGCTCCGGGCAGTGCCAGAACACCAGCCAGGGACTTTCGCAGTCGATGTCGCAGATGGCGCAATCGCTCTCCCAGCAGCAGCAGGCGTCGCAGGGTCAGCAGGGTCAGCAGGGCCAGGGCCAGCAACCGAGCCAGCAGTTCGCTCCCAGCGCTCACGGCGCCCAGCAGCAGCTCGACCAACTGGCGCAGATGCAGCAGCAGATGCAGCAGATGCAACAGGCGCAGCAGCAGGCGCAGCAGAGCATGCAGCAGATGGCGCAGGGCGGCGGTCAGCCGGGTCAGGGCCAGGGGCAGGGCGTGCCGGGCCAGGGCGGGGGCGTGGGCGGCTCGAAGGCGGGCACGGGGTCGGGCGGCAATCCCTTGGGCGGGCACAGCCAGATGACCGGGCACACCACCACCGAGCAGCGCGAGAACAACGACGCGCAGGGCCGGGTCATCGCCACCTGGCTCAGCCAGGGCGAAGTGGCCAAAGGCGAGCCCACCGTCGAGTTCAACACCGCGATCACCCAGGCGCAGCAGTCCGCCGAGCAGGCCGTGGCCGACGACCGTGTGCCGCGCCGCTTCCACAGCACGATCAAGAACTACTTCGACCAGTTGCCCGCGACCCCCGAAGAGGTGACGAAACCCTCCGGCGCGCCGGCGGCGCCGAGGTGAAACCAGTCTCAATGTTCAATGGGCAAGGAACAGCGGACGAACAATGAGGAATGATGAATGGGACACCGGGTCGTCTGACTGATCATTTGACCTTCAACATTCGTTGGACATTCCGTATTCCGCGTTCATCATTCCTGATCCCCCCATGCTCCGCTTTGACCAACCCGTCTATCTCTGGCTGCTGCTGCTGGCGATTCCGGTCGTCTATCTCGGGCTGCGCAGTCTGGGCACGCTCGAGGGGGCGCGGCGGTGGACCGCCCTGGGCGTGCGACTGCTGGTGCTGGTGCTTCTGGTGCTCATGCTCGCGGGGGTTCAGGCGGTGCGCTGGCACGAGGATTTGACCGTGGTGGCGGTGCTCGACCGCAGCGAGTCGGTGACGCGGTTCGCCAGCGGACCGAAGCCTGGCGCCACCGTGCCGGGCGGGGCCTCTGGGGCCTCCGGGGCTTCCGGGGGGCAGACGCAGCAGACGATCCAGGCGTGGAGCGACGATCTGCTGGCGCGGGCGGCGAAGCAGAAGAAGAACGACGACCGGATCGGGGTGGTTTCGTTCGACGGCAAGCCGACGGTGCGAGCGATGCCGCACGTGGCCTTCGACGCCGCCACCGAGGCGCTGGGCGAACCGGTGGAAGGCTCGGACACCGCCTCGGCGCTGCGGTTGGCGATGGCGCTGTTCCCGCCCGACAGCGGCAAGCGCCTGGTGCTCATGAGCGACGGGAACGACACGGACAGCGGCGGGCAGCTCAAGGGCGAACTGCTGGCGGCGGCGCGGGAGGCCAAGGCCGCGGGGATCCCGGTGGACGTTTTGCCCGTGGAGTACCGGCTGGAGAACGAGGTGCAGCTCGAAGCGGTGCACGCCCCGACGGAAGCGCGGCAGGGCCAGACCGCGGCGCTGCGCGTGGTGCTCCGCGCCACGGGGCCCAGCGAGGGTCTGCTGTTTCTGAAGCGCGACGACGAGGTCGTGGACCTCTCGCCCACGACGCCCAGCGACGCGGCGTCGATCGCGGTGGAGGACTGGTCGCGCGATGATTCGGTCGAGGCGGCGCAGGACGCCCAGGCGCAGACGGCGCGCTACGTCTGCGTGCGCCTGCTGCAGCTGCCGCTGGGTCAGTCCGGGCCGTCGCGCTTCGAGGCTGTGTTTGAGTCCAAGGGGGCGGACACGGTCACCGCCAACAACCGCGCCGAGGCCTTCACGCTGGTGCAGGGCAAGGGCCGAGTGCTGATCCTGGACAACCTGGGCTCGGGCCCGGGCGACATCCTGCCCCAGGCGCTGCGGGAGCACGGCATCGACCTGGAGGTGATGCCCGCCGCGGGGGCGCCCTCGACGCTCACGGCGATGCAGCGCTACGACGCGGTGTTCCTGCAGAACGTGCCGGCGGAACTGATCCCCCCGCCCCAGCAGCGCATGCTGGCGCAGTACGTGAGCGAGGTGGGCGGCGGACTGGTGATGGTCGGCGGGCCCGACAGTTTCGCGGCCGGCGGCTGGACCGGATCGCCCATCGACCGCATCCTTCCCGTGGAGTGCCAGATTCCCAGCCAGACGATCCTGCCCTCCGGGGCGCTGGTGCTGGTGATCGACCGGTCCGGGTCGATGGCCTCGGGCGTGACCGGCTCGCAGTATTCCAAGCTGGAGATCGCCGCCGAGGCCGCGGTGCAGGCGATCTCCACGCTCTACCCGCAGGACCTGGTGGGCGTGGTGGTCTTCGACGACAGCGCCCAGTGGGTGGTGAGCCTCACGCCGGTGACCAATCCCAAGAGCATCGCCGGTCAGGTCCGCTCGGTGCAGCCCGGGGGCGGGACGAACATGTACCCGGGCATGGTCGAGGCGTACCAGACCCTGGCGCCGCTCAAGGCGCAGGACGCGGCGGTCAAGCACGTCATCGTGCTCACCGACGGGCAGAGCCAGGACGCTCAGTGGTTCAAGATCGTGGGCGACATGAAGAAGGCGGGGATCACGCTCTCGACCGTGGGCGTGGGCGACGACGTGAACGGGCAGTTGCTCTCGCAGATCGCCACGATGGCGGGCGGGAACTACTACCCCGTGACCAACCCGAACAACCTGCCGAAGATCTTCGTCAAGGAAGCGCGCACGATCCGCAAGAACCTGATCAAGGAGAAACCCTTCACGCCTCGGCATGTGCAGACCGGTTCGCCGATCATCACCGGGCTGGCGCAGAGCCCGACGCTGACGGGGCTGGTGCTCACCGGGCACAAGAACGATCCACGGGTGTTCACGCCGATGCTCGGGCCCGAGGGCGAACCGCTCTTTGCGCACTGGCAGGTGGGCCTGGGCCGAACCGCTGCGTTCACCTCCGACGCGACCAATCGCTGGGCCGCCGCCTGGCTCTCCTGGCCGGGGTACGGCGACTTCTGGGCGAGGCTGACCCGCGCCGTGGCGCGGCCGTCAGCCAGCAGGGCCTTCGATCTGGCTTCCACCATCCGCAACGACCGCCTTCACCTTCGACTCGACGCCCCGGGCCAGGAGAACAAAGGGTTCCAGAACTTCATGCAGGTCGTGGGGACGGTGCTCAAGCCCGACGGGTCGCCGCATCGCGTTACGCTCAGTCAGACCGGCCCGGGCGTCTACGAGGCCGACCTCCCCGCCGACCAGGTGGGCAACTACATCGTCAATCTCTTCGCCGCCAACCCCAGCGATCCCACGCAGGCGCAGACGATCATCGGCGGAACCACGCGCCCGCCCGGCGCGGAGCTGCGACGCTTCACGTCCAACCGTCCGCTGCTCGAGCAGATCGCGGCGTTGACCGGCGGGCGCGTGCTCGACCCCACCGCCGAGGAACCTCCGCCGCTCTTCTCGCGACAGAGCCTCACCGCCTCGCGGTCGATTCGGCCGCTCTGGCGCACGCTGCTGGCCTGGCTCCTGGCGCTGCTGCTCATCGACGTGGCGGTGCGACGCATCGCCTGGGACTTCGCGGGCATGCGCGACGTTTTGGCCGACGAGGCGCGCGCCTGGGTCGAGTGGTTCAAGCCTCGACCGGTGGAGGCCGGTGCGACGCTGGCGGCCCTGAAAGAGAAGCGTGCCGCGGTGGTGCGTGAGCACCACAGCCCCGCCGCGCCGCCCCCGCCCAGCTCGCGCAAGTTCGAAGCCGCCCCGGACGCGAAGGCGAGCGAGGACTTCGCCTCCGCCGTGGGCGCCGCCACCGAGGCCCCGCGTTTCGAGGCGCCCACCGCAGCCCCTCCAGCCGCCGATCAGGCCGACGCGACCAGTCGCCTGCTCGACGCCAAGCGTCGCGCCCAGGAACGCCTGCGCGGCGCCTAAGCCGGGGATGTGCTCATCCCCGGATGCTCTCGTCCGGATTCTCCAGGCGCTCGCTTGCCCCGTTGCACCCCTCCGCGATCTGGGGATGGGTACATCCCCGGCTTGTGGGGGTCAGGCGTGCTTATGGACGTGGGTGTACTGGTCGAGGTTGCAGACGACGATCTCGCCGTCGTCTTTCTGAAGGACCAATCGGTCGAGCCAGAGTTTGTCGTGGCGGCTGTGCGCGAACCACGACCCGGTTTTACGCTGCTCGAAGCGGACGACCTTGCCCGCGAAGGTGGTGGTCCAGACTCTGCTGCGCTGGGGGATCTGCTGCGTGACGGTGACGCGGTCGCCGGGCGCGAAGCTGTCGTGGGTGAGGGTCATGGCGACACACCGAATATACCACGGCGTCGCAGCCGTCACTTCACCTCGTCGCGGCCGACGCTGTAATAAGTGAAGCCCGCGTCGCGCATGGCGTCGATGCGGAAGAGGTTGCGTCCGTCGAAGACCACGGGGGTTTTCATGCGCGACTTGATGGCCTCGAAGTCGGGGTGGCGGAACTCGTCCCAGTCGGTGCAGATCACCAGGGCGTCCGCGCCCGGCAGGGCGCTCATGGCGTCGGCGGCGAAAACGATCTTCTCGCCCACGCCCGGGACTCGCTTGCAGGTCTCGTGCGCCACCGCGTCGTAGGCGGTCACCGTCGCTCCATGGGCGAGCAGGTGCTGCATGATGGTGATCGAGGGGGCTTCACGGATGTCGTCGGTGCCGGGCTTAAAGGCGATGCCCCAGACCGCGAAGCGCTTGTTCGAGAGCCCGCCGAGCTTGCCGTAGTGCTTGTCGATCTTGGCGATGAAGGTCTGCCGCTGCGCCTGATTGACCAGGTGGACGGAGCGGAGCAGCTGCACCTCGGTCCGGGCTTCTTCGCCCATCGAGACGCAGGCGAGCACGTCCTTGGGGAAGCACGACCCGCCGTAGCCCAGCCCGGGGTAGAGGAACTGATTGCCGATGCGTTTGTCGCTGCACATGCCGCGGCGGACCTCGTCGATGTCGGCGCCGTAGGCCTCGCAGAGATTGGCGATCTCGTTGATGAAAGAAATCTTCGTGGCGAGCATGGCGTTGGAGGCGTACTTGACCATCTCCGCGGAGGGGATGTCCATGATGAAGATGGGATTGCCCTGTCGGACGAAGGGCTCGTACAGGTCGCGCAGGCGGTCGCCGGTGCCCTTGTCGGAGCAGCCGATCACCACGCGGTCGGGACGGTTGAAGTCCCGGATCGCAGCCCCCTCCTTGAGGAACTCGGGGTTCGACGCCATGCGGAAGGGCTTCTTCGTCTTGGCGGCGATCGCGGCTTTCACCTTGGCGTTGGTGCCCACGGGAACGGTGCTCTTGATCACCACGATGCGAGCTCGGCGGTCCTCGCCCTGCGGCGCAGCCTCGATGGCTTGGCCGATGTCCGACGCGGCGGCCAGGACGTACTTCAGATCCGCCCGGCCCTGCTCGTCGCTGGGCGTGCCCACGCAGATGAAGATGATCTCGGCACTCTCGTACGCCGCCTGCTTGTCGGTGCTGAAGTGCAGCCGACCCGCCTTCGTGTTGCGCTGGATCAGCTCGTCCAGCCCCGGCTCGTAGATCGGGCTGATCCCCTTGTTGAGTTTGTCGATCTTCGACTGATCCACGTCCAGGCAGGTCACGTCGTTGCCGGTGTTCGCAAAGCAGGTGCCCGTGACCAGTCCGACGTAGCCTGTGCCGACCATCGTGATACGCATGCTCAGGTCCCTATAACAGTGCCGTCCGACGCCGATTCTCTACGTCGGACGAATCCGACCCAGAATATAGCCCCACGCTCAACCCCACGCACGCTTGCGGCGACCCCGGAAATCCGCATAGTGGTGAGCGCGACCCTTTGCGACAACCGCGCTGCGGTCCGTTCTAACGCCGCCAATCCGTGGACGAGTAAATCCCCGGCTTCCTGCCAACCCTAACCCCCAACCCCCAACCCCTCACATGCCCCCACTCCAAGTCACCGTCTTTGGCGAGAACATCCACGAGAACAAGATCGAACTGGTCCGCCAGCTCTACCCGCAGGGCATGCACGGTTGCATCGCCCAAGGCATCCGCGAACACCTAGGCGAGGCGGCGCAGGTCCGCACCGTCACGCTGCAGGAGCCCGAGCACGGCTTGACCGAGGAGGTGCTGCGTCAGACCGACGTGTTGGTCTGGTGGGGCCACGCCGGGCACCATCTCGTCCAGGACACGGTGGCCGAGCGGGTCCAGAACCGCGTGCTGTCGGGCATGGGCCTGATCGTTCTGCACTCGGGCCACGGCGGGAAAGTCTTCAGAAAACTCATGGGCACCAGCTGCGCCATCAAGTGGCGCGAGGCTGGCGAGCTCGAACGAATCTGGAGCATCAACCCCGGCCACCCCATCGCCGACGGGCTGCCCGAATACTTCGAGCTGCCCCACGAAGAGATGTACGGCGAGTTCTTCGACATCCCCGCGCCCGACGAGTTGGTCTTCATCAGCTGGTTCGAGGGCGGCGAAGTGTTCCGCTCCGGCTGCTGCTGGAGCCGCGGCAAAGGCAGCATCTTCTACTTCCGCCCCGGGCACGAGACCTTTCCCACCTACCACGACGCCCACGTCCGCAGAGTCATCGCCAACGGCGTACGCCACGTCGCCCCGCGGCAGGGCAGCCCCTACTCCATGGATCATCCGAACGTCAAGACGCCGCTGAGCCCCATCGCCACGAAACACGTCGTGGACGAATCCGTGCACAAGCACGCTTAACGAGCCCGGCCCAGCCGCGCCAGGTGCGCCAGGGCGCCGACCACGCACACCGCCAGCAGCGGCGTGGCCCCGAGCATCGGGCCCCACCGTTCGCCGGCCATCGGCAGCAGCGCGCCCGCCAGCCCCGTCAACGGGCCTAGCGTGAAACCCATGCCGATCAGCGCCTCGTGCGTCCCGCCGCCCTCCACCGACGCGTTC
The DNA here is from genome assembly GCA_964496285.1 of uncultured Phycisphaera sp. GTDB lineage: Bacteria > Planctomycetota > Phycisphaerae > Phycisphaerales > Phycisphaeraceae > CAZBXW01. The sequence continues at coordinate 509,846 of CAZBXW010000001.1, forward strand.
TGCACCACCATCGCGTAGTACAGCGCCGCGTAGTAGATCACCCCCTGCGCCAGACCGAACACGATCAGCCCCGGGATCACCCACCGCAGACCTTCGCCGCCGAGCACCACGAAAAAACTCGCCGGCATGATCAGCGCCGCCGCCATCAGGATGTCGCCCCGCCCGTGCCAGCGGTGGGTGAAGCGCATGCCCAGGAACGCGACGAAGCGGCACAGATCGATCAGGCTGTAGAGCAGCGTCGCCAGCCAGACGCTCACCGCCAGGCCCGCCATGATCCGCGGCATCACCGGCGCCAGCACGAAGAGCGTGGCGTAACTGGCCAACAGAAGCCAGCGACCGCCGCTGAGCAGCGTGCGGTAGTTCGACAGCGTCTGTTCGTCGGGCCGCTGCGGGTCGTCCTCGTGCAGGTGCGCCGGACGAGCCTCGAGCGCCACGCCCAGCGCCATCACGCTCAGGCTCGTGGCCACCCCCAACGCGAAGATCGCCTCGGACCAGAGCCACAGCAGCGACCCGATGATCGCCACGCCCACCACCACCGCGCTGGACCAGGCGAAGTTGAAATAGCCCACCGCCCTGCTGGTGTCCACCGCGCCGCGGCCGGCGGTGACGTAGCTCTCCGCCAAGGGCCAGAACATCCCGATCAGGAACGAGAACGCCACGTTGGCGAGGATCAGGACCGGCAGCGTGGGCCAGAGCGCCATCGTGAGCATCGCCAGCGCCTGACCGGCCGCGTTGAGCAGCATCAGCCTGCGTTCGCCCAGCCGGGCCGCCAGACGGTGGCTCGGCAGCGCCCCGAGCACGTACGCCAGGCCGATCCCCGTCGCCAGCGCCAGGTTTCCCTCGTCGCCGAACGTGTGCTCCCGCTTCATGAAAAAATAGATGCCCCGGCCCACCACGATGTTGCCCAGGCTCGCCAAGAAACACAGCAGCAGCAGTCGCGCCAGTCGCGGCATGGTCCCCAAGGTAGCGACTCGAACCCTCGGTTGCGCGGGGTTATCGACGGGCGATGGCGCCGATGCGGTCGATCAGCCGCTGCATCATGCGTCGGTGCGACGCCGCCGCCAGGTCCTGCGTCATCGCACGGTTGTAGACCTCGTTGCAGCGATTGAGGCGCACGCGGAACTCCGCGACGGTCATGGCACGGATCGCCCGCTCCAGTTCTTCGCGCCCTGCCGGTAGGTCAGCAACGCGATGCCCCGCCCGCTGCGCAGCGCGGGGCGGTTCGCCTGGCTCAGCATCGGGACCATCGGACGTTTGAGCGCGAATCGGAAGTGGTCCGTGAACACGTCCTGCGTATAGCAGTTCATGAAGTGCGCCTCGGCGATCACGCCCCACCCGCGACGACGCGACACGAAGGCGAAATCGTGTCGCGGCTCGTCGGTCCAGACCAAGATCGGCGTCAGACCGTATCGCCAACTCAACGCGAGATGACCCCGCTTGCTCAGACGCCCCGTGACCAACAGGTCCGCCCGCCCCGGCGTCTGTGCGGGCACGCATTCGATCCCCGCCTCGCGGAGCGTCGCAAGGTGCTTCGGGTTCCGAAACGGCGCCGTGGGCGAGAACGGAGGCAGCAATCGAACCCGGATCAACATCGTCAACGCTTCTTCATGACGCTCGGCGCCGCCGGGTCCGCCAGCATCCCGTTCTTACCCCAATCGCTTGCGTGTCATGCCCCGTTCAATGGCGCGTTTGGCCTCACGCGTCTTGAGGTCCTGGCGCTTGTCGTGTGACTGTTTGCCCACGCACACGCCCAGCTCCACCTTGACGAACCCGCGCGAGAAGTACATCGCCAGCGGCACGAGCGTCGTGCCCTTGCTCGTGGCGCGACCCATCAGGCTCTTGATCTGCCTTTTGTGCGCCAGCAGCTTGCGGGGGCGGGCGCGTTCGTGACTGGTCGTGGGGCCGGCGTGGGAGTAGGCCGCGATGTCCACGCCGTGAAGCATCAGCGTTCGCCCTTCGTCCTCCACCCGCGCAAAACCCTGGCCCAGTTGCACCTGACCGCTGCGCACGCTCTTGACTTCGCTGCCCGTGAGCACCACGCCGCACTCGACCTTCTCCTGCACGAAGTAGTCGTGGAACGCCCTGCGGTTCGTGATGCGTGGAAGTTCGTCGGGCATGCCTAATTCATGCTTGACAGGATCACAGGATGGACAGGATCAATCACATCGATCCTCGGTGTCGTGCCCATCTTATCCGGTCCATCCTGTGATCCTGTGCAACTCTTTCCCGGTGTGAATCACTTGCCGATGCAGAATCGCGCGAAGACCCGGCCCAGCAGGTCGTCGGCGGTGCAGCGTCCGGTCAGCTCGCCCAGCGCATCCAGCGCCCCGCGCAGCTCCGCGGCGGTCAACTCGCTGGAGGTGGCGCGCAAGGCGTGCGCCAGCCGCTTACTGGTTTCGCGCAGCGCCCGCTCGTGACGCGGATGCAGCGCCGCCGCCTCGCTGCCCTTGTGCGCCCGCGCCCCAAGGACCCGGTCGGCGATGCGCAGGCGCAGCTCCGCCAATCCTCGACCCGTGGCGGCGCTGACCGAGCCGGCGAATCGTCCCGCGTCGTCCTTGCTGCGCACGAGGAGGACCGCGGACGCCGCCAGCCGCGGCGCCGCCTCGTCTTCCGCCGGGTGCAGCAGCAGGACCAGGTCCGCCCGGTCGATCGCCCGCCGCGCCGCCGCCTGCACGTCGTGGTCCAGCGCGGTGATCGCCTTGTCCAGCCCCGCCAGGTCGCAGAGCATCACCTGGGCGTCGCCGAGCGTGATCGGCTCCTCCAGCACGTCGCGGGTCGCGCCCGGGATTGCCGACACCAGGGCGCGGGGGCGGCCCAGCAGCGCGTTGAACAAGGTGCTCTTGCCCGCGTTGGGCCTGCCCACGAGCACGACCCGCGGCAGCGATTCCACGCTGCTCCACGCGGCGCTCCGTCGCAGCAACGAATCAACCTCGCGGCGCAGATCGACGATCGCCTGCTCCAGCTTCCGGGGCGCGATGGGTGTGACGTCCTCCTGATCGGTGAAGTCGATGCCCGCCTCGACCAGGGCCAGGAGGTTCGCCAAGTCGTCGGCGATCCGGGCCGCGGTCCGACCCAGGGCGCCCTCACGCAGGGCGGCGGCGGCACGGAGCTGGGCGTCGCTCTGCGCCGCGATGGTGTCGGCCACGCCCTGCGCCTGGGTGAGGTCGAGCTTGCCGGCGAGGAAAGCGCGGAAGGTGAACTCGCCCGGCTCCGCCGGCCGGGCACCTGCGTCGAGGCACCGCCGCACCACGCGCCGGGCGAGCGTGGGGTTCCCCACGAACTGAAGCTCCGCCATGGGCTGCCCGGTGTAGGTGGCCGGGGCGTCGAACACCGCTGCCAGCGCGGGCAGCGCCACCTCGTCAAGCCGCAGACGACCGGGCGTCAGACAGCGCGGCGTCAGGTGGGTCAGCCCCATCGCGGCAAGAACAGCGTGGATCGCCGGTCCGCTCAACCGCACCAACGCGCGCGGCGCGGAACCGCTGGGCGAACCGATCGCCACGATGGTGTCCTGGATCGCTCGCATGGCAAGTCGTGTCCGTGACCCACGCGCGGCGCGAGCGAGCCACACGACGGACTCACTGCACCGCGATGATCTCCATCAGGCCCTTGAAGGTGCTGCCGGTGGCCCAGAAGAGGATCATCGGGACCACGCCAAAGAGCAGCGCAGCAAACCCCAGGACGGACATGACCAGATACTCGCGCGCCTTGACGGGCTCGTAGTGATCGTAGTCGGGCTTGGGCAGACCCATGTAGACGCGCTGGAACATCCAGAGGATGTATCCCGCGGTGAGCACCACGCCCGAGGCGGCGAGGATGCCCAGGGTGTAGACGAGGTAGAGCTTGTCGGCTCCGACGCCGCCGGTCTTGGCGGCCTCGAAGGTTCCCAGCAGGACCATGACTTCGCCGACGAACCCGCAGAGCCCGGGCAGGCCCATGCCCGCGAAGAAACAGAGAAGCGACCATCCGCCGTAGGCGGGGAACTTCAGCCACAGGCCGCCCAGACGGTCCAGGTCGCGGTGGTGGGCGCGTTCGTAGACGACGCCGACCATGAAGAACATCATGGCGCTGGTGATGCCGTGGGCGATCATCTGGAAGTAAGCGCCGTCGAACCCGGTGCGGTTGAGCACGGCGATGCCCAGGGTGACGTAGCCCATGTGGGAGACGGAGGAGTAGGCCACGAGCTTCTTCCAGTCGGTCTGCGCCATGGCGCAGAGCGCGCCGTAGAGGATGGCGATGACGCCCAGGGTGGCGACGCAGACCCAGAAGAGCTCCGCGGCGTCGGGGAAGAAGGGCCAGGTGATGCGCATCATGGCGTAGCCGCCCATCTTGAGCAGGACGCCGGCGAGGATCATGGAGATGGGCGTGGGCGCCTCGACGTGAGCGTCGGGGAGCCAGGTGTGGAAGGGGACGCCCGGGAGCTTGATCATGAAGGCGATGAGAGTTAACCAGAAGGCCCACTGCGCGAAGACCCAGTGCTCGCCGCCGCGTGCGAAGAGGGCGGTGATCGAGGGCTGAGTCTGCAGGGCGATGATGCTCCAAGTGTTCTGCCCGGCGTTGGCCTGGGCGGTGAAGAAGTAGATGCCCAGCATGACCACGAGCAGGCATATGGAGCCGGCGAGCGTGTAGAGGAAGAACTTGATGGCGGCGTATTCCTTGCGGGGGCCGCCCCAGACGCCGATCAGGAAGTACATGGGCAGGAGCGAGACCTCGAAGAAGACGTAGAAGAGGAAGAGGTCCAGCGAGAGGAACACGCCGAGCATCCCGGTCATGAGAAAGAGGTAGAGCGCCATGAAGGCCTGCACCGCCTTCTCGACGGAGAAGGCCGCGATCACCACGAGCACCGACAGGGCGGTGGTGAGCAGGACCAGCGGCAGGGACAGGCCGTCCACCCCGGTGCGATACTCGACGTTGATGGCGCTGATCCAGGAGAGCGCGGACTCGAACTGGACGCCGGTGCTGTCGTAGTCGAAGTTCACGGCGAGCACGACGCTCATCGCCAGCGTCACGAGCGTGGTGAGCAGGGCGAGCTTGCGCGCCAGATCCTTCGAGGGACAGGCCAGGCAGAGCAGAGCGCCGATGCAGGGGGTGAAGATCATCCAGTTGAGCAAGGCGTGCATGGCGTGGGTTCCCAAGAGTGACTGGTGACCAGCGACTCGTCACCTCAAAGCTACCGCTGCGATCACGACCATCAAAGTCACGAGCGTGGCGGAGGAAAAGAGCATCAGGACGTAGATGCGAATGCGGCCGGGCTGTGTGCTGCGGAGGAGGTTGCCGCTGGAGGTGGCCAGGGCAGCAGCGCCGGCGACCGCGCCGTCGACGGCTTGGTTATCGAAGAGTCCCGCAGCCCAGGCGGCGCCGCGTCCGACGTAGCCCGCCAGGTTGACCAGCCCGTCCACGAGATACTTGTCCACCGCGCCGCAGAGGTTGGCAAAGCCCTTGGCGCAGGCGACGCCGAACACGTCGTACAGGGCGTCGAAGTAGAACTTGTTGTGCGCCCACTTGTAGAGCAGGTTCACCCCCGGAAGTGAGGCGATCTTCGAGGCGATGACCATTCCGGGGGAGTAGATCGCGATGCCCGCCACGAGCATGAGGACCCAGGCCAGGCCCTGGAGCAGGTAGGCGTGCGTGAGGTGCATGGCGTGGCCGTGCTCCAGGTCCGCGGTCTGCTGCACCCAGTCGACTGCGGGGGTGGAGTCGGTGATGAGCTTGAGGAAGGGGAGGATCGAGGGGACGGAAAGGATGGCCATCAGGGCGAGCACCGCCTGCGGGATGAGCATGGAGGCGGGGGCTTCGTGGGCGTGGTCGAAGAGGTGCTGATTCCGCGGCTTGCCCAGGAAGGTCAGGGCGAAACTGCGTGCCATGTAGAAGACGGTGAGGTAAGCCACGGCGGTCGGGCCCCAGAAGAAGAGGTGAGCCCAGGGGACGACGGAGGCGACCTGCTCGCCGTAGTTGATGGTGCCGGCGATGATGCCGTCCTTGGAGAAGTAGCCGGAGATGGCGATGTAGGTGAAGGGGACCGACGCGCCGGCGATGGCCAGGGTGCAGATGAAGTAGCACAGGGCGGTGATGGGCATCTTGCGGATCAGTCCGCCGTACTGCCGCATGTCCTGCTCGTGGTGGGCCGCGTGGATGACGCTGCCGGAGCACTGGAACAGGCAGCACTTGAAGAAGGCGTGGGTGATGAGGTGGAAGAGGGCGAAGGTGTAAGCGCCGGCGCCCAGGCCCAGGATCATGTAGCCCAGTTGCGAGAGGGTGGAGTAGGCCAGGACGCGCTTGATGTCGGTCATGACCAGTGCCATGCAGGCGGCCATGACCAGGGTGACCAGTCCGATGGTGGCGATGAAGAGGTGCGCCCCCGGGGTGAGGATGGGGTAGAGGCGACCGGTGAGGTAGACGCCGGCAGCGACCATGGTGGCGGAGTGGACGATGGAGGAGACGGGGGTGGGCCCTTCCATGGCGTCGGGGAGCCAGGTGTGCAGGGGAAACTGGGCGCTCTTGCCGATGGCGCCGAAGAACAGGCCGATGCCCGCGGCGGTGAGCCACCAGTTGTCGGACCCGGGGTGGGTGACGGAATTGCCGTTGGCCTCGATCAGCAGTTGGATGGCCTCGAACATGCCGCCGGTGCCCTGCTCACCGACCCCCGGAAGAAACAATTGGCCCCCCAACTTGTAGAAGAGGATGCCAAAGCCCACGAGAAAGCCCATGTCGCCCACGCGGTTCATGACGAAGGCCTTCTTGCACGCCAGCTGCGGGCCGCGCTTCTCGAACCAGAACCCGATGAGCAGGTAGCTCGTCAGGCCCACCAGTTCCCAGAAGACGAAGAGCGTGATGATGCTGTTGCCCAGGACGATGCCCAGCATCGAAAAGGTAAAGAGCGAAAGATAGGAGAAGAAGCGGTTGTAACGCTTATCGCCGTGCATGTACCCGATGGAGTAGAGATGCACCAGGCTGGAGATGAGCGTGACCATGGGCATCATGGCCATGGTCAGGCCGTCGATGAGCACGCCCAGGTAAAGGCCCGCGCCGTCGCCGAAGGAGGGCAGCGCGACCCACTGCACCGACCAGGTGATGGGCGTGCGCGCCTCCGGGGTCATCGAGTACCAGAGCCACAGGGCGTAGACCGAGCAGGCGAAACCGCCAGCCATGACCAGCGTCGACAGCGGACCCGCCGCCCGGAAGAGGAGCCTGCGCGTGGCGAAGGTGAGCAGCACGCTGGTGCCCAGCGGCAGCGCCAGAGCGGTCAGCAGCAGCGTCAGGATGGTCTGTTGCGTGGGGGTCATGGGATCAGAGGGGCCAAGGTCCGGGGTCTCAGGTCTAAGGTGAAAGATTCCAAGGCCTCAGTCCGGAGTTTTGACCCTAGACCCTGGACCTTATCCTTTGAGTTCGTCCGCCTTCTCAACGTCCACGGTCGAAAAGTTGTTGTAGTAGTTCAGGAAGATCGCCAGTGCGACCGCAGCCTCAGCGGCGGCGAGCACGATGATGAACATGGTGAAGATCAGGCCATCGATCACGGGCTGCCCGTCCACGCCGCGCCAGAGGAAGTGATTGAAGGCCACGAAGTTCACGCCCGCGGCGTTGAGGAGCATTTCCACGCCGATGAGGATGCCGATGGCGTTGCGCTTGGTGAGCATGGTCGCCACGCCCGCGCCCACCAGGAGCATCGAGACGATCAGGAAGTGGTGCAGGCTGATGTGGAAGACGGGGCTCATGATGGGGTTCGGGGTCCGGGGTTCAGGGATCGGGGTCTTGGATCGGCACGCCGATCCCCGATCCCCGCACCCCCGACCCTATTTCGCTCTCCTGCGTGCCATGTACGCTGCTCCGACCATGACCACCAGCAGCAGCACCGCCGCCACCTCGAAGGGAACGAGATACTGGCTGAGCAAGGCCCTGCCCACGAGATGGACCTGGTCGTATTTCTGCGCCGTCGCGCCCAGCTCCGCAGCTGGGGGCAGCGAAGTCTGCACCTTGGCAAAAAGAAGCAGGCCCATGATCGCCAGCGAAAGGAAACAGGCGACCGAGACCTCCCAAGCCTTGGGCACGAGCTTGAGGAACGGGTTCCCGCTGGTGAGCATGACGCCGAACACGATCAGGATCAGCGTGCCGCCGGCGTAGACGATCAGCTGGATCGCCCCGAGCAGCTCCGCGTCGAGCATGAAGTAAAGCCCCGCCACGCCCCCGAGCGTCAGCAGCAGATACACCGCCATGCGCACCACGCTCTGGCTGACCACGATGGCCCACGCGCTGAGCACGCACAGACCCGCAAAGGCGTAGAACAACACCGGCGCGACGGTCTGAAGACCGGGGTCGGCAGCTTGTTGAGCGACGATGAGCAAACGACGATTTCCCTGTTTTCTGTGCGTTTCCCGCTGAACCGACAATGTAGCGGTCGCGGAGAGAACGGTCAAACCCTGCCCGGTCGATCGGTGCCAGACGCTCGCCGAAGATCGCTTTAGACAAGCCTCAGAACGGCATCCCCGTCACCTGCCCCTCGAAGACCATCGAGCCGTTGACCAGACCCTGCGTCAGACTGACGAACTTGCGACCGGGGCGAAACTCGATCTCCTTGTTGAGGATGTACAAGCGATCGCCCGGCACCACCTGCCCGCGGAACTTAAAGCCGTCCGCCGCCAAGAACCCCAAAAAACGCTTGTCCCCGCTTTTCATGCGGTACATCATGGTCAGGTAACTGGCCAATTGAGCCGCGGCTTCGATCATCAGAACGCCGGGGAAGATGGGCCTGCCCGGGATGTGGCCCGACACCCAGAACTCATCGCTGCGCACGTCCTTGTAGGCCACACCGTGCCCGGCCGATTCGTCCACATAGACAATCGCGTCGAGCATGCGGAAGGGAGGTCGATGCGGATTGACCGCTTCGATTCCCGCAGCGTCCACCAGCACTCTGTTCAAGTCGATTCCGCTCAGATCAAACACCAGCGATGGGGGCATAAGCGTCCAAGGAAAAGTGTGGGATGACAGGCCAACCACCGCACCGGCGACCGCAGCGCTGGCGCATCGCCCCGAAAAAAGCGATTAAACCCCCGTTGCTCCTCCGTTTAGCCAGACGTCGCCTCGCGCGTTTCCAGCACCTTCACACGCAGCGTCTGGGCGGTGTTCTTGATCTCCTGCATGCTCTTGCGCACGCGCGTTCCCGCCGCCTTGTTCCCGCCCGCCGCCTTCTTCACGTCCTCTTCCACTTCCATCACTTGTTTCTTGAGCTGTTCATAGACCTCGAGCATGACGTGTCTCCTGGATGGGGGATCATTCAATAGCCTATCCTCCACGTGACCGCCGAGCAATCGCACACCGCCGCAGAGCCATCAGCAAGCGCTCCCCGCAAAGCGTTGGACTACCATGTTGACCTATGCTGCACATCACCCTCCTTTACGCTCTATCGCTCATAACCACCTCTCCCCCGATCCACGCCTTGGACGCCCCACCCCTGAAGGACGCCTTCGCAGGCTCGTTCCTGGTTGGGTCGAGCCTGTCGAGCAAACTCTTCCCGCCCGACGAAGCTGAGCAGCAACAGACCCTCGCCTGGATCGCCCGTCACTTCAACTGCGTCACCGCGGAGAACGCCATGAAGTGGGTGAGCATCCAGCGTCAGCCGGGCGTCTTTGACTTCACCACCGCCGATGCGCTGATGGACTTCGCCCAGCAGCACAACCTGGCGGTCTTCGGCCACACCCTCGTCTGGCACATCCAGACCCCCGCCTGGGCCGCCGCCGACGCCGCGGGCAAGCCCCTCTCCCGCGAGCAGGCCCTGCACCACATGCGCACGCACATGACCGCGGTGCTCGAGCATTACCGCGGCAAAATCCTCGCCTGGGACGTGGTCAACGAAGCGATCACCGACGACGACAAGGCTGCTCATCCGCTCCGCGATACCCCATGGCGCCGAGCCATCGGCGACGACTACGTGGAACTCGCCTTCCGCATGGCGCACGAGATCGACCCCAATCTCAAGCTCATCTACAACGACTACGGTTGGCCCCGCGCCGCCAAGCGAAAACGCATGGTCGCTTTCCTCCGCGAGCTGCTCCAGCGCGGCACGCCCATCCACGCCGTGGGCATTCAGGGTCACTGGCGCCTCAACCACCCCAACTCCGAACAACTCCGTCAATTACTCACCGACGCCGCCTCGCTGGGCCTTCCCCTGCACATCACCGAGCTGGACATGGACGTGCTCATCGGCCCGCCCGAGAGCGACCCCTACAAAGAGGGCCTGCCCCCGGAAGTCGCCGCCGCCCAGGCGCAGCGCTACCGTGAATGGTTCTCCGTCTTCCTTGAGTTCGACGACCAGATCGAGCGCGTGAGCTTCTGGGGCGCGCACGACGGACGCAGTTGGCTCAACAACCATCCCGTCAAAGGCCGCACCAATCACGCCCTGTTACTGGATCGCGAGCTAAAACTCAAGCCCGCCTTTGAAGCGGTGCGCAGCGTCGGGGTAGAACGTTCGCCCTCCGCCAAGCCCTTAGCCCGATAACGCCAAGCCCCTTTAAAGACCATCTTTACCTCAGAAAGCGCGATAAACATTGCCGCTTTCACACGTTGAAATCCCCTCTTGACGTTCGTAAAGGTTTAGGTTAACATCTCCCGTACAAAATGCGGTTCAAACTTTCAAGCCCCGCTTGGCCATTGGTCGAAACTGTTGGCGATCACGGTACACTGCCCACCAGCAATTGGGGGTGTCCACCAGCCGTGCCCCACAGGAACCACCATCATGGCCAACCCCATCGTCTTACTCGGACCCGGCGGCGACTTCACCCAGAGCTACTATGCCAAAGGTGGGGCACTCTCCAAACAGTCGAGCCTCAGACCCCCGGGGACAGCTCAGGGCGATACCTCCCAGGGCGGCGGCAGCTTAGCATTATGGGTCCGTCTGGGCAGGAGACCCCGGCTCGCTCCCGCCAAACCCGCCACCCTCGCTCCCCTGGTCCGCGCCCCGGACATCGTGGTTCCCCATGCCCCTCCGCTCAACATTCGACTTTACAACTCTGCGGGCCGACTCGCTTCGCCCCCCGCCTTCGTTCCCGCACCCGTCACACTTGCGGAGATCGACGATGAACCTCACCCCCAAACAGTTGCACATCCTCACCCGTATTCGCGACCTGCGCCTGGCGCGCGGCTATTCGCCTACGCTCCAGGAGCTGGCCGAGGAACTGGGCGTCACCAAGGTCACCGTCTTCGAGCACGTCGAAGCCCTGCTCAAGAAAGGCGCCCTGCGACGCGACCCGCACAGGGCTCGCTCTTTGACGCTTAGCCCCAGCCTCCGTCTTCCCGACGAGCAGCGCAACACCAAGCTCCCTCTGGTGGGCACCATCGCCGCAGGCTCCCCCATCGAAGCCGTCGAGTCGCGCGAGAGCCTGGACCTCGAAGCCCTTTTCACCCGGCCCGGTGCCGCCGACGGAACCTTCGTCCTCCGCGTTCGCGGCGACTCCATGATCCAGGACCAGATCCGGGAGGGCGACTATGTCGTCGTGCAGCGCACCAACACCGCCCGCAACGGCCAAACCGTCGTCGCCCTGCTCGACACCGGCGAAGCCACCCTCAAACGCTTCTACCGCGAGGGCCAGCGCATCCGACTCCAGCCCGCCAACCCCGCCTTCGAGCCGCTCTGGGTCGAACCCCGCCAGCTCCAGATCCAAGGTGTCGTCGTGGGCCTGATCCGCACCTACTAGCCTTCGACCTGGCCTTCAACCTGGCCTTCAACCTGGCCTTCCACGCCGGCCTGTACCACCGAGCCGGGCTGTCCAGAGCCCGGTGTCCCTCTGCTGTCCCCGACCTGTCGAACGCTCGTCGCAGCGTTGCTCGCGCGACTCGGCCGGTGAGCAACTCACGATCAGCCGCCGATGAGCGCCGATGAACGCGGATAAGAAATAGAAAAACAATCATCCCATCGGCGTCCATCGGCGGCTCACCTTGTCGGGATACCGTGCTCTGGACAGACCGGCTCTGAAAGGTATTTCGCAGCTGCGCGGTTTTCCGCTAACCTATGGCCACTCCAACGACGCTGGAAATCTCTTGTGACCCCACGCATTCCTGACTGGAACACGCTGACCCTGGTTCTGCCTGAAATCTGGCTGGCGCTGGGCATGTGCGCCGTGCTGCTGGTGGCCTTCATCCGCCGCAACTCGGTGGCGCTGCCCGCGGCCGCGGCGCTGGCGAGCCTGACGCTGGCGGTGGCCGCCACGGTGGCCAGCTTCGCCCGTCTGCCCAATCAGCCGATCTTCCACGGCATGCTCAGCGTCGATCCCTTCAGTCAGTTCTTCAAAATCCTTCTGCTGGTCTTCGTGGCGATGGTCGTGGTGCAGTGGCTGGTGTCGCGGCGGCACATGAGCGATCCCTCCGACAGCCCGGACTTCCTCTGCCTGCTGTTGGGGGCGACCTTCGGCATGGCGCTGATGAGCAGCGCCAACAACCTCTTGATGATCCTCATCGCCACCGAGTCCGCCTCGCTGCCGAGCTTCGCGCTGGCGGGCTGGCGCAAGCGCCTGCGCGTAGGCTCGGAGGGCTCGCTCAAATACGTCATCTTCGGGTCGGCGGCCTCGGCGGTGGGGGTCTACGGCATGTCGCTGATCTATGGCGTGAGCGGGAGCCTGGACCTGCCCACCATCGCCGCCAAAGCGGTGGAGGCGCAGGGCGTCTCGCCGCTGCTGGCGGTGGGACTGCTGGCGATGTTCAGCGGGATCGCCTTCAAACTCTCCGCGGTGCCCATGCATTTCTGGTGCCCCGATGTCTTCCAGGGCGCGCCCGTCTCGGTCACCACTTTCCTCTCGGTGGCCTCCAAGGGCGGGGCGATCTGCCTGCTGGTCCGCGTCATGCAGGTCTTCGGCGCAGCGGCGGCCGGCACCGAACTCTTCACCGGCATGGGCGTGGGCATCGCCATCCTCGGCGCCGTGACCGCCACCTGGGGAAACCTCGTGGCCCTGCATCAGACCAACATCAAACGCCTGCTGGCCTACAGCTCCATCGCCCACGCCGGCTACATGATCATGGCTGCGTCGCTGGTGCTCTTTGCGCACCAGGAGCCCTCGGGCGACTTGACGCCTTCGCTCGTGGTCGGGGCGCTGCTCTTCTACCTGCTCGTCTATCTCTTCATGAACTTGGGCGCCTTCACCGTCGCGGCGGTGGTGGCGCAGCGCTCGGGCCAGGAAGAGCTGACGGACTACGCGGGACTGATCCGTCGTTCGCCGGTGCTGGCGGTGATGCTCACGCTCTTCCTGCTCTCGCTCTTTGGGATGCCGGGCCTGGGCGGGTTCATGGGCAAGGTCTACTTCATGGTGGCCATGAGCAAGAACGGCGCGGGCTTCGTGCTCATCGTGGTGCTGCTGCTCAACACGCTGGTGAGTCTGTACTACTACCTGAAGCCGGCGTACTACATGGCCTTCCGTCAGGACGAATCGGCGCAGGCGGACGTGCCCTCGCCGGCGGGCGCCGGGGGCGTGCTGGGGCTCTGCGCCACGATGGTGCTGCTCACCGGCCTGCTGCCGGGCCTGCTCGCCCAGGTCGCGATGGACCACGCCACGCTGCTGCAACCGGGCACGAGGGAGAGTGGCCGGGTGACCCTGTGGTCAACGGGCGGGGAGAGTGGTCAAGGGGCACCGTGGCCCCGTGGCCCCGTGAAAAACATCCATGCCTCCGCTTCCGCGCACCTGGCCCGAAGGCCACTTGGACACTGGGCCACTTCCTCCCCCCCGGAGGCCACCCCGTGATGAACTCGCAGGCCCTGGCGGACGAACTCAACGCGCTCCTGGCGACCGAGACCCGCAGCCTCGTGCGCCACCTGGACAACGAGGCCACCCCCTACGTCACCCCCGCGACCATGAAGGCCTGGCGTCACCTGCAGGACCTGGGCGGCATCAGCACCGACCACGCCCGCAGAATCTCACGCCTCATCGACGAGCTGGAGCTTCCCCCGCGCGTCCTGCCCTTTCCCACCGACGTCGCCTCGTTCCACTACATGACCGTGGAGCGGGTGCTGCCGCTGGTGATCCAGGAGAAGAAGCGACAGGTCGCCGCCTACGAGCGCGCCCTGACGCACGCCGGCGGGCAGCCCCGCGCCGATATCGAGATTCGCGCTCTGTTGGCCGAAAACCGCGAGAAACTCGCGCTGCTCGAAGCGGACCTGTCCGAGGCGCTCCTCCGCGACGCCAAGCCCTCCGCGTGATCGTGCGGGATTCATTCGTCATCGATTTGTTCCGCACGCACCGGGGCGATCGTTCTTGACAGGATCACCGGATCGACAGGATCGACCGGGTTGAATCGGTCTTGGCTTCAATCTGTTTCATCCTGCAATCCCGTCAACAACGCGAATCCCGCGCACACGGAGCAACCCGAATCCATTTCAGAACAGGCTTTCGGCTCCCGGTGGGTCCCACAGGCTCGCCTCGTCCACGCGCGGGCTGTTGAGCCGGTGGGTCACCGGACGCAGCGACATCCCTTGCGCCGGGAACGGTCGCAGCAGATCGTGGACATCATCGCCCGTGAGCCACCGTTCATGGGCTTCCGGGGGCAGGATCACGGGCATCCGCTCGTGCAGCTCGCGCAGCAGTTCGTTGGCGCTGGTGGTGAGGATGGTGAAGCTCTCGAGCGGCTGGTCCCGCGTCGAGCGCCACGTCTCCCACAGGCCCGCCATGGCGAAGAGCGGCTCGTCGCGCAGGCGGATCAGGTGCGGCCTCTTGGTCCGGCCCCGCGACTCCCACTCGTAGAAACCGCTGGCGGGCACCAGGCATCGACGGCTCTTCATCGCGGCGCGGAACGCGGGCTTCTCGTGCGCGGTCTCGCTCCGCGCGTTGATCATGCGCGACCCGATCCGCTCGTCGTCGGCCCACGAAGGGACCAGCCCCCAACGCAGCAGCGCCAGCTCCCGGCGGCCACTCGCAGCGCTCTCCATGCGGATCACCGGGACGCTCTGCGTGGGGGCAATGTTGTAGCGCGCGAAAATCGGACCCCACTGTGATCCGCCCTGCCGGGCCGCCGCGAAGGGTCCGAAGAGCTCCGCCAGCTCCACCGCCTGGGTCTTCAGCGCGTATCGCCCGCACATGCGGTGCAGTTTATCGCGGCGCTTCCTTGACGCGCCGCTCAAGCGTGCTAGCATTCCATCAGACGAATTGGTCTTGTGACTCCCCGGTTGGCAGTCCCGCCCCCCCGATGCCAGCCGGGGTTTTTTTCGCAGTGGCTGCGTCGCGCGTCGGCCCGAGCGCCGCTCGGCGGCGGCGGTCAGGGCCGGGTCAATCCCAGCAGCGCCTCGAACGCGGGCTTAAGACGATTCTCGCGGTCCAGCAGCAGGGCGTGATTGGTTCGGCCCTTGACCGGAAAGTTGTTGAGCCAACTGTTGCCGTCGTTGGACCCCCAGAAGCTCACGCGCTCGATCGCGGCGTCGAACTCCAGGAAGACGGTGAACCATTCTTTGTAGCGCTGCGCCTGGGCGGCGGCGACTTCCGGGGGCAGGCCCTCTTTGTAGGGGTCGCTCTCGGGCGGGCCGATGAGCACGTCCATGTCCAGCTCGGTGATGTGCAGGGGAAGACCCAGCGAGGCGGCGTCGGTGAGCAGTTGCCGCAGCTGCTCCGCGTCGGGGTTGTCCAGCCGCCAGTGTCCCTGAATGCCCACGACATGCACCGGTGCGCCGCGCCGCAGCAGCTCGCGAAGGAAGGCGACCATGCGTTGGCGTTTCCTGGGCTGGTGCCAGCCGTAGTCGTTGTAGATGAGCTTGAGCTTCGGGTCGATCTCGTGCGCCATGCGGAAGGCCAGCTCGACGTAGTCGTCGCCGATGGCGCGGCGCCAGGGCGTGTCACGGAGCGGGCTGGGCGCGTTGTTGTCGTCGGTGATGGCCTCGTTGACCACGTCCCAGGCCAGGACGCGGCCGCGGTAGCGCTCGAGCACCGTGGTCATGTGGGCGCGCAGGTTCGCCAGCGCCTGCTCACGCGGCAGGGGCTTGCCCTGGGCGTCGCTGGCGGCCCAAGCCGGGGTCTGCTGGTGCCAGACCAGCGTGTGCCCGTACACCTGCAGACCCTGACGCTGGGCGAAGTCCATCAGGGCATCGGCCTGGGCGAAGTCGAAGACGCCCGGGTCGCGCTGCACGCTGCCCCACTTCATGGCGTTTTCGGCGGTGAGGGCCCAGAAGTGTCGCGCGATCACCTCCAGCGTCTGCTGCTGCGAGGGTTCCACGGCGGGCAAGAGTTTGCCTGGCACGCACGACCCGAGCAGAAACGAGCGCTCGAAAACCGCCTTGAGCGGCGGAGCGTCCAGCGCGTGGTCAGCGGGTGGCGCAGTCAACAGAAGCACGCCGCAGAGGACAGCGGTGTTGAGCATGAGCTGATGATAGGCGAACTGAACGTCATCCGCGCGCTTCGGGCGTCATCGGCGGACAGGTGCAGACGAGGTTGCGGTCGCCGTAGGCGTTGTCGATGCGTGCCACGGGGGGCCAGTATTTGTGCTGTCTGAGCCAGGGCGCTGGGTAGGCGGCCTGCTCCCGGCTGTAGCGATGAGGCCAGGCGTCGCTGGCGACCGCGGCGGCGGTGTGCGGGGCGTGCTTGAGCGGGTTGTCGTTCTTGTCGGCGCTGCCCAGCTCGATCTGGGCGATCTCGCGACGTATGAGGATCAGCGCCTGGCAGAAGCGGTCGAGCTCGGCTTTGGACTCGCTCTCGGTCGGCTCGATCATGAGCGTGCCGGCCACCGGCCAGCTCATCGTCGGGGCGTGGTACCCGAAGTCCATCAGCCGCTTGGCGATGTCCTCGACCTTCACACCGGCGCTCTTCTCAAAAGCGCGGCAGTCGAGGATGAACTCGTGCGCCACGCGCCCGTTCTGGCCGCGGTAGAGCACCGGGTAGTGCGCTTCGAGCCGCTGCGCCATGTAGTTGGCGTTGAGGATGGCCACCTGCGTGGCGCGGGTCAGGCCCGGGCCGCCCATCAGCGCGATGTAGGTGTAGGAGATCGGCAGGATCGAGGCCGAGCCGAAGCGGGCGGCGGAGATCGATGTCGGATGTCGAATGTCGGACGTCGAAGGTTCGATGCGCCGCTGCGACAGGGGATCGGTCGGCAGAAACGCGCGGAGGTGTTCGGCCACGCAGATCGGGCCCATGCCCGGGCCGCCTCCGCCGTGCGGGATGCAGAAGGTCTTGTGGAGGTTGAGGTGGCAGACGTCGGCGCCGATGACGCCCGGGCTGGTCAGTCCGACCTGGGCGTTCATGTTGGCGCCGTCCATGTAGACCTGTCCGCCGCGGGCGTGGACGATCGCGCAGGCGCGGCGGACGCCCTGCTCGAACACGCCGTGCGTCGACGGGTAGGTGATCATCAGCGCGCCCAAGGCCTCGGCGTGCTGCTGCGCCTTGGCCTCCAGGTCGTTCAGGTCCACGTTGCCCTGGCCGTCGCAGGCCACCGCCACGACCTCGAACCCGGTCATCGCGGCGCTGGCGGGGTTGGTGCCGTGCGCCGAGACCGGGATGAGGCAGACGTTGCGTCGCGAATCGCCCCGGCTGCGGTGGTAAGCGCGGATCACCAGCAGACCGGCGTACTCACCGGCGGAACCCGCGTTGGGTTGCAGCGAGACCCCCGGCAGGCCCGTGATCTCACCGAGCCAGGTCGAGAGTCGGTCGAAAAGTTCACGGTAGCCCGCCCACTGCTCCTCCGGGGCGTGCGGGTGCATGCGCGAAAACCCCGGCCAGGTCACCGGCTTCATCAGGCTCGTGCCGTTGAGCTTCATCGTGCACGACCCCAGCGGGATCATCGACTGGCAAAGCGAGACATCCTTGGCTTCGAGCCGACGCAGGTAACGCAGCATCTCGTGCTCAGCGTGGAACGAGTTGAACACCGGATGCGTCAGGTAGGCGCTCTGCCGTGCCAGACCCTCCGCGGGCGCGGCCGGGAGCGTGGAGGACTCCGGCAGCGTCGCCCCGGGGGCGAAGGCGGCGAGAATCTCGCGGACGTCCTGGGGCGTGGTCGTCTCGTCGAGTGATACGCCTACGCCATCGGGATAGCGGCGGAGGTTGTAGCCCCGTTGAAGAGCGGCGTCGAGGATCGCGTCGCGTTGCGGCGTGACGAGGCGAAGCGTGTCGAAACGTGGACCGACGCCCGGGTCCAGACCCGCGCGACGCAGCCCCTGGGCAAGGAGATGGGTCAGGTCCCGGACGCGCGTGGCGATCCGCTTCAGGCCCGCCGGACCGTGATACACGGCGTACATCACCGCGAGGATGGCGGGCAGCACCTGCGCGGTGCAGATGTTGCTCGTGGCCTTTTCCCGGCGGATGTGCTGCTCACGCGTCTGGATCGCCAGGCGATAGGCGCGCTGGCCCAGGGCGTCCTTCGACACGCCCACGAGTCGGCCCGGGAGCTTGCGCGCGAACTCCGGGCGGGTCGAGAGGAACGCCGCGTGCGGACCGCCCAGACCCATGGGCACCCCGAAACGCTGCGTGCTGCCCACCGCCATGTCGCAGCCCCACTGGCCCGGCGGCGCGAGCAGCGTCAGCGCCAGCAGGTCCGTGGCCGCCACCACCAACGCGCCGCGCCCGTGCGCCGCCTCGACCACATCGCGGTAGTCCTCCACCCGTCCGTCGGTCGTCGGGTACTGCAGCAGCACGCCGAAGCAGTCCTTCGTGGAGTCCGCGCTCGCGGGCCCCACGACGACGTTGACGCCCATGGCTTCGGCGCGGGTGCGCACCACCGCGATCGTCTGCGGGTGACAGTCCTGGGCGACGAAGAACGCCTTGCTCGCCGGTTCGCTGTGCAGGGCGTGGCACATGCCCATGGCCTCGGCGGCGGCGGTGGCCTCGTCCAGCAGCGAAGCGTTGGCCAGCGGCAGCGCCGTCAGGTCGCTCACCATCGTCTGAAAGTTCAGCAGCGCCTCGAGCCGACCCTGCGAGATCTCCGCCTGGTAGGGGGTGTAGGCGGTGTACCAGCCCGGGTTCTCCAGAACGTTGCGCTGCACGACGCCGGGGGTGATGGTGTCGTAGTAACCGGCGCCGATGCAGGAGCGGAGCACCCGGTTCTTCGACGCCAGCGCCGCGAGTTCTTCGAGCACCTCGTGCTCGCCCCGCGGCGGCCCGATCCGCAGCGGACCTGGGGCGGCGATCTCCGCGGGCACCGTCTGGTGCACCAACTCCTCGAGCGTGGGGCAGTTCAGCTCCGTGAGCATCGCCGCGATGTCGGCCTCCGACGCACCGATGTGTCGTTCGACGAAAAGGTCAGAGGCGCACAAGGAAGGATCACTCATAGGTTTGAATT
The DNA here is from genome assembly GCA_964496285.1 of uncultured Phycisphaera sp. Classification (GTDB taxonomy): domain Bacteria; phylum Planctomycetota; class Phycisphaerae; order Phycisphaerales; family Phycisphaeraceae; genus CAZBXW01. The sequence goes on from CAZBXW010000001.1 coordinate 529,067, forward strand.
CCGTGGTTTGATTTTCGCGGGGAGCCAACTCTAGTGGTGCGAGTGATCGCGGGCAAATTGTCGTATTCTGGAGGGGTCGTGCATGAAGAATCCGGGGATGGGTACATCCCAGGCTTGCCCCGCAAGCCGACTCCTGACGCCTGGCCTATGTCCACCAACGCACAGCTCGCGGCGGTCTTCGAGGAGATGGCGCGGCTGCTCGACGTGCTCGAGGCCAATCGTTTCAAGGTGATCGCCTACCAGCGCGGCGCCCGAGCGATGACGGAGCTGACGCGCGACATCGCCAGTTTCGAGGCGCAGGCGCTCACCTCGATCCCGGGCGTGGGCCAAGGCCTGGCGGAGAAGATCACCGAGTACCTCGAGCACGGGAAGATCGCGGAGCACGAGGAGCTTCTGGCGCAGATCCCCGCGGGGCTGCTCGAGCTTTTCCAGCTCCCGGGGGTGGGGCCTAAGACGGTGGCGCTCTTGTGGAAGAAGGGCGGGGTGGATTCCGTCGCCTCGCTGCGTGCCAAGCTCGATCGTGGCGAGCTGACCGACCTTCCGGGGTTCGGCGCCAAGAAGCTGGACAATCTCCGCAAGAGCGTGGAGTTCGTGCAGCAGTCCACGGGCCGGATGCTGCTCGGCGCTGCGCTGCCGGTGGCGGAGCATCTCGTCGCCGCACTGAAAAAGCTTCCGGGGGCGGGGGTCGAGCGAGCCGCCTACGCGGGGAGTCTGCGCCGCGGCAAAGAGACCATCGGCGACGTGGACCTGCTCGTTGCCTCTGCCGTCAGTGAGCACGGACGCATCAGCGACGCTTTTGTGAGACTCGCCGGCGGGTCGGCTCTGCTCGCCAAAGGCAAGACCAAGACCTCGCTGCGCCTCGAGTCGGGCCTGCAGATCGACCTGCGGCTGGTGCCCCCGGAGTCCTTCGGCGCGGCGCTGATGTACTTCACCGGGTCCAAGGAGCACAACGTGGCGCTGCGTGAGCGGGCCGCCAGGCGGGGCCTGAAGCTCAACGAATACGGCTTGTACGAGGGCGAGAAACTGGTGGCGGGTGACACCGAGGAGCACGTGTTCGCGGCGCTGGGATTGCCGTGGATCGCCCCGGAATTGCGCGAGGATCGTGGCGAACTGAGTCTGGCGCAGGACGGGGCGCTGCCGGGCTTGCTGGAGCTCAAGGACATCCGCGCCGAGCTGCACGCCCACACCACCGCCAGCGACGGAGTGTGGAGCATCGAGGAACTCGCCCGCGCCGCTGCGGCGCGCGGGTTCCACACCGTGGCGATCACGGACCATTCCAAGAGCCAGACGATCGCCAACGGGTTGAGCGAAGCCCGGCTGGAGAAGCACATCCAGGCGGTGCGCGCGGTGGCGGCGAAACTGCGGGACACGATCGCGGTGCTCGCCGGTTCGGAGGTGGACATCTTGGCCGACGGCTCGCTGGACTATCCCGATTCGCTTCTGAAGGAACTGGACCTTGTGGTGGCCTCGCCGCACGCGGCGCTGACGCAGACGCCCGAGGCAGCCACGAAGCGACTGCTCCGCGCCATCGAGAACCCCTGGGTCACGATCCTCGGCCACGCTACGGGGCGACTGGTGCTGCGGCGCGAGGGGCTGTCGCCGGACATGAACGCCCTGTTTCGCGCCGCGGCGCAGCGGGGCGTGGCGATGGAGATCAACGCCAACCATCACCGACTGGACCTGCGCGACACGCACGCGCGTGCCGCGTTGGAAGCGGGGTGCACGCTGGCGATCAACACCGACGCCCACGGGGCGACGGACCTCGAGGAGCTGCGTTACGGTGTGATCACCGCTCGCCGCGCCGGGGCCACGAAGGACCGGGTGATCAACTGTCTGTCGCGTGAGGCGCTGACGAAACATCTGGCGCGGCGCCGATGAGGCGCGGTCAGCGCAGCGCCTCTTCCATGTCGCGCAGCGCCCGCTGGTTGGCCAGGCGGTCCACGGGCGACATGCGGTCGATGATCAGGATGCCCTGCAGGTGGTCGAACTCGTGCTGCCAAACGCGCGCCCGCAGGTCCTCGGCCATGAGCGTGAAGGGTTGGCCCTGCAGGTCCAGAGCCTGAATCCGCACCGCTCGGGGCCGACGCACCACGCCCTCGACTCCCGGCAGGCTCAGGCAGCCCTCTTCGTAGTCGTCCGTTTCCTTCGAGGGATCGCTCAGCACCGGGTTGATGAAGACCTGGTCCTGGGCGCGGTCCTTGGTGACGTTGGCCACGAACAGTCGCCAGGACAACCCCACCTGCGGCGCCGCCAGTCCCACGCCCGGGGCCTCGTGCATCAGGTCGAGCATGCGCAGCGCCACCGCGCGCACCTCCGCGGTGACCGCTCCCAGGGGCGCAGCCGTCCGCCGCAGCACCGGGTCGGGATGGTGGATGATCCTTAGACGAGAGGGTTCGACGTTCATGGGAACGCTCATGCTAGACGTTCAACGGGAGGTAAACAAGATCAGCGCGGGCCTCGTCCGACGCGGCGCAAAGAACGCATATCCTCAAGAAAGCTTGACTTGTGGGCGTGGGCTTGGCATACTTTAGGGGCCGGCTGAAGGTCAAATCCTGTTCGCCAGGCCCGCATTGGGGGCACGTCAAATCGGGCAGGAAGTCGCGACAGGCCAGATCGTTTGTCCGTCCCTCTTGCAGTGAGGCATCTGAACATGGCCACGGTCACCAAGAAAGAACTGATCGACCAGATCGCCGACGCTTCGGGACAAAAGCGGGTGGTCGTCAAGAAGATCATCCAAGCCTTCCTCGACAGCATCATCGTCGAGCTGGGCAAGGGCAATCGCCTGGAGTTCCGCGACTTCGGCGTCTTCGAGGTCAAGCAGCGCAAAGCGCGGAAAGCTCAGAATCCCAAGACGCTCGACGAGGTCTGGGTGCCGCCGAAGCGCACCGTCAAGTTCAAGCAGGGCCGACTCATGAAGCAGACGCTCGCCGGCGGCCCGGCCCCCGCCAAGATCGACTTCTCCTCCGACGCCCCCGACGCTGCGGGCGAGGAGTGATCCTCCCGTCTTGGCCGCTGCCCCTCCATGAAATCCTGGCTCGACGACCTTCGCCGCGATCTTGACGAACGCGCCGCGAATCATGGGCTTCGCCAGCTCACGCTCACCGAGTCAGCCGGTCGCCTCGCACGACGCCACGGGCGCGACCTGATCAACCTCGCGGGCAACGACTACCTCGCGCTGGCGGACCATCCGCACCTGAAGCAAGCCGCGATCCATGCGGTGCGGCGCTACGGTGTGGGCAGCGGCGCCAGTCGCCTGGTCACCGGTCATCAACCGCTGCACGCGCAGGTCGAGCAGCGCTTTGCCCGTTTCAAGCACGCCCAGGCGGCGCTGCTCTGCCCCAGCGGTTTTCAAGCCAACCTCGCGGTGGTCAGCGCCCTGGCGCGGAAGGGCGACCTGGTCTGTGTGGACAAGCTCAACCACGCCAGCCTGCTCGACGCCGCCGCCGCCAGCGGCGCTACCCTGCGCGTCTTCCCGCACCTGCACTACGCCAAGCTCGAGCGACTCCTCCACGACCACAAGTCATCCCCCGGTCCGTCCGCTTCGCCCCCACGGCGGCTGATCCTCACCGACTCGGTCTTCTCGATGGACGGCGACGTGGCGGACCTGCGCGCCCTGTGCGATCTGGCGCAGCGCTACGACGCTCTGCTCATCGTGGATGAAGCGCACGGCACGGGCGTCCTGGGCCAGAGCGGCGCGGGCCTGTGTGAACTGCAAGGCGTCGCCGACCGCGTGGACATCGTCGTCAGCACCGCCAGCAAAGCGCTGGGCGGCTTGGGCGGCATCGTCACCGCGCCGCAGCTGGTCATCGACGCCCTGGTCAACCGCGCCCGGCCCTTCATCTACTCCACCGCTGTCCCGCCCGCTCAGGCCGCGGTCATCGACGCCGCCCTGGACGTGCTCCGTGACGAACCTCATCGCCGACTGCGACTGCTCGAACTCTCCGCCCGCGTCCGCGCCAACCTTCCGCCGCGCTTTGAGCTCCCGACCCCCGACCCCCGACCCCCAACCCCCATCATCCCGTTGATCGTGGGCAGCTCCGAAGCGGCGCTCGCGCTCTCGGCGCATCTTGAATCGCAAGGCATTCTCGCCCCGGCGATCCGTCCGCCCACCGTGCCGCCGGGCCGAGCTCGCGTCAGGCTGAGCCTGCGCTGCGACCTGACCGACCAGGACGTGGACCGTCTGCTCCGTGCTCTGGCGTTCTAGGGCACGCCTTACCGCATCGACTCTCAATCCGCACACACCAGGCGCGGATATCCCAGGCGCTGCCCGATCATGACGTTGAGCTGTCGGACCGTGCGGTTGAGCGCCAACTCGTCGCGCTTGGCCTGGAAGCCTCCCTTGATCGACGCCTGACCCAGCAGGTCGTTGAATCGATCGCTGCGGTCCGCCAGACGCAGGTTCGCGTCCCACAGCCCCGCGTCGAGCCGACCCGACCCGGGCTTGTTCCGCGGGAAGAGGTAGCCCGCGCCCTGGTAGACGCCCACCTCCGCCCCGTCCTGACCGGTGAAGATGACGTAGTGGATCGTGGCGTTGGTGGCGTTGGGATCGATCGGCGTCCGCCCGGCGCGCGGCGTCCAGAGCAGTCGGATCGTCACCGCCTGTCGCGGGTTCTCCTCCGGGCCGTCGAACAGCACCACCGTCAGGTTGTTCTTATCGTCGAAGCTGTAGAGCCCGCGCTCGAACCCGCCGCTGAGCTTGGCGCCCGCGGGGTCCTGACTTCGGATGGTCAGCGCTCCGCCCGAGCCCCAGAGCCGCGGGCCCCCGTCGAACATGCCCTGACCGGAACAGCCCACGAGCATCGGCAGAAGAACCAACGACAGCCAGCGTGCGTTCATGAGGTTTTCTCCGCGATCGGTCCGGTTCGGGTCAGCTGCGCGGGCACCAGGTCGGCGGGCGCGTCCTCCTGCGTCGCCCGGCGCGCCGGCGCGGTTGTGGGCGCGGTCAGGCCTAGGCACGACAACGCATCACGCTCCACGATGCGGCGAAGCACCTTCGGCGGCGTCGTGGCGCGATCCGCGTGGGCGTCAAGCCCGTTGCTCGTGAGGATCGCCTCGGCGGCGGCGGCGGGTGAGCTCCACGGAAATCCGCTGCCAAAGAGCAGCTTGTCCGCCACGCCCCACTCGTGCGCCTTGACCAGCACCTCGCGCAACGTCCCGCGTCGCTCCACCACCCGCGACAGGTCCGCGTAGACATGCTCGTGCTTGCCCAGCAGCGCCAGCGTCTGATCCACAAAGGGGTAGCCCATCGCCGCGATCACCAGGCGCAGCCTCGGGAAACTCCGCGCCGCTTCGTCCAGGAGCGTCGGCTGAGCAAACTCCAGACGCGAGGCGGCGCTCAACTCCCAGCCCGGAAGCACCACCACCGGCCGGCCCTGCGCTTCGCACAGCTCGTAGAGCCTCATCGCCCGCGAGTGCGCCGGGTGGAAATCGCCGCCCGAGGGACTGACCACCACGCCCTTGAGCCCCAGCGCGCTGGCGTCTTGCAGCGCACTGGCCACATCACGTCGCAGCGGATCGATGCCCGCCAAGCCCACCGTTTTTCCCGGGCGCGAGCGCACCACCCTCGCCACCGCCTCCATCCCGATCACGGCGCCCGCGAACGGGCTATCAACCCCCAGCACCAGCGCCGTCTCGACTTGCTCCATCGCCTGATCGAACCGCCGCGGCGAGCCGTCGACCCCCGCCCGCCGCGCCGCCGCCCCGCCGCGCAGCCCCAGCCGCTCCGCGCTGTCGAAGACCATCGTGTGCGCATCGATGAGCATGAGTCGAGGAGTCCGGGGTTTAGGGATCGGGGTGCGGGGTCAGAGGTCTTGATCTTGTTCTCAATCCCGGTCCCCGGTCCCCGTTCCCTTACGCGTGTCGCCGGTTGTACTCGTCCGCCGAGAGCAGACCCTGGACCTGCGCCACATCGCGAGCCCGAACCCGAATGATCCAGCCAGCCTCGAACGGGTCGCTGTTGAGCAGCGCCGGGTTGTCGATCACCGCCTGATTGACCGCGACGATCTCGCCGTCGATCCCGCAGTAGACCTCGCTCGTGGCCTTGACCGACTCGACCTCGCCAAAGCTCTCGCCGGCCTTGATCGCGCCCGACTTCTTCGTCACGTCCACGAAGGTGATGTCGGTCAACTCGTCAGCCGCGAACTGCGTGATGCCCAGCGTGACCATGCCCGCGTGGGAAGGGTCGGGCTTGTGCCACTCATGGGTGTCCAGATATCGCCGATCGTCCGGTGCGGGCATGCGTCGTCTCCACGGTCCATGGTCGCACCGCGATCATACCCAAACCCGCGTGGAGAATCAGGGGTCAGGAGTCAGGGGTCAACACCAAAATGCACACAGTTTGACTCCTGACCCCTGACCCGTGTCACTTTACCTCGCCCAGATCACCGGATTTTTCACGTCGTCGCGCAACTCATCGCCGACCTTGAGCACCGCCAACTGCTCAGCGGTGAGGATGTTCCGCTGCCCGTTGAAGGTGCTGCCCACGGGCATGAAGGCGCAGGTCATCGCCCGGCGGTACCCCGCGGTGAGATTCGGCCCCGCCGCGTGGGCGACCAGCCCGTTGTGGAACGAGCACTGTCCCGCGCGCATCGGGGCTGCCACCGGGGCCACCTTCCTCCACTGGGGATAGCAGTTGAACAGCGCCGCCATGTCCGGCGTGATCCCGACGTTCTTCGTCGGGTCCGCCTCCTTGTGCGTGCCGGGCAGGAAGTACAGGCAGCCGTTGGCGGGCGTGGCGTCGTCCAGCGCGATCCAGATGCTCACCGCGTGCCTTGAGGCGAACGACCAGTAGGGATTGTCCAGGTGCCAGGAAGTCTGATTCGCCCCGGGCGGCTTGATCAGCGCCTGATCGTGCCAGACGCGGATGCCTTCGATGCCCTCAAGCTCGCAGCACATGCGACCGATCCGCTCGTCGAGGATCAGCCGCTTGATGCGTTCGCTGGACTGCCAGAGGTTCACCCGCTGGATGAAGACGCGGTCGTAGTAGCTCTCGCCCGCGTCGCCCTTGGTCCCCTCGAATCCCAGGATGCGACGGTCGCCCCGTTCGCCCACCGCCTCGTCCACCGCCTCGCGCCATTCCTCCAACTCGGCGGGCGAGAGGAACTCCTCCATCACGTGGAATCCCCGGTCACGGTAGTCAGCGATCTGTTGCGGGCTGATGTGGGTGTTCATGGCTCATATTATTCTCGACCGTCTGCCCAGCGGATAGAACACCATGCGCTGGAAATAGCACTGGATTGACTCATCTGCCGATCCCGGTTGCAATACGCGGCATGGATCGTCTCCACGGACGGTGGCTGTTTGAGGCCGGTCGCTCGCCGGTGAGCGCCAACCGACATCGGCTCCATGGCCCGGACAACCCCAGCCACGATCACGACTTCTTCGAGCTGGCGGTGGTGGTCAAGGGTCGCGGCATTCACGAGAGCCAAGGGGGGCGCCAGGAGCTGCGGTCGGGCGACGCTTTCTTGCTGCGCCCGGGGGTCTGGCACGCCTATCGCCGCTGCCGCTCGCTGGACGTTTACAACTGCTGCTTCGCCCCGGGGCTGCTGGGCCGAGAGCTGGCGTGGATGCGTGAAGACCCCGCCTGCGCCGGGCTGTTTTGGACCGGCGCGATGGCGCAGGACCGTCGCGGCATGATCGCGCTGCGACTGCCACCGCGGGGGCTGCGACGCTGTGTGGCGCATCTGGACGCCATTGCCCACGCTCGCACCCGGGCGCAGACGGTCGGATCGCTCACGCTGTTGCTGGGCGAAGTCTCCCAGGCGGCGGTGAGCTTGCCTTCCGAGTTCATCGCGCTTCATCCAGCGGTGGCGCGCGGCACGCGACTGCTCGAGTCCGACCCCGCCGCCGCTTGGACGCTCCGAGGCCTGGCGCAGCAGGTGCGACTGAACCCCGCGTACCTCGTGCGCCTCTTCCGCAGACAAGTGGGGCTGCCACCTTTGGCGTACCTCAACCGCCTGCGACTGGAGCGCGCCGCCGCGATGCTGCTGAGCACGCCTGACCGCGTCTCGGACATCGCCGGCGCGGTGGGATTCCCCGACGCCAACTATTTCGCCAGACGTTTCCGCGCCCACTGGGGCGTGACGGCGCGGGTGTACCGTCAGAGGCGCGACGCCAGCCAGGAGACCAGCGCCTCCACGACCTCCCGGCGATGATGCGGCGTGGCGAACCCGTGGTCCGCCCCGTCGATGAGCCGCACGTCGGCGGGGATGCTCGCGGACTTCAGTGCCTCGAGATAGCGCTGTGAAACCTCGGGCTTCACGACGGTGTCGCCCGTGCCCTGCACCAGCAGCGTGGGGCGAGGATGCTTCACACAGTCGCGCAGCGGGTCGAGCGTTTTCAGGTCCTCGAAAAACCTGGCGTGCAGCGTCAACGCCCCACGATTGACCCCGCCCTGCGAGCTGCAGGTCGGATCGCCCGTGTACCGGCAGAGATTCTCCACCGTCGTGGGCGCCAACAGCGCCAGCGCCTTGTAGGCTTGGCTCCTGCCCATCAGGCACGCCGCGACCAGTCCGCCCAGCGAGAAGCCCAGCACGCCCATCCGTGAGCGGTCCACGAAACTCTGCGTCTGCGCCCACTGGGTGATCCGCGCCGCGTCGGACACTTCGCCCGTGACGAGCATCTGATCGAACGATCCGTCGCTCTCGCCGCTGTGCATGAAGTCGAAGGTGATGGCCGCCAATCCCTTGTCGCTCAGCGCGCGCGCCACCTGCACGAACAAGAACCCGGTCTCGATGCGTTGCCCCGTGAACCCGTGCAGCAGCACCACGGTGGCCAAACGCTTCCGGCTCGCGGGCACATACGCCGACCCGCGAAGCGTCATCCCGTCCCGATCCACATCGAAGGCAAACTGGGGCATCCGCACAGCATAGCGGCGCGTTACATTCGAAGCATGAATCCGCTCAAAAGCCTCTGGTCCGTCGTGGCATTCACCCTCCTCTACGTCCTGCTGGCGGCCCCGGCGGCGATGAAGTCCGGCAACAGCGAGTTCGTCTTCTACATCGTGGTCATGCTGCTGCTGGCGGGACTCGTCGCCCTCGTCCACGCACGGGTGAAGCTGCACATCGCCACGCTCTGGATGCTCAGCCTGTGGGGCGCTGCTCACATGGCCGGCGGTCTCGTGCCCGTGCCTCAGAGCTGGCCCATCGCCGGCGACATCCGCGTGCTCTATTCCTGGTGGATCATCCCCGGCTATTTCAAGTACGACCACGCCGTGCACGCCTTCGGGTTCGGCGTCACCACCTGGGTCTGCTGGCAGGGCTTGAGATCACTCCACCCGCTCGTGGCCCCGAGCTTCGGCGCATTGCTGCTGTGCGCGGCTGCGGGCATGGGTTTCGGCGCCTTGAACGAGGTGATCGAGTTCATCGCCACGCTCACCGTTCCCGAAACGAACGTGGGCGGCTACGTCAACACCGGCTGGGACCTGGTGGCGAACATGAGCGGTGCAGCGATCGCGGCAGTCTGGATTCGATGCTGGACGGGTCGATCAGTCATCGGCTGATCGTCAGCGAGGTGATCTTCTGGACCTGGCCGGCGGCGATCTTGGCCATGCCGCTGCCCAGTTCGCCGATCGGGTCGGGCGGGGCAATGTCCACGACTTTCTCGCCGAGCCTGGCTTGGCCGCGGCGGACCTTGTCCTGGAACTTTCGGCATTCGTCGAGCAGCGCGGGCAGGATGTTCTCTTCCGGGACGTTGGCGACTTTCTCGCCTTGAACGTAGATGATGCCGCGACGGTCGCCGGCGAAGATGGCCACGTCCGCGCCCTCGCACTCGCCCGGGCCGTTCACGATGCAGCCCATCACCGCGACCTTGATGGGCAGGTCGATCTCCTCCGCCAGTTTCTTGCGCACGTCCTGCACCAGCGTGAAGAGGTCCACCTGGATGCGACCGCACGTCGGGCAGGCGATGAGTTCCGCGCCGATGCGGGTGCGGAGTCCCAGGATGTAGAGCAGCTCCAGTCCGTCTTGCACTTCATAGACCGGGTCGTTGGCGTAACTGATGCGGATGGTGTCGCCCACCCCGGAAGCCAGAAGATGACCTAAGGGAACCACGGAACGGATGCAGCCGGTCTCCTTCGGGCCGGCGTGGGTCACGCCCAGGTGCAGCGGGTGGTCGAAGCGTTTGGAGATCTCGGTGTAGGCGTCGATGACCAGCAGCGGGTCGATGCTCTTGGCGGAGATGACGATGTCGTAGAAATCTTCCTCGTAGAAGATGTCGAGGTACTCCTCGAGCTTGGTGATCATGATGGCCAGCAGGTGTCCGTGCTTGTTGTCGCTGAAGACGCCGCCGAGTTCCTTGAGGCGTTTCTGTTTGTCCCTGCGTTCGACGATGGAGCCTTCGTTGACGCCCACGCGGATGGGGATTTTCTTGGCTTTGCAGGCGGCGATGACTTCCTTGACCTGACCGCGATCGGAGATATTGCCGGGGTTCAAGCGGATTTTATGGATGCCCGCGTCGATGGCCTCGAGCGCCCGCTGGAAGTGGAAGTGGACGTCGGCGACGATGGGCACCTTCACCGCGGGGATAATGGTCTTGAGGGCGTCGGTGTCTTTCTTCTCGGGCACCGCCACGCGCACCATGTCCGCGCCGGCGGCGGCGAGCTTGTGGATCTCCGCGATGCACGTGTCGATCTGCCAGGTATAGCCCGCGGTCATGGACTGCACGGAGACGGGGGCGTCGCCGCCGATCTTGACGATGCCGTGCTGAGCATCGCCGACCGTGACCTGCCGCGTTTTACGTCGTTGGATCATGGGGCCACGAGTATATCCCAAGCAGCGGATTGCCCTGAACTCACCGGCCCAGCACTTGCTTGAAGAAGTGCTGCATGTCGGACCAGGAGCGTTCGTCGGCGGCCTTCTGGTATTGCCCGCCGGGGATGTTGTAGGCATCCACCGCCGGGTTGGTGAAGCTGTGGACGGCGTCCTTGTAGGCGACGAAGGTGTAGTCCACCCCCAGCTGGCGCATGGAGGCGTGGAAACTGTCGAGGGTCTGCGGCTCGACGAAGGGGTCCACCGCTCCGTGGCAGAGGAGGAACCGCGCCTTGATGAGCGGCGCATCCTGGGGGGCGGGCGAGAGCGGGTTGCCGTGGAAGCTCACGACGCCCTTGACGGGCGCGCCGTCGAAGGCCAATTGCATCACGGTGGTGCCGCCGAAACAGTACCCGATCGCCAGGAGCTGCTCGGGATCGACGCGTGGCTCGCGCGCCAGCAGCGCCAGTCCGGCGCGGGCGCGCTGGCGCATGACCGGTTTGCCGTAGAGCTCGCCCGACCAGGCGGCGGCCTGCTCCTTGTCCTGCGTGACTTTGCCTTCGCCGTACATGTCGCAGGCGAAGGCGGCGTAGCCCAGCTCCGCGAGCATCACGGCGCGACGCTTGGCGTAGTCGTTCAGGCCCCACCACTCGTGAACGACGAGCACCCCCGGGAGCTTGACCGTGTCGCCGGCAGGCAGCGCGAGAAACCCGCGGTAGGTCACGCCGTCGATCACGTACTCGAGCGTCGAGGTCTTGGGCTCCTGCGCCGCCGCGGGGCGGACGCTCAGGTGCGTGAGCAGCAGGGCAAGGACGAACACGGTGAGCGAGGATTTCATGAGTGGGTCTCCTTGAAATCGAGCGATTATAGATTCGCTGCGCGCTTTGAGCGCAGCGGATGGTGAGGAAACAGATCAGGATCGGCTTTGATCGCTGTTCCTGCGATGCGACGAGCCGGCGGCACGGGCTTTGCTCTGGTCAAGCGTCGCGCGGGGCCTGAGTGCGACGAGGTCCACCTTAACAAGGAAGCACCGATATGACGCATGGTTATCTCATTGACATGGACGGCGTGATCTACCGCGGCGGCGAGCTGATCGACGGAGCGCAGCGTTTCATCGCACGGCTGCAGGCGTTGGACGTGCCCTTTGTTTTCCTGACCAACAACAGCCAGCGCACCAGCCGCGACGTGGCGATGAAACTCACGCGACTGGGCATCGAGGTGAAGGAGCAGAACATCTTCACCTGCGCCATGGCCACGGCGCACTTCATCGCCGCGCAGAAGCCGCGCGGCACCGCGTTCGTCATCGGCGAGGGTGGGCTGCTCTACTCGCTGCACCGCCACGGGTACGCCATCGTGGACCACGACCCGGACTACGTCGTGGTCGGCGAAGGCAGGACCATCACCTTCGAGCAGATCGAGAGGGCCTGCCGCATGGTCAACCACGGCGCCAAACTCATCGCCACCAATCCCGACCCGAACTGTCCGACGCCCGACGGGCTTCGCCCCGGTTGCGGCGCGATCGTCGCGATGATCGAGGCGGCCACCGGCGTCAAGGCGTTCTCCGTGGGCAAGCCCAGCCCCGTCATGATGCGTCTGGCACGCAAGGAGCTGAGCCTCACCGCCGCGCAGACCACCATGATCGGCGACACGATGGAGACCGACATCCTCGGCGGAGCGCAGATGGGCTACCGAACCGTCCTGGTGCTCAGCGGCGGCACCGCGATGGACGACCTGCACCGCTACGCTTACCGCCCGGACCTGGTGGTGCAGAGCGTGGCGGACCTGTGCGACGACGCCTTTATCCTGGGCCAGCAGAGCACCCCGCCGCTCGAAGCGCAGACCGCCGACGCCGCGTAAATCGCCGCATTTAGGCCCGGGTCATCGACCCGGGATGAACTGCCGCGACTCCGCCCGTCACGCCTTTTCGTAACCGTTCGGGTGCGCCTTGAACCAGCGCCACGCGGTCTCGATCACGCGTTGCAGGTCCGTGTAGCGAGGCGACCAGCCCAGCTCGGAGCGGATCCGGTCCGCGTTGGCGTAGAGCATCGGCGGGTCGCCGGCGCGCCGCGCGCCCATCGTCACCTTGAAGTCCACGCCGGTGACCCGGCGCGCCGCGTCGATGAGCTGCTTGACCGAGACGCCCCGCCCGATGCCCAGGTTGTAGATGCGCTGCTCCCCGGGCGCGAGCTTCTCCATGACCATGACGTGCGCTTCGATCAGGTCCTCGACGTGGATGTAGTCGCGGATGCAGGTGCCGTCGGGCGTGGCGTAGTCTTCGCCGAACACCGTCACCCCCGGGACCTTGCCCAGGGCCGCGTTGAGCATCACCGGGATGATGTGCGTCTCGGGCTCGTGGTCTTCGCCGATCGACCCGTCCGCGGCGCTGCCCGCCACGTTGAAGTAGCGCAGCGCCGCGAAGGCGAACTCCTTCTTCGACGCGGCGTAGTCCTTGAGCACCCGCTCGGTCATGAGCTTGGACCACCCGTAAGGGTTGATCGGCTGCTGACCGGTCGCCTCCGTGATGGGCATATCCGTCGGCTCGCCGTAGGTGGCGCAGGTGGAGCTGAAGACGAGCTTGCGCACGCCCGCCGCGTCGATGGCGCGCAGCAGCGAGAGCGAACCGGCGGTGTTGTTGTCGTAGTAACGCAGCGGCTGCGTGACGCTCTCGCCCACGTAGGCCAGGGCGGCGAAGTGCATGACGCAGTCGATGCGGTGGTGAGTCAAGGCGTTGGTCACCGCCTCGGTCTGGCGCAGGTCCAGCTCCTCGAAGGCCACGCCGCGCGGCACCGCGGCACGGTGGCCCCGGAAGAGGTTGTCCAGCACGACGACCCTGTGGCCGGCCTCGAGCAGTCGCTTGACCGCGTGAGAGCCGATGTACCCCGCTCCGCCGGTGACCAGCACGTTCATGACGCGTCTCCCTCTTGAGGACTCTTCATCCCCATCCCATCCAGGCGAGCACCTGCCCGATGACCTTCATCGTAAACTCGGTCGCCCAGTTCCAGAAGATGATGGTGAGGATGATGCCGGTGATCACGAGGGAGTGGCCGACGATCACGAACACACCGTCGCGTTCCATCATGCCCAGCGCCAGCAGAAGGATCACCGCGGCGGGCAAGACGTTGGTGCCCGGGATGGGCAGGGGCAGCGCCAGGAACAAGCCCGAGAGGATCAGACCCACGCCCACCAAGTTGACCATGCCCGGCCAGAGCATGAAACGAAAGCGAGGTTGAAGCACCTTCTCCAGTCGCTTGGCCATCCGCAAGAGGAACCCGACGAGTCGCTGCATCGTCGCCGGCGACAGCTCACGCCGACGAATGAACCCCGGGAGGATCGGCTTGGCGCCGATGAGGATATAGAACCCGAGCACCGCCACCGCCAATCCCGCCGGCGCCGAGAGCCCCAGGGTCGATGGGACCGGGATCATGAACGGCAGCGTCAGGACGACGATGATCATCAGGTGGCCGCGTTCCTTGAGCACCTGCATCAGCTCGCCCAGGGTGGTGTTGCGATGGCTCACTTCGCGCGAGAACTCCTGCAGGTCCTCGCTGAGCGAGTGCAGGTGCAACGTCGGCTTGCCGGGTTCTTCGGTCATGCGGGGTTGCATGATATCGGCCATCGCCCCGCGTCGCTCTCGACTGCTTTACTCAACAACAACGCGAGCACGACTCACGCCCAGACCGCACGCCTTTCGCGCCCGTGCCGTCACCTCCGCGATGCGCTGCTGCGCCGCCCGTGACCCGCTGCGCAGGATCGCCTCCACCGCGCCCGGGTCTTGCGTGAGTTGTTCACGCCGCGAGCGCGCATCCTTGAAATGGTCCAACAGCAGTTGAAACAGCGCCTCCTTCGCCACGCCGTAGCCCATGCCACCGGCGCGGTACTTCGCCGCCAGTTCCGCGGTGCGCGGATCGTTCTCGCCCGCGATCCCCCGGAAGATCTGGTACACGTTGCAGGCGTCGGGGTCCTTCGCAGCCTCCACCGGCAGCGAATCCGTCTTGATCGACATCACCCGCTTTCGCAGCGCCTTCTCCGGGGCGAAGGGGTCGATGGTGTTGTCGTAGCTCTTGCTCATCTTCTGCCCGTCGACGCCCGGAAGCACGCCGGCTTCGCGGCGGACCACGATGTCCGGGAGTTTGAAGACTTCGCCGTAAGCTCGGTTGAACTTCTCCGCCAGGTCGCGGGTGATCTCCAGATGCTGACGCTGATCCTCGCCCACGGGCACGAGGTCCGCGTCCACGCCCAGGATGTCCGCCGCCTGCAGGATCGGGTAGCTGAACAGGCCCACCGACGCGGGCAGGCCCTTGGCGACCTTGTCCTTGAACGTCGTGGCTTTGTCCATCAGCGATTTGGGACAGACGCACGAGAGAAGCCAGGCCAGTTCCGTCACCTGCGGCACGTCCTGTTGCAGATAGATGTGGCACTTGTCGGGATCAAGCCCGAAGGCGACGTAATCGATCACCACCTGTCGCGTGGCCTCTTCCAACTTCCGCGGGTTCTGCACGCTGGTGAGCGCGTGGTAGGAGGCCACGAAGATGAACATCTCGTGGCTGTGCTGCATGTCCACGAACTGCCGGACCGCGCCGGCGTAGTTGCCCAGGTGCAGTTGGCCCGAGGGTTGGATGCCCGAGAGGATTCGCTTCATGAACGAGGCTGCGCGTAGGGGTTGGAGTCCGGGGCTCGATTTCCGGGGGAGCAAGCCGGGGATGTACTCATCCCCCGATCCATGGGCTTATCTCCGGAGGCACATGCTAACCAACCTTGCTCCGCGGCGCGGTATCCTTGGGCGAATGAACGTTCTGCTGCTCACCACGGGATACCCTCAGGACCCGGCCATGGCCGCCGGCGTCAAGCTGCGGTCGATGACCCGGTGGCTGGTCGAGGCAGGCCACGACGTGCAGGTCCTGGGGCTGGCGACGAACTCCGGCGTCGAGGCGACGCTGCGCCAGCAGGGCGTAGAGTTCGAACGCATCCCGGGCGCCAAGAACTACTCCAAGAAGGGCGGCGTGGTGCGTAAGGTCCTCTCCGGTCCGCCGCTGGTGGGTTATGTGTTGGACACCGTGCGCGTGGTCCTGGTGCTCACGCCCAAGCCTCAGCCCAGCGACGCGGGGTTCATCCTGGCCATGCTCGAGGGGCTCATCGAACCGATGCCCCGAGGCAGTGTCGTTGTGGTGCACGGCGACCACCCCGCCTTCGTCGAAGCCCGGCGGGCGGTGCATCGCCGCGGCCTGCGCACGGTGACGCTGCAGACCGTCAAGCCACAGGTCGAGCCCGGGCTTCTGCTGCACGATGATCCGATCCTGCCCCTGCTCGAGGAGCCGACCGACGCGGATCGTCCGCGTGTGCTGGCGATGCTGACGCCGGCGGGGGCCGCGAGTTCCGCTTGATGAGCCGACTGACCCATCAGGGGTTGTGCCCGGTGCGGCTCGACGCATTTCTGTCGGAGCAATTGAAACTCTCCCGCGCCGCGGCGCAGCGGCTGATCGCTTCGGGCCGTGTCTGCCTGCAGGGCCGAGTGGTGCGTGCCAAGGGCCTGACGCTCACGAGCGGCCAAGGGGTCGAGGTGACGCCCGAGTCGGGCCAGGGACTGATCCCTCAACCGGAGTTGCCCCTGACGATCCTGGCGCGCGGCGAGGGCTGGGCCATCGTGGACAAGCCCGCGCACTGGCCGGTGCATCCGCTGCGTCCTGGAGAGACCGGCACGGTGCTCAACGCGATGATCCCGCGGTTCCCGGGCCTTGGGGGCGTGGGCGAAGGCGCCCTGCGCAGCGGCGTCGTCCATCGTCTGGACGTGCAGACCACCGGCTGCCTGGCGTGGGGGCTGACACCCATCGGCTGGGACACGCTCCGCACGGCGCTGAAGCGGCGCGACGCGCTGAAACGCTACCGCGCCCTGGTGCGCGGCCGACTGCTGGGTCACGGTCAACAGGTCATGCGCCTGGCGGTGTCGCGACACAGGCCCGCGAAGGTGTGCGTCGTGGCCCAGCCTACGCCTCAGAGTCGCAGGTGCGACCTGACTTGGCGATCGCTGCGCACGTTCCGCGATTCGTCCCTGGTCGAGGTCGAACTGGGCACGGGCTTCCTGCACCAGGTGCGGGTCATGCTCGCGGCGATGGGTCATCCACTCCTGGGCGATCCTCTCTATGGCGGGCCCGCGGAGGCGGCGCCGCGCGTGATGCTCCACGCCAGCGAGCTGCGACTGGGACCGGCTCACGCGGTCAGCCCCGATCCGGCGGATTTCGCCGCCGTGCTGGAGTCGCAGCGTTGAGGCCAAGCCCAGGCCAGATCGACTGGACGCTGCGCTTGGGGGCGCCGCTGCTGACCTTGGTGGTGGGGCTGGCGTGCATCGACGTGAAGCTCGTCGGCTCGTGGGAGGACGACCTGATCTATCTCTGCACGGCGAGGTCGCTGCTGCAGGGCGAGGGTTGGCGCGTGGCGGCGCTGCCGGGGCAGCCGCGGGTGAGCAAGTACCCGCCGATCTATCCGCTGCTGCTGACCGCGGCGATGGCGTGCGGCGCCGATGAACGCAGCGATTGGGGCTTGTGGCTGCTGCACGCGATGACGGTGGCGCTCTACGCTGGCGCGGTGGGCCTGACGGCGAACGGTTGGATGCCGCGGCTGGGGCTGGGCGTAAGATGGCGATGCGGCGCCGCGGCGATGCTTGCGCTGAACCTGCCCACGCAGCGGTTCGCGGCGTCGCTGATGAGCGAGGCGTTGTACGCGTGGGTGCTGGTGGGGCTGGTCTGCGCGGTGCAGCGTGCGCCGGTCAGGGCCTGGGCGGTGGGGCTGCTGTCGTTGGCGGGCAACCTGACGCGCAGCGTGCATCTGCTGCTGCTGCCGGCGCTGGGAGCCACGCTGCTGCGACGCGGCCCACGGTCCGCAGCGGCGGCGGCGCTGCTGGCGCTGGCGCTGAGCGTGGCGGTCACCGACTCGGTCCAGCGGTACACCGACGCTCGTAACGCCACGGAGCTTTCCCCGCTCTCGCGCCAGCGGCTGGATTACTACCTCTCCTACCGTTCGCCGGTGGACTACTACCTGCGTCACAGCGGATCGCCGCTGCGGGTGGCGGGGACCAACGCGCCCGCGGGGCTGCGCGCGATGAAGGAACTTTTCTTTCCGCGCCAGACAGCCTTCGCCAACGCGTCGGGCGATCAGGCGTCGGAGGCGCTTCGGGCAGCGGAGACCCTGTGCGGGGCGCTGCTGCTGACCGGGGCAGCGGCGGGGCTGGCGCTGCGGCAGCAGACGCGCTGGGTGGCGGGCCTGTTGCTGCTGAACGCGGCGGCGTTCACGTTCTGGCCCTGGCCCTTTGGCGTGCGCTTCTGGACGCCGATGCTTCCGCTGCTGCTGGTGGGACTGCTTCTGCTGGCGCAGCGGATGGGGCGTTCGGGGGTGCTGCTGGCGCGGGTGTTGGGTCTGGGAAGTCTGTCGGTTCAGGCGGTGATGCTCGGTGCGATGTTCGGCGCCGCGGCGCCGTCGGATGCGACTTTCGAGGGCATGGAGTTGAGCGCGCGATGGCTGCGAGAACAGGGCGGCAACGGTCGGGGCGACGTGCTGCTGGGCGGGGCGGGCACGATGGCGCTGGCGCAGGAGATGGAGATGCGTGGCCAGTGGCTGGCCGCCGCCCTGCCGCGGGGCGGGTTCTACGATGCATTGCTGGGTTTTGACGATCGGCTGCCGTCGGCGAAGGAACTGGCGGAAGAGGTCTGGCTGATGGTCGCGGACCTGCGCGCCGCGATGCCCCGGGGCGCCAGGCTGTACCTGCAGGCTGGGCTGACCACCGGGGCGTTGCAGCACGCGCTGCTGCGGCGCTGGGCGGAGCAAGGGCGGGTGGTCGAGGTGGGTCCGCAGGTCGAGTCGCGATGGCGGCTCTATGAATTGGCGCCCTGACGTGCCGCGGCGCAGAACGCGCGGATGCGAGCCGGGTCTTTCACGCCGCGCACCGACTCGACGCCGGAGGAGACGTCCACGCCCCAGGGACGGACGGCGTTGACGGCGGAGGCGACGTTGTCGGGGGTGAGTCCGCCGGCGAGCATGAAATCGCGGGGGATGGCGGTGTGGGCCAGCGCCTGCCAGTCGAAGGAAGCGCCGCTGCCGCCGCGCGGAGCGTCCAGGAGCAGGGCGTGGAGGTTGTCGATCGGGGCGGCCCAGGGTTCGAGCGGATCGACGCCGAAGGCCAGCGCCTTGAAGACGCGCAGCGGGCCGAGCGCTCGGACGGCGTCGGGAGTCTCGTGGCCGTGGAGCTGCACGAAGCTCAGGCCCACGATGCGTGCGATGTGCAGGATCTCCTCCGCGGGGCGGTCCACGAACAGACCCACGGGCGCGGCGCGGGTGAGCGAGGCGGCGATGGTGGCGGCCTGCTCGATGCTCACGGCGCGCGGGGAGTCGCAGACGAAAACCAGGCCCACGAAGTCGGCGCCGGACTGCTCGGCGACGCGGGCCGAGTGAGCGTCGCGCAGGCCGCAGATCTTGACCTTGGGCACGGTCATCCCAGGCGCTCCAGGCGGGCGAACTCGAGGACCAGAGTCTTGACGCCCGCGGCGGGGAAGAAGACCTTGACGCGCGGGTCACGGTGGGCGGTGACTTCCATGACGGTGCCCTGGCCGAACTGCGGGTGGCGGACGCGCGAGCCGATCTCGAAGGGCAATCCGTCGCGGCAGTGCGCGGGCGTCGGGTCGCTCCAGTCGAGGTCGGACGAGGTGGTCTCCTCAACGACCGCCTCCGGGGGCAGTTCGCGGACGAAGGGGCTCACGCGCGTGGGGGTGGTTTGGCCAAAGACCGACCTGAAGCGCGCCCGGGAGAGCGAGAGCAGTCGTCGGGCGCGGGTGATGCCCACGAAGCAGAGTCGGCGTTCCTCTTCGAGTTCGTCCTGGCTTTGGCGTGCGCGTTCGTGGGGGAGCAGCCCTTCCTCGACGCCGACGATCGCCACGACGGGGAACTCCAGGCCCTTGGCGGCGTGGAGGGTCATAAGCGTGACCGCGCCTTCGCTGGCGTTCGGGCCGTCGAGCCGGTCCGTGTCGCTGACGAGGCTGACCTGTTCGAGATATCCACTGAGTTTTGAGAGCAGGGAATCGCCCAGAAAATCGGGGGCGTCGGGGGGGGAAGCCGGGGGGCTATCCGGGGGTTTATCCGGGGATGGGTACATCCCCGGCTTGGGGTCTTGTTCGAACTGCTGGACGGAGCTGACGAGTTCGCCCAGGTTGGCCAGGCGTTCCTGGTCCACGTCGCCCGAGTCGTTGCGGTAGTAGTCTTCGAGGCCAGAGTCGCGCAGGACGCGCTCGACGAAGAAGCGGAGCGAGGAGTGGGGTTCGAGGACGGCGGCCGGGAGCGGATCCTCCAGGCCGACCTCGGCGCGCCAGGCGTTGAGCTGGTTGGCGAAGCGTTGGACAGCGGCGGCGGCGCGGGCGCTGAGCGCCGCGAGGCGCGAGGCGGACCGCATCACGTTGTAGAGCGACCCGCCCTGGGCGACGGCGGCGGTCTGCAGCGCCTTGACCGTCGCGTCGCTGATGCCCCGAGGCGGGAAGTTGACGATGCGGGCGAGGTTGACCTCGTCCGCGGGGTTGAGCACCACACGGAGATAGGCCACCGCGTCCTTGACCTCCTTGCGTTCGTAGAAGGCGGTGCCGCGCGCCACCTGGTAAGGCACGACCGCCTTGCGGAAGGCGTCCTCGACGACGCGTGAGAGGGAGTTGATGCGATAGAACACCGCCATGCCGGACCAGGGGATCTTGGCGCTGTCGTGCAGCTGGGCGAAGCGCTGCACGACCCACTGCGCCTCGTCGCGTTCGTCCTGGCAGGTGGCGACCGTCACGGGGTCGCCCGGCTCGTTCTGGGTCCAGAGCTCCTTGTGCTTTCGGCGCTGGTTGTGGCGGATCAGGTGGTCTGCGGCGGCGAGGATGCGCTGGGTGGAGCGATAGTTCTGCTCCAGGCGCACGACCTTGGCCTGCGGGTAGTGGCTCTCGAACTCGAGGATGTTCCGGATATTGGCGCCGCGCCAGCCGTAGATGGACTGGTCGGGATCGCCCGTGGCGCAGAGGTTGTTGCGAGGCCAGGCCAGGGCGCCGGCGAGCACGAACTGGGCGTGGTTGGTGTCCTGGTACTCGTCGATGAGGATGTACTGGAAGCGATCGCGGAGCTGCTCGGCGGCGGCGGGGTGCTCACGCAGGAGCCTGACGGTCAGCAGCAGCAGGTCGTCGAAGTCCACCGCGTTGGCTTTGCGGAGCGATTCGGAATAGGCGGAGAAAATCTTCGCGACGGTTTTCTCGTAGAACCCGCCGGCGGCGGCGGCGAAGGCGGCGGCGTCGGTCAGCTCGTTCTTGGCGGAGCTGACCGTGGCGAGGATTTTCCCGGGCGGGAAGTTCGTGGCGCTGATCTGCAGGGCGTCGAGGGTCTTCTTCATCAGGCGCTGCTGATCGCCGCTGTCGTAGATGGAGAAGCCCGGGGTCAGCCCCACCAGCGGTCCGTGCTGACGAAGGACGCGGGCGCAGAGGCTGTGGAAGGTGCAGACGGTGGCGGCGCGGGCCTGACGCTCGCTGAGCAGTTGCGCCACGCGCTGCTGCATCTCGCCGGCGGCCTTGTTGGTGAAGGTGATCGCCAGCACGTTCCAGGGGGCGATGCCCACGCCCTTGACGAGGTGGGCGATGCGTCGGGTGATGACGCGGGTCTTGCCCGAGCCCGCGCCGGCGAGCACGAGCAGCGGGCCATCCACATGCGTGACAGCCTGGCGCTGCGGGTCGGTGAGGTTCTCCAGCAGCGGCGAAGTGTCCAGGGCCTGCGAGGTCATGGCTCAGGGAAAGTTTAGCAGGGGCACGCCGCTCTCGCGGCGTCGCTAGGGACGGGGATTCGTCTCGGGGAGCGGACGGAAATGAGAAGCTGGGGATCCAGGATTTGAACCTGGACTAGCTGATCCAGAGTCAGCTGTGCTACCGTTACACCAATCCCCAGTAGCGTCCCTGAACGCGCAATGAAGTCTACGAGGGTGCAGCGGTGGCGTCAACGTGCGGAAGTGCTGGGATCCGGGGATGGAGACATCCCCGGCTTTGAGGGGAGAAGTTTCAGGCGTTGTTGCCGTTGTCGCGCAAGGCGGGGGCGGTGGTGTGTCGGTGGTGACGCCAGAACTCGGCGATGCGAATGACCAGATCGCAGAAGGAGCGGTAGTCATCGGTCTTGGCGAGGAAAGCGTTGGCGCCGGCGTCGAGACAGGCGGTGACGTCGTCGTCCTTGGCCAGGCCGCTGAGCATCACCACGGGGAGGTGGCACAGTCGATTGTCCTGCTTAAGACTCTGGAGCACTTCGAGTCCCGAGGAGGAGCCGAGGTAGAGGTCCAGGACGATCAGTCCCGGCAGGCTCTTGCCCTGTTCGAGGCGCTGTTGCAGGCTGGGCAGGACAGCGGGTCCCTCGTTCAGGACGGCGGTGGAGACGTTGCCGGCGCGGGCGAAGGCCTTCTCGATGAGTCGAGCGTGTGCCGGGTCGTCCTCGACGATGAGCACGTCCAGGTGCGAGGAGTGGGTTGGGGGTTTCGGCGCAGAGGCGATTTGCGGAGCGTTGGTCAGGCCCAATTCTTCTCTCCAGATCAGGGTGCCGCCGGGCACTTCGAGACCCAGACGAACGCGTCGCTTGCCGGGGATGTCCACGACCAGGATCCGGATGTCGCTGCCGATGCGGATCGCGGTGTTGATAGGGCGTTCGAGGACGAGCATGTCGTGAGAACCTTCTGGCGACGCGAGTGTGGGGAGCGAGTGCGGAAGCCTCCGTGCGATCGAATGCGCACATCCATGTGCTAGGGTCGGATCTAGCTTGGTATGATAGTCAAGAGTGGGGGGGTTGGCTAGGGGCCATCCTCTGCAGGGACTCGTCCTGATCGACGGGGAAATCCAGCGTAAAGCAAGCGCCGTCGCCGGGGCGGGATTCGAGCCTGACTTCGCCGCCCATGCGCTGCATGAGCCTGCGGACGGCGGCGAGTCCCACGCCGGTGCCCGAACTGTCGGCGTGCGGACGAAGACGCTGAAAGAGCCCGAACACGTATTCATGGTGCTGCGGGTCGATGCCCTCGCCGTTGTCCCGAACGCTGATGTGCAGGCGGTCGTCGCGGCGTTGCGCGGTGATCGAGACGCGAGGCTGGGCGTGGCCCGTGCCGTAGACCAGGGCGTTCTCGATCAGGTTGGTCAGCGCCTGCTCGACGTGGAAGCGGCTGAAGAAGCAGCGCAGCGGCGGACAATCCACCGTCAGTTCCACGCCCTGCGCCGCCAGGTCCTTGCGCAGGTGCTCGGCGCAGGCGTCGATGAGTTGCGGGACGTCCACGCGCTCCGGGAGCAGCGGCGTCTCCTCCAGCCGCGCCAGACGCCCCAGCTCGCTGACCATCAGCTTGATGCGGTCGCACTCGCCCACCGCCAGTCGAAGACTCTCGCGGCAGTCCTCGTCCAGGTCCGCCGCCACGTCCTGCTGCAGCATCTTGAGCAGCCCCGCGATGGTCAGTACCGGACGCTTAAGCTCGTGCGCCAGGAGCGTGATGAACTCCTGCATCTCCGAGCGTCGCGCCGTGGCGAGCAATTGCGCCCGCAGACTCTGCGTGTACTCGCGCTGCAGGTGCTCCACGTCCTGGACCAGTTGATCGGTCCAGACCGGGGCGAGGCCGTCGGACTCCGCCCGGGGCGGCGTTTCGATGGTGCGACCCTCCAGGCGCATCTGCTCGGTCACGTCCATCTGCACGCCCACGAAGTGAACTAGCTTGCCGCTGCGGTCGTTGATCGGCTCGATCATCAGCCGGTTCCAGAAGGGCGACCCGTCGCGGCGATGGTTGAGCAGCGTGACCAGGCAGGCCTGGCCCGCCTCTTGCGCCCGGCGCAGGATCGCCACGGCGCGTGGGTCGGTGCCGGGCCCTTGCAGGAATCGACAGTTCCGCCCGATCACTTCCGATGCCGCGTAGCCCGTCAGGTGCAGGAACCCCTCGTTGCAGTAGACAATGGGGTTGTCCGGCTGGTAGGGATCGGTGACGATCAGTCCATCGACATTGGGCTCAAGCACGAACCCGCGGCTGTCCATGAAGGCACGCCACATCGAGGCGTCCAGGCGAGTGGCCGAAGCCATCTGATCGATCAGAGCGTCGCTGATCGTGGTTCGTTGCAAAGACATCCGAGTTGTCGCCCGCGTCCCGGAACCCCGAATCCAAAGGGAAAGGGTTAACCACGCCCCTGATTCAGTGCCCCAGGCACGCAAGATTTCTGCGGAAAGAGTCTAGCTGGCATCGGGGCCTACGGATAGTCCCAATCATTTTTTTTCTTCCACGCTCGGCTGGGTGTTGCTCCGACTCCCGCGTGGCTCGATACGAGGCAGCACGACACGCTCGGCCGAACCCGCACCGGTAACGGTTGATTATGCAGTGGATTACAAGGGTTTTAGGACGTGTGCGGTTAGCCGTGTGCCACGGGCGGCCTGCTCGCCAGTGGAAGGCGCATCAGGAAGTTCAGACCTCCAGCGATTGCTCGTACCGCGGCAACACCACTTCACAACCGAGTGATCGGACCGCCTCGGAGAGACTGGCCATCGCCGCCTCTTCGCCGTGGTTGAGCACCACTCTCGAGGGCAGCGGATGGAATCCGTTGAGCCATCGCAACAGGTCGCTGCGGTCGCCGTGCGCCGACAGCCCGCTGACCTGACGGATGCGTGCCGCGACTCGGTGGAACCTGCCGAAGATGCGGACTTCTTCTTGCTGCGCCACGATCTGACCGCCCAGCGTGTCGCGCGACTGGTAGCCCACGAAGAGGATCGTGGCGTTGCGGCGCGGAAGGTTGTTGACCAGGTGGTGCTTGATGCGTCCGCCGGTGCACATGCCCGCGCCGGCGAGGATCACCGCGCCGCCCTGCAGCGCGTTGATCGCTTTGCTCTGCTCGGCGGTGCGGCAAAGGTGCAGCGACGAGAACGAAAGCGGGTCCCGACCCGCCTCGAGCAGCCCGCGCGATTCGGCGTCGAGATAGCGCCGGTGCTTGCTGAACAGCTCCGTCACGTTCACCGCCATCGGGCTGTCCAGGAACACCGGCAGCGGTCGTATCCTTCTCTCTCGCCGCAGCGCCGCCAAGTGGAACAGCAGCTCCTGCGCCCGTTCCACCGCGAACGTCGGGATCACCACGTTGCCCCCCGACTCCTGCGCCTCGGTGATCACCCGCGCCAACTGCTCCCGCACCGGCCCAGCCTCGCGGTGCTCGCGATCTCCGTACGTCGATTCCATCACCACCGCACGCGCTTCACGCAGCAGCGTCGGATCGCCCACCAGCGGCTTGTCCCACTGGCCCAGGTCGCCCGAGAACACCACCGACCCCTGCGCCCCGTCGCTCAGCTCGATCATCGCCGAGCCCAGGATGTGACCGGCCTCGTGGAACCGCGCGCTCAATCCATCGCCCAGGTCCACCGTCGCACCGAAGTCCACCGGACGCAACAGCTCCGCTGCCCGCTCCGCGTGGGCCTGCTCGTAGAGCGGCTGGGCGGGGAATCGTCCGGTGCGTCCCTCCCGCGCGTGACGCTTGGCCTTGTAGGCAGCGTCCTCTTCCTGGATGTGCGCCGAGTCGAACATCACCAGCCTCGCGATGTCCACACTCGGGGGCGTGGCCAGGATGCGGCCGCCAAAGCCCTGGCGCACCAGGAGCGGGATGCGCCCGCAGTGGTCCAGGTGTCCGTGCGTGAGCAGCAGCGTGTCGATGGACCGGGCGGGCACGGGCAGTGCCGCCCAGTTGCGTTCGAGGAAGCGCCGCTCTTGAAACAGGCCGCAGTCTACGAGCAGTCGCCGTCCAGCGTGTTCGATCAGGGTGCACGACCCGGTGACCTGCTGCGCTGCGCCTAGAAAAGTCAATCGCATCGTCGGCCCATGATAGGAGTTCCCGTCGATCCTGGAACGACGGGCAACGCTTGGGGACTAAAAGCCTTGGACGATCGCATGTGAATCTGCAGTGCCTATGGAACTTAAGGCGACGAATCGCGGATCATCGCCTCAGCAAGGCGTGATAACTTGGGGAACGCCCCGCATCAGGCATCTGTTAATAAGCGACGAGCCTGCGCGCCGCGGTGGATTCAAATAGTTATCGCTCTCTTAAGGCTTTAGATGATTTATGACCACCCCGTAGGCGGTCCGATGTTGATCAAATACCACAAACATCATGAGGCGTTGCCTCTTGCCATAGTGCGTTCTGTGACGTAAATTGATAGCGGAGCGAGGCGTAGAAGGATCAGCCAAACCAGGGAGCGTCCGGCTTGCCGTTTGCGTGTGGATTGTTGACTTGCTGCGCCTTGGGTGTTGTTGCACTCCGGCTGCGGCGCGAAAAAGGAAGGGGATTTTTCATGGTGGGTTCTCGACATCTTATGCTCTTGCCCGTGGGTGCGGCACTGCTGGCGCTCAGCGCCTGCGACGATCCCGCTGCCCGTGTGGGCGGTCGCAGTTCCACGACGCAGGCGCCGGCCGCTCAGCCTCAGGCCTCGGACGCCAGGGCAGCCTCCGCCAAGCAGCGCGATCGCATCCTGCTAGACGAGGAAGAACCCGCAGCAGCCCCAGCCTCGGCTGCACCCGCCGCCGCTGTCGGTGAGAATCCTCTCGAGCTGGCCAACGTCAACCTCGACCCGAGCGATTCGGCTCTGACGCTCCACGCTGAGCTTCCCTTCGACGCGGTCGCCAAGTCCATCGAGCTCGGGGCGCTCAAGGAAGAAGCGCCCTTCCGTCTGGCGCACGGCTACCGTCACGAGTTGGTCACCAGCCGCGTCAAGGACCCGGGACTTCTGGCGCACCCGCACGACACGGTGATGAACCAGACCGATGGCGACGGCTACGAGCCGGGGCGATTCCTTTTCCGGGTGCATCGCTCCGCCGCCGACGCGGGCATTACCCGCACCGACCTGACCAACGGGCAGACCCAGGTCGTGGCGCAGAGCGGAAAACTCCGTAGTCTTTCGAGCCTCCGCTGGACCCCGTGGGGCACGCTCCTGGCGGCCTCGCAGGTCGGCGAAAACCAGGGCTCCCTCGGCCGCGCTTACGAGATCGATCCCTTCCCCGAGCTGCGCAACACCGCCGCTTCCGACAACGCTCAGCCGCTGCCCAACCTGGGCGTCCTGGCCTTCAACGGCGTTGAGCTCGCGCCCGACGGAGCGATCTACTTCGTCGATCACGCGGACAAGGGCGGCATCTACAAGTTCGTGCCCACCGCGACGGGCAAGCTCGACGCGGGCACCCTTCACGTTCTGAAGACCGACGACGCCAGCTCCGACCTCGGGGCCGCCAAGTGGGTGGCGATGGACGCACAGGCCCTGACCGACGCCCGCGCCGCCGCCGCCGCGGTCGGCGCCACCGGCTATCTCCACCTCGCCAGCCCCACACTCTTCACCACCGCCAAGGGCAAGACTTTCCTCTACGTCAGCTCCACCGGCGCCCCCGCGGGCCACGGCGGACACACCGGCGGCCGCGTCCTGAGCGTCGAGCTGACCGACGCCCCCGTCGTGCGCGAGTTCATCACCTTGGCGACCATCGACGGCAGCACCGGACTGGCGGTGGGCGACGCCTTCCAGAGCCCCGCCTCACTCGCGGTGGCGCCTTCGGGTCTGCTCGTCGTCGCTGAGTCTGCCGACTCCCGCACCCTGGGCAACGATCTCTGGGGCGCTGTGGACGTCAACGAGGACGGCGTGGCCGACCGCATCGGTCGATTCGCCTCGCTCGCCACTTTCGGCGCGCAGCCCACGGGCCTCTGCTTCGACCCCTTCCAGCAGGGCAGGCTCTTTGTCAACGTCTCGGGTCCGCAGAGCCTCAATGACTCGGTCTTCCTCGTTCGCATGAGTTCGCCCGCTCTGCCGGTGGCTCACACCCCGGTCTCTCCGCTCATCGCGGGCGGCGAGGCAGGCGGGTTCATCCCCGCAGGTGGATTCCTCGCTTCCAATTCCTTCACCGGCGGCTATTTCGCCGCCGCCGCCCTGACCGGCGATGAAGACGAAGGTGAGACCACCGGTGAAGACGAAGGCACGACCGCCGGTGAGGACGAGGGCGAGACCACCGGCGAAGACGAAGGCATGACCACCGGTGAAGACGAAGGCGAAACGACCGGCGAGGACGAGGGTACGACCACCGGTGAGGACGAAGGCGAGACCACCGGCGAAGACGAAGGCACGACCACCGGTGAGGACGAAGGCGAAACCACCGGCGAAGATGAAGGCGAGACCACCGGCGAAGACGAAGGCGAGACGACCGGTGAAGACGAAGGCG
>CAZBXW010000002.1:0-296067 GCA_964496285.1 uncultured Phycisphaera sp.
GTCGAGCTGTCGCTCCAGGTCCGCCACCTCGTCCAGCCCCAGCACGCCCGGCAGCACGAGGTATCCGTTGAGGTCGAAGTGATAAAGGTCAAACTCGCTGGGCATGGTCGGCGTCCTCGTAGTGTTCGAGCAGGCGACGGCAATCGTCGGGCTCGAGGTGGAAGAAAAGCTTGCGGGAGCGGAGTGTGTCCCACAGGCGTCGTACGTCGGGGGCGGTGAGCTTGTAATACGGCTGAAAAATCTGGCCCTTGCCCAGCGCGTCGATGCGGGCGTTCAGTGGCCGCCAGTCGTCGTCGTAATGACCCGCGCCGGGCATCCACTGGATCATGTCCAGCTTCGGGATCGAGCACACACTTTCGAGGTGCACGAGGGCGTCGGGGCCGTCGAGGTGGTAGATGCTCGCGTGGGTCGTGTCGATCTCGCGGGACAGACGGGGCAGCTCGAAGGCGTCGAACATCTCCGGGCTGATCATGCACGAGACATCACACTGGGGCACGTCGATGACGCCGGCGCTGTACATGCCAAAGCGGTTGAGACTGCCCCGATTCGGGATGTCGAGAATCTCCGCGAACGCCGCGCGGACCTCGACGACGGCGCGGTCCACCTGGTCCAGCGCCCGCCGCACGCTCTGGGGCGACTCGACCAAATCCAGCAGCAGGTTCTGGGTGCCGTACAGCGCGGTAAGACAATCCAGTCCGCCCTGCAGGTGGGTGCCGGTGATGATCAGACGGCCATCGCAACGGGCGCGGAACCGCTCGACGCACTCGACCGTTCGTCGCCACCAATGGCCGCTGCGATCGAAGCGGATGTCCGCGTCGTCGAGCCGGGTCAGGCAAGGTTCGACCCAGTTTGTGCCGCCCACGCCTTGCCTGATCGGAGCGCCCAGCAGCGCCGCGAAATGATCGGGCGCGAAGGTGATCATAAAGGAGGGCGCCGCGTCGGCGAGGAACTCGTGGGATTCAGCCCAGGCGAGCGTCTGCTCGATGAGCGGGTCCAAGTCGCCAAAGGCGCAAGCGTAGGGCCTGGGGCGCGGCACGGGAGTCACGCCCGGTCGGGGTGCGATGGCGTGCAGCAGCGGGCGCGGGCTGCGCCCTTGCCAGAAGGCGGTCCATCGCTCGCGGGTGAGGTCGAAATCGGGTTTGTATTGGAGAGTCACATCACGGCTCCGGTTCACTGGGCTGGCTCTCGGGCTTCCCCTTGCTCGATCCGATCGCGGTGATAAGCCCGGCGACCAAGATGCCGACGCGCTTCACAGGCCCAGGTCCGCGTCGTTGAACTCCGGCAGCTTGGGCTTGTGCTGGCCGGTGAGCTTGAGCAGGTTCTTGCCCGCCTGGGCGGAGATCGCCTGCCACTGGGCGTAGGTGCGCCAGGCTTCGGGATTGCGTTCCAACTGTTCGGTCGCTCCGCCACGGAGGTAGGTCACCTCGATGAACTCGATGGTGTCGATCAACGCGGACTCGGCGAGCTTGCGGTCCCTCTCGTCGGCGTTGGACAGGTCGGCGGTGGCCACCACGATGACCTGCGCCGCGGACTGCGGTGCGCCGCGCCGCATCGCCTGCTGCAGGATGTGGGCGCAGCGCCCGGTGTGGATGCGCCCGAGGTACGCGATCGTCTGGCTGTTGAGGGTCTGGCTCAGCACCGCCTGGGCGTAGTCAAGCTGACTGCTGACGGGTCGAGTGCCCACGCCCTGAGGTCCGATCACCATCCGCCGCACGCCCTCCCGGGCGGCGATGTCCGCCCGCCCGGACTTCGGGTCGGCGGCGATCGTGTCGAGAATGACCATCTCCGCTTCGGGGTCGGGGCTGTAGGACAAGGCGTTGAGGATGCTGCGGTACTCTCGCTCGTCCTTGGTGGCCAATGCCCCGCGGAGCACGTCCATGCTCTGCTTGCCGCCCACCTGTGCCAGCAGCCAGTACAAGGTGTCACGCAGCGGTGGACTGCCCTGAGGCAGCAGTGCGAGGGCCTGATCTCGGATGCGCTGCGCCAGCGCGTCGTCTGAGGGCTGCGACAACAGGGCCGCTTCACACCCGCTGAACTCCTCGTGATGACTCGCCTTCTTCAAGAGATCAAAGATCGCGGGCAGGGCCTCTGCACCAGCGAGGGCGAAGAGCGTCTGCGCCGCCTGAGCGCGGACCGCGGGCGATGCGTGGCTCAGCGCTTCGGTCGCGAGGTTACGTCCCAGGGGCGACTTTCTCTGAGCCAACGTTTCGAGGATGGCCGACGCGGTGGAAGCGTGCGCCTGCGCGAACGCGGCGGCCAGCTTTGCGTCCGTGTCGGGCGACTCCATCGCCGCCAGCAACCGCAGCGCCCCCCGGCGCAGGCGCCAGTAATCGTGGCCGACGTAGGGCAACAGGTCTTCGACCGCGGCGGCGTCGAGCGTCTTGGCGAGATACGTCATCGCCGCGTTCATGCGGAAATAATCTCTACGAAGCGGGTCCGCCAGGATCTCGCGACAGAGGGCGAGCTTCGCGTCCGACCCCTGGGCTTCATCGAGTTGCTGCTGGAAGAAACGCTCGACCTCCGTGGACAACCGCGGCAGTGTCCGCGGCTGGGCTGCCTCGATCGCGGCGATCAACTGGTACAACGCGATGGAGGGCTCGTCCTTGGATTCGTGGGCCACCGCCAGGGGGTTCTCGGTCAGCCACTCCTTGAGCAGAGGCAGAAACTCAAGGGCGGCCCCGGGGTTCTTCATCATCGGCTGGGGCTTGACATTGCCGCGCTTGAAATAGACCTGGCCCCGGATCGTCCGCGGGATGTCCTTCCACTTGCGCAGGTAACTGGCGCAGGCCTCGATGCCTTCCTGGTATCCCAGATGGTTCAAGAAGTCCAGGCTCCAGGATCGTCGTCCGGAGAACATCTGGTCGGCGATCTGCTCTTCCTCGGCGGTGTAAACCAGAGGCCCCGAGAGTCTGACCACCGTGTTGCCGGTCCAGACCTTCTGCCTCGAACTCATCAGGCCTCCGCCGCCCGCCGGGTCGAGCGTGAGAATTCTTTCGAGCGCCTGATAGACCAGGTCCTGGTCAAGCCCCGCGTCGAAGGGTTTGGTCGCCAGTTCGGTGTTGCCGCCGAAGAGCAGCCCCTGCAGGGCATGCGAGAAATTGTTCGGCGACATGTCGTTGGCGTTGGGATCCTCGACGACCGCCTTGAGCAGCGCCGCCTGGATCTCGGGGCTGTTCGAGGCCTTGGCCATGGCCTGGGCGGCTTGAATGCGGACGAACTCGTGAGGGTCATGGAGCAGCTTGGCGACGCCGGACATGTACTGCAGCGTCGCCTCGGGTCCGCAGTAGGTCAGGGCCAGGATCGCGCCTTGTCGGAAGCGCGCGTCGTCGCTGGAGAGCAGTTCCGTCAGACGCGGGAGGACTTCCTTCTCCCCCGCGGCGTAGCGGGCCGCCAGGTTCTTGGCGATCGCGTCCCGCGTGTTGGGCTTGAACACGTTGAGGTGGTCAACGAGTTCCTTGGTGCTGCGTTGATTCAGCGGTGGACCGGCCTGAGCCAGGAGCACGGGGTCGCTGAGTTGTGGTTGCGCCAGGGTGAGGAGCCGTTCGTATTCGTGATCGGTCCACCAGAGCGATTCGTCCGCGTCCTTGCCGGTGATGAGCGTCTGCTTGAGGGGGACGGCGTAGTGCAGGGCGTAGGTGGCGGTGGGGTCGCGCAGACTCTGGATGCCTTTGGTGGGGGAGTGGATGACGAACCCGCCGTCGAACCGTCGGCAGAGCGTGAACCGCCAGCGAAGGTTGCGTTGAGCGGCGATGACACCCCTGGGCCCACAGATCGAGGCGGCCCAGGGCGACCAGTGCCAGAAGTAATCGTTGCCGTGCCCGCCGCGACGGGTGAAGGAGGCGTGGGTGGACATCTGGGCGAAGTACTTCGCGCCGTATTTGTCGCCGAGCATGAGCAGGGCGTAGGCCACGCCGGAGTTCTTGCCGTTGCTGTCGTCGGTGGAAGCGGCGGGGTGTTGGCCGTAGGGGATCGCGCCCTTGTCGACGTACGACTCGAAGAACCTTCGCGACCGTCGGACCGCGGCGTCAAGTTCGGGGTGCTTCACGCCCAGCTTCTGCGCCAGGGCGAGGAGAAAGAAGCAGCGATTGCCCGAGGCGTTGAGCGCTCCGTAGCCGGGGTTCATGCCGTGCAGTTGCCCGCCGTTGAAGAAGGGCTGGGCCCAGTTGTGGCCCCAGGTGCCGCCGGCGTCCTGCCCTCGGGCGGTCCGGATGGCGTAACGGGTCAGCGCGGGAAGCACGAAATCGTCGCGTGTGGCGTCGTAGTACAACGCGCAATCAAGCCCCTCAAAACTCATATTCCAACTCTTGCCCGGCAGTCGCAGCGGGTCGTCTTCCTCCGTGGGCGGCTGCCAGGTTTTGCAGCCGGGGCTGCGCAACCACTGCTTGACCAAGGCGACATACTCGGGCTTGCCCGAGGCCACCAGCGCCAGCGCTTCGACCGAGCCACCCCTGCCGGTGCGGCCGTTCTTCTCCGGCTCGAATTGCCTGGCCACCAACTTCAACGCGTTCTCCAGGATTCTCGCGGCCTTGGGGCAGTCGTAGGGCGAGGTGTCGCTGTACGAGGGGAGTACCGGGAGCGTCAACACCACGTCGAGCACGTCGCCGGCCAGCGGAAAGTCCTTGAAGTTGCTGCTCTGGGTCGCTTTCTCCTGATCGGACTTGGGCATCCATTTGTAGAGCGTGTCGTCGTCGGTCGCCGTGTTGAACAGGTCGTCGACATCCGTGCCGGCGATATCCTTCGAGCCGTTGCGTTTGATGAAGTTGGCGTCGCGCCAGACCTTGAGCGTCAGGACACCCTTGTTCTGCTCTTTCTCGGATTCGATGATGGCATTGCCCAACACCATGCCCATGTGTTCGCCGGTCTTGAAGGTTTGGCCGTTGACCCCCAGGATCACGTCGCCCCAGAGGACCTTGCCCTCAGCGGGTGAACCTTTGAGCACCGACTCCACCACGATCTGGTCGCCGATGAACCCGCCGACCATGTGGCCCATGATCCCGGTCGGGCCCAGGTGCCAGGTGTTCGTGGGGGACTTTTCGCCGATGGGCTGGCCCTTGGTCAGGTCCGGAAGCTTGGCGGGACGCTGCACCTCCGCGGTCCCGTCAAGTTCGCCGGTCTTGGCAAGTTGTTCCATCTGCTCGGCGGTGTGCGTGCGTTCCTGTGCCCGAGCCAGCGTGACGCCGACGCTCAGTGTCGCCATCGCCATCAGCGCTCGGACCCAAAACGAGTCAACTTGGTTCATGGTTCAACCTCAGGCGGGGCGGGTGCGTTGGTGGATCAAGAGGGTCAGGCCTGCGACCGAGCCCAGTTCAGCGAAGGATCGCAGGACAGCATCGGGGATCGGCGTGGAGCGGTCCCACACGACGTGAACGGTCTGCCGGGTGTGAGCGCGGCAGAGAGAGCGGCGAGCCAGGGCCCGGACGATGAACTCGAGCCAGGCCGCGGCGCGGCGTTCGTCACGAACCACGAACCCGCTGCGTGCGTACCACAAGGTCTCGAACACAAACTCGTCGCTGAGAGTCGGGTCGTCCTCCACCGCCAGCACGGGAAGTGGCCAAAACCCGCCGGGCAGTCGAGGCCAACTGCCCACCGCCTTGGCCGCCAGGCTTGCGTCGTCGGTCAGCAGCATGAACACCTCGCCGCGACGCACGATCACACGCAATCCGTCCAGGAGCGTTCGCTGCCCGGTCAGCGCCACCGTCTGCACCGTGGGCCGCGGCGTCATGGCGTCGGCCCAGGCGCTGGGCAGCGGCAGCGGAAAGTAAATCTCCCGGTTCACGTTCAGCCGTCGCAGGTAGTCGTAGCCGACCGCCAGCAGCGCCAGCAGGACCATCAACCTGCTCGTCGTGAGGTTCGCCGCGTCGAGTCGGTCCGCAAGCATCTTGTCCTTCTCGGACATCAGGATCGGAGGCGCCTGATTCTGTTCGGGCAGGGTGGGCGCAGCGATCTGCTTCTGCTCCTCCTTGGCGCCGATGAGCGCTTCGAGGTCGTCCGCTTGGTCATCGGTGTCGCTCGAGCGTTGCCGCTTCTGCTGCTTCCAATGGGGCGTGTCCTGTGCCTCGAGCTGCTGGAAGTACTCCACGTCGGCGCGGTCCATCCCGCCCTTGTCGAGGAACTCGCCGGCGTTGTCCTCGGCGAAGCGGATGTTCGCGACCTCGCCGGTGCGGGCCTCCACCGCGGCGCGGCGCGCCAGCTCCTGCGGAGACACGGGGTCCTTGGCCTGCAGGGCCGGGTCCACCTCGATGCGTTCGACGTGCCACCGCGAGTTGACCATCGCCAGTGCCAGCGCCAGCACCGCCACCGGCACCGCGGCGTGGCACCACCAGCGTCGCGGCCGCCGCAGTTCATGCACCAGCCACAGCGCCGGGACGCTCAGACAGAGCGCCACGCTCAGGTAACCCATCGCACT
Source organism: uncultured Phycisphaera sp. (assembly GCA_964496285.1). GTDB lineage: Bacteria > Planctomycetota > Phycisphaerae > Phycisphaerales > Phycisphaeraceae > CAZBXW01. The sequence goes on from CAZBXW010000002.1 coordinate 6,407, forward strand.
GAAGACCGACCCATTCATGCTGGCATACTCGTGAGGCGCTGTCGGCCGCGGGGCCGCCCCCTCATTTGCGGAGCTTCGTCACCGCGTCGTTCCACTGGTTGAAAGCGTAGTACACCAGGTTGACGCCCAACTGCATCGCCGCGTCGCGCATCTCGGGCGTCACGTCGCTGTACCCGGGCGACTTCCACGCGTCGTTCATGTCGCCGGGGTGGTAGAAGACGATCCATCGTCCGTCGTGCTTGACGCCCAGCGCCCGTCGCCCGCCGTGGTGCCAGAAGGCCGGCGCCCCGTTGGGAAAACCGAAGGGCAACTTGTAAAGCACGTCGTCGTCGGCGATGTCCAGCAGGGGCTTGTCGGGGAAGGCGCGTCGGATGAACTCGCGGAACGATTGGTCGAAGTTGGCGCTGCCGGCGTCGGCGATGAGCAGGCCGCCCTTGAGGCAGTACTCGCGCAGCGTCTTGATCTCGTTGGCATTGACCCGGCCCATCGACCCGTTGCCCGTGAGGTAGACGAAGGGCGGGAATCCGTCGTCGGGGTACTTGTCCAGCAGCGCGATCGAGTGGCTCTCGCCCTTGGAGGCGATGTTCTTGAACCCGGTGGCCTGGGCGAAGGCGTGCAGGAAATTGATGTCGGCGTTGGTCGTCTCCATCCCGTCGTCCCAGCCCACGCCCCCGTGGTTCAGACGGATGAAGCGGATCTTGTAGTTCTCCATGCCCGCGGGCCAGCCGCCCTCCTTGCCGCCGCCCTTGCCCATCCTGCCGACATTGGCGTTGGCGCTGGCCTGGTACTTCGCCTGCGACATGTGCTCCATCACTCTGTCGACCTCCGCGTCGTCGAGGTCGGGGATGTCGAAGATGATCGCCGAGTTGGGCCGTAGCGTCAGGGACTTCTTCTTGACCTTCTTGGGCTTGACGATCTTGACCAACGCCACCACGGGATTGCCGCTGCCCTCGGGCACACGGTAGGCCTCGACGCATCCGCGCATCTCCAGCAACGCGGGGAGCAGGACAAGGACCGCCACGTGCGTGAGGATGCTCCAATACAGGCTCTTACGGTGGTCGGGGTCGCGGCCGTGCGTGCGCCAGTCTTCCAGGACACGGTCGCCCTGCATGGCTGGCCCCAGGGCCCCGGTGAAGGCGGCGTAGACGGAGCGGCTGGCGAGCATCACGTGCAGCCAGAAGGCGTAGAGTCCCACCGCCAACGCCGGCCAGCAGAGCGACCACCACAGCAGCACACCCGTGGGCAGGTTGAGCTTGACCCCGTCCACTTCCACCCCAGCCGCCACGAGCGCCCCCACCGCGCGCCAGGCGACGGCCACGTAAACCAGCACGCTGGGATAGACCAGCAGCAGCACCACGCGCAGGACCTGATAGGTCACGCGCCGACGGTGGAAGCTCAGCAGGCCCGCGGCGCCGCACAACGCGCCTACCGCGCCAAACAACGAAAAACACAGGGGCGCCGCCGCGTCCAAGCGGTTCGTTTGCAGGTGAATGACCGCCGGGGCGTTGCTCTGGGACCAGGCCTCGTAGGCGGCAGGCCCGTAGTTCCAGAAGCCCACGCCCAGCAGCGCCAGCATCGCCGCTGCCGCCGCGACCGCCTGCGCCTTGAAGGCGGAGGGGCGCGTGGGGATCTCATCGATCCACTCCATGCTCGACATGGGCAGGGCGGTTTGGGTCATCAGGGACTCTTGGGCGCAAACAGGTCGTCCTGGTTCTTCAAGTCCGGCACGCTCGGGCCGACTTCCTTCTGCTGCAAGGTCCGTTCGATCTCGGAGGTCGGCGGCGCAGGCTCGGTCTCGGATGGAGCGGTGGGCTCGACGCTGGAGTGCGACTCATCCGTCGGCGGTGGAGTGGTCGCCGGTTGGGTCGGCGCTGCGGGGCCGGGGGCGCCGCCAGCGAAACGCTGACTCAGGTCCTGCACCTTGATGTCGTAGCGTTCCGCGATCCTGCGCAGCTCGGTGGTGCTCTCCCGCACCGCTTCGTCAAGCCGCTGCTGCTCCGTCATCGCTGAGGTAGGCTTGCCGAAGATCTGCCGCGCGAGGTAGCCCAGGCTGAAAACGCCCACGAACAGGACGTGGGCCACCACGGCCAGTATCACCATGCCCGACAGCGATCGGCCGCGGAAGTCCGACATCAGCGAGTCGGGGCTGACCGTTCGGCCAAGGCTTGAGGGGGACGCGGGGTTGAGTGGGTCATTCATGGGTTATTTCCGATCCAAGTCCGGGTCTTGTCGCGTGGGGATTACGGCTCTTCGCCCACCGCCTCGATGATGCCCCCGCCCTCGGCGATGGCCTTGAGCACGGGTTCAAAGGTTTCGCGAGGCAGGTCCTTGTCACACTTGAACTGCACGTGCCGCTGCTCCTGAGCCACGGTCTTGTCCAGCAGCGCACGCACGCCCCACTCCACGTCCTTGGCGCTGCTGACCGTCTGGCCATCGAGGTAGATGACGCCCTGTCGATCGATGGCCACCCGCGCCGCCAACGCGGCGTCGGATTTCTCCACCCGTTCCGAGGCGGGCAACTGCACCGACAGGTCCTTGTCCTTGGCGAAATCGCTCAGCAGCAGAAAGAAGATGATCAGCAGGAAGGCGATGTCGCCCATGCTGGCAATGGGGATCAGCAGCGGGCGGCGTTTTTTACGATGCCGGCGGCTCACTTCTTGTCCTCCGCCTCCACCAGCGCCACCACTCCGCCGTTGCCGCTGATGGCCGCCAGGGTCCTGAAGTACACGTCGTAAGGCGTCTGGTTCGAGGACTCGAGCAGGATCACGCGCTGCTCGGGGGGCTTGGCGGCCAGGCCCAACGCCGCCAACCGCTCGTCGAGGTTCTCGAGCGTGACCTTCTTGTCACTGAAATAGACCTCGGACCCGCGCAGATTGACCACCGGGGTCTTGTCGATCTGAGCTTCGGCTTTCTTCTGGCCCGTGGGCATGTCCGCGACGATGCTCTTGACCTTCACCAGCGTGGTGGCCACCATGAAATAGATGATCAGCAGGAACGCGATATCGGAGAAGGAGTCGACCGGGATCGACGCCGTGCGGTGCTTGCGTTCCTGTTGGTTTCGATGGTTGGCCATGGGGTGGGACAGCGACGGCGTGGCGCCATCGGGGGTCAGTGGTTGAGCAGGATCTGCTCAATCAGTTCGATCGAGGTTTCCTCGATTTCCAGTTCGATCGCGTCGCTCCAGCCGTTGAACACGCTCTGGGGCACCGCGGCCGTGAGGGCGACGATCAGTCCCGCGGCGGTGGTGACAAGCGCCTCGGCGATGCCCGCGGCCACGACGCCTCCGCCGCCGGACATACTGCCCGCCTCCGCCAGGCCCGAGAACGAGGCGATCATGCCGGTCACCGTGCCGGTCATCCCCAGCAGCGGCGCCGCCGTGGCCACCATGGTCAGCACGTCCAGCCGCTTGTTCACCGTGCTCATGGCCTGCACGGTGTAGTCCTGCATGACCTGCCCCACGACCATGCGCACCGTCTCGGAGCGCTCGCCCTTGGCCTTGAGTTGCTCGTAGGAACGCAGCCCCGCCAGCAGCACTGACGCCAGAGGGCCGCGAGCCGCTTCGCACGCGGCGATGGCCGCGGCGATGTTCCCGCCGCCCAGGTGCGCCAGCACGTTGGCGCGCAGCGAACGGGTGTCCACCCTGCGATTGGCGCGGAAGGCGGACCAACGGTCGTAGACCACCGCGAGACTGAGAAAACTGCAGAGCATGATGGGCACCATGAGCCATCCGCCGCTGATGAGGTGTTCAAGCATGGAGATTCTCCGTGACGTTCGCCGAGGATTCGCCGGTTGAATGAACCGACTCGTGGATCAGGCGCAGCACCCGCAGGGCCTGCTCCGGAGGAAGCATGACACGATTGAAGCGTAACGACTTGCCCGGCGCGAGGACCAGTTCGCCAGTCATCGGGTGATAGCGGGTGAGGCGACACTCGCTCAACTCCACACGTTGGGTGTAGGCCCTTCGCGATGCGGCCCAGAGCAGCAGTTCGTCGCCGAGCACGCCCAGCCAGAGGTGGGTGCTCCACCACCATCGCCCGGTGTCGACCCTGGTGCCGCTGCGGATCAGCAGGCGCAGCTCTGCGCCGCCGCTCAGAGACCTCAGCAGCTCACGCTCGCGCTGGCTGAGCTTGGGGATGGGGGCCTGCGCGGTCATCGCTTCCTGCCCTGCTCCTTGAGCGATTCCAGCATGCGCTGGCGCTCGGTCTGCTCCTCTGCAATGATCTTGGCGAAGGCCGGGTCCGCCAGCCGCCCGCGCGACTGCTTGGCCCACACGCTGTCGGGGAAATCGAAAGTCGTTCGACGGTAAAGCTGGTAGGCCTGCTGCAACTGGCCCAGTCGTTCGTTGCTGATGCCCGCCCAGTACATCGCCTGCGACCGGATGGTCTTGTCGTCGTACTCCTGGGTGTCGTACACCTTCTGGAAGCCCGCGATCGCCTGGGCGAAGTCGCCCGCCCGCATGTAGTTCTGGGCCGACCGCAGGCCCGCCAGACCCGCCAGCGGATCGGTCGGGAAGCGGTCCTGCAGCTTCTTGAAGACCCGCGCCGCGTTGAGGTACTGCTGTCTGGCCAACTCCATCAGCCGCAGCGCCTCGCCCTGCAGCTCGGTGTCGCCCTCGGGCTTCTGTATCGCCTCGGATTGCGCCTTGAGCGCCTGGCCCTGGTCCTGGAAATAGGCTCCGAGCCTCGACATCACCGAGGGGATCAGCTCGTGGTCGGGGTACGTGTACGCCAGCTTCACGTACTCCTCGACCGCGATGTTCACCTCGCCCAGTTTCTCGTAGACCAGGCCCTTTTTGAACTGCGCCTTGGGCGCAAACTCGGTTTCGGGGTAGTCCACCGGGATGCGCGCGAAGCGCGCCAGCGCGTCCTGGTACATCTGCTTCCTGGAGTCTTCGTTCTTGGAAAGGTCCGCGTACTCCTGCGCCAGGTTGCCCAGCAGGTATTGGGCGTGGGCCTGCATCTGCGGGTCGCGGTGGGACTCGATGGCCTCGGCGAGCATCTTCTGAGCGTGCGCCATCTCACGCCGCGCCAGGCTCTCCTGGTCCATCGCGCGGTGGTGCTTGGCTAACTCGAAGTAGCACTCCGCCAGCGTGAAGGTGGTCTGGATCGCCACCGAGTCTTCGCCGTAACGCTTGCTGAAGGGCTCGATCAGACCGTCGGCGCCGAGGTTGATCGCCACCGTGGCCGGCGGCGGAGCATCGGGTCCCGTCTCGGGCACGGACACTGTCACCCGGTCGCCGTACTTGACCGGCAAGCCGTGCAACACCACCGAGGGCAACGCACCTCCCGCGGGCGCGTCGGCGTAACCGAGCTTGAAAGACCCCTTGAACACGCCCGAGTGGCGCTCCGACTCGCGCAGCTCGTACGGCGCTGACACACCGCTGTCGGTGGTGAGTTGCACGCTGGCCACGTCGCGCTCAGGCCCGCGGTCCAGCAGCGGCGCGATCAGGCGAATGTAGAGCTTCTCTCCCACGTAGGCGGAACGGATCGTTGTGCGGTAACGGTCGTCCGTCATGTCCAGGAACTGGTGGCCCTGCAGGTCGGCGGCGGCGGTGAGCCAGCGCGGCTGGCCCTGCTCGTCGAGGTAAGCGAACCCGATGTAGACACGGTCCCCGGGGCTGACCGCCAGCGCCTCGGGCCGCATCGAAGCCGCCAGCTCAGCCGCGTCGTCGGTGGCGAAGCTGCGCGTGGGCAGGTCGTCCAACGCCACGGGCACGGTGAAGGCGAAGCGTCCCTCGTCCAGTGCGGGCAGCTTCGAGGTCGGGACGCCCACGGTGCCGATCACGTAGCCCGGCGGCGCCACCTGCTCGGCGCTGCGCGAGGGTTGGGCTTCAATCCGCAGCGTGCCGGGCACCCGAACATCAAACGCGCCGGCGGGCCCAGCGGGTGAGTCCTTCGCGTCGTTCGGTCCCGTCTCACTCGCCCTTCGGCCCGACTCGGTCTGCACGTAGGCGACAATCTTGCTGCTCGAGGCGAAGGCCAGGTGCGGCGCCACCACATCGAAACGCAGCGACGCACCGACCACCAATCGCGACGCAGCCGCTCCCGCCTCAGGCTTGCCGGGGGCGTGGTAGTCCAGGACTCGACGGGGGGCGACCACCTCTTGTCCTCGGTCGCTCTGATCGGGCTTCGGACTCGCTGGAGTCTTGGCCCCCTGGGGTTCCAGCGGCCGAGTCGTCACGTCGTAGACCACCAGCGCAGGCGTGGCGTAGCGGGCGTGTTCCAGCGTCACCGTGCGGTCGGCGGGGATGCCCGGGTCGAGGTTCTCCTCGTCCCGATACACCGCGGTGAGCGTCCCGCCATGGGGCACCTGGATATCCTCATCGCGCAGCGGCTGCGAGGTCATGGGGAAGACGCGGCCGAGAAACTCGCCGGTGTGCGGTCCGGTCTCCAGCGCCTGCAGCGTGGCGGTCGATCCGTCGCTGGACCTGACCGTGAAGCTCACGCGGTCGGCGTCGGGGCCCACGTCCATGTCGGGGTCGTGGATGACGATGCCCACGCTGTCGTCCATCTTGAACCGGCGGATCGGCTCCATGACGAGCTGGCGTCCCTCCTCGGTGGTGATGTAGTTGAGGAACGTGGCGTTGAGCGTGGCGGTGTTGAACGCCACCGTGAGTTGGGCCTGTTGCACACCGCGGCGGGGCGTCACGGTCAGGTCGTCGTCGTAACGGATCGTCACGGTGTCGCCGGGCAGGACTTCGAGCTGCTCGTTGGTGCGAAGTTCCTGGTAGTCGAACGCCACGGGCAGCCGCTTAATCCCGTTGCGGTCGGTGAGGTTGATCTTGCCGATCGTCGGCGCGGGGCCTTTGTGGTCGAGGATGACCAGCCGCACCATGCGGGCGTGTGTGTTCTCACCAAAAGCGATATCCAACTGGGTATTCGCGGCGTCGGCGGCGGTCACGATCGTGGCGCTCGGGACTGCCTGCCGCACGCCCGGGGGGAAGGTCTCAGGATTGAACATCTCCTCGGGGCAGGGCGCCAATGCTTCCTGACCCTGGACATCGCAGAGCAGCACGGGCTGAAGCTTGGTCAACGTGACGCGTCGATCGTGCCGCCAGAACTGGACCTCGTGCAGGCCGGGCTTGAGTTCTCGCTCGATGGTCAGCGGGTCTTGAGCATCCTTCGCCGCGGGCACGCCGTCGATCAGGAAGATCGTGCCCGCGTCGCCGGGCGGCCCGTCGAGTCGGAACGTGCGGACAGCGGCGGCGGGCTGATAGAAGAGCGCGCGGTAACGCATGAGCACGGAATACTCGGGGTGCCCGCCGTCGGGCAGGTTCCGCTCCAGGTTCATCTTCGAGAGCCCGGTCACGACCGCTTCCCCAAACGGAACCGCGGCGCGCGCCGAGGCGATCTCCATCGTGTAGACCCAGTCTTCCGGGGGCTGCCGATCCTTGGGCGTGGAGACGGGGATGCCGCGGTTGTAGGTCGGGAACGCGGTGATCTGCGGCCGACCGTCCCACGGCGCGGGCGCTGCGGGGAAACGGGCGCGGGTCGTCCAGTCGCGGCCGTTCATCGAGCTCTGCACGACCAGACGGGTCAGGACCTGCGTGGAGTCCGGGCAGAGCACGGTCATCGTGTCCAGCGGCACGTCGTCGTTGAGGTCCACGACGAACATCTGCTCCGCGGCTTTGGACCCCACATCGCCGGCCCAGCCCGGGTAGGGCTTGGCGCTGATGACCATGTTGGCCTCACGCCCCGGCGCGGCCTCGCTGGCGTACGCCAGCGCCTGGGCGCTGCCGGTGGCCACGGTCGCCTGAAACTCGCCGGTGTGCGCGCCGGTCTCGGTGAGGGCGAACCGCGGGACCGCGTCGCCGCTGCTGGCCTGCACCGAGACGATGATCTGGTCGGGCTGATCGGTCTTGCCCTGGTCCGGGTCGTTCACGCGAACATAAATGGGATTGCCCGGTCGGACGCTTCGCGTGCCCAGCGCCTGCTGTGCGGAGGAGACGCCCAGCTCCGCCAGGTCCAGCCGTCGTTCGCCCTGCCGCGGGGGAAAAGCGCCGGCGGTGGCTTGCAACCCCGCGTCGGAGGCGATGGTGATCACCGTGTCCGGGTCCTTGGGCAGGTCCTTCATCTTCTCTCGGAACTGCCTGGAGTAGCCGTAGCGAACCTCGTCGCGCCCCAGCACCTGCAGGACCTTGTCGCCCGCCTGTCGCGCACCGAGCTGGGTAGGCACCTCGGCCCGGAAGCGGGTCTTGTCGTCGCCGAACTGGTAGAGCATGACCCGTTCGACGTCGCCGGACTTCGAACGGACTTCCACCTCGATGTCCGCCGTGACGCCCGAGATGTTCAGCCCTGGGTCGGTCAGGTTGATCTTGATCGTCTCGCCGGGCACGATCACGCTCTGGTCGCGGGTCACGCCCAGCTCGATCTCCGAAGCGTCCACGAGCTTGCGCATCTCCAACTGCACCTTGCCCATCAGGATCAGGGCGTCGGCGTGCCCCGCGTCGTGCCGCAGCACCGTCGCCACCTCCTCGAAGGCCTCGGGGTACTTCTGCTGGTCAAAGAGCACCTCGGCCTTGGCGTAGTGGACCCGCTGCCGCAACTCCTCGTCACGGATGAGCATCAGCTTGTCCAACTCCTCCAGCGCGCTGGCGTAGTCCTTGGCGGCCCGGTCCACACTCACCGCGCTTAGACGTGCCCGGTATTCCAGCGGCGTTCGCTTGTACTCCTGCGCGTCCGCGATGCGGCGGTACCACGCCTTGGCGGTCTGCAACTCCCCCTTCTGGAGCGCGGCGTCGGCGTAGGCGAGCTTCAGCTCCGCGTCCTGCGACGGTGTGAAGGTCCCAGCCGCCTCGCGGGACCAGACCGTCAACGCCCGGATGAGCGACTCGGCACGCTCGCTCTGCTGCGCCTCGATGTTGCGCTCCAGCAGCCAGAGGCAGTAGGGCACAGTCAACCGCCGCAGCACCGGCCCTAGGCGGTCGGCGTTCTTGTCGTACAGCTCCCAGGCCGCCTCCGTGTTCCCCACCGCGAACTCCGACTGCGACTTGAAGATGGCGTACGCCGGGTCACGCTCGTCCACCGGGATGTCGATGATCCCCAGCGCGATCGACGCCTTGCCCATCACCCGCGTCACGCGCCCGTTCAACTGTGTCAGGCCCGCGTCATTGCCCGCGGCAAAGGAGCGCACCGCTCGGCTGACCGACCCGCTGCGCGTCACCGCCAGCGCCACGGACTTGGCTCCGCCGTTGAGTGCCGACTCCGCCAGGTCGATCAGCGCCGCCACGCCGCGGAAGTATCGTCCGTCGTCGGTGGCGGAGGCAGCCTGCCACAGCCCCGACAGGCAAGGCTCGACCTCGCCCCATTGCTGCTGTTGACTTAGCTCCGTGCACAAGCGCACGAGCAGCGGCTCGTAGCCTTGCCGCGCCGGGGGATCGCCGATGGGCCGGTGCTCCCTGAACAGGCTCAGCACCAACCGGCGCACCTCGGGCGTCCATTGCGGCAGTTTCGCCACGGGTTCCAGCCCGAGAATCGGCACCGGCTCCGAGGCGTCGGCGGTGCGCTGCAGGACCGCCTCGAACGCCGCCAACACCGCCTCGGGCGACGCATCGCCGGGCAACGACAGCAATTCCCGACTCACCCAGCGCGGCTCGTTGCGGACTGAATCTCCGATCTGGATCAGGGAGCCGAAATGGTTCCCGTCGGCCACCGCCTTGTGATAGGCGGGGTCGAGCTTCCGATAGGCGGGCGAGGCGATGAGTGTTTGGATGAAGGCCTGGGCGTCCTTGCGTTTGGGGTCCACGCTCTGCAGCCACACGCCAAAGACCACTTCCGAGATCGCCCCGGCCTGCGCCTGCTTTTCGAGAATGCCCTGGATCGGAACGATCTGATCAGCCAAGACTTTCAGGACGTTGGGTCGGTTATGTCGGAAGTAGGTCTCGTGCGGGTTGGCCGCCCAGGACAGTTTGTTGGGGCCCGCGAAGCTCGCGATCTCCAGCGCCCGACGCAGGAGATACTCACGGTCGCCGCTGAGGTCGGCCATCATCGACACAAGCGCGGAGAGCACCGTGGCGTCGGGCGCTTTGGCGAAGAACTGGTCCCATAGCGTCATGACGGCGGGGATGGTCGGGGCCTGGGAAAGCAGGTCGTCGTGGATCGCCTTGAAAGCCGCCAGACTCTGCGGGCTGTCGGCGTTCTTGGTGAGTTGGTTGGCGAGCTCCTGAGAACGCGCCTGCGGCTGAGCGTGGCGCTCCTTGAACTCCCTGGGCTTCTGCGCCTGCGTCGTGCTGCTGTTCCATGCCAGGTCGATCGCGGTCTCGGTCTTGTTGAAACGCCACAATTCGCTCTGAAGCATGGCCTGCGCCATGGCGCTGAACTCGAGGCTGTGGCTGGCGGCGATGGCGCGGATGATCGCCGCGTCGGGATGCGGGCAGCGCGCCAGTTGCGGCGCCAGCGCCTTGGCGTCCTCGACGGTCATGGTGGCCTTGTCGACGAGCGGCGCCTGAGCCGCCGCCAGGGAATTGAACATCCCGGGGAACTGAAGCGCCCCGGCGCGCACGGTGGCTGCATCGAAACGCATCCTCCCCTGCGCGATGGGGAAGGCCAGCAGGTCGTCACGCTTCTGGGGTGACATTCGCGGCAGCGTCGCCAGGAGCTGGTCCCGTTTGCGTTGGCCCTCGACCTTGAATCGCTCGGCGCAGTGGCCCGAGTGGATGTGGTCGTACTCGACACCCCAGCCCGCGGCCACCGTCAGGGCGCCACGATCCGGGTCGAGTCTGAGCAGCTGCTCGGCGGCGGCCAGCGGCGCATCGGTGAGCTTCGGGTCCGCTGGCGTGTTGCTGCTGCGCAGCAGGTCGAGCCTGAAGTTGTAGGGCATCACCGTGGCGACCCATCGCACACGGGCGGCTTCGAGCGGCGGCGTGCGCGGCAGCGCAGCCAATCGCAGCGCCGACTCGTACACGTCCGCGCCTTCCTTCTGAAACTGTTCGAGTTGTTCGCAGAGCCAGCGAAGGTCCAGGTCGATCTCTTCGGGCTTGACCGCCTGATCGTTGACAAGGACCGCCAGCCGCTCGCTCAGCGCCAGCAGGTCGCGACGCTGCCGCGCCTGATCGAGGAACCATCGGTCGTAGCGGCGCGCCCGGCCAAAGGCGCGAACCGCGTTGCCCTCTTTGCGCATGAACTGGTAAGCGGCGTCAAAGTCCTGGAGCGACCCGAGCAGCAGGCGGTACAGGGCGTCGACCGCCGGACCCGCCACGTTCGAGTCAACGTTGGGCGTCTGCAGCAGGCGCTGGTAATGCCCGATGGCCGCCAGCCACTGCCCGGACGACTCGCAGGCCTGGCCCGCGTAGAGCATGGTCTGGGGTTGGGCCGGCGGGTTGCTGCTGAGCCAGGGCTGCACCGCCGCCAGCGCTTCGGCGCTGCGTTGCTCAGCGATGCCCACGCTCAGCAGCGCCGAGACCTGCTCCTCGGACGGGGTGCTCTGTGCCTGGGCGAACGCCCTGACGCGGTCGTCCAACGGCGTGGCCCGGCCCGGCGACGCGGCCGCGCCGAACCAGCAGGCGCACACGATCGCGACGTGTCGGGGATTCATCGGTCCTGCTCCTCGAGACGCTCGATCTCCAGTTTGCGATCCAGCTCGAGCAGTTTCTCCGAGGAGAGCTGGGCGCGGGCGTAGGCCGCCCAGGGGCTTTCGGGGAAGTCGTAGGTGATGCGTTTGAACAGGGCGTAGGCGGACAGCGTCTCGCGCATCGCCTGATAGCTCATGCCGGCCCAGTACATCGCCTCGGCGCGAAGCGTAGCGCCGTCGTAGCTTTCGTTCTCGAAGATCGCCCGGCAGACCGCCGCCGCCTGACGGTAATCCTCGAAGTTCATGTGGAGCTGCCCGGCGCGGAGGCCCGCCTTGCCCGCCAGTTCGTGGTCGGGGAAGCGCGACTGGAGCCGCTCGAAAATCTGCGCGGCCTTGGTCAATTCCTGCCGCGCCTGCTTCATCAGCGCCTGCCCGTCGAACTGGGCGTCCTTGTCGTCCACCTTTTCCAAGAGCGGCTGGGCGCGACTCTGGAGTTCAGTCCCGCGCCGCTGGAAGTGCGTGCCCAGCCGCGCCATCGCGGTGGCGAGGTTCTCCGACTCGGGGTGCTTGTAGGCGAGTTTGACGTACTCCTGAGCGGCGATGTCGGGCTCGCCCAGCCGTTCGTAGATCACCGCGATCTGGAACTGAGCCTTGGCGGCGTAGAGCGAGTCGGGGTAGTTGCCGGTGATGTTGGTGTAGCGAGAAAGCGCGGCGCGGTAGCGGTCGTTGCGCACCTCGGGCTGCTCGGCGGCCTGGGCGTCTTCGAGCGTGAGGTTGCCCAGGAGGAACTCGGCGTGGGCGCGGGTCTGGGGGTCGGTGAAGAAGGTGATCGTCTGGGCCAGCAACTGGCGGGCGGAGGCGAACTCGCGCGCCGCCTGTTCCTCCTGCTTCAGGTCGCGGTGTCGCCGCGCCAGTTCGAGGTAGCTCTCGGCCATGGCAAACTGGGTCTGCATGGCGATGGCCGAGTCGTCGTAGCGTTTCGAGAACGGCGCGACCGCGCCGTCGGCGCCCTTGGCCACGCCCACGTAAAGCACCGGTGTGTTCAGGCCCGTGGGGTCGGTGTAGCGCATGCCCACCGCGTCGCCGTAGGTCACGGGGAAGCCCTGCTGCGCCACGTCGTAGGCGCCGGAGGCCACCTGCTCGGGCGTGGCGTAACCCAACGGATAGGCGGCCTTGAACACTCCCGAGTGAGCGTCGGTCTCACGGAGGGGCAGATTGAGTTTCACACCCGCGCGGGAGGCCATGTAGACCTCCAACGTGTCGCGGTCGTCGCTGCGGTCCTGCGCCAGATCGACCACCCGCAGGTGGAGTCTCTCGCCCACGTGCGCCTCGGTCATGGGCGTGCGGTAGTCTTCCCGCATGACGTCGAGCATCGGCCGGGTGATGATCGTGGCCTGCGCGGTGGCCCATCGGCGCTGTCCCTGTTCGTCGGTGTAAGTCACGCCGATGTGGACCTTCTCGCCGGTCCTGACCACCAGCCCGTGCGGGAGCTCCAGTGGGTCAAGCGCTTCACCTTCCTTCGCGGGGTAGGCGAAGCTGCGTGGAGGCAGCACGCCGGTGATCAGCGGCACATGGACACGGAAGCGTCCCTGACGGCGGTCGAGCTGGACCTGTTCTTCAGCCCCGCCGCGGCGATGCGGTTGAGTGACGAAGTAGCCCCCGCGTCTGGCCACGCCGCTGGTCGTGGGCAGACCGAGGTTGGCGACGTAGCGCATCGTGCCGGGCACGTCGATGTCAAAGCCCGCGACGGGACCCTGCCCCGGCGCCGAGGGTTTGGCTGCCCGACCCGCGTCGGTCTGCACGAACACCTCAACGGTCGAGCCTTCACGCAGCGCCAGGCCCGGTGCCACCACGTCGATCATGGCGTGGTGTCCATGCACCAGTGTCAATCCGCCCGGAGGCGCATCGGTCATCGTGGTGAAGGCCTGTGTGACCTTGAATCGTGGTGTGATCAGGTCGGCGGCCTCACCGGTGCGCTCGTGGGGAAGGATCGGGACCAGCCGCTCGTGCAGCGGCTGCCATGGCTCGCCCGGGTTCACGCCCGGCTCCGCTGCGGGGTCCAGCGGTTGGACTGTCATGTTCGCCACCTCGATCCGGGGCACGGTGAACGCGGCGTGCTGGATCGATGCGACCCTGTCGTAGGGCACGCCGGGCGACAGGTTCTCTTCGTCCCGGTAGGTCAGCGTCAATTGCCCGCCTTGCGCCACGGTGATCTTGTCCTTGTCGGTTGTCGGCTCGGCCACCGGTGTGACCCAGGCCAGGAAAGCCCCGGTGGAAGGCCCGGTCTCGTCGGCGACCAACTCACGCTTCTCTCCCCTGTCGTTGACGACCGTGCAGCGCACGCGGTCAGGCTCCACCGATACGTCCATGTCCGCGTCGTGGATCACCAGGGGCAGCGCCTCGTTGTGGGGGAAGCGCAGCAGCCGCTCGTGGTAGGGCATGTCCTTCTGGTGACGGCTGCTGAAGCGAGGCTGGATGTCGGCGAACTCCGCCTGGCCGTCCGTGAACGACACGACCAGGAAACGTTCATGGTTCTGCGCATCCTTGGACACGAACCGGTCATCGACATAGCGGACGGTCAGCTCGTCACCGGTGATGATCTCGAGGGTGTCGTTCTTGCGGAGCTGGGCGTAGTCCTCGGGTACGGGCAGGAGCGGTCGGCCCTGCGCGTCGTCGAGGGTCAGCCGATTGATCGCGGGCACCGGTCCCTCCTGGGCGACCGTCACGACGCGGACGAGCCGAGCCTGTGACTGAGGCGCGAAGCGCACGGTGAACTCGGTGCCCGTTTCGTTGACGGTCAGTTCCGCCGGTGCGTTGCGGTGCCCGAGCAGGCCCGGGGGAAACGTGGCGGGGTCGAAGAAGCCATCGGGGCAGTCGATCATGACGTCCGGGTCGTCGAGGTTGGCCTGCAGCTTGACCTCGCGGCCGAAGCCGATCGCCTCGATCCAGCCGGTGAACCATACTTCCAGTTGATGCAGACCGGGCTTGAGTTCGACCTCGCCGGCGAGTTGTTTGCTGGTCTTTTCGGTGATGACGCGGCCGTCGACAGCGATGAGAAACTCGGCGCCATTCTTCTGTTGGGCGTCACCGGGCTTGTAGTCGTGCTTGCCCAGGTGCAGGGCGAAACGGCGGGTGACGGTCGAAGGCTCGTAGAAGTAGGCCTGGAACCGGCCCACCACCGCGGGATTGGGCCAGCGGCCGCTCCGCAGCCACTTCACGTCCTTCGTCACCGAGGCGGGCAGCATCTGGGATGGGCCCGTCACGTTCTTGGCCAGCGCCGGGTCCGGGATCGCCAGCCAGCCGGTGGCGAAGTAGCGCCGCAAGTTGTCCAACTCGTAGACCGACCGCGCTCCGGAGTGAGCGTTGCGGCCCTCTTCGTTCATGACGGTGACGCTCGGACCCCAGGGCTGGGGCGGCGTCATCGGCGACAGCGGATAGCTCGCCACCGTAGTCCAGTGGTTCTCCCGCAACGCGGTCTGCACGAGGAACTGCTTGAGGCGTTGGCCCTCGTCCGTCGCCAAGATGCGCAGCGTGCCCGGAGTGGCGTTGTCGTTCAGGTCCACGGTGAGGACGTGGTCGGCGTGGTCGGACAAGACCGGTCGCCAGGCGGGGTACTGCGTGTTGGGGCTGATCACCATATTGGGGTTTCGGCCGGCCTCGGTGCTCGTGGCGTACGCCAGCGCCTGCGCCTTGGTGGTGGGGAGTTGCCCCTCGAACCGACCGGAATAGGGCCCGGTCTCCTTGAGCACGACGCGTCCGACCGAATCGCCGCTGCTGGCGCCGACGCTCACCGCCAGGGTGTCGATCTGGGCCGTGCGGCCACGGTCGGGATCGATAACGCGGAGGTAGATCGGGTTGCCGGGCTTGACCCGCGCCTGCAGCGCGTCCTGTCGGGCGCGTTCGGCGGACTCTCGCAACAATTCCGCCAACGCTTCGGGGTCGGCGTTCTGCACGTCTACACCCTGCTTTTTCGCCAGGATCTGGGTCGCGGCGCGCATGTCGGCCACGCGTTGCTCGTTCTCCGAGAGCAGCCTCCGCGCCGAGGCCATCAACAGCGCGTCGGAGGCGACTCGGATGGGCCCGCCGCGGCTCTCGGCGAGTCCGGGCATCTTGGCGCGGAAGGCCTCGGAGTAGGCGTAGAAGATCTCGTCATCACCGACGATCTGGAGCGTGCGGTCGTCGGGCTTGGGCGGGCCCAGGGCGGTGGTCACTTCGCCGCGGTACTTGGTCCTCTGGTCGCCGAACTGCCGCAGCAAGGTGTGCTCGCGGTCGCCGGAGCTGGACCAGACCACCACCTCGATTTCGGTGCCCCCGCTGGAGACCGCCAGCGTCGGGTCGTTGAGCGTGACCTTGAGCGTCTGCCCGGGCACGAGCGTCTCCTGGCTCGTGGCCGAGCCGATCTCCACCTCGGTGGCATCCACCAGCTTCTGGAGTTTGAGGTGGACGCGGCCGCGGAGGATGGTGGCGTCGGCGTGGTTCGGATCACGCTCAAGCACCTTGGCCACTTCGTCGGCGGCCAGGGCATAGTCCTCCATCGCGTAATAGACCTCGGCGCGGGCGTGGTGAGCCGCGGTGGTCAGGCTCGGGATCTTCTGGGTCTGCATTTCCAGGAGTGTCTGTAGCGCTCCGTCGTAATCGCCCGAGACCCGCTCCACCAGCACGCGCCGTAGCGTGGCGGTGTGCCGGGCAAAGACCGACTCGTACTGCGGGTTGCTCGCCACCCGGGTGAAGATCTTCTGCGCCTCGGGCAGCAGGCCCCGCTGCATGGCGATGTCGCCGTAGGCGATCTCCAGCGTCACCCGCTGCTCCAGCGAGAAGGCGGCGGCCGACTCTTCCATCCACGCCAGCAACGCCTTGGCCAGCTCCTCCTGCCGCTCTTGCTCGCGCTGGTCGATGGTGTACTGGAGCACCCAGAGCAGGTAGGGCACCGTTAGCTTGCGGTACACGGTCATGAGCTGGTCGGCGTTTTCGACGTATAACTTGCGGGCGCTGTCCTGGTTGCCCAGGATGAACTGGGCCTGCGACTCGTAGACGCCGTAGGCCGGGTGCGTCTGTGGCACGGGGATGTTGATCAGGCCCATCGCGATCGCCGCCTTGCCTCGCACCGCGGTGAGGCGCGGCACGTCGGTGTTGCGGTTGAAGTACATGTGCCCGCTGGTGTATCGATCGAAGGTCTGCAGCCCGCACCGCGCCAGAGCCTCGGCGGCGGAGGGCTGCTCCGTCGCCAGCGCGTCGGTCAGGTTCAGCAGCGTCGGCAGTGTGCGGTGGTGGACCTGGGTGTGTCGCCAGAGGTAGGGTGCCTGGACGTGGATCAGCTCGGGTGTGGGTTGCTTAAGCACAGCCTCGAAGTAGCGTGTGCCAAAGCTCTCGTCGGTCTGAAAGGTGCGCAGCGCGCCGGTGAGTTCGTACACCTGTGCGAGCACCGTCGGGTCTTTGAACACCTCGGGCTTGATCTTCGCCAGACGCTCCAACCCGCGGACCTCGAGGCGCAGGGGCGAAGCCCTCAGGGCCTGGATCGTCTTGCTCAACGCAGCCGCCGTGATCGCTGCATCCGCGTCGTTGGGCAGTGTGAGCAACGGCTGGCACACCGCGTTGGGGTCGCCGGCGGTCACCATGGCGAGCTGGGCGGGCGTGAGCGAAACCCCGGGGAACTGACGCCCCAAGCTGTATCTCACCTCGTAGGGCAACGTCTTCCAGAGCGGCGATTGGAAGAGGTCACCCGAGAGTTTCACGGAGGCCTCGTTCTTCTGCGGGAAGCGCGTGTTGAGCCACGCCAGCACGAGCCACGGCCGGGCTCGGTTCTGTTTCAAATCGTTCGCCACCGCATCGAGCAACACCGCGTGGAGAGGGTGAGGCAGGTACTTCTGCGGCAGGCGGCGTTTGAACTCTTCCGGGTCGTTCAAGCGATGGACCCGCATCAGCCGGGCGAGATTGGGGTCGAACGCGCCGCAGTTGACCGAGGCGGCTTCGCCGTATTCCGCCCAGGCTGGGTCTGCACCCGTGAAGCCTGCTTCGAGCGCGTCGTGCGCCATGAGCTGGGCCTCGGGGGCTTGATCGCTGAGCAGTTCGGGCAGTGCCTCGGGCGTGACTCTGAGCGCTTGCTGCAGGCGCACGATCAGGCCCTGCGTCTTGGGCTGCGGCGAGCGATACTCCTGCCAGAGCTGCTTGAAGGCCGCGATGCGCTGCGGAGCCGGGGCGTCGGGCTTGAGCAGACTGGCCTTGATTGTTTGCAGCAAGGCAGAGGTCTTGGCGGTCGCCGCGTCGCGCATGGGGTAGCCGCCGGGCCTACCCAGCCAGTGCCAGAGCTGGTCCGAGAGTCGTCCGTTCAGGTCGTCCTCGGTGAGCCGCCACGCCTGGCTTTCCAGAGCGGTCTGCACGGCGCGGTCAAAGCTCTTCTCCGCGCCCAGGGCAGCCGCCACGGCGATGAGCGACGCCTCCGCGCCGGTGCTCTGTTGCAGGGCTGCCGCGAGCCTCTTCGCCTCTTCGGGATTGAGCTTCATCCAGTCGTAGGCCAACGACGGGCCGATGCGACTGTTGACCAGTTGCGGACTCTCCCGCGTGAGAGTGCGGGCCGTCGGAGCGTCGACCACGTTAGGCCCACCCGCGTAGTACCCCGCGCTCCACGAGCGGTAGTAGAGCGATTGCTCCATCGGGTCCAGGCGCGCCGCCGCGGTCTTCACCGGCTCGAGTTTCGCGGCCAGGTCCAGCGGCCAGTATTTCCTGGGGTCGTCTCGGTAGTACGGTCCGCGGTGTCCGCCCGCCCAGCCGGTCTGCACACGTTGGGCGTAGCGCGGATAGGCTTTGAGCAGCGCCTCCGCCTCGGCCAGGGGCGGGCGCGCCTCTTTGCCGTCGAGCACGTTCATCAGGTAGGCCTTGACCGACACCTCCCAGTCCAGCAGCAGGGCGACCTCTGAGTCGAACTTGATGCTCTGCGCCAACGCCTTGACGGTCTGGACCAGGCGTGGCGGGAAACGTTCCACGTCCAGTCGCCAGGCGGCGATGGTGCTCAGCAGCCAGCGGAAGTCGGGCTGGTGCAGGGCGAGCAGGAGATCGTCTGTGACGGGCGCCTGTTGCAGCGCCAGGAGTCGGGCCGCCACCGCCTCGATGTCGCCACGGCGCTGCGCCTCGTCGAGGAACCAGCGGTCGAACTGCCGCGCCTGCGGGGCCGCCGCCAGGTCATGGCCCTCGCTGCGGGCGAAGGCGTAGGCGCTCTCGGGATCGTTGAGTTGGTTGAGCAGCAGGGTGTAAGTGGCCAGGATCGCCTCGGCGGCGTCGGCGGTCTTCAGGTCCGCACGCTGGAGGTACTGGCGGTAGAGCGCCGCGGCGGACTTCCAATCGCCGCTGAGTTCCGCGGCCCTGCCGGCGCGGTGCAGGAGCGTCGGGTCCTTGACGACATTCTCGCGCAGCCAATCCTGCGTCACGGCAAAAGCCTGTGTGGGCTTGTGCTCCGCCAGGCCCGCTTCAAGCAGCGTCAGGATCGTCGCCTCGGGCTGCGTGGCGGTGTCGATCTGCGCCGCCTTGCGCTGCGCCTCAAAGTCGCTCTGCGCGGTGGCGGGAATCGGCCGACAGACCAGGCCCAGGGTAAGCGCCAGGACAACCCGCGAGACGGTGAGAATCCGGGGGCCGCGACTCATTCGCCCCCCTTGAGCGCAGCGAGCTTCTTCTGCGCCTCGGCGGCGAACTTGCTGGAGGGATAGTCGAAGATCAGCTGCTGGAGCTTGGCCTGCGCCAGATCGTTATCGCCCATGCGGAAGGCCACCTGGGCCCAGAGCATGAGCATCTCGTCGAGGAACGGGGTGTCGGGGAAATCGGCGAAGACCTGTTCAAGCAGGTCCCTGGCCTGTGCGAAGTCCTCGGTATCGACGTAGTGCTTCACCACCTCGCGAAGCGATCGGGCTGCGAAGGCGCTCTCGGGGTAGGCCTGGTAGGTCTTGCGGTAGGCGGCGATGGCGGCGGCCATGGCGCGCTGCTGCGCCGTCTTGCTGTCCAGGCCCTGCGCGGTCCACTTGCTGCTGTGCTCCTCCCGGAACCGTTCCTCGACCTGCCTCTGCAACACTTCGCCGATGCGGAACTGCGCCTCCGCGGCCGAGACCGGGTTCTGCAGCGCCAGCACGCGTTGGTAACTCTCGACCGCCTGGGCGTACTGTCCCTTCTCCGCCAGAGCTCGGCTCAGCGCCATCAGCGCCTGGTCCGCCAGCACCGACTGCGGGTACATGCGGTTAAAGGCCTCGCAGGTGGCGGTGGCAGCGTCGAAGTCCTCCTTGAGAATCTCGCACTCCCACTTGAGCTGGAAGGCGGTCTGCAGCAGGTCGCTGGTGATCTTCAGGCGATCGAGGATGATCGAGTCGACCTTCTTCAGGGCCTCGTCCGCGCGCTGGGCGGCCCGCTCGTCCAGGCCCATGTCTTTGTAGATCAGGCCCAGCCCCTTAAGCGCCTCAGCCTCCACGGCGTTCTTGCGCGCCTTGAGCACCGCCTCGAAGACCACGAACTGGTCAGCGGTGACGCCCGAGTTGACCGAGCCGGACACCTTGACCCGTGCCGTGACGGTGCGGGGGTTGTCGCCGTAGAGGTGCACAGCGTCGGTGTAGCTCACCTCCAACTCGTCCAGCTCGTCACAGGTCAACAGGGCGTCCGCGGCGTCGGGAGTGGCGTCGGTCAGGGGCGTCAAGTTGACCTTGCCGGTGAACACCCCGGTGCGGACGTTCGGCGCTGACCCCTGCTCCGCGAGTGCGACGGTGACCGAGTCGCGTTCCTTCCAGACCTCCTGATCGCCCTCCTGCACGTCGAAGATGTCGATGGCGTCCTTGGCGTCGTCCTGGGCCGCTTCGCTGGCGGTGATTCTGTAGAGCGATCGGACGGTGAGCGTGACGTTCTGGACGTCGTTGGAGACGTCCAGGTCCGCGTCGCGGAGCACCAGAGCCTGGGGCTGACCGGGGAAGGCGATGTAGGCGGGCGTGGCGTAGTCGCCCAGGAAGAAGCCCACCGTGCCGGTGCTCACCGCCTTGACGGTGCCGGTGCGCGGCACGCCCTTTTTGCCGTCGATCGTGCTGTCGTCGAGATAGGTCACGGTGAGCGTATCGCCGCCGACCATCTGCAGGGCGCCGTCGTTGGGCTTGGCGGCGCCGATCTCGGTGGGCGCGGAGGTCAGCGCCTCGGTGTCCTTGCCCGCGATGGGCACCGCCACGAGGTCCTCGCTGTCGCCGCTGCTGACCGCGATACGCGCCTTGACCTCCTGCCCCAGCTTCCAGAGCACGGGGATGTCCGCGTCGGAAATCCTGGCGTAGAAACGCTGGCCGATCTCGATGCGTCCGATCTTGTCGTCGCTGTCCTGCACTTCCGTGCCCACCAGCGACAGGGCGTCGATGGCCTTGTTCCAGTTCTTGAGGTTGTAATGGCTCATCCCGATGTAGAAGTAGGCCTTGTTGGCCCACTCGCTCTGGCCCGCCACCTCGGTGAGCTGACGGAACATCGGGAAGGCCGCGGTGTACTGCCCGGACTGGTAATAGGCTAGGCCCGCCTGGAAGAGCGACTCGCGGTAGAGCTCCACTGCTTCGGGACCCGGGGTGACGCCGGGCGCGGGCGTGAGCAGGCGCGCCAGCAGCAGCAAGTGACTCAAGGCCTCAGCGTGCTTGTGCTGCTCGAGAAAATGCTTGCCCATGGCCATGTGGGCGCGGTAACCCAGCAGATTGCCCTGATGGTCGCGGATGACGGTCTCGAGCATCGCCAGCCCGCGCTCGTACTGCTTGTACTCCATCAGCTCCATGGCTTTGTCGAAGAGCTGCTTGGCCTGAGGGTCCACGTCGGACACCGGTCGATCCGACGCAGGCTCCTGCTCCTGAGCCATGACGTTCGCCCGCGGTGCGAGCGTCAGCAATACAGCGAGCAGGCAGGCGGCCGCGTCAAAGCGAAGACGAGCACAGGAGCGGGACGAGCGAAATCGATCGGAGCGTGGGGTGGCCATATCGAGTGCTTTCCGATGGGGTGGGCGCAAGTCTATTCTTCCGCCGTGGCTTCGCCGCCGATGAGCTTGACCCCGTAGCTCTCGAGCCGGTTGTGGGCCTCGCTGGACTGTCGGCTCTTGGGGTAGCGACGCAGGACCAGTTGAAGCTGCTGGACTTCCTTGCCCTTGTCGCCGCTGGTGCGGTAGATGTCCGCCGCTCGCAGGCACGCCGCCGCCGCCACCTCGCCGCCCACCGACTCAAGTTCCTTGGCCAGATCAATCGCCGACCCATACTGCTTCAGCGCCAACATGCATTCGATGATCGCCCAGGTCGCCTCGGGCTGCCGATTGGTGGAGCGGTAGAGCTTGATCGCCTCTTCAAACCGTCCCTGCCACTGCACCAGCGTGGCGTGCTTCCAGACAATCTCCTGGGCGTTCTCGGTCGACTGCTGCAGCTGGGGAACCTCGGCCAAGGCTTTGTTCTGAAAATCCCCGTTGCGGAAGGCGCCGGCGAAGTAAAAATCGAAGCGGGTGCGCGCGGCGTAGACCTTGTCCTGCATCTTCGCCACCGTGCGCAGGAACGCCTCTTCGCCCTCGTACATCACGACGTAGTCCGCGATCCGTCGCAGGCTCTTGTCGTCCATGCCCTGCGTGTTCACCTGTCGCAGCACCGCGTGAGCCTCTTCACGCATCTGCTGCGGATGGTGCAGGAATGCCAGCAGCGCTATTTTCTCTTCCGTCTTCAACCCCGCTACCAAGGGCTGACCGAACTGCGCGTAAAAGGCCGCCCGTGCCTGCGGGAAACGCCCGTAGCAGCCCATCCACTGTCGCACCCGGTCGATCGTCACTGGTGCTAGCTTGAACTGCGTCTCCATGCGCTGGCCCCAGGCCGCAGCGTCCTTGTCGTGCGCCAGCCGGACGTTGAACCACGTCACCCGCAGGTCGTCGTTCTCCTTGAAGCGGTCGCCCATCTGCGCGTCCCAATAGCGGCAGACGTCGGCTTTCCTGGCCTCTTCAAGCTCAGCACCAAGGGTTGTGTCGAGCACGTGCTTCCAGAAGACCGCGCTTTCCAGTGGCTTGTCGATGCGCTGATGCCATCCGAAGCCCCCGACCTCCTCGCAGAATACCACGAGCCGATCGACGTTGGGCGAACGGACAACGTAGTGGTGGACGACACTCTTGCGCGCCTCCTCCGCCGCTGGGCGATTACTGTTGCGGAAGCTCACCGCGGTGCGCCACTGATACGCCGCCGCCTCCTCGAAGTCGCCCCGCTTCTGCATCTCCGCGGCCAGCGCGGTCAGGGCTGTGCCCGAGTTGGCCTGCTCCACATACTGCTTGTCCTTGACCATCCTGGCCCAGACGGACAAGCCCTGCTCCGTGTCGCCGTTCTGGATGTGGCACTGGCCGATGTGGTACATCGCCGCCGCCGCGTAACGCACGCTGTTGGGGAAGTAATCCACCACGTCCTGGTAGGCTTTGATCGCCGCGTTCCGCTTGCCCTCCAGGTGCAGGCATCGGCCCATCCGCAGCAGGACGTAGGGCATCGCCTGCCCCTTGGCGAACTCGGTGGAGTAGGCCTTGTACGCAGCGTAAGCGCCGGCGTAGTCCTTCTTGATGAAGAGCTTGTCCGCGTCCTCGACCGCCACCGCCTCGAACACGTCGAGCTTGGCAAAGGCCTCGCTCGGGTAGGTCACTTCTTGCCCAACAGCCCTGCCCGCGCAGATCAGAAATCCCAAGGCACAGGCCAGAGCCAGTGTGATCAACGGTCGTGTGACGAGGTTGGGCATCCGTTCCTTGACTCCACAGCCCCAACAAGCAAGAGCCACCAGTACTCGATCCAATGCGTGCCGGTAGGGTGCCTGCTCGGCGGCGGCGCAAGGAATGCCAGCCTGGCGTATCTTATACCAGCACCACGTCGGGCGGCAAAAAAATTACCTGAATTGATCCGCGTCTGAACGCCACAGAACGCTGCGCACCGTCTGTCGCTTCGTGTCGTGGTGCGCCGCCGATGAGCTTGCGTAAGCACGGATCAGTCCCCGAGGCCCGGGCTTCACAGGCGGTCTTTTGTTGGTGGGCATCGGCGGATATAGTCTGCGGCCAGCATGCCCACCGTCCCTCATCAGCGCCCGAATCTCCTCTTCGTCTTCTCCGATCAGCAGTCCTTCGACATGATCGGCTGTGCGGGCAACACGCAGGTGCGGACGCCTTACGTCGACGCCCTGGCCGCCCAAGGCGTTCGCTTCGAGCACGCCGTGTCGAACTGTCCCGTCTGCACGCCGGCCCGCTCCATGCTCATCACCGGTCGGCATCCGCTCTACAACAATTGCTTCGAGAACGACCGACGACTCTTCACTGAACACGAGATCGGCCCGGGCCTCGGTCACGTCCTTCGTGACGCGGGGTATCGCATGGGCTACGTCGGCAAGTGGCACCTCTTCGGCGGCGACCGCGACCGTCCCGTCCCCGCGGGCCCCGATCGTCACGGCTTCGACCATCGCTTCCTCACCAACAACTGCCACGTCAACTATCACCCAGACCACTGCTACTACTGGACGCAGGACGGGCGCAAGGTTCACTTCAAGCAGTGGGAAGTCGCGGGCCAGACCGAACAGGCGCTGGCGTTCCTCGACGAATGCACCGCCGAGCAACCCTTCTGCCTATTCGTCTCCTGGCACGCCCCGCACAACCACGGCGGGGGCGACCGAGCTCGCTACAAAGGCTTCGACGCCCCGGAGCAGTTCAAGGCGCTCTACGACCAGGACAGCATCATTCCCAGGGGCCATCTGCCCAACACGCCCGAGAATCGTCGCATGACCCTGGGCTACTACGCACTGTGCAGCGACGTGGACCATCACCTGGGCAGACTGCTCGCCAAGCTCAAGGAGAAAGGCTTCGACGACAACACGCTGGTCGTCTTCACCTCGGATCACGGCGAGAACTTCGGCGCCCACGCGGCTCAGTGTCACAAGGCCAATCCGCAGGACGTGGCGGTCCGTGTGCCGCTGGTGATGCGACTGCCGGGCGTGCTGCCCGCGGGCCACGTGAGCCAACTGCTCATCGGCACGCTCGACCTGCCCCCCACACTCATGGGCTTGATGGGACGCGCCATCCCCGAGAATTGGCAGGGCCAGAACCTCGCTCGCGCGATCCTCGACAAGAACGACGACGCGGTCGAGAGTCAGCCGCTCTTTATCTTCAAACCCTCGTGGCGAGGCGTCTACACGCGACGCCACACGTTCGCTCTGGAGAACATCGAACGCACGCCCGACCTTCAGCGGCGACTCGGCTCGGACCTGGGCCGCCAGTACACGCCAAACCACAACGTGCTCTACGATCGCCTCAACGATCCCCTGCAACTGAACAACCTGATCAACTCCACCGAGCACATCCCCTTAGCCATGGCGATGACGGATCAACTTCACCAGTGGTGCGCCAGGTTCCACGACCCGTTCCTCTCCTACCAACGCCTGAGCGAGCTCGTGGGCCAGACCAACGTCCATCCGCCGATCGACCTGATCCGCGCAAAGTGAATCGAAATCCGAGGGGTCCGCGGGTTCAGATCAGAAACGGAGGATCAGAAACGGTGTCAGGATGATTCAATGCAGATCAGAAACGGTGTCAGGATGATTTAATGCAGGTCAAGGCAATCGCGGCTGGACTTCCGCGCGAGCGATGGGGAAGCCCGCATCACGCCTTGTGTTTGAGCACGCGGACCGCGTAGCGTTCGAGGGCGATGGTCCCGCTGAGCGTCCCGCCCGCGAGCATGTCGGTGCAGGGGTGGTCGAGTGTCACCTCGACGGGGTGGGCGTTGAAGTTCATCAGGAACAGGAAGCGGGAGTGACCGTCGGTGCGGTATTGAGCGGTGACGCCGGCGGGGAGCTTGGACTGGATCGCCCGATCCAGACGCAGCGCTTCGATCAGCCTGCCGTAGAAGGCGGACATGAAATCACGCTGGGTTCGAGCGGCGAGGTAGTAGGCCTTGCCCTTGCCGAAGGGGTTGACGGTCAGCGCGGGTGAGCCTGCGAAGTACTGGTCGGTGTAGGTGGCCAGGACTTGCGCGCCTCGGGCGTGGATCACCGAGCAGGTGTCCACCGCTTTCCAGGTTCCAGTCAGGCCCAGTTCGTTGCCCGCTGTGGCTGTGAGGCCCACCGATTCGTGCGCGAAGTAGCTTTGGCTTTCCTCTTCCCACACGCCGAACACCTCGCGCAGCCCCTCTCCCGGGACGCCCCCGAGATGGCAGAGGTCCGTCTCGTCTACGACGCCGCTCCAGTAGGTCATCACCGCGGTGCCGCCTTGGGCCACGAAGTCCCTGACCTTGGCGGCGAAGCCCGGGCGGAGCATGTACGCCATCGGGATCGCCACGAGCCGGTAGGCCGACAGGTCGCCCGTCTGGTCGATCACGTCCACCGGCACGCCGCGCTCCCAGAACGGCCGGTAGTGTGCGTCGCAGTCCTGCCGGTACTTCGCGTGCTCGCCGAGATAAATCCTTGCGCCCTCGCGGATGGCCCACTCGTTCTCCCAGTCCTGGATCAGAGCGACTTGCGGCTGCACGCTCGTGCCGACCACTTCGTCGAGTTTCGCCAGCGCCCTGCCGACATCGGCGACCTCCTTGAACTCGCGGGTGTTCTCCGAGCCTTCGTGGTCCACCACCGCGCCGTGGAACTTCTCCAGGCAACCCCGGCTCTTGCGCCACTGGAAATACTGCACCGTGTCCGACCCGTGCGCGATGGCCTGAAGGCTCGAGAGCAGGTGCATGCCCGGTTCCTTGCGCTTCTTGACCCGACCGCGCGTGGGGATGCTCGGCACGCTCTCCATGAGCATCCAGGGCTTGCCCGCCTTCATCGATCGGCACTGGTCGTGCAGCCGCGCCGTCGCCACCGCCTCGTCGATATCGTCGCCCTCGTGCCAGTTGGGGTACGAGTCCCAGCAGATCACGTCCATCACCTTCGAGAAGGCCCAGTAGTCGAGCGTGCTGCTGCCGTTCATGAAGTTGGTGGTCACCGGCACCGTGGGCGTCAACTCGCGCAGCGGCTCCGCCTCGTGGTTGTAGAAGTCGATGGTCTGATGTGTCTTGAAACGCTCCCAGTCGAGCATCAATCCGTGGACGCCGCGGTCGAAGGGCTCGATGTAACTGAAGTCCGGGTAGGCGTGCGACCAGAAGGCGGACCAGTAGGCGTGATTGAGCTGGTCGATGTCGTTGTGGTATCGCTGCCGCAGCCAGTCCTGAAACCACTGGATGCACAGCCCGCAGTAACAGTCGCCGCCGTTGTACTCGTTGGAGACGTGCCACACCAGCAGGGCGGGATGGTCCTTGTACCGCTGCGCCAGTTGGCGGTTGATGATCTGGCACTTCTGGCGATAGACCGGCGAAGTCCGGCAG
Organism: uncultured Phycisphaera sp.; assembly: GCA_964496285.1. Lineage (GTDB taxonomy): Bacteria > Planctomycetota > Phycisphaerae > Phycisphaerales > Phycisphaeraceae > CAZBXW01. The sequence continues at coordinate 33,235 of CAZBXW010000002.1, forward strand.
TGGTTGTGCCGGTCCCGGTGCGGGGCCCGGACGCCCTCAGCATTGACCCGTCGGATCTCGGGATAAGCCCTGCTCATCCACGCGGGCTTGGACCCGCTGGGCGTGGCGAGCACCGCGTAGGCGTTGTTGCTGGCCAGCTTGTCCATGACCGCGTCGAGCCAGCCGAACTCGAATCGGCCCTCCGCAGGCTCCAGCGCCGACCACGAAAAGATCCCCATCGACATCGCGTTGCAGCCCGCGAGCTTCATCAGCCGCATGTCCTGGTCCCACACCTCCGGCGTGCGGACCCACTGGTCGGGGTTGTAGTCTCCGCCGTGAAGCATGTGCGTGCACTTGGGGTTGATGGGGGCGAATCGTTGGGTCATGTGCGATGTCCTTGCGTGTGCAGGCTATTCGAATCCGGGAGTCCCGCAATAATCTAATGCCTTTGCGTTTGGGATGTTCGTTGGGCACGCAGCAGGACCGGGGTCAGACCACCCGTGGCGGAGCACCACCTGTCCGCCCAACACCAACGCCGCCTCAAACCTGGCTACCCCATCGCCACCCCCTCGTTCCGAGGCCACCCCCTCAACAACCGCGTCGGCAGCGCCGGGTACACCACCGCTCTTATCGGTGTCCGCGGTCCTCGACGTGGCCAGCCACCTCACCCTGGCAACGATGGGTCAACGCGGACCGGCCCCCGACGACCCGGCGTTCCACGACCTGATCGAGCAGGCCCGCTCCCGCGCCCGCTTCAACTTGTGCCTGGCCGACGCCGGGTACGACGCCCAATCGCATCACGACTTCCTCCACGCCCGGGGCCTCTTCGGCGTCATCCCGCCCACGCGTGGACGGCCGCGACTGGACCACGCTCTGCCCGGTGGCCTGGCCCGCGCGGTGTTGCATCAACGCTGGGAGAAGCTCAAGCCGCTGTATGGCCAACGCTGGCAGATCGAGACGCGCTTCTCGATGGACAAACGCAAGTTCGGCCCCAGCCTGCGCGGTCGTTCGCATGCCGCTCAGCAACGCGAGTCGGTCTTCCGCCAGATCATCCTGAACCTGTTGCTTGAACCCTATGCACCCCTGACGGGACAGATCTAGTCGATGCGATCATGCACGCTCGGTGGTGGCGCGACGATGGGTGAGCACGTCGGTCATGGGTTTGCGCTCGTAGACCTGGATCAATCGCCGCGGGTGTTCGTGGTCCCAGGTGGCGCACTGCTCGCGGAAGAACTGGTCCACGGCACGGTCGCAGGTCAAGACACGTTTCATATCCACGTTGACGGAACCGACCGCACCGAGCAGCGAGGGCGGAGTCTGATGGAATCGATCCGCCCACTGGGAATATAGTTTTCCCCATGGCTTGACACGGTTTCCATCCGCGGCAAACACGCCCGAGGCATTGGTGATATCCAGGTCGCCGGGCATATCGCGCCAGGTCCAGTTGAGCCAGCCGGAGAAGGTGCGGTGCGTGGCCTGCATCATCAGGTCGCAGAAGCGCGCCTGCGCCTCTTCGCTGCGGTGAGGCAGCGTGCAATCCACGCCGCGCGAGGCGTTGCCGCCATACCAGCCCCACTCTTCGAGCATGACCGGCTTGCCCATCGATGAATAGAATCGGCCCATGATGTCCATGCTGTGGAGCCAGTATTGCATCGCGGCATCCGAGTCGAGTGGATCGCCGGCAAAACCGGGCATCGCCTGGAAAAAGGCGTAATTGTGCTGGCAGAGGTAGTCCACGTCGTCGAGGTAGAAGTAGGGGTGATAACCCAGGCCCATCCATCCGGCGGGCAGGCAGGGATGGAACCAGCAGTTGTTGCCCACGGTGAGCATCTGCTTCGCGCCGCCGTGGCGCAGAGCGTCACACTCAGCGCGGACACGTTGCGCGCCGACCTCCTCAAGCATCAGTCGCCAGTCGTACCGCCAGGTCGAACCCGCCCACGGATCGTGGGGTAATGTGCCCTCGCCCATGCGGCCGGCGAACTCGGTGAGCGGTATATCTAATCCAACCGGTCGTGGCGGGATCGGGGCGTCACGAAAGCTATAGATAGTAGAACATGAATAGAACGCCTGTCTGCCCCAGGCTTCCTTGAGCAGTTTCAGGTCGCCACAGTACCAGTACTCCAGAAACGTGGGCCAGAGCGAGGCGAGATAAGGGCTTTGCCAGGGGAGGGTTCCCTCGCCGATGATCGACCAGCTGAAGACGCCCTCGTGGGCGCCGAAGCGTCGTGCCAGGGCGTAAAGCTGGTGCAGTTGACGCGCCTGATGCGGCGGAGCGTAGAGATCCTGATGAAAGACCAGCTCGCGGTAGAGCGAGGAGAGGTGCATGCCCAGCACGAAGCGGACGCCGTGGGACAAGCCGTAGTCGAGCAACTGATGCAGCTGGTCGGCGGCATGGGGGTCGAGTCGTTCACCGACGGGGAAGAAGTCGCCGGGTTCGAGCCAGATGCGGACAATGTTCAAGCCTAGCGAGCTGATGCGATCGACCATGCGTTTGCCCTCGGCCAATCCACCACCGGGCGCGGTGTGTTCGTCCTGACCGAAGAGGGCGCTGATGCGAACGGTCGAACCGTCGGGTCTGCGTACGGGACCGATGGTGGCAGCGTAGTTGACGCCGATGGGGGTGAAACGTTTTCCTGTGGATTCATCGAAGAAGCCATCGCCCTGCGGAGTGACGCGGATCATGCCCATGACGGACCTTAGCCTTTCGTATCGAGTATTCGCAGCGCCGCAGCGGCGCGGACCGCGATGTTGGGTTCGGGATTGTGAATGTGACCTTCGAGTTCGATGCGGGCGGGTTCGTAACGCATCACGCCCAGGCAGTAGCACGCTGCGGAGTGGACGTGGTAACGCTGATTGGTGTCACGTAGCAGCGTAAGCGCCAGCGGACCTAGGCGGGGTTCGTGCCGACACGCGAGTTGTCGCAAGGCGTGGACCGTGTCGCGCCAGTTCGCGGGATCGGGGTAATGCAATCGTTTGACCAGTTGTACCGCGTCGGCGGACTCATCGCACAGCCACGCGGGTTCATCGGCGCTGCTGGTGATCGTCGCTTCATCGCCGGGCGTGCGGGCGTCGCCCAGATCGGGGATTTCGACGAGCCAATCCTGCCCGCGCCAACGTCCGCGCCAGCGACCCTCGGCAAGCGACTCGACATGCGCATCGGGGAACAGGCCCGGCAGCAGCAGCGTAGCGAAGCGGTAGTTGGTGGCGCGACGGTGACCCTGCAGGCGCAAGCTGCCGCCTTTGGGCCAGAGCGATTGACCCATGACCAGAACGGGCATCGGGAAATCGGGACAGGCGACCGCTTGCGCCGGTTCATCGGCCGGCCAGGCCAAAGTCGCACCTGCGCCGCTGGGATAAGTCACCATCGCTAGATTTGACTGGATTTGTGCGAAGGGCGGCAGATGCACCTGCCAACCAAAGTCGTGCTCGAGGGTGGCGCGGTAGTCGTCGATGACCCAAGCGGCGCCGTCGCTTTGGCGCATGAGGATGAACCGTCGAGCGGCGGTCAGGCGGAGGTTGGGATCGTAGATGGGTGTACTGTCGAAGCCGAAGCCGCGCCATTCCTCATCGATGTGTTGCCAGACGCACCGGCCCACCTTGGCGGTGAGTGGGAACCAGTCGCGCTGCTCATCCACGACGACGCTGTTACTTCGACCGAGCGTGCCCATGTCGCAGACGTCGAGATAGCGTTGCAGCGAGCCGAATTGCCGCTCGATCATCTGCCGCTGCGCCGGGAGCAGACGCGCCGCGAGCGAGGCGGTGTCGCGTGGGGGCGGGTTGGTTCCGTCGCGTCCTCCGTCGCCGAAGATCGGGCAGCCCGCGACCTCGTAGAGCAGGTGATTGGGGTTGCAATGCCAGCGACCGATGGCTTGAGTGGATTCGGAAGTCTGGTCGGCGCAGAGCATGAGTCTGCTGCGGGTGGGAGTGTGGTCGAGCGCCGCGGCGACGTGCGGACGTACCCAGCCCGTGAGTGATTGCCGAGGTGTCGCTCGCTGCGTTGCAGCGGTATTAGACGCGGGCCAGCAGAGCAACGCCCACATGCGGTCGTCGTGGCCCCAGGCGATGTTGTCGTAGGAATCTTTGCTGCGGAGCAGGAACTCGACGGGCGGAGGCTCGTTACGCAATAGCGCGCGATACACCAGCGGAGCGCCAAAGCTGTAGGGTATCCAGCCCGGATTGTCCCAGCCCGGCAGCAGGTCGCCGGGGCTGAGCAGGTCATGCGCCAGGTCCAGAACGGTCATGAACGAACAACCGTTGGGGTAAACTGTTCGCTCGGTCACGTCGGGACCTTCAAGTTCGCGCAGCAGCATGTCCGCCCACATCACGAGCGGGCCAACCACCTGCACCTGATAGCTCGAACCCTCGCCGCCGTAGCCCTCGGTGGGCATGAGTCCCAGCCAGCGCCAGACTCGTTCGACGCCCAAGTCGCGCAGCTTGGTCGCCTCGGTTTGTCGCAGCTTCATCCGACTAAGCGCTTCGCCGATCACCGCACAGGAGAGACTCAGCGACAGGTACTGGTTGTCCGCGGAGGGGCACCGCCCCGCGAGCACCGCCAGTGCGTGACGGTGGGTAAAGGCCAGCAGATCGTCCGCCAACTGGGTTTTGCTGCACGAGGTCGGCCACAGCCCGGCGGCGTCGATCCAGGTGGCGAACGCCGCGGCTCGTAAACCCCGCGTGGCGATGCACCAGGTGTGATGTTCCAGGGCATCGTTGTTCGGCCCCGCCAGACTCGTAGCCCACTCGCACACCCGCGTCGCTGCCCGCTCCGCCAAGGCGGGATCGCGTGTGAGCCAGAGGCGGAGGTAGAGATTCTCATCGGCCCACTGTGGATCGTGATCGAGGCGACGCTCGTATGACTCCACCAGTTCGTGCGGAGCGGCCAATTGCGGAGAAGGGCTGCCGAGTCCCGCGGGCGAAGCGGGCATGAGCAGCGGTCGGCAGCGGTGAGCAACGGTCGCGGCACTCATGATTTCACCGTCACGTCCGCCACGACCACGCCCGGCTTCATGCGAGTCACGAGGGCCTCTTCGGGAATCCAGGCGAGGATGCTGCCCTCCGCGTCGATGACGCCCGAATTGCCCGGCCAGGCGACGTGCGGCGTGCGTCCCACGAGATTGCTCGCCAGCAGCGGCAGGCCCATCTCAATCGCCTTGGCCTGCATGTTTCGCCGGGCGTGCGCTCCGAGCAGGGTGGTGCGGTCCCACGCCTGCGCGTCCACCTGTTCGATATCTTGCGCCCAGTAGTCCGAACCCGCCGAGCACCAAGCGATCAGGTTCGCCCCCTGTTCCCGTAGTTGATTCCACAACGGTTCATGGCTGCCGTCGGCGCAGATGATGATACCCAGACGAATGTCGCCCAACGGGATGACGGTGCGGGTCATGTCGCCGACGCAGCCGTGCTCCGGCCCGCCCGGTCCGCCGCTCTTGCGTTGAAAGGCGCGAGTTCCATCGGACTTATAAACCGTGTGATTGATCGACACGCCGCGCTCCCAGCGTTCGATGTATCCCGCCGCGATGGCGATCTTGTGGTCCACCGCCGCCCGCTGCACACGCGCCAGCGCCGGGTGCGACGCGGGGACGACATGGCTTTGCCAATCGGTCTGGACCTCGTAGCCGCACAGATTCATCTCCGGCAGCAGGATGAGCGTTGCCCCCATCGAAGCCGCCCGCTGCGCCAGTGCGACGCAGGCCGCCACGTTGCGGTCCCACTGCCCGGGCTGAGCATTGTGTTGACCGACCGCGACACGCACCGTTGGGGCGGATGCTTTCATGACTCGAATATCGCAGGATCGGTTGAAAGATGAAACAAAAGATTCTGACTCATTGAGGGTACCACGGATTATCCGACGTTCCTGTCCAGCCTCCGTCCAACGCGCCCCAGGCTTCGGCTTTGCCGTGGCCGTCCACGTAGATCACGTTGATGGTCTTGAGGTGGCGCGGTTGAGCCCACAGCCACCACGTTCCGGCGATCCAGTGGTTGAACCCGCCCCAGCCCAGGTCCCAGGCGCCGGTCAGGTCGTCGGGTTGGTAGGCGCGGTCTCCGAGCATGCGGATCTGCGTTGGACGACGTATCTCTTCAAAGCGGTAATTTCGGCCGAAAGCGGTGTCGTAGTGATCGGCAGCGATGTAGGTGCTCAGACCGATGCTCGGCCAGTAATTTTTCAGGTCGGCGTTCTTCACGTCGGTGCAGGCCATGATCCGACGGGGCACGGGGATGCCGTAGGAATTGATGGTGTCCGCTGCGGGAATGGATTGATTGGTGTAGGTAGCGAGTAGGCCCAGGTACGCGGTGTCCCAATCGCCCAGCGTGGGCAGGAGATTGGGAATGATGCCACCGGTATATCGCCGATCCACCGGTTCGCCCGGCTGATTGCCCGGATTGCGATAGCGGCTGTAGGGAATGGCGTTGCGGTGATCCGAGGCGTAGACCGAGGCGGCGACGTGCAACTGTTTCTGATTCGAGAGGCACAAAGTTCGGCGAGCTACGCCCCGAGCGTTTTGCAGCGACGGGATCAGGATCGCGATGAGCAGCGAGATGATGCTGATGACCACCAGAAGTTCGATGAGCGAGAAAGCTTTGCGGGTTACGCTTGTGGGCATGAAATCACTTCCGAAGGATCATAGGGGGGCAGTCCACCCGTGTGGACTGCCCACGAGTCAATGGTTTGAATCACCGGCGACGACGCGGCAGGAGCAAGCCGCTCAGGCCGAGCATTAGGATGCTTGTGGGTTCGGGGATGATCTGCGAGACGAAATAAGATCCGTCGTACGCGAGCACATCGTCGGTCCCGCCGTTGTAGCCGTTGATCAGTTCGAGTCCGTTGTAGCCGTTGAGATAGACGTTGCCCAACTCGCTGCCGTCAGTGATGTCCATGGCGATATCGGTCAGGAGCAGGGGTCCGCCGGAGCGGGTGACGGAACTGCTCAGGTCGAGCACGACGATGTCCGCCACGGGCGCCGTCGCCAGGGCGTCACCCAAACCGATCAGACGTAGATTACCCAGGGGTTGAGTGGTGTCGATCACCGTGCCGTTGGTGGCGGTGATGGCGTAGGCGGCTGCGGGGCTCGCCGCGTTGTCGATCAGCATCAATCGTCGCGTGCCCAGGTCCAGAGTCACATTGTTGAACGTCCAGCCCAGACTGTTGGGCGACACCGCGGCACCTTCGCCGAAGGCGATGAATGAAGCCACGTCGCCGCCGCTGGCATCGATCGACAAATCCTTGAAGGTGATGTTTTCGTAATTGCCAATATTGTCAATGACGAAGAAGGGTCGGACAGGTCCCCCGCCGAAGTTCGCGGTGGTGCTGGTGGAGGAGATGTCGGTGACGCCGACACCGGCTCCGAGAAACGTAATCGAGGACGCGGAGCGAGTTCCCGCTTCACGGAAGCTTAATGCTCCCGAGGTAAAAAAGTCATCGCCGATCTGGGTTGTGCCCGAGTAGGTTCCCGCCGCCAAGTGAATGGTGTGACTGCCCGCGGTCGTCCAGGCCTGGTTCAACGCCTGTTCGATCTGACCGTAGGCGTTGGCGGGCGAAGTCCCGTCCATCGCGCCGGCGCCGGTGGTGGATACATAGATATTCACCGCCCCGGTCGGTGAGGCAAATACCGACGTGGCCAAGGCGGCCCCGAGCAGACCCAGGTGCAGGGTTGACGATCCGACGAGGCGCGACTTCTTACCTGTTGTCATAATATGTCTCCTGTGGATGAATGTAACGTTTGATGGGGCCGTTGAGTATGAACACTGTGTTCTACGCTGCACTCTTGCTGATGAGGTTCCTGGTGTAAAAAAAGCGGGGTTGATCGCTGCTGACAAATCAGTGATGGGCACAGGCCTGAAAAGCACGCAGGCCGCTGTCCATCTCTGTGTTGAAGATTCTCGCATCGCCAGGGAAAGCCATCGGTTTGGAGCCAGAACAACCGGTTGGAATACGGTCGGGTATTCCAGCCGGGAAGTAGTAGATATCGCTCAGCGGCGTCGCAAGAGGAAGCAGACCGCTCAAGCCGAGCATGAGGAAGCTGGCGGGTTCGGGGATTGTGAGATTCAGCACGCCAAAGGCCTGGAACTCAGCAATGCCATACGTTTGATTTCCAGTGAGGACCTCCCAGCCGGTGGCGGAAGTGCCACCGGGGAATGTGAGAGTGAGAAAGGTAGTGTTCTTGGGTGAGGAGAGCTGATAGAGACCATAGGAAAGGTTGGGGCCGACGAGACTGATGACTTCGCTGCCACCGGTGTAGCTGACGGTCACTTCGGTGGGATAGACGCGAACACCAGAGTTGTCATCCATGGTCAGGGCGAGTGCAAAGGAACCAATGGTGACGGTTGAGGCGTAGGTAGCGGTGAGGCTGTCCGTGTTCGCATTACGATCGAAGTAAATGCCGCTTGTGCCGTTAATCTGAGCGTTGCCGTCGTTAGCGATGGTAGGACTATTGAAGGTACTGTTCGTGGCACTCATGGTCGTGGTAACCAGCGCGTTGTAGTTGGTCTGGTTCGAGGCATCCACCCAGCTGCCCTCGACCTTGAAACGAGCGATACCGATGTCATTGTTCGTACCAAATGGGCTTGAGTCATAGAAGGGATCGGTTTCCGCATTGGTGATGTACATGTAGGGCGTCAGGATGGGTGACGTGAACGTGACGGTCTGCGAGTTGGGCGTGTTGGGTAGAGTCACGGCCAGGGTCTGACCAAATCCGTAGTGAACGACGACGTTTCGAAGTCCCTTACGCGAGGCGGTGGTGGTGTTGTCGCCCTCAAGGGTGAACCCGGTGACACTGGCGATACGGAAGGGAGCAGCGGGCGAGTAGCTGCCCAAGTTGGCGGTATCGGTGAGCATAAAGCCGAACTGCAGGTTCGGGCTGCCAGTGGCTGATGCTGAGGAATAAGGCTGGGCGGCGTTGAGATATGCCCATTGACCGTTGGCACCAAAGTACTGCATCTCCGGAAAGGTGGCGCCGACCACCCAGTCGGCTGTCTGGAGACTCGTAGTGTTGGTCGTGGTGAAGTCGGAGATCGTCGCAGCGTGGCCGGCTTGGGTCAGGCCAAACCATCCCAGCGTTGCGACAACGGTTGAAATCATGACCTTGCGTTGCATGAGCATTCCCTTCCTGAAAAGTGGTGTGGATCGGACGGACGGAGTGGGCACGGGTTGGTGACGGGACATAGTTCCCTCCTGTTAGGGTGTTGAAGATGGATCGTCGGGAACGTGAAGGAGCGGGTTGATGTGGCCGTGCAGGTCGTCGCGGGAGATGACGGGTGCGACCACTTCATGGTTTCGCGGTCGTTGGGCCAGGGGGACACTGCGCTGGGCGTCGAGTAGTTCGAGCGCCTTGGCGAGCATCCAGCGCACGTCGTAGCCCAGGTGAACCACGGGCATGGGGACATTGACGGGATGCGGGAAGTTGGCGTGGGCGATGAGGTCGATCGGCTCGCCGGGGCCTGCGCGCAGGCCCGATTGCACCAGGCCCTGGGAGGCGTGCTCAACAAGGTTGTCGTCGCTGACGATCAGGCCATCGGGCCGACGGTCCTCGGGCAGGCTCATGAGCAGTCGCACGGACTGCGCCACGCCCAGGAGCGAGGAGAGCGAGTTGACCTGGCAGAAGCCCGGCTCGGTGGTCAGGCCGGCCTGCTGCACGTGACGAAGGAAGAAGTCCACGGGCGTGGAGTCCTGCGGTCGTGTGGAGTGAGCCTGCAATTGAATCAGGGCGATGCGTCTTCGACCGCGCTGCGCCAGTTCGGTCAGGGCTCTGCGTAGCCAGGCGTCGGCGTCGATGACCACAGCGGGAACTTCGGGGTCGCCGGAGTGGTCAATGCAGGCGCGAGGCAATTCGGGGTCGATGACTCGTGTGACGCTCTCGACAAGGCTGGCGCTGCCCATGAGGATCAGGCCGGCTAAGCGGTGACTGGCCACGTCCTGACGCAGTTCGAGTTGGTTGGGATTGGACTCCTGTCGATCGATCAGGTTGTGGAAGTGGACGAAGCGTCGGCCGCGCGGCAGCAGGGCGCTGTGAGCTTCGAGGTGCAGGGCGTTGTGGAAGCGGGTCCAACGGTCCGGGCCGGCGCTGGGATTGTAAAGGAACGCCAGGCCGAAGCGGGTCAGGTGTGGGGGATGGTTGGTCACGAATGTTCCAGCGCGGCCACGGGTCTCGACGAAGCCGTCGCGGGTCAGGTCAGCGATGGCGCGTTGCACGGTGTTGAGGCTGGTGTCGAAGCGACGGGTCAACTCGCGGAGCGTGGGCATTCGCTCGCCGGGGTTGAAGCGGCCACGACGCAACTGGGTGCGCAGCCGAAGGCCGACTTGCTGGGCCTGGTCAAGATCAGCGTGAATGGGCGATGAAAGGGTGTTCATGTGGGGTTGTGAGGGCAGACAATCAATGAATGATTTTAATCACTTGTGTACGAATCAAAGATATAGTAAATAGTACAAATGTCAATACCCCGGCTAAGGTGGAGCGTTCTTTTTCAACTCGCAGCGATGACGGGATGGTTGGTTTGGCTCGCCGGTTGTGAGCCTGCCAAGCCCGTGGAGCGTGGAGCAGATGAGGCTCTCAAGAAAGTGAACCCTTCCGCTGGAACGCAGCACAACGTTCCGCAAGTCCATATCCCGATAACACTTGAAAACGATGTCCGGGTCTCGCTGGCGATCTACGACGAGCGCGGCAGGCTGGTGCGCGAACTTCTCCGCGGTGAATTCATGCCTGCGGGTCAGCACTCCATCGCATGGGACGGCTTAAACGCCAACGGCCAACCCGTCTCGGCCCGCGAGCACCACTGGCGTCTGCTCCGCAGCGACGGCTTGACGGTGCGTTATGTGGGAACGCTGGGCATCAATCCGCCCGACGAGCCTCACCCCCAGCCGTTTGAAGCCTGGGTGGGCGATCACGCCGGCGCGGGCCTGCTGAGCGTGGACGATTCGGGCATCGTCATCGCCTCGCCCGCCACCGAGTCGATGCGCTGCCTGGTCAAGGTGGACCCGCAAGGCCAGCGCGTTCTCTGGCGCATCGGCCAGTTCTACGACGGCGGCACGACCCGCGCCATCGCCAGCGACCAACGCCGTGTGTTGTTGCTGCAACCCAACGGGAAGCTGCGCGTCATCGACGCCGCGAACGGACAACTGCTCCAGACATGGAACGCCGTCATCGAGGAACAACACGCCAGCGACGTGGAGCTTCACGAGCAACAAGCGGTGTTGTCCTATCCCACGCTGGGCGAGATTCACCTCCTCGACGTGAACTCCGGCAAGATTTTGCCAGAGGCGATCTTGCTTCCGGGGGTGGATCGCCTCACCTCTGCCAAGGGCCTGCTTCTGGCGCACGCGCAGGGTTCCATCCATCGCATCGAACTGGGCGATAACCCCACGACTGTGCCCACGCCCATCGTCGGTCTACAGAATGTCACCGCTATCGATCTCGACCATCACACCGGCGACTTGTTCATCGCTTACGGCAATCGCGTGAGTCGATACGACACGGATTTCAAACTCGCCGCCACGATGGGCAAACCGCGTGTGGACGGGGCCTACGACCCCGCGACCCTGAGCAGCGTCAACGACGTAGCGGGCGACGGCTTCGGCGGATTCCTCATCGCGGAACCCTACGCAGCCCCGCGTCGCATCGCCTGGTTCGAGCGTGACGCGACCTCGCCGCGACTGGAGTGGTTCGGCGGACAATCCTTCTACGTGAGCATCACCAGCGACCCGGACGATCCCGCCTCGCTCTGGGGCTGCTCCCCCGAGGGCGCGCTCACGCACTACCGCTTTGACTACGACACCGGGCGATGGAGCATTGTTGCAACTTACAACCTGGGCAACCGCGGCGACGGATTGTTCCCCTTCACCACCAGTTACCGAGCAGTGCGGCGCAACGGCCAGATGTATCTCTACCACGCGAGCGTTCCCTCACTTTGGCGCGTGGACGAACAGTCACACCAACTCCATCCGCTGGCGCTGGCGGCCCGCCCGGTCACGCAGGGACGCACCTTTCACCAGTTCGCGGGCACGGGACCGCAGGGCTACCCCGCTCCGCTGGCACAAGCCGCCGCCCACCACGGGTTCGCCAACCCCAGCGACGCCCCAGCCTACTTCTCCTGGGCGGACCACAACGGCAACGGCGAGTTTGAACCTCAGGAGTTTCTCTTCTTCAAAAATTCCCTCGAACCCCAACTGCACGGCGCCGGCGCGATGGACGCTGCGGGCCACTACCATCTACCCACCAATCACAACGCGCCCTTCGCCAGCGTCATGCTCCCCGCCGCGGAATGGGTCGGCCCGCTCAAAGACGCGCCGGTGTGGCGCTGGGACCGGTCCATTGGCCGGGGCGAGATCACCGAAGATCAACGCGGGTTCGGCTGGATTCGATCGCTGTGCGTGGATGAGACGGGCCGGCTTTTCGCCGCCTTTCATGCGGGGCTTCTCGTGCGCGAGCATGGCCAATACCACGGCGGGGCCTGGCCTTATCAGGGCATCCTCGCGGCGAGATGGCTGGCCTTCGATGCTCAAGGCTCGCCCCTGCTCAGCGCCGGGGTCCACACCAAGTCTCCCGACCTGACGCATCAAGGACGGTTCTTCTATCCGATGCAGTTGACCGCCGGCCCCAACGACACGATCTTCGTCAACGATCAGGTCCATCAACCCGCCACCGTCTGGACGCGCGACGGGCTGTTCGTCGATTCGCTCTTCTCACGTCGCGCCGAGGACGGCTTGGATAATCGTTTCTATCGCCCGCACAGCGACGACATGCAGGGCGTCCACGTCGTGCAATCGCGCGATGGAAGGGTGTTCTGGTTCCATCCCGTGGTGGGGCAGGTGCTGGTGTACGAAGTGACCGGCTGGGACACGCTTTCGCGATCGCAAGCTGTCATCGTTCCTCCCGAAAACGCTCAGCCCGCCCAGCGTCGCGGCGAGGGTTTGTTCGCGGAATACTTTCTGCCCAGTGATCCCGGTCATGCGCTTCTGGCACGCAACGAGCCGGTGCTCTTCCACGATCCCCATGCATCCACAAACCCGCAGTTGCCCGAACCGCCCTTCACCGTGGTCTGGCAGGGACAACTCGAAGCCCCGATGACCGACCGTTACCGCTTCGATGCGCTGCTCGGCGCGGACGAGTCGATCACCGTGACGCTCGATGATCAGCCCGCCCTGGAACTTTCGCAGCACAACGCGAATCGGCCTTGGCGGGAGTTGACCGCCGGGCAGCGGCTGCGCATCCGCGTCGAGTACCGCAACGACACCGGCCCCGCGGAACTACGTCTCTTCTGGGAATCGCTCGCGCTCGACCGCTCGCCGCTGCCGCGCGAGCTTCAGTACCCCTGATTGTTCAACCCCGTGCAACGGAGCAGGAGTCAATCATGTTGTTTCGCCAGTCCGCGGTGACGGAGTTGACCCGCGACAAGGTCGTTGAAGAGGCGACGCATGCGCCCATCGGCATTCAGCCGGCGCTGCTGGGGACCGGTGAAATCACGCTCGCGCTCGACGCCACGGGGATGCAGGGGCTTAACAGCAATCTGCCGCAGTATGTGGACGCTGCCTCCTACGTCCACGGGTCCTACCTCACGGAGCGTTTCTGCCACCTCTACCACGACGAGGCCTTGTCGCGCCACTACATCAACAAGGCGCAGCGCGGCGGTTGGCCCATGTCCTACTCGCATCTGCCCTGCGGCTACCTCGACTACACGCTCACCATCGACGGTCGGACTTTCACCGCCGACGATATCGCTGAGCACGCCCGAGACTGGCGACGGGAGATGCAGCCGCGCGACGGCCGCGTGGATGTCGGGTACACCTTGGGCAGCGTGCGCTTCCATCTGGCGTGCGTGATGCCGCTGCACAGCGTCGAGGCGGTGTTCGGCTACGACTGGGAAAGCACCGATGGGCGTGACCACGACGTGAGCTGGGCGGTGCGTTGCGTGCTGCGACTGCGCGACGCTGGGCCGATCGCGCGTGGCGGGATGACGCACACCGTGCGCCCAAGCGACGTGATCCGCACTTGGCACGCCACGACGCCAACCGCCACCGCGGACATCTACCAGCCCATCGAACTCTCCTGGGCGTGGGGCGCTTCGAGAGAGGTGCAACAGGTTTCTCCGATCGACGAGCCTGACGCGCTGGGGCTGACGATTCGCGATGGCGGTGGAAAAGCCCTCGGCGGGTTCGTGCTGATTTCCGGTTCCGACCGCGACGGCACCCACGGTCTGACTCACGCCACAAGACGATTGGATCAGATACGTGGTGCTTCGATCGAGCAACTGCTGCAAGTCGGCTGCGAATCCTGGCGCAACTGGTTTTCGCAGGCAGTGGAGCTGCACATCGGCGATCCGGAGAAAGAGTTCATCACCGCACAGTCGCAGTACCTGCTCCGCGCCGGCCTGGGGTGGCACAGCGGGCTGCCGCTCTCGGCCGGCTGGACCCAGAAGTTCGCTGCTTCCACCTTCTGGGACAGCTTCTTCGCCGCCGACGGCATGACCCGCGCCGGGCACGCGCACAGCACCGTGCGACAGTTCGGCGACTGGCTCGTCAAGACCGCCCATCGCCGGGGCCGACCGCACTACTGGATGAGCTACTACGACGGAAAGCCCTCGAACGATCCAGCGACGGACGTGGCCATCCAGAGCGTCCTGGCCTTTGCCGGCGCGATGATCCGTCTCTACGAAGTCACCCGCGACACGGAGGACCTGCGCCATCGTGTGCTGCCTTACCTTGAGCTTGTCAGCGCGTTCCTGCTGGAGAACAACCTGCGACGCCTGCCCGACGAGGCGGGCTGGGACCTCAAGGGCGCCATCGCCGGCGACATCGGGATCGACCATCACGAATCGCGCGGTCACAACACCTATCTCCTCTGGATCGTGATGACTCTGGCCAAGTATGCGCAGTACGCCAAGCAGTTAGGCCAGTCCAGCGAACTGATCGAGACCTGCGCCGCCCTCGCGGACCACTTCCGCGCCAAGCCCATCAGGCTAAGCCCCAAAGCCGAGTGGTACGCCTGGATTCTGTACCTCGCGCCGGCGACGCCCTTCATGGACCTCGAGGACTACCGCGAAAATTTCAGAAACCCCGGCTGGCGCGACAATCCAGCCCATGAGAAAACTTCGGGCTACATCTTCGGCGGACAATACACCGGCATGGCGTGGGGCAATACCTCGCACACCGCTTCGCTGCTCATGGCGGGCCTGCCCGATCAGGCGCTGGAGTATTTCGACGGCACGCTCAAGTTCGTCTCCGGCCAAGGCCACCTGACCGAAGGCGCTTACGAATCCCACGTCGGCGGCAACACGCCCTACGTCCCCTCCAGCGGCAGTTGGCTCAGCGCCGTCTGTGACTTCTTCGTCACCGGCGATCTGTGGACCGGCAGCGTGGGCGTGATGACCCGACTGCCCGCACTCTGGCGGTACCAACACCTTCGCGTCGAGCGTGTACGCAGCCCCAACGGCGCGGTGGTCAGCGTGGATTACGCCCCGGATCGGCTCGACGCGACGGTGAGCTGCCCCGAACCGCGTCGCGTCACTTTCGCCCTGCCCGGACGCATCGTGGGCGAACCCTTGCAGATCACGCTCAACGGCCAGCCCGCGCCTGACCCGGACTTAAGCCCGACGCTCACGCTGGATCTGCCCGCCGGGACGCACACGCTGCGCGTCCGACGCGACCTGCAAACGCCCTTCGACGTGCTGCTCATCGAGCCATTTGATCACGGTGCGGAGCTGGTGGAACTGATCCGTGAAGCGGGTTTGAGCTGCCGCTGGCTGCGCGACCTTCACGCTTTGCCCAGGGTGATCGATGGCGTAAAAGCGATCCTCTGGGACGGCAGTTTCACCGCGCTGCCGCCGGGCACGACGATGCGGATCGCTGCGGCGGTTGAGCGCGGCGCGACGCTCGTGGCCCTTTACCACGCCGGGGCACGCGCCATCGACGCGGACATGGCGAAACTACTGGGCGTCAACGCGGACTTCGACGTGGACTGGAAGTACACCGTCACCCCCGTGGTCTGGGAGCACACCGCCACAGGTCGGAGCATGCCCGCCTTTCAATCGCAGCATTTCACCCTCAACAGCGCGAAAGACGTGGAAGCAATCTACGTTGATGCACAGACACGCCAGCCCACCGTGACCCGACGGCGCGTGGGCCGGGGTTACGCCTGCTGGCTGGCCACGGGCAGTCGAATCATGGGTTGGAACAACCCGGACGTGAACACGCTGCGCATCCCCGAGGTCTTCGTGATGGGTCACGACCGCGACAAAGAGGCCAGCCGACCGTGGATCAAGCACCCACCGACGCGGCAGTTGATCGGGGCGTTTCTCCGCGGCGAGGCAGTCCACGGATGAACGGAGACTACGGGAGAAGACTCCCCAGCGGGCAGGTGAGCGAGGTGAGATATCGCGGGTTGTGGCCTTGTCGGTCGGGAGCGTGCCACTCCCAAGGGACCGCTGCGGGATCAGCACATTGAAGATGCCGGTGGTATTGCTCCGCCAGTTGCTGTGCCAGTTCCTCGTCGGCGGGCCTGATCGCCCGGATGAGCCAACCGGTGGCGGTGTGCCAGTAGCCGCCGTTCTGGTATTGGCCTAATTCGCCCAGCGCGAACTCCCACGCGGTCAAGTCGGAGAACTGGGCGTCGGTGGGCACTTGTCGCACCGCAGCGGTTGGATTGGTGATGGTTCCTTGGGTGACCGCGCGGAGCAGAGTGTCACGAACGCGATTTGCGATCGGCTCCTCGAGAATGTCCCACGTCAGCGCCACGCAGCTCCCCCAGACATCCGCCTGTGCGGAGCGTCCGGTGGAGGCAGCGAGATACCCGTCGGGACGGAGAAAAACCGGGGCGATGTGGCGGTCGATCTGGTTTGCGATCAGCACGAATCGACGGTGCAGTTCGTGCTGCTCCAGTGCGTCGGCCAGCGCCGCCAGCTCACACGCCGCCCTGCGACGCAGCAGCGAAGCGAAAAGCAGTGAACCAGTGTGCGTTACCGTGTCGTAGAACCCGAAGTTCACCGCCCGCAGTTCCGCGGTCGTGGTGCACAGGCCCGTGGCCGGGTCGTGTTCGGGCGCATCGAAAGCCCGGAGCAGTCGCTCCCAGAGCGTCAGGCCCGCCACGACGTCCATCAGCTTCCGCGTCTCTTGCGTCGCCCGCCACCAGCACCAGGCTAAATGAACGATGCAGTAATGGTTGTCAACCGGGGGCAGTCGACCGAAGTGCCCATCGAGGTCCACCGCACTATCGTCGCTCTGGTAGGTGCCGGGGAAAAAGACGGGCGAGCCGTCGGGCAGCAGGTGATCGGGAATGCTCCACGCGGGGATCACGCCGTGACGGAGCTTTAGCGCTTGTGGGCCTTGTTGACGCTGCGCGATGAGTTGCAGATGTTGCTCCATCGTCTGGGCGGAGATCAACCCGCAGTCGCAGGACTCCGCCAGGTCGCGGACCCACATCGCCGGGTATTGCTCAGACCCGCCGGGCAGGACCAGGCTGATGCCGGTGGTGTTGCGCAGGGATTGACCGCGGGCCTGTCCGGGGTGTAGCACAGCCGCTGCGAGCACGCGGGATGCATGAGTCTCGAGCGTGGCGATCAGTCGATCCGACGTCGGGGCGGATGGTGACGCCGGTGCTTCAATCGTCGTGGGCAAGGTGGGCATTGAACGTCTGGCGTTGCTGAGCGTCCATGTGGCGGTAGATGGGGCGGGCAATGAGCATATCGCTGGAGCCGGGGCTTTTGACGCGAAAGTTGACGCTCACGCGCAGCTTGCCGCTGCGGTTGGGCAGCACGCGGTGGTAGCACCGGCCGTGAAGGAACACGATCGTGCCCGCCTTGGGCGCGATGATGCGCTGGCCCGGCAGGTCGTCCTGTTCGCCGCCGTGGGGGATTTCGCCCATGCGGTGTGAGCCCGGCACGCACACCACCGCGCCGTCCTCGACACTCGTGTCCCGCGTGTAGATCAGGCGGTTGACGTTGAAGTGTTTTTCGTTGTCCTTCGCCCGGCTGTCCTGATGCCAACTCTGTCCCTCGCCCCCCGGAAGCGAGTAGGCGATGAGCGTATGCAGGTGGGTGTAATCGGGGCCGAGAAGTTCGAGCGTCAGGTCGCGCAGTTGTGGGTGCTGCATGAAGCTCTTGATGACTTCGCTGTCGTTCTGCGCTTCCCACCAGAGCAGCACCTGGCACTTGATGTGGGCGAAGGCCTCCTTCATCGCCACGTCCTCGCCGCGTCCCGTGGCCTGTCGCCAGTGGGCGTCGAGGGCGACGTTGACCTCGAGCAACTCGCGCGGGTCAAAGAAGTTCTCGACGATCAGTACGCCCTCGCGATTGAAGGTCTCCAGTGCGTGGCGGTCCGGGGCGGTGGTGGTCATGGGATAATTCTCGAAAGCTCGATTGAGCCTGTGCAAGGGTGTCAATACGCGGTGCGGTCGGTGCCGAACCCTCCGATGACCCAGCCCACCGCATTGCTGTTGGCGGTGAGCGCTGGGATATTCAGTTGCTCTCGGGTGATCCAGTTGACGTGCCCGTCGCCGAAGAGCCGGTTGTTGCCGCGGATCGAGGGCGTTCCGCTTTCCATAGCGATTCCGCGGGCTCCCCAGTGCGAGACCGGGCCTGATTTGCCGTGGTTGAACGCCCACCAGGTTCCACCCCATCGAAAGATTTCGTCCGCCATGAGCACCCGTGAAGAATCAAGCGACCGCGTGGTGAGCTGCTGCGGCTGCGTGGCATGCGCTTCCCAGCGACCGACTTGTCCGAAGAAGCTGTAGTGCGTCTGCACCGTCTGAAGCCCGGGCAGACTGCCCTGCGTGGAAAGAGCCTGTAGATCGCCGCCGCCCGCGACGTTGTCCGGGCAGAACCAGAAGCCCGAGAGCTGTCCCAGCATCACGTTCTTCGTGTTGGTGGGCAGGTACTGCTCCACGGGCTTGGCTGCCAGAGCATCGGGAATGCCCAACGCGCTGGCGACCTCGGAGGTGTAGGGGTAGAGCGAGGGGTAGCGCCCGCCCCAGAAGGTTGCGCCGCCGGTCGTCTCGTTAACACGGTTGCGATGATCCGCGAAGTACGCGGCGAGCGAGGTTCCCCACTGCCGCAACTGTGTGGCACACTGCAACTGCCGGGTCTGCAGCCGAACCCGTCCCATCGCCGGCAGCAGCAACGCGATCAGCAACGAGATGATCGAAACCACCACCAGCAGTTCGATGAGCGAGAAGGCCTTGGTGTGTCGCAGGGGTCTTCGCATGGTCGGTTCCAAAAAGCAGGCCCGCGCTCGGGGGGAACGCGGGCCTGAAGGGGTTGATGCACACGCTCCTGGGATCAGGCCCGGCGGCGACGCAGCAGCATCGCAGCGCCCAGACTCAGCAACATTGCGGATGCGGGTTCGGGGATGGCCGTGTAAAGCTCAAGCTCGTCGATGATGACCTGATCGCCATTATTGGCGTTGTCGATTTGAATACGAAAGCCGGTGGCGGCGATGGGCTGGTTAAGACTAGTGCTGATGTTGTACAGATGGCGCAGCCAGGGAGAATAGCCCACGGTTGCCGGACCTTGCAGTTCAATGTCGCCGATGGTGATCCACGTGCCCGCGTTGCCGTAGTTCACCACCGCGTTGGTGGTGTACTGCAGTCTGTACTTGCCAGCCCAGCGATCAGTCTTTACGCCATCGTTGTCGCGGCCCCAGGCGACTTGCGTCAGGTTGTAGGTCGTACCGTCGGTGAGGGGCAGGTCAATCCCCGCCCAAGTTTCCATCACAAAGATCGCTGGGTTGTTGTTCTCCGTGCCCTCGTAAGTCACGTTGATGTTGCGCAGCCAGCTTTCGTTGTTGCCGTACAGGCCATCGTTCAGGTTGGAGGTGAAGTGCGGGCTGCCAAATTCGCTGGCGGCGAATGGCGTCGAACCGTTGCTGGCCAAGGCGATGTTGTCGGCTGCCACCATGGTCCCGCCCTCGGAAACATAGGTGATGTTGTAGCCCGTCGCGGGAGTGATGATGATGGCCGCCAGCGCATGACTGGCGAACATGCTCATAACCGCCACAAGACCAATTAACCTGGTTGCCATGACAAATTCTCCTCCTAGAGTAAAAGTTGATTATCCTGGACGATCCACACGATAATGGGCACACCACGTTGGCCTGCACACGCTTACTATTAAACCTCATCACCCGAGGATCGGCCATGTTCGAGAAAGCCAAATCCATGTCTGACATCGCCAACTGGGGCGAAAATACCATGGCGGTCGCCACCGCTCGCTTCCTGAACCTGCGTGCCAACACCCGTCAACTGGCGATCACCGATGCTGATCTGGGTCGGGGGTTTCACATGCGCCGTGTACGTTCGAGCAACTCTCTCATGCTCATCTGCCACGGCGGGCAAGTGCTCGTCAAGCTCGACCGCTGGCCCAAGCCCCGACGATTAACGCCCGGGCAGGCTGTCTATATCCCCCGAGGGCACTTCATTGACTATCGCTGTCTCGATGGGCATCGCTTCGCCCACTTCGGCCTGGAGTGGCACGACCCCGTGCAGGCGCCGCGCTACGACGCAGACCACCCCCAAGTCAGCAGTGTAGACACCGTCACTTTTCGTCACGCCTACGAGGCGCTCTGCCGGGAGATCGCCTCGGGTCACGACGACGAAGCCACCCGCTCCTGCTGGGACACCTGCCACCACATCGCCAGCCGCGCGGTGGGCGGCGAACGTCCCGCTTCACCGATGCTCGCGCTTCGACTGGAACTCGAACGCCGCCTGGCGCACCACTGGACCAACGACGAGATGGCGGGCCTGCTCAACCTCAGCGGGAGTTCGCTCCGCAGGCTTTGCCTGGCGCAGACCGGCCGGGCGCCGATGCAATATCTCGCGGACCTGCGCATGCGCCACGCAGCGGAGATGCTGCGCATGACCCCCGCCACCGTGGCCGACGTCGCGGAGCAGGTCGGCTACGACTCGCCCTTTGCTTTCAGCAAAGCCTTTACCCGCCACCACGGCGAGTCCCCGGCGGCGTATCGGCGAAGCTAACAGAGCGGTGACCCGACCAACCATTTCTGGCCTGCGACAAACCCACCCTTCGCCGCCGCTGCGCACTGGCTAACGCCAATTAAATCCCTGATTTGAAAGTTTTTATCCGCGTTCATCGGAGACTTGTTACGAGTTTTCCCCATACCCCAGTGCTTGGAATTGACCATTTCGTGAACGATCTTGAAGTTTCTTCTCTAGATGTTTCAAGTACACGCTTGACAGCATGATTAAATCGTGTATCTTGTATCTTATAAGAGTAAGCGGTTTCGGAGTCTTAATTGTGCCCGTTGAAATGCTCAATCGTCACACTTTGGCGGATCAGGTTTACAACCAGATCAAACGCCGAATTACCCGTCGGGAGTTCACCGGGGGCAGTCGGCTGGTGGCGGACCAGTTGGCGCGGGAACTGAAGGTGAGCGTGACGCTGGTGCGGGAGACCTTACGCCGCCTCGAGCGTGATGGGCTGATCGAAAATCACCCGCACAAGGGGGCCACGGTCGTGAACCCCACCCGACAGGACGTGCTGGACCTCTTCGAGGTGCGACGCCTGCTCGAACCCGCAGCCGTGCGCGGAGCCGCTGCCCACGCCAACGCGGAACAACTTGCCGCCATTGGTCGCATGATCGACGACGGTGCCGCGGCATTTGAGGCCCAAGATTTTCCCGCCTTCGTGCAGTGCGACTGGAACTTCCATCGCCTGCTGGCGGAGAGCTGCGGCAGCCGCCAGCTCGCCCAGACGATGCACGGCATGCTCGACCGTGTGGCAGCCATCATCTCGCACACCGTCGAAGCCGGTGCGGTGCGGAACGCCGCGGCGGCGATCGTGGAGCACCGCCGCATCCTCGACGCCATCGCCGCCCATGACGCCCACGCCGCGGAGGAACAGATGCGCAACCACTTGGAACATTCCTTGAACAACGCCATCGAAAGCGGAAGCGTCTAGCCCACCGAATTGGACGGACAACTTTTCAGACCCCAAACCCGAGGAGAAACCACCATGTTCAAACGATCGTCCTATCCACACCCTTTTTCCAAGGAGGAATCCATGCTGTCCCGCCCCACGATTTCGCTCACCGCTCTGTTGGCCGTCGGGTTGCTTGCGATGCTCACGACAAGAGCCTCAGCAGCCCTGATCGCGCACTACGACGCCACCAACATCACCCAGGCCGACGGCGTCACTCCCGCCACGCCTACCGAGCCGCCGGGCAACTCTTATGTCGCGGTTTGGCCGAGTGCCCCCTATTGGTACGACCTGACCAGCAGCAATAACGATCTGCTCGGTGGATCCAACGACCCGAACTACTACTCCACAGGCGCCAATCCGATCAACACCAACCCGGTTGTCTCGTTCCGCGGCGGTAATTACCTAAACGACTCTAACGGTTTGGGTTTCTCCGGCGACCAGCAGCACAGCGTCTTCCTGGTGACGCGCCTCAAGAGCGATTGGACCGTCGCGTTCCTGTTCAGCAACGACCTCAACGTGGTTCGCGAAGGGTACTCGTTCTACCGGAGCGCAACCGATACTGTCACGCTCGAAGGCGGCTTTGGTGACAACCTGAGTTTCGCACTCGGCGCGTCCGAACGAGAAGTTCCCATCATCATCGAGCTTCGCTACGCCGGTGGTGGTTGGAACGGTACGAACATGAACGTCTACTTCAACGGCGTGCAGCAAACCGTCAGTGGCGGTTCAGGCAATGCGATGGCTTTCAGCGCCGAGGGCTTCACGGTAGGTAGCTTTTTTGGGCGCAGCTCCAACTTCGACTTGGGCGAATTGCGCGTCTATAACACAGCACTCAGCGAGGCCGAACGCAACAGCGTGGGTGTGTCGCTGTCTGATAAATGGGGCATTGACACCAGCTACGCCCTGATCCCCGAGCCCGCGTCGCTGGTGCTGCTCACGCTCGGCTCGCTGCTCGCGGCGGGTCGGCGTCGCCATCGCTGATTCATCCTCATACCCCTTACGCCAGCCCGCGCCCAACGGCACGGGCTGGCCTTCCTGGACCATGCGAAGCCCGCGCGCTTTTAGCCTCATCGAACTGCTCGTGGTGATCTCGATCATCGCGCTGCTGGTGGCGATCCTGCTGCCCTCGTTGCGTGCCGCCAAACGTTCGGCGCTGCAGTTGCAGTGCGGGGTGAACCTCAAACAGTGGGGCGTGGCGCTGAGCACCTACAACGCCGACCACAACGGGCGGTTGCCCAAGACCAACATCGCCTGGGGTGCGATCCACGGTTTTAACGTCTGGGGCAGCAGCAGCAGCGCCCCGGGCGAGTTCTCCGCGGAGATGATGCGCGGCTACGTCGAGGGGGTGGACTTCACCAACAAGACGGTGCGCAAGACCTCGATGTGGTGGTGCCCGGTGGCCAACGCTGACGGGTCGAACAACTCCACCTTCAACGTCAACGCCCCGCCCAACTCGACCTGGAACAGCACGGGCTATTTCTACATGGACTACAGTTACTTCGGCCGGGTCAGCTCATGGGGCGTGCCGGTGACGAATGCGAGCGACTTCATCGATACCCAGCTCACCTCCACGGGGTTGCTTATGACCGACAATCTGATCCTGCACAACTTATTCAGCGGCTGGCAGTACAACCACGGCCGGTCCGGCCCGTCGCACCACAACAACGCATCGCCCTACTACAACCGCCCCGTCGATCTGATCGAGGGCATCCATCGCCTCTTCGGCGACGGCCGGGTCGAGTGGAAGGGAGCCTCACGCTTCAATCTCACCGAAGTCGCCACGCAGACGCCCAGTTCCACCACCCGCTGGATTCAGCCAGGCGGTGTCGCGCACACCTACTAGAATCAGTATTTATCGTGTAAATCTCCGATGATGCGCGCGACCGAATCGATCACTCATTTCTCTCCGCGGACCCACGAAGAACTCCTTGCTGGATCTCTTCCCGTGGAGTTCGCCGAGCGGGTGCGACGATCCTTCGATCTGACGGGATTCATGATCATCGATGACTGCATTACGCCTCACGAAGTGGATGCGCTTAACTGTGAGATCACGCGATTGCAGCTTGCTAAGCAGCACAACTACCTGCCGCTGATCGACAAGGGCGACGCGCTGCTGAACATCGCGGGCAACCCCAAAGTGCTCGCCCACGCCGTGGCCCTGATGGGCGGGAACCTCCAGCTCCTCTCCTCCAACACCACCAACGTCCACCCCGGCGACGAGCCGATCGTCTGGCATGTGGACGGTCCCCCCGGAATGTTCCCTGAGGTCCATGGATTGCAGCCGCTGCTGAACCTGAAGTTCGGCTTCTTCTTCCAGGACCTGCACTCGCCGGGCATGGGCAACCTGCTCATCGTGCCCGGCAGCCACAAGCGGCCGTTCCCGCGCGGAAAGCCACGCGCGTATTTTCTGGAAATGCCCGAAGTCGTGAGTATCCGCGCCAAACCCGGCTCGGTCGTGCTCTTTCACAACGCGATCTGGCATTCGACCGACGAGAACCGTCACGATTTTGTTCGGCGAATCCTCTATTACACCTACGTCCCAACCTGGCAACGTATCCACGACTACCTCGAGCCGCCTGCTTCGCTGGTGTAGAAGGTCAACGCCATGCCCCAGCCGCAGCGGAGCGTCATGCGGCAGATCATTGGTGTGGCACCGCCCAACGGGTCGCCGGGTTTTTACTTTCCCCACACCGCCCCAGACCACTTCCCGTTGACCCGGATCGTTCAAGGGTGATCCCCACGGAGCCAGGCATGGTTGTTCTATATCTTTCAGGTTTCTGGTTCAGCATGCTCGCCAGCCAGGTCGCCTTCAAGCTGGCGTATCAACATCCCGCGCATCGCTGGACGATTTTTCTCGCCGGTGCATTGGTGGGTATCTCAGGCACCTGGTTCATCATGGCCCTGCACGGGAAAATGCCGGCGCACCTGGTGGTGGGCCTGTGCGTGGGCGGGGGCTTTGTGCTTAGTCAATTCGCCATGTCGGCGATGGAGCGACGTTTCAATCCCGTGGCGATCCTGGGATCACTCATCGTTGTGGCGGGGATTCTGCTCATTGCCTACGCCGGCTCGCCCGCGGGCACACCCACCGTGAGCCAACCCGGTTAGCCGCTGTGCCCTGCGTCGTCCTTTCTGTTTACTGCCTGACTTCTCATCGACCACATACCGAGTACTTTCATGACCGACGCTCAATCCAGTTCCATGTCGCCCTTGACCTTCTATGTCTCTCCGCAAGGCCATGACGCCCACCCCGGCAGCGAGGCGCAGCCCTTCGCCACACTGCGGCGCGCCCGCGATGCGGCCCGAGAGGCGCGCGGCGACGCCGGCGGGGCATGGACTGAAATGTTCTGGCGCGACGGCGACGCCAAGGGACTTAACGATGAACTCCTTCTCGCCCGGTATCCCATCCCCGAGCGACCGGCGGTCCACATCGTCCTGCTTGACGGGGTCTATCGACTCACCGAGCCGCTGAAGCTCATCTCGCTCGACGCGGGCACCCGTGAGCGCCCGGTGGTCTGGTCCGCGGCGCCGGGCGCCGCTCCCGTCATCACCGGCAGCGTCACCCTCAGCGGCTGGGAGCCTTGGAAAAACGGCATCTGGCGCGCCCCGCTTCCTTCCCACTTGCCCAAGCTCGTCGATCGCCACTTCACCACGCGCGAGCTTTTCTACCGTGGCCGGCGCCAGACGCGCTCTCGCTACCCCAAGTTCGATCCGGCCAACCCCAGACGCGGCGGATTTCTCTTCCCCCGGTCGGGCGACGCACGCGATCCCTATCGCGGTTTCTATCTCCCGCAGGACTTTGACCGCTCCTACGCCCATCCTGACGAGGGCGAACTGAACATCGCGGCGGGACACGGCGGCTGGTGCAACAACATCATCCCCATCGCCCACATTCATCCACGCACCGGCCGCCTGAGTCTGGTGCGTGACGCCATCAAACTCGCCTGGACTCCCTGGGCGATGGTCACGCACTTAGGCCCCTACAATCGCTTCTTCATCCAGAACATGCTCGAAGACCTGGAGCAGCCCGGCGAATGGTGCCTGGTCCATCGGGAGCGAATGATCTACTTCAAGCCGCCCGACGGCGAGGCCTTCGACCCCGCGCAGGTCGAGATTCCCGTGCTCGGTCAACTCCTGGCGCTTCACGGCTCACAGCACACCACCTTCCGCGGCATCACCTTCCGCGGTTGCCGGCAACTCGGCGACAACCTGCACCGACCGGGCAACGCGGGCTACGGCGCCATGCTCGCCCAGCCCGACTGGTCCTACTGCGGCGAAGCGGTCCTCGTGGCCTGGTCGAACCACGTCGCCTTCGACCGTTGCACCGTCGACCAGGTCGGGGGCAACGGCATCTACTTCGAGCGAAAATCGCAACGCTGTCGCGTCACCCGTTGCACCCTCTCGCACGTGGGCGTCAATCCCATCGTCTTCATCGGCGACCGCTTCGACCACCCCTTCGCCTGCGAGGTGAGCGATTGCCACATCCACGACGGCGGCGACATCCTCAACTACGTCGCCGGCGTTTTCTGCGGCGTGAGCGACGCCATCCGCATCGAGCACAACCACATCCACCACATGCCCCACCACGCGGTGAACCTCGGCTCCAACGGCCGCGGTCGCAATTACGTCGAGCACAACCTCATCGAGCACGTCACCCTCGAGATCGCGGACACCGGGGCGATCAACTGCTGGATGGACGACCCCTGCGCCCCGGGCGAACCGTCCAGCGAGTTCGTCGAGCGCGCCGGGCATGTCATCCGCCACAACCTCATCCGGCACGTCCGCGGCTGCATCAGTCATCCCGACGGGCGCATCACCGACGACGAAACCGCTCGCGGCATCTACCTCGACGACGGCAGCAGCAACTGCATCGTCAGCGACAATATCGTCGTGGACGCCCACTGCGGCCTGCAGATCCACGCGGGAAGGCACAACCTCGTGGAAAACAATATCTTCATCGACGTGCTGGCGGCGATTTACTTCTGCAACGATCCAGCCAACCGACGCGGCAGCGGTTTTAACCGTCACATGCTCCGCGGCAATCGCTTCACCCACAACATCCTCTACAGCCGCCGACATCCCCATCCGCACCACTGGGCCCCCAAGGAGTTTCACGACCGCGCTACGCTCTTCTGGTTCTCGCAAACCTCCTACGACGATCCCGACGACGTGATGGCCTGCTGCGATTACAATGTCTACCACTTCACCCGCAGCGGCCCGCTGCGCATCGACCGCCAGGTGCCCTCCGACCCGGCGGGGAAAATGGAGCAAATGTCGCTGGATCAATGGCGGCAGCAGTTCGGCCACGATGTGCACTCGGCCTTCACCGATCCCGCTTTCGTCAATCTCGACACCGGCGACTTCACCTTGGCGCCGGATTCCCCCGCCCTGAAGCTGGGTTTTCGCCCCATCGATGTTTCGAACATCGGCATCCGCCCGGAGTGATTGAGCCATGAAACGCATCGCCCAGTGCGTGGACCTCAAGGACGACCCGGAACTGATCCAACGCTACGAGCAGTATCACGCGAATCAGTGGCCGGAGGTCCGCCGGGGCACGCTGGCTTCCGGAGTTCAGCGAGTGTTCATCTATCGTTTCGGCACCCGCTTGTTCATGTTCATGGAAGTGCCCGACGATTGGGACCTCCAACGCGACGGGCCGGGATATATGCAGGATAATCCCCGGGCGCAGGAGTGGGACGCACTGATGCGTTCGCTCCAGCAGAGCGTGCCCGGCTCGCCGCCCGGATCGGGTTGGGTAGCGATGAAGGAAGTCTTCGCCCTCGAATCGCCTGCTCTTGCCCAGGAGTGATACTCATGCTGCAGCCGCTCGCTCCGATCCATCGTTGTGGGATGGTCTATCCCGACAAAGCGGTGGCGATCACGGGGGCGGCCCGGGGCATCGGCTTGGGCATCGCGCGGGTCTTCGTCGAGGCCGGCGCACGAGTGGCTCTTTGCGATCTTGACAGCGTCGCGGGCGCGGAAGCCCTCGCCCTGCTCAACCAACATCGCCCCGACGCGGCCCGGTTCTACTCGTGCGACGCGAGCCAGACCGATGCGGTGCAGCAGTTCATCGACCAAGTCGTGACCGACATGGGTCGGCTCGATTGTCTCATCAACAACGTCGGCTCCCACCCCCGGCATCAACCCATCGACCGCTTTACGCTCGACGAGGTGCGTCGCCTGCTAGAGGTCAACGTCATGAGTCACGTCGCCGCGACGATGCGGGCCTTGCCACATCTGCGCAAGGTCAAGGGCAGCATCATCAATATCGGCAGCCTCACCAGCCTCATCGGCGAGGAGGGCGGCGCTCTCTACGCAATGACCAAGGCCACCATGAACGCCTTCACCAAGGCGCTGGCGATCGAGGAATCGCATTATGGTGTGCGCGTCAACTGCGTGCTGCCGGGCAACGTCAAGAGTGACGGGCGAATCCGCGGCGAGCTGCAGCACCCTCAAGGCGCCAAGGCCTACAGCGATTGGCTCGACTCGCACCAGCCCATCGGCCGCAGCGCCACCAACGAGGAGGTCGGCTGCCTTTGCCTCTTCCTCGCCAGCGATGCCGCCAGCTTCATCTCCGGCACCGAGCAGATCATCAGTTTCGGCGCAGAATTGGGCTACGGCGTCAAGTTCCCCCAAGGCGTGCATGGCGAGGCCAACATCTTTCATCCGCTTTGATGCCAGATGTATAGGGGCTTCTGATTGACTCCGTTCCACACGAGATCGCGAGCCAAGGTGATGAGGGGCGCGGCTGGATTTCATGGGCGAAAGCAATCCCCGCTTGGGCGCGGTGAAGCTCCACGCGCTGGCGGGCCTGCTGTACACCTTGTCGGTAATAGAGATACCACGCGTGATGATGGTCAAAGATGGACACCCGTCCCAGGCGAATACGCCGGGGAGAACGCGAAAAGGGTGACGACATGGGAGGACTCCCGGTGCACGTTTGGTGCACCAATTGTGCACCAACCCATGCGTCGCAAGCTCGGGAGTGAACGCCAAGTCAAGCCAGAATCTTGACTTGTCATTTTCGACCAGAAATGACAACGGAGAGGGAGGGATTCGAACCCTCGAACGGGTTGCCCCGTTACGCGATTTCCAGTCGCGTTCCTTCAGCCGCTCGGACACCTCTCCAGCGGGGTCGCTATCCTAAGCGATCTTCGCCTGATGTAAAGGACAGTCGCTTGCGCAAGCCGACGGCACCGAGCATTGATGGGCTGCTGCTGGTGGACAAGCCGCTGGGCTGGTCGTCGATGGACGTGGTGCGTGCGGTGCGTCGAGCGGCGGGGGGTGTGAAGACGGGGCACGCGGGGACGCTGGACCCGTTGGCGACGGGGGTGGTGGTGTGTTGTCTGGGGCGGGCGGCCAAGTCGGTGGAGCAGCTCATGGGGCTGACGAAGGTGTACGAAACGACGATCGACCTCTCGGCGTTCACGAGCACCGACGATCGTGAGGGACTCAGACTCGAGGTGCCATGCGATCGGCCTGCGGAGGCGACGGTGCGTGAGGCGGTGCAGCGGTTCGTGGGCTGGACGAGCCAGCGACCGCCGACGTTCAGCGCGGTGCACGTTCAGGGCCGCCGGGCGTACCAGCTAGCGCGGAAGGGCCAATCGTTCGAGCTGCCCGAGAAGCAGGTTCGGATCGACGCGGTGGAGCTGCTGGGCTACGCCTGGCCGAACCTCGAGCTGCGCATCACCTGCGGGCGCGGGACGTACATCCGCAGCGTGGCGCGCGATCTTGGCGGTCTGTTGCGAACGGGGGGTCACCTCGCGGCGCTGCGACGGACGCGCGTGGGGCAGTACGATCAGTCGCAGTGCGTGACGCAGGCGAGGTTGACGCAGCCGATCTCCCAGGCGGACCTTCTGCCGATCCCGCCCGCGGGAGTGTAGCGCGGCACGCAGAGTCGTGGGAGTGGGGGGGCGCGACTCATCGGCGAGTCGAGCCTGGGCGTTACGGTGCCTGGGCGGCGCGTCGCTTGGTCAGCAGTTCGATCTGACCCTGGCGGGCGTAGTCGATGCTTTCGCCCAGGATGCGGGCGTACTCCTGGTCGGCGTGAAAGCCCATCGAGTTCTCGGCGGCGCAGAAGTCCAGGCGGAACTGCGCCAGGCGTTGGAACTTTCGGGGGCCTTCGAGGTCAGCGTCGGCCACGCCCGAGGCAGCGGCCTTCTCGATGTCGCCGATGAGCTGGACCACCGCGTCCTCGGCACGGTCCATGAGTTTGCGGGTGCGTTCCTGGATGCGACCGGCGCGCGCCAGCAGCTCGCCCTCCTCCACCGCGTGGCAGGTCTGGCAGGCGCGGTTGATGTTCAGCAGCGGACTACGGATGTGATGGTCGCTGAACTTGATGGCGCCCTCACGCTTGTAGGGCATGTGGCAGTCGGCGCAGGCGACCCCGGCGCGGGCGTGGATGCCCTGGCTCCACATCTCGAACTCCGGGTGCTGAGCCTTGAGCACCGGGGCTCCGCTCTTGGCGTGCTTCCAGTCGGTGAAGCCGACCTCGTCGTAATACTCCTGGATCTGCTCGACCTTCAAGCCCTTGTGCCAAGGGAAGGTGAGCAGTTTCTGGTCGCCCTTGAAGTAGTACTCGACGTGGCACTGAGCGCAGGCGAGGGTGCGCATCTCCTGGCGCGAGGCCAGGGTGTTGGCGTCGTAGGGTTTCTCGCGTTTGCCCTGACGCCAGCGTTCGACGCTGGGGAGGTGCGGCAGGGGATCGTCGGACTCAGCGAGCTTCTGGATGCCG
This sequence comes from uncultured Phycisphaera sp., assembly GCA_964496285.1. Taxonomy (GTDB): domain Bacteria; phylum Planctomycetota; class Phycisphaerae; order Phycisphaerales; family Phycisphaeraceae; genus CAZBXW01. Next base: position 63,854 of record CAZBXW010000002.1, read on the forward strand.
GTGATGAAGCCCGGTCGGGTGACGCGCAGCGCCAGCGATTTGGGGTCGTGGCAGTCCAGGCAGGTCACCGGATGCTGCACGAGCTTGGTGGCCTCGACGTAGGGCAGAGCGTTGACCTTCTCGAACCCCCGGAAGAGCTGGGCCTGCCCTTCCGCGGAGGCCAGAGGCATGTCTAAACTTCCGGGGGCGCCCGCCTCGATGCCCGCGGTGCGGTAGGCGACGGTGGTCGAGGCGTGGCAGTGCAGACAAGCGCCGGGCTGGGATTTCTTGGTGATACGCTCGGTCTCGCGCTGGTCCGAGAGCATGAAGGCGTGGCCGCGCTCTTCACGGTAGTCGATGCCGAAGGCGTAGCCGGCGAAGATGGTGCGCCAGTCGGGGTCCTCGTCGAGCTTCTGGAATGCCTCGCTGCCACCGAAGCGGGTGCGTTGGATGTCGACGGTGCGGACGTAGGTGTCGTATTCGCGTGGGAAGGTCTTGCCCCACTCTTTGGGATCGATGGTGGTCTCGGTGAGGCGGGTGATATCGACCGCCACCGCTTGCGCCTCGTGCTGCCGCTGGCGGATGTTGTCCAGCAGCATCAGCACCGCGACGGTGGCGACGACCGCCAACACAAGCACAAGGGTGTACCAGAGAGCCATGCGAGACTTGGGGGCGGTGGTCATGGATCAATCTCGGTGAGGGGATGAAGAGAGGAGGGATCCGCAAATGACGCAGATGACACAGATTCAGAAAGAGAAATACTTTGACCGGAGGACAGGATCAATGCATGGATCAGATCCTGGCCCTGATCCTGTAATCCTGTCAAGCATTTGTCTTGGTATGGAATCTGCGTCATCTGTGGATGTTTTTCTGTGTTATTTGGCCGGGCCGTGGCCGGCGGAGGCGTGGCAGTGGAGGCAGTCGGGGTCGCCCCCGCCGTGCGTGGGAGTGAACTTCAGGGGCGAGACGAACTCGCCGTGGCAGCGGATGCAGTTCTGCACCACGATGGCGCGGTTGTGAGGCTTGATCTGGATCGGCTCGTGGAAGTCGCCGGTGGTGAAGGCCACGGAGTGGTGGTAGCCGTTGGACGCCTTGGCGAGGTACTTGCCCACGAGGTCGTGGGGGACGTGGCAGTCGTTGCAGGTGGCCACGGTGTGGTGGGCAGCCTGTTGCCAGTGGTCGTACATCTCCTGCATGACGTGGCAGTTCACGCAGGCGGTGGGGGAGTCGGAGAGATAGCTCAGCCCCTTGGCACGGTACACGGTGTACCCGCCGCTGCCGGTCAGGCACCCCAGCGCCATGGCCGCGAGAAAGGCGAGCAACCGGATGTCGAGCAGGAACCGCATCGCCACCTCAATCAGGACCGTAGTGTCCTAATGGTGCCGAGTCGGTGGGATTCTGCAAGTCGGGTTTGACCGGCCAGCCGGACAGGACCGGATGGGGCGGATCGGTCCAACGGAAAAGCTCGACGAATGAAATCCGGCTCATCCGTTCTCATCCGGTCATCCGGTCGAAAACGAAACACCCGCAGTCTTACTTCACCGCGGTGAGTCGGAACTTCATCCCCGAGCGTTTGACGCCGCGCTGGTTGGCGGCGAGGTGTTCGAGGATGTGAAAGACCGTCTCGGCGTGCTGAGGCTGGCCCAGACCCGAGGCGATCTCCTCCGCGGCGGCGGGGGCCGAGAGCGTACGCATGTGTGCGACCACCCTGGCCTGCAGATCGAGCACCGCGGCCGCGGCCTTCTTGCCCGCCTCGACGCCGGGCTGATGGTAGGCGTTGATGTTCACCATCGTGGCGTAGAAACCCACGGCGCGCTCGTGCAGCGCCACCAGCGCCCCGAGCCGATGGGCGTCGAGCTTGTCCACGGTGATCGTGATCGATCCGCGGCCGTTGCTGTGGAGCGCCGAGCGTGTGCCCTGCCAGAAGCCGTTGAGGTAGTCGCCGCTGGTGACGCCCGGGTCCACTTCGAGGTTGAGCTTGCGGGTGGAGTCGCGAAGGACCACGATGAAGGTGGCAAAGAAATTGGCCACGCCCTCGCGCAGCTGCTGCACGTAGGCGTGCTGGTCGGTCGAGCCCTTGTTGCCGTAGACCGCGATGCCCTGATGGACGACGTTGCCCGACAGGTCCTTCTCCTTGCCCAGCGACTCCATCACGAGCTGCTGCAGGTAGCGGGAGAGCAGCAGCAGACGATCCTTGTATGGCAGGACAACCATGTCGCGACTGCCTCGGCCGTCGGTGCCGTAGTGCCACATCAGCGCCAGCAGCATGGCGGGGTTCGTCCGCGGATCGCGTGGCCGGGTCAGGCTGTCCATCGCGGCGGCGCCGGCGAGGAACCCGTCGATGTCCAAGCCCAGCAGCGCCATCGGAAGCAGGCCCACGGCGCTGGTGACGCTGGTGCGTCCGCCGACCCAGTCCCACATGGGGAATCGTGCGAGCCAGTGCTCCGCAGCCGCGAGCTGATCGAGCCTGGACCCGGCGCTGGTGACGGCGGCGGCGTGGCGGGCGAAGTCGAGTTTTCTTCGGGCGAAATGGGCCTGCGCCTCGAGCATGCCGTTGCGCGTCTCGGGGGTTCCGCCGGACTTGGAGACGACGAGCACCAAGGTGCTCTTGGCGCGGCCGCCCAGGGCGCCTAAGGTTCGCGCGATGCCGTCGGGATCGGTGTTGTCCAGCAGGTGCAGGCGCATCTTGTCGCGCCCGCGCAGGCCGGACAGGGCGTCGGCCACGAGCTGCGGTCCCAGGGCGCTGCCGCCGATGCCGATGAGCAGCAGGTCGGTGAAGCGCACCGCGGTGGGGGGCTTGATCGTGCCGCCGTGGACGTCCTGCGCAAAGGCCTTGATCGCCAGGAGCGTGGACTCGACCTCTCCGCGCAGCTCAGGCGTGGGCGCCAGCGACGGCTGACGAAGCCAGTAATGCCCTACCATCCGCTGCTCGTCCGGATTGGCGATGTCGCCGCGCTCCAGCTGCTCCATCGCGCCAAAGGCCCGCTCGCACAGCGGCGTCATACGCTCGAAGAACCCCTCGTCGAAGCCCATCCGCGACACGTCGAGTTTCAGCCCCACGCTCGGGCACTCGCACAGAAACCGCTGATACCGTTGCCAGAGTTGGATTTCGTCCATGATGGTCCGTTTCAAGAGGGTGTCACGCGAAGACGAACAGACGTAAAGAAAGAGTGGACAGGATCACAGGATCAGCAGGCTAGATCGGAAGCCCCACATGGAAAGGCGGGGCTGTGGAGAAAAGAAGAATCAACAAATCAAACCCATTCATCATTCTTGGCCCGCCATTCCTGTGATCCTGTCAGGTGGATTTCTCAAGGGTTCTTCCCGGTGTAGTACACGGTGAGTCGATGGCGGCGCAGAGCGCCCGACTCGTCGGCGACGAACAGCTCCGCGGAGGTGAGCGGGAAGCCCAAGTCCGGCGTCAGCAGCCCGCCCACGGGGTAGTGCTCGCGATGACGATCGACGAACGACCGAAGCGAGCGCCGATTGGCCTTGGAACCCGCGCCGATCTCGATCACCTCGTTGGCGTGGACGTACTGCTGATTGAGCCAGAGGGTGCCGCCCTCGAATCGGCGCGCGGTGCGATTGTCCAGGCGAAGCTGATCGCCCTTGGCGCTGGCGACGATGTCCAAGTCCTCGCCCAGCGGCGCGTCCTTGGGGTAGGGCGTCAGGGACAGCTCGCGGACCTGTTCGGGCGTGAGCGAAGGCTTGCTCGCACAGCCAGCCAGGAGCAGGCACAGGGCCATCAGCAGAGAGGTGCGCATGAGCGGTTCCAATGCGAGAGATTGTGAGTTCCCACGCCGCTGCGGCGGCGACGCGTCGTTCATCATCGTGAAACAACGGGCGGTCGGCAAGCGCAGGCGCAGCGTTGGCTCAGTGGCGAACAACAAACCCCTGAAACTCTCCGCTGGCCGCGGTGCGGTCCACGCTGTGCGATCGAACGTGATCGCGCATCTGTTCGCACACCGCTTCCACGAAGTCGCTCACCGTCTGTGCCGCACCCTCAGCCACCAGCAGCACGCGTCCGTCGCTGAGGTTCGAGACATAGCCGGTTACGTCGAAGCGCCGCGCGACGCTCACCGTGGTGTAGCGAAAGCCCACGCCCTGGACTCTTCCCGAGAAGTGGACCGTCCATCGGGTCATGCCTGGAGCGCCGCCAGTTCCGCGTCGGGCACCTCGAAGTTCGCGTGCACCTTCTGCACGTCGTCGTGGTCCTCCAGGGCCTCCATCAACGCCAGCAGCCTCCGGGCGTCCTCGCCGGTGACGGTGACGGTCATGCTCGGCGCCATGACCACCGTGGCCGACTCGACCTTTATGCCCGCGGCCTCTAACGCCGACCGAGCCTTCGAGATGCCCGCAGGTTCGCACCACACCTGCCACTGATCCGAGCCGCGGGTCACGTCCGTGGCGCCGCCCTCGAGCGAGACCTCCATGACGCGATCCTCTTCCGCCGTGTCGCAGGGCAGCGTGAGCAGGCCGCGAGCCTGGAAGAGATGCTTCACCGCCCCCGGAGCCGCGAGGTTGCCGCCGAACTTCTGGAACAGCCCCTTGATCTCCGGCGCGGTGCGATTACGGTTGTCGGTGAGAATCTCCAGAAGCACCGCCGCGCCGCCCGGGCCGTAGCCCTCGTAGAGGACGCTGTCGTAGCTCTGGGCCTGCAGCTCGCCGGTGCCTTTCTTGATCGCCTTGTCGATGGTGTCCCGTGGCATGTTCACCGCGCGGGCGTCGTCGATGGCGTATCGCAGCGTGATGTTGGCCTCCGGATCGCCCCCGCCGTTCCGCGCCGCCACGATAATGGCGCGGGCACACTTCGACCACGCCTTGCCCCGCTTGGCGTCGGCGGCGGCCTTCTTGTGCTTGATGTTCTTCCAGGCGCTGTGGCCGGCCATGGCGGTGATCGCTCCGATCCGCAGATGCATTGTACGCGATCGGCTCCGCATTGCTCCGCCCTTCTCGACTGAACCCCTTTCATCGCAATATTCATTTCACGCCCCGGGATATCCCGATAACTCTCGCAGGCATCCGCAGCGGTTGCGGAGCGCGATAGGTGCAGAGCCGACCCGCGCCAGGGATCGGAGGGACGATGTCCCATCTTCAACGCAATCTGCAGGCGCTCCAGCAGCATCGGCCCGAGCTCCTGCGCGTCCTGGCGTCCTTCGCCACGCTCACCCGCCATCGCTTCCTCCCAGCCCCCAGCGGCGCGCTGACCATCGCCGACGTCTCGGACCCCGCTCGATCCTACGCCCTGACCCCCGGGGGCGATCCTGCCACCGCGCTCCCGAACATCCTCCAGCAGCTCGAACCGCTCCGTGCCAAAGGCCAGCCGATGGGCGTCCTGGGCGCGGGCGACGGTTACCTCCTCGCCGCTTTAGCGCAAGACCATCCGCAGCTCTTCATGGACCAGCAGGCCGCGATCTGGGTCATCGAACCGGACCCCGAACTCTTCGTCGCCTGTCTGATGCTGCACGACTACGCCCAGACGCGCGGGCCTATCGCCGACCCCGCCTTCCGCTTCTTCGTCGGCCCCCGCTGGCGCGAGGAACTCGATCAGGCGATGCGCACCGATCTGTTCCTTCCTCCGCCCGCCTTCTTCGTCCACCAGCATCGCCACTCCGCTTCGCTCGGGCAGCAGGCCCAAGCCTCCATCCAGCTCCGCGTCCAGCTCCAGAACCAGCTACTTCAGTCGCTCGAAGCCTTCTACCTCCATCGCCGCGATTTCGCCGCGGATCAGACCGGCTCCGTCTGCCTGCTTACTTCGCGGTTCACCACCGTGCTGCAGCACTCCGCGCGGCAGCTGCTCGAAGGCTTCGCCGCCTTGGGCTGGCGCACTCACCTGATTATCGAGCCCGCCCCGTACTGTCGCTGCGGTCCAGCCGCGATCCTTCGCGCCCTGGACACGCATCGGCCCGACCTCTTCGTCATGCTCGACCACCTCCGTCGCTCCACCGGCGACATCCTGCCCTCGCGCCTGCCCGTGGCCAGCTACGTTCAGGACCTGCTGCCTCACCTGACCCATCCGCACGCCGGACGCGACCTCTCCGCCCGCGACTTCGTGCTCACCTTTGCCCGGCCCATGTTCGTGAGCCAGTGCGCTTACCCGGCGCGTCAGTGCCTCGACGCACCGATGATGTTCGCGCCGCTCGCGCAACCCGCGCGGGTCGCTCCGCCCGTCAGGTTCGATCTCGCCTATGTGTCGCACCTGGGCCAGACCCCGCAAGCCCTGTGCGAGGAGATGCTCCGTCAGGCCAGCGACTCGCTCCGCCCGCTCCTCGCCGCCGCCTGCAGGGCCGTCATGGATCGCTACCAGGCTGGCCAGTCCGTCCCGACCAAGCACCACGTCGCGGGCGTGGTCGATGCCGCCGCCCTGGACGCCGACATCCGCCTCGCGCCCGAGATCCGTCAGCGACTCATCGACACCCTGTGGAATCCGCTGAACATCACGCTCTACCGTCAACAATCGCTGGCCTGGGTCGCTCAGGCCGCCGACGAACTTGAACTGAACCTGGCGATCTTCGGCAACGGTTGGGACACCCACCCGCGATTCGCCCGCTATGCCAAGGGTCCCATCGATCCGGGGCAGCCCCTGCGCGACCTCTTCCAGCGGACACGCATCAATCTCTCGCTCGAACCTTACACTTGTGTGTCGCACAGCCGACTTCTGACCGGGCTCGCCGTGGGCGCTTTCTTCCTCATCCGCGACCATCCCACGCACCGGCTGATCCAACAGCTCCTTCTTGGCGAGCCGGACCAGTCCCTGCCGCCCGACGCCCGCTGCCTCTGCTTTGGCGATGACGCCGACCCTGTGGGCCAGGCGCGATCGCTCCTGAACGCCGGCGTCGCGGACTCGAACGGGTGCGTCCTCCCGCGCCTTGGCGACGTTTCCTTCAGCGACGCCGCCGGCGTTCGACAGCTCCTGATTCAATACATTCAGGACGACCACGCAAGAAATGAGATCGCGGAAGTTCAGAGACAATCCATCGTCGAACGTTTAAGTGCGACCGTCGTCGCCAGACGCATGATCCAGCAGATCGCCTCGCGACTGGCGCAGGCGGACCCTTCGGAACTCTTCTCGGTGCCCGTGCCCGCGTGAGACACCCACGATGAGCCAATCCCTGCGATCCACGCCCGTGATCACCAGCCCCGGCGCGACCAGCCTCCCGGCCCCGCCTCGATCCAGCGCCGAGAAAATCCTCCCGCTGGCGGACCTCGTGGACACACTCCACGCCATCCGCGGTGCCCGCACCGTCGTGCACTGTCACGGCGTGTTCGACCTGCTCCACATCGGGCATATCAAACACCTCGAATCCGCGCGGCGGCTGGGCGACATCCTCGTCGTCACGCTCACCCCCAACCGTTTCGTCAACAAGGGCCCGGGCCGTCCAGCCTTCGATGAAACCCTCCGCGCTCAGGCGCTGGCGGCGCTGGCCTGCGTCGATCTTGTCGCCATCAATGACGCCCCCTCCGCCGTCGAGATCATCAAGAAATTGAAGCCCGATGTCTTCGTCAAGGGCTCCGAGTTCCGGCAGGGCCAGGACCTCTCCGGGCACATCAACATCGAGGAGGCCGCCGTTCGAGGCGTCGGCGGACGCGTCGAGTTCACCGACGACGAGGTGTTCAGTTCCTCCCACCTCATCAACCGGCACCTGAGCATGCTGGCGCCCGTCACCCGCGCCTACCTCGACGGCTTCGTCCAGCGCTTCAGCACCGACCAGGTGCTGGGATATCTCGGCGACGCCGCCTCGCTCTCGGCGCTGGTCGTGGGCGAGGCCATCATCGACGAGTACGTCTACTGTCAGGCGATCGGCAAGTCCTCGAAGGAGCCGGTGCTCACCGTCAGGCAGGCCTCGTGCGAGCGCTTCGCCGGTGGCATCCTCGCCGTGGGGAACCACGTCGCCGCCTTCGCCGGGAAAACCTCTCTCCTGACCATGCTCGGTCGGTCCGAGCCCGGCGACGACCTGATTCCGACCCAGTTGAACCCGTCCATTAGCTTTAATCCGATCTATCGAGATCATGGCCCTACGATCCTCAAGCGACGCTTCATCGATGAATACTTTTTTCAGAAGCTCTTCGAGGTCTATGACCTGAACGACAGCCCGCTGCAGGGCGACGAAGACGACCGCCTCTGTCAGACTCTCGAAGCGCAGATCGAACAGCACGACGTGGTCATCGTCGTGGACTTCGGGCACGGCATGATCAGCCCGCGCGCGGTCGACCTGCTCGCCCGGCGATCCAGATTGCTGGTTATCAACGCCCAGTCCAACGCCGGGAACCTGGGCTATCACACCCTCTCGAAGTACCCCCGCGCCGACCTGGTCTGCGTGGCCGAGAACGAGATGCGCCTCGACAACCGCGACCGGCACGGCGACCTTCGACCCATGCTCGAAAACGTCAGTCACCGCCTCGGTTGCCCCCGCGTCGTGGTCACCCGCGGGTCGCGCGGCTGCGTGGGCTTCGATCGTGACGCAGGATTCGTCGATGTCCCCGCCGTCGCCGAGAACGTCAAGGACCGCATGGGCGCCGGCGACACATTTATCTCCGTCGCTGGCCTGTGCGCCGCCCAACGGGCGCCGATGGAAGTGCTCGGCCTGCTGGGCAACGTCGCCGCAGCTCAGGCCGTGGCGACCGTCGGCCACCGTCGTTATCTCGATAAGACCTCGCTCATGAAGCACGTCCAGTGCCTGCTCAAGTGATTGACAACCCTCCATGACCCTCAGACTCACCGACTACACCGCCGAACTCGCCGACCTCTTGTCGCGGACGCAGACCAGCGACGACACCGGCGCTCGCCTGACACGTCAGGACGCCGCCGAGCAGGCGGTGCAACTGGTTCTGCAGGCGCGTCTGGCCCAACGCAAGATCATGGTCGTGGGCAACGGCGGTAGCGCCGCCATCGCGGACCATCTCCACAACGATCTGTGCAAGGCCGTGGGCGTCCGCGCTTTGGCGTTTCATCACACCGCGCTGCTCACCGCTCTGACCAACGACGAGGGCTACGAGCGCGCTTTCGAGCGCAACGTCGAGCAGTGGGCTGAGCCCGACGACCTTCTCATCGCCATCAGCAGCTCCGGCCGCAGCGCCAACATCCTCCGCGCCGCCGCCGCGGCGCTCGCCGCCGGCGCCCGTGTCATTACGCTTTCGGGCTTCGCTCCCGACAACCCGCTCCGTGCTCTGGGCGAACTGAATTTCTACATCCCTTCCAGCTCTTACGGCCAGGTCGAACTGGCGCACAGCGTCCTGGCGCATTACCTCACCGACGCCGCGATGGCCGCCATTTCCGCCCATCCCGCGTCCTCACAAGGATCGAACGATGTCTCTTCATCCCATCAGAACCGTGCTCGTGACCGGCGGGGCAGGCTACGTCGGGGCCGTGCTAGTGCCTAAGCTCCTCCGCGCCGGGTTCGTCGTCCGTGTCCTGGACTGGTACGTGTTTGGCGACGACGTCCTGAACGCCGTGGCGAGTCACCCGCACCTTCAGCAGACCAAGGGCGACATCCGCGATCGCAACCTGCTGACCCGTCTTCTCCCCGGCTGCGACGCGGTCGTCCATCTGGCCTGCATCTCCAACGATCCCAGCGCTGAGCTTAATCCCGCTCTGACGCGCAGCGTGAATCTCGACGCTTTCGCCCCGCTGGTGGACCTCGCCAAGTTCGCCGGCGCGCGCCGCTTCATCTACGCTTCGAGCTCGAGCGTCTACGGCGTGAGCGATCAACCCGACGTGGACGAAGAGCACCCGCTCCGACCGCTTACCGACTACAGCCGATTCAAGGCGGCGTGCGAGCCGCTGCTGCTGGAGCGACAGTGCAGAGACTTCACCACGGTTGTGGTCCGTCCCGCCACGGTGTGCGGCTATTCACCGCGGCTTCGCCTGGACCTCACCGTCAACATCCTCACCGCCCACGCTCTGACTCGTCGCGTGATGACGGTCTTCGGCGGCAGTCAGCTCCGCCCCAACATCCACATCGACGATATCACCGATCTCTACGTTCAATTGCTCGCCGAGCCCGACCGACGCATCGCCGGCCAGGTCTTCAACGTCGGCTACGAGAATCGCTCCGTCCTGGACATCGCCCGCCTCGTCCGCCAGGTCGTCCATCACGATTGCCCCGAACTGGGCGAGGTGCAGATCGTTACCACTCCGACCAACGATCTTCGCTCTTACCACATCAGCAGCCGAAAGATCGCGGACAAGCTCGGTTTTCGCCCGCGTCACACCATCGAGGGCGCGGTCCGCGACCTGGTCAAGGCCTTCGCTGCGGGCAAAGCGCCCGACGCCCTGACCGATCCGCGGTACTCCAACATCAAGACCATGCAGGCCGCCCTGGAGCAACTGGCCGCCGCCTGAACCTCCTGAGGATTCACACGTTGAAGGCAAGGACGCCCGACACCGATCTCGCCACCGCTCGTGCTATCCGCTCTGAGCTGGTGCGCATGTCGTACCGCGCTGGGGCTCCTCATCTCGCACCGGCGCTCTCCTGCGTCGACATCCTTGTGGCTCTCTATTGGCATGCGCTCAAGATCGATCCTGAACATCCCGCATCCGAGAACCGCGATAGATTTATTCTGAGCAAGGGACACGCCGCCTCCGCGCTCTACGCCACGCTTGCATACCGCGGGTTCTTTCAAATCTCTGAACTTGAGCAGTTTGGACAGCACGGCGGCAGACTCGCGGAACAACCCATCCCTTTCGCCGTCCCGGGTGTCGAGGCTGCCACCGGATCGCTCGGCCACGGGTTGTCCTTGGGACTGGGTATGGCGCTGGCCGCTCGCGTTCGCGGACATTCCTATCGAACGGTTGTCCTTGTGGGCGATGGCGAGTGCAACGAGGGCAGTGTCTGGGAAGCCGCGATGCTGGCGCCCGCCCTGCGCCTCGATTCCCTTTGTTGCATTGTGGATTTCAACGGTTGGCAGGGCACAGGCCGCTCCCGTGAGATCGCCGCACTCGATCCTCTGGCTCAGAAATGGGCCGCCTTCGGCTGGCACGCCCTCGAGGTCGATGGACACAATATCTCGGCTCTCACCCGCGCCATCAACACGCCGCGCAACGATCGCCCCCTGGCGGTCATCGCTCACACCATCAAGGGCAAGGGCGTCTCCTTCATGCAGGACGACAACAACTGGCACTACCGCATTCCGGACCACGACGACCTCCAACGCGCCTTGGAAGAACTCGCAGCTTAAAGCCGTCATCAATCATGCGCAATGCGTTTGCCAAACTAGTAACTCAGATCGCGCGGATTGACCGTCGCGTCGTGCTATTGACGGGCGACATTGGCAACAAGCTGTTCGACGACTTCCGCGCCGCTTTCCCGTCTCGGTTCTACAACTGCGGCATCGCCGAGGCCAACATGGTCTCCATGGCCGCGGGCATGGCGATGTGCGGCCTTCGACCGGTGGTCTACACGATCGCGCCCTTCGTCACCGCTCGCTGCCTGGAGCAGATCCGCGTCGATCTTTGCTACCACGAGCAACCTGTGATCCTGGTGGGCGTCGGTTCGGGCCTCTGTTACGCAGAGTTAGGCGCGACACACCAGGCTTGTGAGGACATTGCGATGCTCCGAAGCTTGCCCGGGATGTCGGTGGTCTGCCCCGCGGACTGTCCCGAGCTTGCCGCGCTCTTGCCCCAGGCCTTTCAACGATCGTTGCCATGCTATTTTAGACTTGGAAAGAAGGGAGAGGAGTCGATTCATCTCTCCGCAACCACGATCGACTGGAATCGAGCGATCGTGCTCAGGGAGGGTGCTGATGTCGCCCTCGTCGGAGCCGGGGTCGTCATGCCCGTGGTCCTGGACGCCGCTGCGATGCTCAGCGCGCGGGGCCTGCGCGTGGCGGTTCTGAGCGTTCCTGTGGTCAAACCTTTGGACACGCAGACACTTGACCTTTATCTGCACAAGTGTCGCGTTGTCGTCACGGTCGAAGAGCACAGCATGATCGGGGGGCTGGGAAGTGCCGTGGCGGAATGGGTGGTTGACCGTGGCGGCGTGCCATCACGGATCCTTCGCATGGGTGTCCCGGATCGATACATCCACACAGTCGTGAATCAGGAGGAAATGCGACGAAGTTCGGGTCTTGATCCGTTGTCTATCTGCGATCGGGTATGGGAGTATTGGTCTGAAAGTATAGGAGTTAATGCGGCATGAAGACGGTAGCAGCGGTTCTCTTTGAGACGAAGCGGCCCTTGGAGTTGGTCGATCTCGAGCTGCCTGCGCTTAACGACGGGCAGGTGCTTGTGGAGATCTCCTACTCCGGGGTTTGTCATACTCAGCTCTTGGAAGCTCGTGGTAAACGCGGCGAAGACCGCTTCCTGCCGCATTGCTTGGGGCACGAGGGGGTGGGCGTCGTGCGTGCACGGGGCTCAGGCGTCGCCAAGGTGAAGGAGCAAGATCGTGTTGTGATTTCCTGGATCAAGGGGAGCGGTGCGGACGCGCCCGGGTGTATCTATCGACATTCGAACAAGAAGGTGAATGCGGGCGCCGTAACCACGTTTCAGCAATTTGCAGTTGTAAGCGAGAATCGGCTGACGCGGCTCGCCCACGAGGTGGACGATCGAGCCGCGACCATGCTGGGTTGCGCGTTACCCACGGGCATGGGGTCGGTGGTGAACACCGCCCAAGCGCGGGTGGGAGAGAGTGTGGTGATCTTCGGCGTCGGAGGCGTCGGGGCGTGCGCCATCCTGGGCGCCGTGGCGACCGGATGCGACTTGATCGTGGCGGTGGACAAGGTGCCCTCGAAGCTGGACGTGGCGCGTCAGGTCGGAGCGACGCACGTACTGCAGGCGACTGATGTGGACATCCTCCCCAGACTTCGAGAGATCGCGCCAGAGGGATTCGATCTGGCCATCGAGGCGACCGGACAGCCAGCGGTGATGCGCAACGCACTTGAGGTCCTCCGCCCGCGCGGCGGCAGGTCCGTCATCGTCGGCAACGCCCCGCATGGGTCCACACTGGAACTGGACCCGAAGCAATTCAACCTGGGCAAGCGCGTGCTCGGGACATGGGGCGGCGACTGCGATCCTGATCGTGATTTCAAACGCTTTGAGCGACTGGTGTCGGCTCGCAGGGTCAACGTAGCGCCGCTGCTTTCACCGGACTACACTCTCGAGCGGATCAACGACGCGCTGGATGATCTGGAATCGGGACGGGTGTTGCGGCCCATTGTTCGAATGTTTGGGTGAGCTGTCATGCGCATCGGCATCGACTTTGACAACACGCTCGTGTGTTACGACGCGGTTTTCCACCGCGCCGCTTTGGAACGAGGTTGGATCACCGAGCAGGTCTCCGCCACCAAGCACGCGGTGCGCAGCCATCTGCGATCGAACGGGAATGAGCGAGGCTGGATCGAACTGCAGGGCTGGGTGTACGGCAGTCGGATCGCTCAGGCGGAGTTGTTTGAAGGGGCGGCTGAGTTCCTCCACGACGTTGCGCGACGCGGCGATGAGGTGGTGGTGATCAGTCACAAGACACGTCTGCCGCACCTGGGGCCGCGCGTGGACCTGCACGCCGCTGCAAGGCAGTGGCTAGTGAATCAGGGGTTGCTTGTTCCGAGTCGAACCGGTCTGCGCGTGTTCTTTGAGGAAACCAGGGAACAAAAGATAGATCGAATCGGGACTGAGCAATGCGATATATTCGTTGACGACCTGCCCGAGTTTCTGAGTGACCCCGTCTTCCCGGCGCAGGTTCTGCGTGTGCTGTTCGATCCACGTGACGAGCATCCGGACGACGGGCGCTACCGTCGGTTGCGAAACTGGCTTGAGATCGCAGGATTTGTTTCACAGGGTTGGAGGCAGGCCGGATGACCGTAATGGATGGTCCTACGACCTTTTCGGTGGAACCGTGCGCGGCGGTCATGCTCGTCACGGCGGGTCTATCGACCGAGGACCTGAGGGTTCAGCCTGTTGCCTCGGGCGGGAACAACCGAAGCTATCGTGTCACGGCAGGCGGTACAAACTATCACCTCAAGGAATACTTTCATCACGATGCGGATACGCGTGACCGACTGGGGACAGAGTTCGGTTTCCTTCGTTGGGCGTGGCGCCAGGGAGTTCGGAGCGTGCCTCGGCCGATCGCGAGGCATTTCTTTGGGCGCATCGGGTTGTACGAGTGGATCGAGGGACATCCTGTGCTGAGTCACGAGGTGGACGCCGCGATGGTCGACGCCGCGGCGGACTTGGTCGTGCAATTGAACCGCAACCGTGGCCTTGGCGCAGAATTGCCGGCGGCGTCGGACGCTTGTTTCAGTATGGATGATCACCTGGTCAGCGTTGAGCGGCGTGTGGTGGCGTTAAGCTCCGGGGTGAACGGCGCGGGTGCCGATAATCTTGTGCGTGAGAAGGTCGAGCCGATCTGGGTTCGCGTCTCGACGGGGCTGCGGGATCAGCAACGCGCGAGCGCGTGGGCTTGCGCGGAGTGCGATCGAGTGATATCGCCTTCGGACTTTGGTTTCCACAACGCGATTCGATTGAGGTCCGGGGGAGTGCGGTTCGTGGACTTCGAGTACGCCGGCTGGGACGACGCCGCCAAACTGGTGGCCGACTTCTATCACCAGGTTGCGGTTCCCGTGCCGCGATCGACGATGGATGGTTTTGTAGCGAAGCTGCGGGCGTCACTGGGACTGTCAGAGGACTGCGAACGCCGACTGCGTTTGATCGAGTCGCTGTATCGTCTGAAGTGGGCCTGCATGGTGTTGAGTGAGCTGCTTCCGATCAGCGCGTCACGTCGGCGCTTCGCCAGGCGCGGCGGAACCGCGGCGGAGTCGAGGCAGTCACTGACGGATCGCGCGCTTCAAATGCTTCTGGACCTGGAGCGGGTTCTCTGAACCTGGATCGCGATGGCGTACGTCGACCTGATGGCGGACCTGCACACGCGAACGAGACGTGACTACATTGGCCGCGTCAACGAGCATCCCAAGCACCTGTCGTCCGAGGTCGCCCGCCGCTTCGGCAAGGACTATTGGGACGGAGAACGGAAGTTCGGCTACGGCGGGATGCGCTACGACGGCCGCTGGCGGAAGGTGGCGGACGCGATGGTGGAGCGATACGGTTTGCGCGCGGGCCAGCGGGTTCTGGACGTGGGCTGCGGGAAGGGATACCTGCTTTACGATCTCTCTCAGGCTTGTCCCGGACTTGTCGTGCGAGGCATTGATATCTCTGACTACGCGATTCTCAATGCCAAGGAGGAGGTCCGAGCGAGCCTCGACATCGGCCACGCGGCCTGGCTGCCTTACCCGGCGGGGGTCTTTGACCTGGTGGTCTCGATCAACACGCTGCACAATCTGGGCTGTGACGCGCTGGAGCGGGCCCTTGGAGAGATTGTTCGCGTGGGCTCGGGGCGGGGGTACATCGTGGTCGAGTCTTATCGTAACGAGCTTGAAAAGGCCAATCTCTTGTATTGGCAACTGACCTGCGAGAGCTTTCACAGGCCCGATCAGTGGCGTTGGTGGTTCGAGCGTTGCGGCTATCAGGGTGACTACTCCTTCATTTTTTTTGAGTGAATCCTACTCGGAGTTTCGGAGTGATCGTTCAGACGACGAATCGGGTGAGAGTGCCTTACATCGACCTCGCGATGCAGCACGCGCGAATCAAAGTCGACCTTGTTCGTAGTTTTGAGCGCGTGATTGATTCGGGCCAGTTCATTCTGGGCGAGTTCGTTCGGGAGTTTGAGGAGCGGTTTGCGGCCCTCTGCGGCACGCGGCACGCGGTGGCGGTGGGCAACGGGACCGAGGCGCTGGTGCTGGCGCTGCGGGCTTTGGAGATCGGCGCGGGGGACGAGGTCATCACGGCGCCCAACTCGTTCATCGCCACGGCGACGGCGATCGTGCTGGTGGGGGCGCGTCCGGTGTTCGTGGATGTGGACGACGATATGAGCCTGGACGCGACGAAGATCGAGGCGGCGTTGACCCGACGGACGCGCGCGGTGCTTCCGGTGCATCTGACGGGCAGACCCGCGGCGATGGCTGGGGTGATGGAGGTTGCCGAGCGTCGCGGTCTGGTGGTGGTCGAGGACGCGGCGCAGGCGGTGGGTGCGAGTCTGGGGGGCAGGCGGGTCGGGTCGTTCGGGCACGCGAGCGCATTTAGCCTGCATCCGCTGAAGAATCTGAACGCCTGCGGAGACGGGGGCGTGGTGACTACGGACGACGCGGTGGTGGACGAGCGGCTTCGCGTGCTGCGGAACCTGGGGCTGGCGACGCGGGAGAACTGCGTGGTGTGGAGCGGGAACAGTCGGCTTGACGCGGTACAGGCGGCGATGCTGCTGGTCAAGCTTGAGCATCTCGAGAAGTGGACGGAGGGGCGGCGAAGGAACGCGGCGTTCTATCGGGGTGCACTGGCAAGCGTGGACGCGGTGGTGTGCCCGAGCGAGCAGGAGGGCGTTGAGCAGGTTTATCACACGTTTGTGATCCGTGCCGATCGGCGGGATGAGTTGAGGACGTTTCTTGCGGCCCACGGGATCGAGACTGCCATTCACTACCCGCGTCCGATCCATCTGCAGGACGCGGCGGCAAATCTGGGGTATCGAGAGGGAGACTTCCCATGCGCGGAGGAGCAGTCGCGTCGGATCTTGAGTTTACCTATTTATCCGGAGCTTACCTGTGACCAGCTCGAACACGTTGCGAACACGATACGACGCTTCTATGGACGCTGAACAGGGCGGTTCAGTCAGGGTTCCGTTCTCGTACCTTGACCGCCAGTTCGCGGACCTGGAGTCATATCTTGACGATATTCGGCATTTCGTCAGGACGGGTGATTTCACGTTGGGTGCGCCTTTGCGGGAGTTTGAGGCGCGATTTGCTTCCTACTGTGGTGTGAAGTTTGCGGTGGGGGTGGGCAGTGGGACGGACGCGCTGATGCTGCCGCTCAAGGCGATGGGGATCGGTCCCGGGGACGAAGTGATCACCGCTGCAAACACGTTCGTGGCGACGGTGGGCGCGATTGTGATGACCGGTGCGCGGCCGGTGTTCGTGGACAACGAGGAGGGGTACGTGATGGACGTGGGGGCGGTGGAGCGCGCGATCTCCCCGCGGACAAGGGCGATCCTGCCGGTGCACTACACGGGGAACATGGCGGACATGCCCGCGATCATGGGGATCGCGGAGCGTCACGGTCTGGCGGTGGTGGAGGACGCGTGCCAGGCGATCGGCGCGAGCGTGGCGGGGAAGGTGGCGGGCTCGTGGGGAGCGGCGGCGGGGTTCAGCTTGCATCCGCTGAAGAACATCAACGTCTGGGGGGACGGGGGGGTGGTCACGACGAACGACGCGGCGCTGGCGGAGCGGCTGCGGCTGTGGCGGAATCACGGGCTGAGGAACCGCGACGAGGTGGCGTTCTATGCGCACAACTCGCGGCTGGACACGCTGCAGGCGGTGGTGGGGAATCGTTTGATCGGCGAGCTGCCCACGATCACGGCGCGGAGGATCGCCAACGCCCGGGAGTACGATCGGGCGCTGGCGGACCTGGAACCGATGGTGCGCGTGCCGGCGCGTGGGGCGGGCGTGAAGCACGTGTTTCACTTGTATATTGTGCGTGTGGAGCGTCGCGACGAACTGCTGCGGTTCTTGGCGGAGCGTGGGGTGGAGGCGAAGATTCACTATCCGATCCCGATGCACCTGCAGGAGGCTTCGCGGGGCTTGGGGTACCGGGAGGGCGACTTCCCGATGGCCGAGGCGGACGCGAAGCGGATGATCACCCTGCCGGCGCATCAGCATCTGACGGAGCGGGAGGTTCGGTACGTCATCCAGAGTGTGCGGGAGTTCTATGGGCGCTGAAACAACGGTGGTGATCGGGAGCAACTGCTTCACGGGCAGTCACGTCGTGGAGGCGCTGCTGCGTGGAGAGGGGGGCAGGGTGGTGGGGGTGAGCCGATCGCCGCAGTACGCGGAGATGTTCCTGCCTTACGCGCGGTCGAAGGGTCGGGGGCGATTCGAGTTTGTCCGTCTGGACATGGTTCGGGAGGGTGCGGGACTCAGGGCGTTGCTGGAGCGGGAGAAGCCGGGGGTGGTGGTGCAGGTGGCAGCGCTGAGCGAGGTGGCGTTGTCGCACGAGCGGCCGGTGGAGTATTTCCGGACGAACACGCTGGCGGTGGTGGAGTTGTGCGATTACTTGAGGCGACAGCGGTGGCTGGAGCGGTACGTTCACATTTCGTCTGCGGAGATGCTTGGGTCGTGTGATCGGGCGGCGGATGAGGGGTCGCTGTTCAACCCGTCGACGCCTTACGCGGTGTCGAAGGCGGCGGCGGATATGTATATCAACACGCTCATCGCGAGCTTTGGATTTCCCGCGACTTTGATCCGATCGACTAATGTTTACGGGAGGCACCAGCAGCTCTTTAAGATCATCCCACGAACGGTGATCCGGGTGAGGCAGGGGAAGAAGATCGAGTTGCACGGCGGGGGCATGGCGCGTAAAAGTTTCGTCCACGTGCGCGACGTGGTTGCGGGGCTGATGCGGACGGTGGAACTCAAGAAAAGCGGCACTTTTCATCTGAGTGTGCCGAGCGAGATGACGGTGGCTGACGTGGTGGGATTGACGTGCCAGCGGATGGGCGAGGACCCCGGGCGGTGGGTGGTGTCGGTGGGCGAGCGATTGGGCCAGGACGCGCGCTACGCGCTGGACTGCGGCAAAGCGGGGCGAGAATTGGGCTGGGTTGCGCGGGAGGATTTCAGATCAGGGGTGGATGAGGTGATTCAGTGGATCGACGAGAACTGGGGAACAATTCAGGGGCTACCGCTGGAGTACGTGCATCGGCTGTGATCGGAGCCCGGGGCCTGATCGGGTCGGCGGTGTGCACGGCGTTGGCGGAGCGGGGAGTGACTGCGCGGCAGGTGGGGCGGGACGAGGTGGATTTGTCGGGCGAGGCGGTGGGTTGGAAGGGGGACTGGGCTGGGGGGGTCGTGTATCTTTGCGCGGGGGTGGCCTCGATCCGCGCCTGTCGTGTTGACCCGCTGGGCACGTGGAAGGTGAACGTGTCGGGTGCGTTGGCGCTGGCGGAGCGGGTGCGCGAGGCGGGAGGGTTCCTGGTGTTTCTGAGCAGCAATCAGGCGGTGCAGGGGGCGACGGAGTATGGACGGCAGAAGGCGGAAGTGGAGCGAGCGTTGTTGCGGGAGGAGGGTTCGGGGTCGGTGGTGAGGTTGACGAAGGTGCTGGGGCGAGGGCTGGGGTTGTTTGAGACGTGGCGTAGGGCGCTGGAGGGGGGCGGGTCGGTGCGAGCCTTCGGGGACATGGTGATGTCTCCGGTGGGGGTGGATGAGGTGGCGAGGGTGCTGGTTCGGATCGGCACGGAGCGGCGAGGAGGGATGTGGCAAGTGTCTGGCGAGCGGGACGTGGATTACTGGAGTGTGGCGAGGCATCTCGCGGGGCGATGGGGTTTCGCGGCGTCGCGGGTGGAGCGGGGCAGTTTTCGCGAGGCGGGGATCGAAGAGGCCGAGGCGCCGCGGAACACGGTGATGGACGTGTCGCGTCTGCGTCGTGACCTGAGGGTGGAGCTGAGGGGGGTGTGGGAGACGATCGCGTGGGCCGGCGCATGAACGATCAAGCGTGTCATGTCTGCGGGACGGGGGAGTCGGTGCGTGAGGTGCCGGGCTACCAACGACTCAAACGGGTGACGTCGGACTGTCGTGGGTGGGTCGATGGGGGTTGGCTGGGGGTGTGTGCGGTCTGCGGCACGACGCAACACCGATTCGACGTGGCGTGGCACGCGCAGGCGAAGGAGGTCTACTCGGGGTACGAGATCTATCACCACAGCGGTGGCGCGGAGCAGGCGGTGTTCGGCGGCGGTGGTGGGGGAGCGAGCGGAGCGGCGGAGAGTCGATCTTCGAGGTTGCTTTCGAGGTTGATCGGCGCGGTGAGTTTGCCCGCGAGTGGTCGGCTGCTGGACGTGGGCTGCGGGAACGGCGCGCTGCTGCGCGAGGCGGGAAGGCATTTGAGGAATTGGAGACTGACGGGCACAGAACTCAGCGGGAAGCACCGCGGCGCGGTGGAGCGACTGCCGGGGGTGGAGCGTATGGTGGTCGGAGATGTGACCGAAGCTCAGGGGCGGTTCGAGGTGGTGACGCTCGTGCATGTGTTGGAGCACGTGGTTGAGCCCGGGGCGCTGCTGGCGGCGGTGAAACAGAAGATGAGTGAAGGCGGGTTGATGGTGGTGCAGTGTCCGGACCAGGGCGTGAATCCGTTTGATCTGTTGATCGTGGATCACGCGACACACTTCACGGATCGAACGCTTGGGTCGCTGCTGGGGCGCGAGGGCTTTGAGGTCGTGGCGGGCGGATCGTGGGTGACGAAGGAGCTGAGCGTGGTGGCGCGCGCCGGTGGGGGCGGTACGCACGATGTCGCGGATGCTCGGTTGGAGTGGGAGCGCGCAGCGGAACAGGTGCGTTGGCTTCACGCCGCGGTGGAGTGGGCCCAGCGGTGCGCAGAGACGAGATCGGTGGGGTTGTTCGGCACGTCGATCGCGGCTACGTGGATGCTCGGCGTGCTGGGCGAGCGGGTGGGATTTTTCGTGGACGAGGACCCGTCACGAGTCGGCAAGCGATATCACGGACGTGAAGTGATCGCTCCGGAGCAGGTTCCTGCGGGGAGCGAAGTGTTGATGATGTTGCCTCTGGAAGTGGCGCGGAGGGTGGTCGATCGGATCGGTCGCGCGGGCGTGGCTTGGCGACTGATCGGGGCTTCCTAGCGCGGGAGGTGCGTTTGCGGTGTGGCGAGGCGGGGGCTTGAACAGCGCCTGAAGATTACTTCGCAGCGCTGGGCAGAGCGGGAGTCGAGGGTGGACTGGTCAGGAACTTGTGCTTGCGTTTGAAGAGGTCGGCAAGGCAGAGAACGTCAGCCTGATTGTTGGGCGTCCAACTGGCCCAGTGGATCGCCACGGCGAAGCGACCGCCGCGGATTCCGTCGCGGACGTATTTCTTAAGTCGTTTCATTGGAAGATGTTCAATGAACGACACGCTCATGGGCACGCTGACCAGAGGCAACTCGCGATTGGGCACAAGATGACAAAGGGTGTCAAGTTGGCGGCCACGCGAGTCGGTGAGAGGAAAACTCACGGTCCACTTCCAAGCCGTGCCGTACCAGATCACCTCGGAGCGGACGCCTTCGAGTGAAAGCAGATGCTCGCTGATCAGGCCAAGGAGCTTGGTGTGATGCGGCTTGAGGGTTGCAAGCAGTTGCTCAGCAGTGGGTTGTGACCAGCGATCTTCCCAGGGTGAGCGGTTGGCGGGAGTGTTTCGAACCATTTCGGAAGCTCGTGACTAAACTTGCTTTATACAGTCTCTTACGCACGATGGGTCGATTAAGTTCCCGTAGGTCCCTCGTACGTGGGCTGCGGTGGCTGGCGGTGAGGCTGCCTGGCGATTAACCAAGCGGCAACGAAGCTAAGCCTTACAATGATAACACAATTGAGGCTGGATATCAAACGCGGGTCTCGTCTATATGGTGACCGCAGCGCAGCTTAGGCTGGAAAGGCGGAGCTTCTACTGCATGATTGAGGGGTCCTGCGTAGCTGCGGATCATCGACGCGGGTGCCAGAAGCGTGTACCATCTGGATCTTGAGGGGGCGGTCCACGGAGTTGCCCAGTATGACGTCGTCCAGTTCATCCGATCCGAGCGTGGCCAGCGGAGCGGGGTCGGCTGCGCAGTCAAGTGGGACCGGCGGGGCTTCGGGCACCGGGGGAGGAGCCGGTCCGGGGACGGGCGGCTCCGAGATGGATCTGACTCAATCGCTGATCTTGATCGTGGACGACAACGCGCAGAACGTGGAGCTGCTGCAGGCGTACCTGGAGGTGCTTGCCTGCAAGACGCAGACAGCGGGGGACGGTCTGGAAGCGATGCGGATCGTGGAGCAGGCGGTGTCGCAGGGGCAGGGGCTGCCGGACCTGATTCTGCTGGACGTGATGATGCCGCGGATGAGCGGGTTCGAGGTGTGCAGGAAGCTCAAAGAGGAGCCAGCGACGCGGTCGATCCCGGTGATGATGGTCACAGCGTTGAACGAACTGGGTGACATTGAGCGGGGCGTGGAGTCGGGGACGGATGACTTTCTGACCAAGCCGGTGAACAAGCTGGAGCTGGTGACGCGAGTCAAGTCGTTGCTGCGGGTTCGGCATCTCAAGCGTGAACTGGACCGCACGATGGCCTACATCCAGGACATTGAATCGCGCCACGGGGTCGGCTCGGAAGGCCCGGGCGCGGGGCCGGTGATCTGATTCGGGGGATGGCTGAACCGGTTGTTCTTGGAAAATCGTTCTTGACCGGATCGCCGGATTGTGCGGGATGAGGACGGATGTGAGCCACGCGGGGCTTGGTGCACCGTGATGCTTGCCTGACTGGTCTGATCCTCTCTTATTCACCTCGCATCCTCTTTGAAGCTCCTGGCCTATCGGGTCGTGCGATCGAAGATCGATCTGGGGAGATCTGCGCGTCGCGTCGAAAGCGTTTGGCTCATCGCCTGGGCGCGCGGTGGGGTCTGTGACGTCTGGGCAAGCTTTGTCGCCGGCGCGAGCGGTGCGGTCTGTGCCGCCATCTCGCCGAGGTTTTTCCGTGTATCGGGTTCATCCTGTTCACCGCGCTGCACAGCGCTCCGATCTGGACTGTCAGTTGCACGGGCGGAGCGAAGGCTCGGCGGTGCGGCTGATCCAGGATTCTCGATCCAGCGAATTGATCACTCGCTGTTTGGAGGAGACGGATCGACGAGTGGGACCGGTTAGGCCGCTTCTTGCTCCACCAAGCGGCCGGTGGCCTCAGCGTAGAGGCGACAGGACGCGGGCTGGAGCGAGAAACAGGAGATGGCCTCTCGGGCAGGCACCTAACCCAATACCCAGCCACCCGCAGCAGCGTCATCTGGAGGAAAAGATCCATGAGTCGGATCAACACCAACGTCAATTCCCTCATCGCTCAGCGTATTCTGACCAAGAACAACGCTGACCTCACCAAGACGCTCGAGCGTCTGAGCACGGGCTTCCGCATCAATCGCGGCGCCGACGATCCGGCGGGCCTGATCAGCAGCGAGAAGCTGCGTGCGGAGAAGGAAGGCCTCTCCGCCGCGATCGGCAACGCCCAGCGCGCCGAGCAGATCGCCAACATCGCCGAGGGCGGCCTGCAGGAGATCAGCTCGCTGCTCACCGAGCTTCAGGGCCTGGTCGGTCAGACCGCCAACGACGCGGGCCTGTCCACCGAGGAGAAGGAAGCCAACCAGCAGCAGGTCGACGCCATCCTGCAGACCATCGACCGCATCTCCTCCGTGACCAACTTCCAGGGCAGCAAGCTGCTCAACGGCAACTTCGACTTCACCGTCAGCTCCGTCGCCGCCACGGTCAACGACTTTAAGATCCGCGGCGCGACGATTGGCGACTCGAGCGTGGACGTCAAGGCCATCGTCACCGCCTCGGCGCAGCACGCGGGCCTGTACCTGTCCACCGGCGGCGCTCTGAACCTCACCGACGCCGACTCCCGCCTGACCTTCGAGCTCGCCGGCACCCTGGGTTCCAAGGAGTTCTCTTTCGCCTCCGGCACCACCCAGGCCGACATCGTTGCCACCGTCAACACCTTCAAGAGCGTCACCGGCGTGTCCGCGGCCACCCAGGGCACCGGCGTGGTCTTCAAGACTCCCGATTTCGGGTCGGCGGAGAGCGTCGGAATCAAGATCGTCTCCGACGGCGGCCTGACCGGCTTCGTCGTCGCCCTCTCGAGCATCGACGAGGACGTCGTCTCCACCACCGCCGGCAACCGCACCGCGGTCGCCTCCGTCACCAGCCTCGTCAAGGACCAGGGCCAGGACGTGGAGGCGATCATCAACGGCATCACCGCTCGCGGCGAGGGCAAGGTCGCTTCTGTCAATACCGACACCCTGAACCTCGAACTCGAGTTCACCACCGCCGGCGCCACCGCGGCGGCCACCATCAGCGCTCTGACGATCACCGGCGGCGGCGCGAAGTTCAACCTCGGCCAAACCGTCAACGTCGGAAATCAGGTCCGCCTCGGACTGCCCAACGTCGCGGCTCGTCACCTGGGCTCCAAGAGCCTGGGCTACCTCGACGATCTCGGCTCGGGCAAGGCCAACAACCTGGTGGACGGCGACCTCGAAGACGCCCAGAAGATCGTCACCAAGGCCATCGATCAGGTCACCGCTCTGCGTGGTCAGATCGGCGCCTTCCAGAACTTCACCGTCGGGTCCACCATCAACGCTCTGAACGTCGCCCTGGAAAACACCAGCGCCGCGGAGAGCCTGATCCGTGACACCGATTTCGCCACCGAGACCGCCAACCTCACCCGTTCGCAGATCCTCGTCTCGGCGGCCAACCAGGTGCTGAGCATCTCCAACAACGCTCCGAGCGCGGTCCTGAGCCTGCTTGGCTAAGAAGTCCGCCCGGACACCATCACACTCTCAAGCCCACGCCAGAGCGGCGTGGGCTTTTTGCTTGGGGCAGAACCCCTCTACTCTCCGGGTGAGGGAGTTCTCAATGAAGCAAACCGCAGCCTGATCTATGTGTCCTTTTGCGCTTGGAGCCTTCAGAATCCAACTCGGTCGTTCAGAGGCCCCTGAATGAGCTTGACTTGGCCTGTTTCGGGGTCGAAAATAGGGGTGATGACTCGCGGTATCCTGAGCATCCTGTTTGCATTAGCCTTGGTCGTGGCCACGAACCCAGCTTGGGCCGCGGGCAACGCTGCGGACTCGGCGCGCGGGTCGGCCAACGCCTGTTGCTGTGCAGACCAGACATCACCTTCGACCCAGGGCTGCTGCTGCCCCCAGGACGCTGCGGACGATTGCCACAGCAAATCCGTCTGCCCCTGCGCCGCCACGGTCTTGCCCGTGGCGGTCCTTCTCTCTGCCTCGATTATCGACGGCGCCACCTGGTCACAAGCCGTTCCGGGGCTCACCACTTCCGTGCAGAGCTTCTCGCTCACGCCCACGCCTCCGCCTCCTGATGACGCACTCGTCGTCTGAGTCCATCTCGTTTCGAGTGTGTTCGCTGTTTCATTCCAGAATCCCCTTTTCATCGGGAGCTATTCCATGACTCTGATCCGTACCGTTATCGTCGCCGCCGCTCTGTTGGCGGCTCCCCTGGCGGGCCTGACCTTCGCCGACGCTCACAAGCCCGCGGGCAAGTGCTGCACCTGCGACTCGTGCAAGTGCGATAAGTGCAGCACCTGCGCCGAGTGCAAGTGCGAGAAATGCACCTGCTGCACGACGAAGAAATCCTGATCGCCAGGCGAACTCCAGATTCCTGCCAGCCCACGCCCGTCGGCGTGGGCTTTTCTTTGGGGTTACCCCAGGCGCAGCGTCAGGATTTGGTACGGCCCGAACTCGAACTCGACCTGCCCGTTGCGCACCGTCGCCGGTCCGGTCACGTCCTCGAGCACGTTGCACCACGCCGCCTGCGTCGCCGGCAGCGTCGTCCGCAGCGTCGCTCGGCCCCGCCCGCCGTGGCACTCGTACATCCTCACCACGACCGCCGAGGAATCCTCGGCCTGTTTGACGGTGTCGATCATCACGCTCGCGTGGTCCACCTCGAAGAAGGAACGCGGAGCGGCTGGGCTGCCCTGCGCCCAGAGCACCGGCACGTTGAAGCGCAGCGCCTCGGCGACCACTCCGCCGCTGCGCCAGTCGCCCGCGTGCGGCATCAGGGCGTAGGCGAACTCATGGCGGCCACGGTCGGCACTGGGGTCGGGCGACTGGGGCGAACGCAGCAGACTCAGGTGCATCATGTTCCCGTGTGTCGAGTAGCCGTACTTGCAGTCGTTGAGCAGCGCCACGCCGAACCCGAACTCCGAGAGGTCCGCCCAGCGGTGCGCCGGCACTTCGTACTTGCCCACCGCCGCCGGGTCGTTGAAGTGGGTGGGCCGCTCCACCGCGCCGAACTGCATCTCGTAGGTGGCGTTCATGTTCCGCACCGAGAGCGGGAACGCCGCCTTGAGCATCGTGTTCGACTCGTTCCAGTCCACGGTGTTGTGGAACTCCAGGCGCGGGCTCTGCGCCTCCAGACGCACCACCTGCGTCATGCTGCTGGACCGACCGACCTTGCGCTCGAAGGTCACTTCGGCGCGCAGCGCCTCTCGCCGCGTGACGCGGCAGGCGTGCGCCGCGGCGGCGGGCCGGGACTTCTCCAGGTGGTACGGGTCCACGTCCCACGCGTCGTACTGCGTGGGACGGTCGTCGTAGAGGATGAGCGCGTTTCCTTGGCCCGATAGCGCCTCGCGTCCGGTGGGCTTGTGCAGCAGGCTCCGCAGGGAGCCGTCCTTCGAGATCACCGCACGCAGCACCGCGTTCTCCAGCGTGATCGTTTCGCCCTCGATCACGACCACGCGGTCGGTGCAGTTCCGGACTTGGCCCAGGCCCAGGCTCGGCGCCTCGACGAACACCAGCGTTCCGTCAGGCTGCTGCGCCACCTCGCTCCGCGCCGCGCCCAGGGTGTTGATCGGCGTGAGCGATCCGCCCGGTCCCGCCACCGCGGCGGCGGCGGCATGCCTTAGCTCCGACGCCTTGCCCAGCACCTGGTCGTGCGCCCGGTGCGTGTCCTCGTACACCAGCGTGATCGACGAACCGGGCAGGATGTCGTGGAACTGGTGCAGCAGCACCACCTCCCAGAGCTGCTGCAGCTCCGCTGCCGGGTAGGCCACGCCCCGGCGCGACGCCACCGCCGCCAGGAACTCGACCTCGTGCAGCAGGAACTCGCACCGGCGGTTGCCCCTCTTCGTCCGCGCCTGGGTCGTGTAGGTGCCGCGGTGCATCTCGAAGTAAAGCTCGCCCACCACGGTGGAGAAGCCCTGCGACTCCTGCTCGAGCAGCGAGAAGAACTCGCCGGGCGATCGGATCGCGCACCGCGGCACGCCCTGCAGGTCGCGCGTGCGACGCAGCGCTTCGAGCATCGCCGGCGTCGGCCCGCCCCCGCCGTCGCCGTATCCGAAGAGGTAGTAGCCGTGGCTGGAGCGGTCGTTGTCCTTGTAGTTGCGCACCTGCTTGCGCAGCTCAGCGATGGAGCAGTCGGCGTTGTAGGTGTTCGAGGGCGGGAAGTGCGCCAGCACCCGCGAGCCGTCGATCCCCTCCCAGAAGAAGGTGTGGTGCATCGGCGCGGTGAAGCGATTCCACGAGAGTTTCTGCGTCAGGAAACGCTTGATGCCCGAGAGCCGCATGATCTGAGGCAACTGCCCGTTGTACCCGAAGACGTCGGGGTTCCAGAACTCTTCGCAGCGCCGCCCGAACTGGCGCTCGAAGAAGCGCTGGCCCAGCAGGAACTGCCGACACAGCGACTCGCCGCTGGGCAGATTGCAGTCCGGCTCGATCCACGTGCCGCCCACGGGGATGAACTGCCCGCTCTGCACCTTCTGGGCGATGCGCTGGTAGAGGTCGGGGTTGGACTTCATCATGTCGGCGTACTGGTAGGCCTGCGAACAGGCGAAGCGGTACTCGGGGTAGCGGTCCATGTAGCTGACCGCGGTGCTGAAGGAGCGGATGCACTTGCGGGTGGTCTCCGCCAGGGGCCAGAGCCAGGCGGTGTCGATGTGGGCGTGTCCGATGGCCGAGAGCTCGTGGGTGTGGGCCGCGTTGACGTGGCGCAGAAGCCCGCGCAGGATTTCCCGGGCCGCGGGCCAGGTGGCGCGCTCCTCCTCGTCCACCTCGTTGCAGAAGCGGTTGAGTTCGCCCAGCAGTCGGCCGGCCCAGCTCGCGTCCAGATCGCCGGGGTTGCTCGTGGCGTCGATGGACCAGTCCGCCACTTTCGAGGGCTTGGACTCCAGGTGCAGCCGCAGCAGCACGCGCAGATCGTGATGGATGTCCCACGCCAGAGGATCGAAGGCGGCGAGGGCGCAGAGGTTCAGGCGAAAGTTGCTCCCGACTTTGTCCCCGCCGCCGCTGCCGCCGAACACGGTGTTGCACGCGGTCTCGACGTAACAGTCCACCGTCTCACCGCCCTGGGCGCGATGCAGCAGCACCGCGTCGGTGCGGTCTTGACCGTCGCTGTGGTTCAGGCCCTGCACGCTTTGGCCGTTGACCCAGAGCGTCCCCTCGCTGCGCGTGGACCAGAGCAGGTCCACCCGCTGTCCTGCCCACTCCGCGGGGACCGGGGCTCGAAGCTTGAACCAGTAAGTGGCCCAGAGCGGACCAAGCTCCACGCCCAGCGACGTGGGCGCGTATTCCAGTCGCGTCGCCTGCTCGTAGGGGATGCGGTCCACGCGCGGACTGATCAGGATCGGGTCGATGTCCTGTCGTTGGGCGTGGACGCGCTTGGCGAAGCGCTCGGTGATCTGCAGGATGCGCGTCCGTGTGTACTCGAGGTGTCGAAGCATGCGAACTCCGTGTGAGGGCCGGGTATTATAAATCCCATGGGGTATGATGCTTTGGCCTTGGGCACCGAGTTGTTCACGATCTTCCCGCTGCTGGCGAACCCTCAGACGTACGAGGCTTGCCGATGGGACCTTGTCCGCGACGCTGCGGCGCGGGACTACTGGCTGGGCTTGTTCCGCAGTCAGTTCCGGTCGCTGATGAAGGAGGCGATCCGAGACGCCCAGGCACGAGGCCAGGACGTCGTGAACGCCCGCGCCCGCATCGAGGGCGCCCGTGAGGCTTTCGTGGGCTACCTCGACGTCGTGCGTCACGACCCGGACGTCTTTGGCCGACTCGACATCCATCAGGTCTGCCTGGCCCGGCAGCGCGTCCTGGGGCAGTTCGGCTTCGACGATCCCTACCTCACCACCAAGGCACGCGAGAATCGCACCGCCCTTGCGATGCTCCCGGCGGTGCTCGCTGAGATCGACGCGATGTCCGCCGACCTGCGCCCGGACCGCATCGTCCGCGGCGTCTTCGCGGGCAACATCTTCGACCTGGGCGCCATCGAGACCATCGAGCTCTTCCGTCAGGGGCGGGTCAACTTTCCCGCGGCGCTGAACGATCTGAAACCCCGGCCCTGGCTGGTGGACGATCTTGACCCATGGGTCTTACGCATGGAACGGGGCCCCGCCTATCGGGCAGCGGTGCTCTTCGTGGACAACGCCGGCTGCGACGTGCTGCTGGGCATGTTCCCCTTGGCGCGCGACCTGATCCTCCGTGGCACGCGCGTCATCCTCACCGCCAACACCGCGCCCGCGCTCAACGACATCACTCACGACGAGCTTGTGCCGCTGATCCAGACCATCGCGGGCTTCGATCCCGTCACCGCCGCCGCGCTGGATCAAGGGACGCTCACGCTGGTCCCCTCGGGCAATGGCTCGCCGCTGATCGACCTTGCGGTGGTGTCGCCTGAGCTGGGGCAGGCGGTGACGCAGTGGGAAACGGACCTGGTGGTGCTGGAGGGCATGGGCCGGGCGATCGAGAGCAACTACGACGCGCGTTTCAGTTGCGACGTCCTGAAGCTGGCGATGATCAAGGACCGAGGCGTGGCGCAGGCCATGGGCGGGCAACCGTACGATCTGGTCTGCCGATTCGAGCCCGGGCCGCGGTGACCGCAACCCGGGGCGAGTGTCGAGCGTAGGATGAGTTGGTGGCTCGTCGCGCATTTAGCCTGGTGGAACTGCTGGTCGTGGTGGCGATCCTGGCGCTGCTCATCGGGATTCTGCTGCCGGGCATCCAGCTGTTCCGACAGCGTACGGTGAAAGTGGTATGCGCCTCGAACCTGCGGCAGGTGGGCGTGGCGCTGCGGACGTACGCCGACGATCAGCAGGGGGCCTATCCCACCGCACGCTACATGCCCGAGCCGTTCCTTTCCGCGACGACCGATCCGCCGATCACCGCGGTGCTCGAGGGCAAACTCGGAGCCCAGGCCAAGGTCTATCGGTGCCCGGGCGATGTTTCGCCGGTGAGCGTGTTCGAACTGAGCGGGACGAGCTACCAGTACATGTCGCAGGTCAGCGGCCAAAGGCCCGAAGAGGCGCCGCCGATCAAGGCCGGGTTCATCACGCTCAGCGAGCTTGTCGTCATGCGCGATTTCGACGGCGGAACATTCGACGTGACCAGCGGGCAGGTGACGGTGCCGTTCTTTCACGACCTGCGCAACCTGCTCTTTGCGGACGGCCACGCGGGGAACTTCCCATGAAGCGTTGGACCTGGACCATCGTGTCGCTGGTGCTGGGGCTGGCGGTGCTGGCGGGTGGAGTCTATCTGACGCAGCGCTGGAAGCCTCCGCCGATGCCCGCGACGGTGGAGGAGGCGATCGTGTTGATGACTTCGCCTGGCTACCAGAGGCTGACGCAACCACAGAAGCAGCGATACGTCGAGCGTCTGAGCGAACTGGCGCAAGCCATGCCCGCGCAACAGCGGGCGGAGGTGTTTCGCAAAGCCATGCGCGACGAGAGTTCGCGCCCCGCCATGCGTGAAGCGATGACCTCGATGATGCTCGAGCAGGCGCGGAGCTTCGTCGCCGGCGACGCCGCCACGCGGCAGCGATTGGTCGATCAGGCGCTGGCCGCCGGCGCCATGATGCGCCGCGGCGGAGGCGGCGGGCCACGCCCCGAGGGTCCCGGTCCCAGCAATGAAGACCGGCCCGCGCGACAGGGCGATCCCGATCGCCGCGCCGAGATGAAGCAGTGGATCCAGGACCGCATCGAGCGCGGGAATCCGCAGCAGCAGGCGTACATGTTCGAGTACATGCGCGCCGTCCGCCAGCGGAGAGAGGACTCCTCTCATCCCTGAGGCTTGCATTCCCGGGCGACGCAGGCTACAACCTTCGCTCTTCCAATCACAACCTTTTTCAAGGAGCGAAGACATGGCGGATATGTTCATCGGCGAAGCCCTGGCGGGCGACGGCAACGAGATCGCCCACATCGATCTGCTGATCGGGGACAAGAACGGCCCGGTGGGAACAGCCTTCGCCAACGCGTTGGCGGACCAGAAGGCCGGCCACAGCAATCTGCTGGCGGTGCTCACCCCCAACCTCGCGGTCAAGCCTGCCACGGTGATGATCACCAAGGTCACGATCAAGGGCGCCAAGCAGGCGGTGCAGATGTTCGGGCCCGCGCAGGCCGCCGTCGCCAAGGCTGTGGCCGACAGTGTCGCCGAGGGCATCATCCCCAAGGCCAAGTGCGAGGACTACGTCATCGTCTGCGGCGTGTTCATCCACTGGCAGGCGGCGGACGACAAGAAAATCTACGACTTCAACTACCAGGCCACCAAGCTCTCCATCGCCCGCGCCATGAAGGGCGAGCCCAAGGCCGACGAGATGGTCGCCAAGAAGGACAGCGCCAAGCACCCCTTCAGCCCCAAATAACCCCCGGGCTCGGCCTGCGTATTTCGGGATCTCACGCCGCTCCGCCCTCGCCGGTGGAGCGGCGTTTTTCTTCCACGACTCTCGCCACCGCGCGCTGCGCGATCGAACCGATCACCATCACGACGAGGACCGTCACCACGATTCCCGCGATCAGGATGGGCCACTGTCGGGGCTGATCGAAGTCCAGCCGCGAGAGCTTGGACCCGATGACCACCGCCGCGAGCGTGCGTGGGGCCATGCCCAGCACCGTGCCTGCGACGAAGGTCCACCACTTCACGCCCGCCGCGGCCATCGCCACGTTGGTCAGTGCAAAGGGCGAGTTGGGCGGCAGACGCAGCAGCGCCACCATGAGCACGGCGCGCAACCCGCCGTGGCCCAGCAGGGCGTCGTACACCGCACGCGACTTGTCGTTACGTTGCGCCACGGCGCGCAGTCGATCGCCGGCGACGCGTCGCACCAGGGCGTAGGCCAGCACGGAAGCCCCGCCGAAACCCAGGATCGCCGCGGCGAATCCCTGCGCGACGCCAAACGCCCATCCGCCCAGCAGCGACTGAGCGTACGTCGGCAGCAGCCCGAACCCCGCGAGCACGACGAACCCCGCGACGTAGATCGCCAGCCCCTCGATCTGGTGCGACCGCAACCAGGGCCCGACACTGCCCATCGTTCCCAGCATCAGGAAACCGCCCAGCGGAGGCAGCACCAGCGCCGCAAGCGCCAGCGGTCCCAACGGGCCAAGCTCCTTGATCCATTGACGTGACGAGGCCATGTTCGATCGAAGCTTTCACCACAAAGAGCACAGAGCACACAGAGCGGAAGCGTATGCCACTTAATCCGGTTTGTCTTTCTCGGTGCTTTTGGTGTGCTCTGTGGTGATTCCCCTGAGCGATCACCCGCTTAACTCGAGCCTCGTTCTGACCGATTCGCCTAGAGAACCTGACGGTTCCCATAAAGGGCCTGGACGTGCCACAAGACATTCGCATCGGACAGATTCTCATCGAGCAGGGCGTGCTGACCGAGCAGCAGGTCCTCGAGATCGTCGAGGCGCAGCGCAAGAGCGCCATCCCCTTCGGCGTCCTGGCGGAGAAGATGTTCGACGTCACCATCCAGAGCATCGAGAAGGCGTGGGTCGAGCAGTACCTCCGATTCACCGGCACCGTCGATCTCTCCAAGCAGAATTTCGATGTCGAGGCGCTGAAGCTCATCAACCGTCGCCAGGCCTGGCAGTTCGAGATTCTCCCGGTGCGCATGGAGCCCTCGGGCGAACTGCTCATGGCCGCCTCTGCCACGCGACTGGCTCGCGCGGTCACCTTCGCCGCCAAGCGGCTCAAGCCGCTGGTCTATTTCCGCATCGCCCAGAGCGAGCAGCTACGCGACTTCCTGCACCAGCACTACCCGATGCCCGAGGTCTCAGCTGCGATGCTTGAGAAAGCGCGCGAACTGGCGCACCGGAACGTAGCGTAGGAAGAGCTTCTCGCGAAGGGCGCGAAGGCACTAAGCGAGATGAATTCATCGGAAGCCCCACCCGGAAAGGTGGGGCTGCTCTCAATTGGCGAGCATGAGGATCAGAAAGACCAGGGCGGCGGCCCAGCCGGCGACGGCGATCCAGAAGACGGGCTGCTCGAGCAGCGGGGCGGCGGCCTGGGTGGCGACCATCGCGGCTTCGTCCCCTGCCGCGGGTTTCTCGATGGCGGAAAGCGACGCCAGGTCGAACTTCTTGCGCGCCTGGATCGGAGCTTCGCCGCGCGCCACGGCTTCGAGGTCGGTGAGCAGGTCGCTGGTGCTGGCGTAACGCGAGGCGGGGTCCTTGGCCATGCACACTTCGATGATCTCGCCGATGCCCGTGGAGAGCTGCGGGTTGATGTGGTCCGGCGGCGTCAGCTCGGCTTTGAGGTGCTTGTGCATCACCGCCGAGGGGTTCGGTGCGTCGTAGGGGACGCGGCCGGTGACCATGTGGTAGAAGGTCGCGCCCAACCCATAGATATCGCAGCGGAAGTCCACCGTAACTTCGCCGCGGATCTGCTCGGGGGAGATGTAGTAAGGCGTGCCGTAGGCTTTGCCCTGCTCGGCCTCGGCCGCTTCGCGGTCCGAGACGGCGCGTGCCAGGCCCATGTCCGCGAGTTTCGCCACGCCCTGGTGGGTGATCATGATGTTCTTGGGCTTCACGTCGCGATGGATGAAGCCCGCCTCGTGGGCGTGCTCCAAGGCTCGGGCGATCTGGATCACCACGTCCAGCGCGGTCTTCTCGTCGTAGCGCTGGCCGTCCTTCAGGTCGTCGTAGACGGTCTTGCCCTCGACGTACTCCATGACGAAGTAGTGGAAGTCGCCGGCCTGTCCCACGTCGATGGCCTGCACGATGTTAGGGTGGTTGAGCTTGGCGGCGGCGCGGCCCTCGGCGTAGAAGCGCTGCACGAACTCGGCGTTGGTCGAGAACTTCAGCGGCAGCACCTTCACCGCCACCACGCGGTCCAGGCTCAACTGCTTGGCCTTGTAGACCGTCGCCATCGCCCCGGCGCCGAGCTTCTCAAGCATCTGAAACCCCGGGATCTGCTGCGCCGGTCGGCTCTCCTCGATCGTGGGGCGTAGCCGATCAAGCTGCCGCGCGGTGACGATCCCGTTGGACACGAGCAGGTCCGCCAGCGATCGCTCGTTGGCGTTGCCCTCCTCGCCGCCCTCGCCCGCCAACTCGCGCGACAGGTCCAGACAGTCCTGCACGTCCTTGGCCGAGGCCAAGCCCTTCTCCACCACGATGCGCCCGAGCATCGAGTCGAACTCGCTCTGTTTCTTGACGTTCATAGCGGGGGGCAGGGAAAATGAATAACCATCCCGCGGAAGCGATAGAAGGTTATGAGCACCGCGCCGCCATGTCAACCGCGACGGGCGGACAGCGCGTGCATAATTGACGTGTTGACGTGCGGCGTCGTGGTCCTCAGGGTTCGGATACCCTACAATGCGATCCCCCCACAGGTGGTGCGTGGTTGGGAGTGCGAACCATGCTGCTCGTGGCCAACAAAGACCCCGCCATCGCCGACCGACTTGCCTCGGAACTCGCCGCTATCGAATCGCGTTTTAACGCGGAACTGATCAGCGATCTGCCCTGCGTCAACACCTTGGCGACGCACGTGGAGCGCTATCGGGGCAAGATGCTCCGCCCCATGCTCGTGCTCGTCTCGGGCCTGGCTGCGGCGCCCCGCGAGATGGAACTGACCGACGCCCATCGCGTCGTCGCCGCGGTGGTCGAGATGGTTCACATGGCCACGCTCGTCCACGATGACGTGCTGGACGAAGCGGCGGTTCGGAGGCGCGGGTTCACCGTCAACCATCTTCGCGGCAACGAGACCGCCGTGATGCTCGGCGACTATCTCATCTCCCACGCCTACCACCTTTGTTCGAGCCTGGGCTCCACGCGGATCAGTCGGATCATCGCCGACGCCACCAACACCGTCTGCGAAGGCGAACTGCTGCAGTTGGCCAACCGCGACAACCACGATCTGGACGAGCCGACCTACTTCGAGATCATCCGTCGCAAGACCGCCAGTCTCTGTGGCGTGTGCTGCCGCGTCGGCGCCCTGCTGCACCACGACCTGGCCGGCAACGGCGCCCAGAAACTTCCCGCCGCCGACGCCCTCTACCAGTTCGGCGAGAAGGTCGGCGTGGCCTTCCAGATCATCGACGACGTCCTGGACCTCACCGGCACGCAGGAGACCGTGGGCAAAACGCTCGGCCGCGATCTGGACAAGGGCAAGCTCACGCTCCCGATGATTCACCATCTCCGCGCCGCCCCCGCCGCCGCCCGGCCCGCGGTCATGGCGGACCTCAAAGCCCACCGTGAGCAGGTTCGGCTTCGACTGGATCAGACCCACTCGGTTCGCTACGCCACCGACTGGGCCTCCCGGCTCATCGCTCAGGCCAAGGAACATCTCACCGAACTGCCCGACACCCCGGCGCGCTGCATCCTCGACGAGATGGCCGACGCCGTGCTCACCCGACGCTTCTGACCGACTCCGCCGGTCCCTGGACCGTCGCTAGGTCTGTCGCGCCATCGCCCGTCGCCCGGGGCGGTGGTTCTTGAGCATCGCGGCGGCGAGTTCCTTGGCCAGCATCGCCGCCTGCGGGTCGCCGGAGATCAGCCGTCGGCAGAACGCGCCCTCGACCAGCAGCACCAGTTTGCGCGCCAGGTCCTCTGGGCGTTTGAGGTCCGCCGCCTCGGCGGTCTCGCGCAGGAAGGTCTCCATGTTGTCGTAGCTGCGCTGCGCCGCCTGGTGCACCGGGTCGTGCTGCAGGGGGAACTCCGCCGCAGCGTTGATGAACAGGCACCCGCGATACGCCGGATCGTTGAACCACGCGTGCAAGATGTCGAACATCGCGAGCAACTGGTCCGCCGGCCTGCGGGTGCGCGCCCGCAACTGCCCCAGGAACGCCTTGGCCTCCCACTCGTCCCGGCGCTGCAGCGCCGCCACCGCCAAGTCGTCTTTGCTGGGAAAGTGGTTGTAGAAGGTCGTCTTCGTCACGCCGACGCGCGTGATGACCTGGTCCACCCCCACCGCGTGGAAACCGTAGGTGTAGAACAGGTCCAGCGCGATCTCGATCAATCGCTCTCGCGTGGAGGCCGCGGGTTCCGCCTGGCCGGTGAAAATCTCCTTAGCGCTGCGCGTCTCGCTCTGTGTCATGGCTCGCCCCTTTCGGTCACCGCCGGTTGACCACAAGTCAACCACCGCTTGACCTGGAGTCTATTCCAGCACCTCGCAACAACCGCTATCGTTGGGCCGACGTTAAAAGCTAGGCACCCAAACCCCCACACGCAAGGAGACCCACCCAATACCGCCACGCTCACCGAACTTAACCGCCGCGAGCAGGAGTTCGACGCTCAGAAAGCCGACGCCTTCGCGGGATGGATGGTCCAGACGATCAATCGCGGTGCTCTGGCGCTGATGATCTCCATCGGACACCGCACCGGGCTTTTCGATTTTATGCGCAACCGTCCGTGGATGACCAGCGAGCAGATCGCCGCCCACTCCGGTCTGAACGAACGCTACGTCCGCGAATGGCTCGGGGCGATGGTCACCGGTCGCATCATCGAGTACCGCACCGACGACCGGTGCCACTTGCTTCCGCATGAGCACGCCGCGTTCCTCACACGAGCCGCGGGCTGCAACAACGTCGCTCAGTCCACCCAGTGGATCAGCGTGCTGGGCTATGTCGAGGACAAGATCGTCGAGAAGTTCAAGACCGGCGGGGGCGTCCACTACTGCGAGTACCACCGCTTTCACGAAGTTATGGCCGCCGAGAACGATCTGACGGTGATCTCCGCGCTGCGGGAGCATATCCTGCCGCTCGCGCCGGGCCTGATCGAGCAGCTCGAGTCGGGCATCGACGTGCTCGAGATCGGCTGCGGCTCCGGTCGTGCCTCGTGCAAGCTCGCCCATTGGTTCCCGCGTTCCCGCTTCACCGCGTACGACCTGTGCGAAGACGCCATCGCCAGCGCGGAGGCTCTGCGACGTGAGTGGGGACTGACCAATCTCCGCTTTGAAGCGCGTGACATCACCACGCTGCCGGAGAAGTCAAAGTTCGATTTGGTGCTCGCCTTCGACGTGATCCACGACCAGAAAGACCCGGCGGCGGTGCTGCGCGGCGTGCGAGCGGCTCTTAAACCCAGCGGTCAATTCCTGATGCAGGACATCGCCGCGTCGAGTCACCTGGAGAAGAACATGGACCACCACTTCGGCCCGTTCTTCTACACCATCTCGACGATGCACTGCATGAGCGTCTCGCTCGCCCAGGGCGGCGTGGGCCTGGGCACCGTCTGGGGCGAAGAGCTGGCGCTGCAGATGCTCCACGACGCGGGCTTCCACAATGTGCAGACCCACAAGCTCGACCACGACATGATCAACAGCTACTACCTCGCACGGTGACCCCTACGCCAACGGAAGTTCGCGGATGATCTTGGCGATGCGAGCGAAGTCGGCGTCGGCGTGCAGCAGCGGGGCGCGGGCTCAAGGCACTGCCTCTGTACGTCGAACTTGCCGGTTCTCTCTGAAGCAGCGTCTTGACGCACACGCGTCAAGTCAAATTGTCGCCGACGCCCCATCAGGCGACGACTCATTCATCATCAAAACACGGCTGTAAACTTCCCCCTAGTCCGAGACGGCGTGTCCTCACGCCGGTGTTGAGGCTGTTGAAGAAGTGGTGGAGTTACTATCTCTCGCGATGAGGGCTGTGGCGTGTAGATCTACCTGACGACACCGGGCTGCGGACTGCCCAACTCAGACGTCATCACAGGCTCTCGGTCTACGCTCCCGGTTGGCGCGCGACACGACGCGTCTCGTGATATTTTCTATTCAGGCCTGAAGCATCCCGGTCTGTCGGGCGTAGTTGAAGACACCGCCGGCTTCGATGATGGGTTTCACGTCGCCCAGCGGCTTGAGCGAGTAGCGTTTCCCGGTGGTCTTGTTCACCAGCGTACCGGCGTCGATGTTGACTTCCACTTCGTCGCTGGTCTTGATCTCTTCCACCAGACGCTGCGTGCTCTCGCAGGGCAGGAGATAACCGCCGTTGACGCAGTTGCGGAAGAAGATGCGTGCGTAGAACTCGGCGACGACGACGGTGGCGCCGGCCTCGGCGATGGCGAGTGGCGCGTGCTCGCGGGAGGAGCCGCAGCCGAAGTTGCGTCCGCCGATGACCACGGTGTAGGGAGACTTGAACTGCCCCTCCGCGACGAAGCGCACCCTGCCCGTGGGCAAGCCAGACTGTGTCGGAGGCACGCCCGCCATGGCGTACATGCCGAAGTATTTTCGTTCCGCGGGGTCCGAGGGGTTGAAGGAGAGATACTCCGCGGGAATGATCTGGTCGGTGTCGATGTCGTCGCCCAGGACGAAGGCTTTGCCGGTGATGACGCTGGCCATGGTGGGACTCCCTAGCGCGGTGGCGAACAACGATGAAGTATAGCCTGACGCCCGGCGAGCATCAGCGCCCCGGGGCGTCGTCGTCCGCCGGTGGCTTGGGAGCGAGGGTCGGTTCAGCGAACCCCAGCGGCGTGGCCGGCGCGGGCGGCGTGGCTTCGCGCAGGCGTGCCTCCAGCGCCTCCACGAGTCGCCACAGTTCCGCCTCGGGCTCCTGGGGGTTCTTCAACAGCGCTCGCACCCGCGCGAGCAACGCCCTGGCGCGGTCGGGCTGGTCAGCGTCAGCGGCGCGCCCGGCGGCGGCAAGGAACAGCCCCAGCGTCTCGCCACGAACCCGTGCCAGGGGCTGGGGTTGATCCTTCAACCCGCTCATCAATCGTCCCGCCAGGTCCGACGCCTGATCGATCTCGCCCAGCCCAAGTCGCGCTCGGATCACGCCCAGGTCGCGCTCCAGTCGGGTCGGAGTGTCGAGCTCCAGCGGAAGCGCAGCGATGCGCTCCAGATCGGTCAGCGCCTGCGCCGGGTCCCCGCGGTCCAGTCGCAGGGTGCTGCGGAGCATGAGCAGCTGCATAAGTGTCTGAGGATCGGGCTGAACACTCAGGACGAACGGGTCCTCCACGACGGGGACGCTCGCCGGGGCGTTGGAACCGGGCGTCACGGGCAGCAGACGGTTGATCGCCGCGGTGAGGATCTGATCTCGCAGCGTGGCGCGGGAGGCTTGGCCACGCAACGCCTGGTCCACTTCCAGCAGCCGGGTCGGGTCGGCGCGGCTGGCCATCGCGGTCAGTGCCTGCTCCCAAGCCGCCGCTTCGCGCGGGTCGCCGGGCAGGCGTTGGACCAGGTCGAGCATGGACTGGACCTGATTGCCTCGGCGTGAGGCGGCTGCGAGGACGATGGGTTGCAGTGCCGGGTCCGCGGCGCGGCGGGACAGCGGCAGCAGCGAACGGTCCGAGGCGGCCCACGCCCGCGCCGCGGCCAGCCGCACCGGCTCCTCGGCGCTGTCGAGCCACTGTTCGATGCGGTGCCAATCTTCCGGATCGCCCACGCGCGAGAGCAGCTCGACCAACGCTGGCGGGGGCGGGTCGCTCTCGGGCAGTTCCTGCCTGACACGCTGCGCCAGCTCGCCCCGCTGCGTTGGCGTGAGTTGGCCCGCGTCCGCGGCCGCGGTCAGCGCTCGGGCGGACTCCTCGCCCAGCGTCGGATGGTCAAGCCACTGCATCGCGCGGGGCACCGCCGAGGCGCGCGGCAATCGGGACATCACCCGCAGGTAGGCGCGCAGGACCGACTCGCTCCGCTCGCTGTCTGTTGCCAGTCGCTGCGCCACGGCGTCGGACCCGCTCTCGTCCGCCAGGTCGCGCAGCAGCGTGGCGGTTCGCTGCCGGATCGTGTCGCTGGCGTCGTCGAGCAGCGCCCGCAGGGCCTGGCGCACGTCCTCGCCCACCGGCTGGTTCTCGGTCAATCGCGCCACCGTCAGTTCCAGCGCCAGCAGTCGCGTCTCGGTCGAGGCGGTGCGGTCGGTGAGCATCGTGGTCAGCAGCGTCTGCCGATCCGTCTCCGCGGTGCTGCGGTACAGGGCGCGCTGCGCCGAGGCGAGCTGCTCGCGCAGCCGCGCCACCTGATCGCGGGTCAGATCGGCGCGGCGGGCATGATTCTCGATCAGTTGCGCCTGCCAGTCGCGTTCGCTCAGGTTCTCGTGCGCCCGCCACCAGAGCTCCCAGGAGTCTGGGTCGCGAAGGGACGTCCCGAGGCCCGTGAGCTCGGCCAGAGCGATCAGAGCGGACTCACGCAGTGGCCCGTCCTCCGACCTCGCCAACCGCATGAGGGCAGCGGCCGACTCGCGCGTTCGGATTCGCCCCACCGCCGCGATCGCTTCGAGTCGGTCCGCTTCAGGGGCTCTGCTGCTCAGCGCCGTGCGCAGCATCAGACTCGCCTCGGGCAACGCAGGGGGCGGAACGAACAGGGTCGGCTCGGCGGCGGCGATCGGCTCAGGCTGCTGCGGTGGGGCGTCGGACGAAGGCACCGGCGGGTCCACGGTCACCGGCTTCGACGGCGCACAGGCGGCCAAGCCCAGCACCGCGGCGGCGCTCAGGGCCTTGCTCATTCGCCGCAGGCCTCCGTAGGAAAGTGCCATGGTCGTCCTGACCTTCTGCCGGTGGGATTGGCCGAATCGCTCAGGAGTATAATAGCGTGACCTGTAGCAGCGGACGATTCCGCCGACGTGTTCCTCAACCCGCGCCCGAGCCGATAATTCTTCTGAGCATGAACGATTGGTCACGAGCCGAGGATCACGCGGAGCGGGCGCATCGTTTCTACGAGGCGGGCCTGTGGGACCGAGCACTGGCGGAGATCGCCCAAGCGGTGCGTCTGAACCCGCAGCAGAGTGACTACCAGGCGGGGATGGGCCTGACGCTCGAGGCGCTGCGACGCTTTGGCGAGGCGGTCGTCTGCTTCGAGCGGGCGATCGAACTGCGCGGCGACGACGACGCCTCGTTGATGCTGCACCTGGCGTCGAACCTGATCCGTTGTGACCGTCCCGCCGAGGCGCTGCGTGTGCTGGATCGGGTGCATGAGCTCGACGCCCAGTGTGAACCGGCGTACTGCCAGCGGATTCTCGCTCACGCTCACCTGGGCGAGCACGAACTGGCGGAAGAGGCGTTCTACATGGCCCGACTGATCGTGGAGGAGTGTCCGGTGTGCTTGGACCATGTGGCGCACAGCCTGGCGCTGCGCGGCGAAATGGACCGCGCCGATCGCTGTTGGACACGCGCCCTGGAACTGGACCCGAACTTCCCGGACGCCCACGCGAACCTGGCGCGAAGCCACTGGCAGCGCGGCCGTCTCGAACAAGCGCGGCAGGGCTATGTCCAGCAGTTGCGAGCCGACCCGGGCGACGTGGGGATCGTGCTGGAGTTGGGTCAGTTGCTGGCGGAGATGGGCCGCACCGCCGAGGCGGGCGAGAAGCTTCGTCACGCGTTGGACCTGGACCCGGCCTGCGCCGAGGCGCACCTGCATCTGGGCCAGCTGGCGCTGATGAGTGGACACCTGGCCGAGGCGGCGCAGCGACTTCAAGCCGCGGCGCGGATCAAGCCCGACCTCCCGGGTGTTGGCGTTCTGCAGGCGCGCGTGGCGCTGCGCGAGGGCCGCAACGGCGTGGCCAGACGATTCCTGGGCGCGGAGCTGCGACGTCCGCCGCGGGAGCCTCGTCAGCTCGTGGAGCTGGCGCGGTTGTGCTGCGACATGAACGAACCGGAGCGAGCCGTCGCGCTGCTCGACGCGATGCTCAGCGGCGAGGCTCGGTTCGGGTGCTCGTCCTCCGAGCGCGCCGACGCCTTGCTCTGCCGCGGCGCCGCCCAACTCCTGCTCGGACACATCGACCTGGGTGTCCGGGACAGCAGAGCGTCGCTCCGCATCGACCCGCGCAATGTCACGGCGTGGGTGAACCTGGCGCTGGCGTACGAGCGATCCGAGCGGTGGCCGCGGGCGCGCTGCGCCGTGCGTGCGGCCCGACGGATCGACCCGCTCGACGCACCGCTGCGGGCGCTGGAGCGGCGGCTGACACGGGCGCAGCTGCTCAGGATTTGGTCGGATCGCCTGCGCGCAGCGTTGAAGGTGCTCCGCTCACCGCGTCGCCTCTCTCGTTGACGACGAACGCCTCGCCACAC
This sequence comes from uncultured Phycisphaera sp., assembly GCA_964496285.1. GTDB lineage: Bacteria > Planctomycetota > Phycisphaerae > Phycisphaerales > Phycisphaeraceae > CAZBXW01. Next base: position 105,558 of record CAZBXW010000002.1, read on the forward strand.
TCCGGGCAGGCACGGGAAGCGCCCAACTGTCTCAGGTCGTACCCGCAGCGGCGACATCGGCCCACCGTCACCGTCGAGGCACGCGCCGCGTAAACCAGGAGCCAGACCACACAGACCATCGGGGCCAGCGCCAACCCCGCGAAGACGATCGTCACCATCACACCGACCATGCGTGATGGTAGCGCCGCCTTCAGTGCGATTCGATCACGCTGGTGGTGGCGGCGGGAAGATGGATTAACTCGCCCTCCTCGCGACGCACGATCAGTCCCAGCTCCGGGTCCAGGTCCACAACCCGGCCGCGGATGACCTGGCCCTGGTGGGCGAGGGTCACGCCTTGATCGACCAGGACGCAGCGTCGCCGCCACTCCGCCAGCAGGTCCGCGATGGGCTCTTCGAGGGCACGGTCGATCTGGGCGAGGACTTCTTCGAGCACGCGAAGTCGATCCGTCGCCGCACCCAGCGAGGCGAGACTGGCGACCCGCGGGCGTAACTCCGGCGGCAGTTCCGCCGGGTCCACGTCGATGTTCAGCCCTACGCCCAGGACGTGCGCCCATCCGCCGCCGGCGGGCGTCCCGTGCAGCGCGACCGATTCCACCAGGATTCCCGCGAGTTTGCGGCCATCGACCACGACATCGTTAGGCCACTTGATCCTCATCTCGGTGCGCGGCGGACAGGCGCATGCCTCCGCGGCGCGGGCGACCGCCACGGACGAGGCGAAGCACAGACGATCCACCGCGGGCGCGACGCCGGAGGTGACCAGGACGGTGCTCATGGTCAGGCATCGGCCCGGCGGGGCGGTCCAAATGCGGCCGAGCCGGCCTCGACCGGCGGTCTGCTCGTGTGCGACCACCAGCGCGTTGTGGGCGTGGGCCCCACGCGCCTGCACCAGCCGCCGCGCCGCGTCCTGCGTGCTGCCGGTTCGCTGGTAGACCTCGATGGACCGATCGGGTCCGAAGCGCCAGCGGAGATAGTCGGGCCAGACCTGCAGCGTGGTGGAGATGAGGCGTACGCCGCCGTGGATGTCGCGTTCGAGGGCGCAGCCGGCGTGTTCCAGCGATGTCAGGGCCGCGGCCACCTGCGCCTGCGAAGCCTCGACGCGCTGCGCGAGCACCGGCAGCGCGAAGGGCGCGCGTGACCGCAGCAGCTCGTGGGCCACGCGTGCCGCCAGGGTCATGCGATGTCCAGTCCCAGGTCCAGCGCCGGCGCCGAGTGGGTCAGGGCGCCCACCGCGATGCGATCCACTCCCGTCTGCGCGATCGCCGCCACCGTTGCGAGGTTCACGCCGCCGCTGGCCTCGAGGAGCACGCCCGGCGCCTGCGCGTCGCGGAGTCGCACCGCCTGGGACAGGAGTTCCGGGGTCATGTTGTCCAGCAGCACGCAGTCCGGCTGCACCGGCAGCACCGCGCGCAGCTGATCCAACGAGTCCACCTCGACCTCGACGAAACGGGGCTTGGGGTCTGTGGCTCGTGCCGCACGCAGCATCTGGGAGAGCGCGGCGGGCAGGTCAGGCGGCGACAGGTGCGCGATGTGGTTGTCCTTCACCAGCACCGCGTCATGAAGGCCCATGCGATGATTGACGCCCCCGCCGCAGGCCACCGCGTACTTCTGCAACACACGAAGGCCGGGCAGCGTCTTGCGTGTGTCGGTGATCCTAGCTTTCGATCCCGAAACGAGCGAGACGTATCGCGCGGTGAGCGTGGCGATGCCCGAGAGGTGCGTGACGAAGTTGAGCGCGACTCGCTCCATGGCGAGGATCGACCGCAGAGGGCCCTGGTACTTGGCCACGACGCTGTCCGGGGCGACGCGGTCGCCGTCGCGGTGCAGGAGCGTGACGTGGAGGGCGCGGTCGTAAGCGAGCGCCACGGCGGGCAACAGGGCCAACCCCGCGACGACGCCGAAGGATCGGCATCGCATCACCGCGGCGCCCGCTCGGTCGCTCACGCCCATGAGTTGTGTGGTGAGATCGCACCCCCGATCGCCCATGTCCTCGCGCTTGGCGCGATCGATCAGCTCGTGCAGCTCGTGCTCAGGGAGGTGGTTGGAAAGCTCAACTTCCATGCACGGTGACACGATATCGCCTCGGCGCCACGCGGACAAAGCGGATCGCGGCGGGTCGGTCGGCGAACAGCTCCGCCCAGCCGCGCCATCGGATCAAGCCCCGCCGTGTGAGCCCGGTGACCACTTCGGACCCGTCGGGCAGCAGCAGCGTGAAGGCGCCGGGCTCGAAGTAGGCAACGCCTCGCGGCGGACGCACGTACCGGTTTCGGATCGCCCCGTCGCTCAGCGGCACGGTGAGCATCGGGTCCGCCCCCGGGTCCAGAACGAACCAGGCCTTCCACGACGACCCCCGGAACTCGGGTCCCACGTCGATCGGCTCCACCTCGCGCAGCGTCACGAACACCGCGTACCGGCTCTCACGTTTGGCCTGCCAGTAACTCGCTTCGCCTCGAACTTTCGGGTTGTATTTCGTGCAAAGCCCGCGCAGACTCTCGACGGTCAGGTCGTGATATTCCTCGACATTGGCCGCGACCGCCGTGGCACGAAACGGGCCGGCGGACTGTTTGAAGTAGATGCGATCGCCTTGCTTGACGCAACCCAGTGGCGGCTGCGAGTTCTTCATCAGCCGACTCTCGACGGTCTTGCTCCCGTCGAGAATCTCTGTGAGGTACTTGGGCAGAAGGATGGCGACGTGAAGTGACATGAGGCCGGGGTGATGGATGATTGGTGATTGGTGATGTTATACAGACCCCGCCGTCCCTCTGACATCATCAATCATCAAGCATCATTCATCGATCATCGATCGCACTCAAATCCAACCCAGGGACCGAAGCAGCAGGTGCGCCGCGGTGAGGCCCGCGGCGGCGTACATCACGAACTCGAAGGGCTTCTCCGGGATGCGATGGTGCATCCAGGCCCCGAGCAGCGTGCCCACGGGGATCAGCGGCAGAAACCAGATCGAGTCGCGCAGCGTTGAGGCGTTGATGAGCGTGGACCCGTCGGACATGGGCAGCAGCAGGTAGGTGGGCAACTTCAGTGAATTGCCGATGAAGAAGTAGAGCAGCAGCGTGCCCACGAGGATGCGCTTCTCAAGCTTCTCCTGCAGCAAATAAACTGAGACGATCGGTCCGGCGGAGTGGTTGAGTGTGGACACGGCGCCGGCGGCCAGTCCCACGGCGGAGGCGGAAGCGGGGTGCGGCGGAAGCGTGGGCACTTCACGCCCGGTCAGGCGATAGAACTGCAGGAGCACGATGGTCAGGCACACGCCGCCGACCACGCCGTTCATGATCTGGTTGAACTGCGTGGGCGGGAAGCCGCGCAGATTCCAGAGCACCGCGGTGCCCACGAGGATGCCCGCGACCATGCCCAGGAGCATGGGTCGCAGGCGCTTCCAGTCGTAGTGGCCGATGTGGTGAAGGTTGCTCAGGATGTCGGCGACGATGAGCAGGGGGAGAGTGACGCCGAGCATCTGTCGCGGGCCCATGACGGAAGCCATGAGCGGGACCGCCAGGACGCCGATGCCCCCGCCGAAACCGGCCTTGCTGATCCCGGTGATGAGCACCGCGGCGCCGACGCAGAGGTAGTAGACCCAGGGCGAGATGTCGGCGGGAATCTCCGGGAGCATGGGACATCAACGCGGGATGCAGAAGTGAGCATGAACAATGAAGGACCGGTCGGTTGCGTTCATCGCGCCTTCCGCATGGCGAAGGATTCATTCCAGGTAGGTATAGCCTTCCAGCCCGTTCTCGTAGAACTTCAGGAGCAGACGGGACTCCTCGATGGTGAGGGTGTTCTGTTTGACGGCCTGCTCCACGCGTTTGCGCATGGTGCGTTTGAGCTCGTCGGCGGAGAACTGGACGTAGTGCAGCACCTCGCGGACGGTGTCGCCCTCGATCACCTCATCGATGCTGGGCTTGCCGTGCTCGTCGAGCGAGACGTGGACCGCGTTGGTGTCGCCGAAGAGGTTGTGCAGATCGCCGAGGATCTCCTGGTAGGCGCCGACGAGGAAGGCGGACAGGACGTAGTCGCCCCCGTCGTAGGGGTGCAGTTCGAGCGAGGGTTTCATGTCGCGTTTGTCGATGAAGCGATCGACCTTGCCGTCCGAGTCGCAGGTGATGTCGGCGAGGATGCCGTGGCAGGTGGGCCGCTCGTTGAGTCGATGGATCGGGAGGATGGGGAAGAGCTGATCGATGGCCCAGGAGTCGGGCATGGACTGGAAGACGGAGTAGTTGCAGAAGTAGGTGTCGGAGAGGATGGCTTCGAGGCCGGCGAACTCCTCGGGGACGAACTCGAGCCTGCGGAGGATCTTGAGGATGCGGGTGCAGACGCCGAAGTAGAGCTTCTCCGCCAGGGCGCGGTGGTCCAGCGAGCAGTACCCGAGGTTGAAGAGGTTCAGCGCTTCGTCGCGCGCCAGTTGGGCGTCGTGGTAGTACTCGGTGTAGTTGTGCTCGTTTAGGTCGTGGTGGACGTCGAAGAGGGTGACGACCGGCGCGGGCATGGTCCGCCGCTCCTCGGGGCTGAGCGTCGCGGGGAGGTCGAAGCGTTCAAACCCGCTCCAGCCCAGGACGTTGAAGACTAGGACGCTGTGGTAGGCGACCATGGCGCGGCCGGACTCGCTGATGACGGTGGGATGCGCCACGCCGGCCTTGTCGCAGACCTCCTTGATGTGGAAGATCACGTCGTTGGCGTACTCCTGGAGGGAGTAGTTGATGCTCGATGCGAAGTTGGTCTTGGACCCGTCGTAGTCCACGCCCAGCCCGCCGCCCACGTCGATGTACTGAAGCCCCGCGCCGGCGCGCTGCAGCTCGACGTAGACGCGGGAGAGCTCGATCAGGGCGCTCTTGATGTTGCGGATGTTGTTGATCTGGCTGCCCAGGTGAAAGTGCAGCAGGTTCAGACTGTCGCCCATGTCGTTCTCGCGGAGAAACCTCAGGGCGTCGGCGACCTCGCTGACGAACAGGCCGAACTTGCTGCGCACGCCGCCGGACTCCTGCCAGCGACCCGCCCCGCGGGCGGCGAGCTTGATGCGCACGCCGATGGAGGGCTTGACGTTGTGAAGCTTGGCGTACTTGGCGATCAGGTGCAGCTCGCTGAACTTCTCGACCACGGGGATGATGTTCTTGCCGATCTTGGTGGCCAGGATGACCGCCTCGATGAACTCGTCGTCCTTGAAGCCGTTGCAGACGATGGGGGTCGAGTCGTCGTCGACCAGGGCCATGACCGCCAGCAGCTCGGGCTTGGAGCCGGCCTCGAGTCCAAAGCCAAAGGGCCTGCCGAAGTCGAGGATCTCCTCCACGACGTGCCGCTGCTGGTTGACCTTCACGGGGTAGACGCACTGGTACCCGCCGCGGTAGTCGTTCTCTCGGATGGCGCGGTTGAAGGCCTCGTGCATGGCGTGCACGCGGTCCTTGAGGATGTCGGTGAATCGAAGCAGCAGGGGCAGCGCGATGTCACGCTCGCGCAGCTCGTCCACCAGCTGCTTCAGGTCGATCCCCTTGTCGGGGTCCTTGGTGGGATAGACGACCACGTGGCCCTTGTCGTTGACGCCGAAGTAGCCCTGTCCCCACTGCCGCACGCCGTAGAGCTGCGCCGAGAGCTCCGCGTTCCAAGGCTCGTGAGCGGTCGGATCGCCGCTGGCGGTCGTGGGCGGCGCGGGAAGAGGGACGGCTGGGGCCACGGGTTGAACCCGCACGAGGTCGCCGTCCAGAACTGTCGTTCGCGTCATCGGGTTCTCCGTCGAATGCGGGCAACCATTTTACCGAGCGCATCGGTCCTGACCAAGTGGGCGACGGAAAAAAGGCGGACCCTCGATGTCCTTTCGAGGGTCCGACTGCGAGAGAGAGCCTTGGGAAGAGAATCGTTCAGAATCTTTCACGATGTCTGCGGGTGCCGAGAGTGAGGAGCATGCTGAGGAGCACGGCCGCCGTTGTCGGTTCGGGCACGACGGTTTGAAGCTCACGGAACATGCCCGCGTCCCAGGTTAGGTCGTTCTGCCCCGCGGCGAGCGAGATCAAACCGGTGCGACCGGTGACGAGGTCCGCGTCGCTGTCCGTGGCGTCGTCCATCGCCGCGTTGCGTGGGCTAAAGACGTGGTCGGGCAACAGGTCGAACCGCACCTCGTAGGTCCCGGGCGTCAGATCGGCGAAGAGATACATCCCATCCATGTCGGTGAGCATGGAGTCGATCATGACGCCCATGTCGTCGAGCAGGTAGACCGTGATGCCTTCGATGCCCAGTTCGCCCGGGTCCCGGACGCCGTCCATGTCGGTGTCGTACCAGACGAGGTCGCCCAGGCTCGCCAGCGCGGGCATCTGCGGGAACATGCAGTGCTCGAAGCGGACGTCGTTGAAGTTGATCTTGGCGGCGACGAACTGGGCACAACCCTGCCCGTCGTTGACGACGATCTCGGTCTTGCCGTTGTCGAACTGAAGATCGTCGTTCTGCTCGTCAAAAGCGATGAGGTCATAGACGCCAACGCCGTTGAGGACGGTGTTGTTGAAGTTAAAAACGGTGTCGCCGCTGTCGAGGGCCTCGCCAGCGTTGACGCCACCCATGCCATTGTTGTAGTCGTTGGCCTTGACGAACAGGGCGCCCAGGCCCAGGTTCGCGATACCGCCGTCGCCCAGCACGATGGTGGACTGGCTGAGCACGAGGTTGCTGTTGCCCAGGATGCGGAAGAGCGCCAGGGTGCTGCCGTCGCCGTCGATGATCCAGTTGGAGTTGGTGATCTTGAAGTCGCTGTTGCCGTTGTCGATGCGGATGTCGATGACCGCCAGGCCATCGTTGTTGGTGTCCAGCGCGTCGATGTCGAGGGTGAAGATGTCCTCGTCCTCGATGCCGGAGAAGTCGGGCAGTGCGCCTCCGCCGATGAGCGTGCTCTCGGGCGCTAGACCGGTGACGAAGTTCTCGAAGGCATCCAACTCGGAACGTAGAGCGGACATGGCGGCGTCGGCGTTGGCGGTCACGCCGTTGGCGGGCATGGCCAAGCCGCCCGTGGGGGCCACGCCGTCGCCTACGCCGTTGGAGAAGTAGAGCGAGTTCGACACGCTGCTGGCGGGGCTTGCGCGTCCGCCACGACGCCGACCTGACCGTAGAGTTCGACGTTGGACATATCGAACTTGGCGTTGGGGCTGGTGAGTGCCACGTCGCCGGTCCACGAGACGCCTTCGCCCACGGTGGCCCCTCCCGGAAGCGTGTCGCTCGCGTCGTTGGCGGTGTCGTTGGCATCGACCCAGACGGAGCCTGCGTTGTTGAGGAAGACGTCGTTGAGATTCAGATCAACGTTGTCATTGATGTCGGTGGAGAGGACGACCACGTCGGCGCCCAGGTCGCCGTTCTGCACGTTGACCGCCTTGGCGATGTCGTTGCTCGTGGTGCCAATGAGCAGGTACTTGTCCATCTCGACGGTGGGAACCGGGATGACATTCGCCAGGGCGAGGTTCGAGGTGGCGGCTGCGATCAGGGCGGCTGAGAAGGAGGATCGTCGGAGTGTTCGGAGGGTGGGTTGTCTTCGCATGGCTTCTCCTTGGAGGTGAGAGTGTTTCGGAGGTTTCGGAGGTTTGACGCAGGAGCGGGCATCATGCCCAAGCCCGCGGTGAAGCTTGGAATAAGGCGGATCCTCGACATCCATTCGAGGATCCGCCTGCGAGAGAGAGTCAAGGGGAGTGTCGGTTCATCGGAAGGTTCCCGGTGTGAGTCAGGCGGCTTGCCGACGATTGCGCCAGCCCAGCAGTGTCAGGCCCGCCGCGAGCATCACCGCGGAGCCGGGCTCGGGGACGTCCGTCAGTTCGACGCGGCTGTTGACGTCCGAGCGGAAGGCGAAGTCGTTGTCGTCGGTGCTGTAGGTCACCGTGCCGTCGTCTTCGGTGTCGAACTGAGTGCCCTGATTGACCGAGCCGAGGTTCTGGATCGTCCCGACGTTGATGAGATTGACGATCATGGAGTCCGACAGCATCGGGAAGAAGTCTTCGTGGACCCAGTCCACCTCAGCGACGACGTTGAGTCGGCCCTTGTTGGTGGTGGCGAGGCTCGAATCGATGCTGGAGGTGCCCAGGACCGGGGTGGCTTGGAGGATCAGCGTGCCATCGTCGAAGCCCGTGCCGTTGGAGATGTTGGAGTTCGAGGGCGTGTGGTAGTAGACGCGCACAAAGTTGTCCGTGTGGTCGATGATCTCAAAGGAAGCATCGCTGCCGTCGGGTGAGAGCGAGGTGATCTCCTGGCGGAAACCGGCGACCACGGTGATCTCGTGTCCGAAGGGCAGTCCGGTGCCGCCGCTGGTGCCGGTGGTCAACTGGAAGCCCTGAAGTCGTGCCTGGTAGTAGGTGGTGAAGGACGAGCCCACGGGGAGCAGGGGGCCGCCGGGCGAGACCAACGCGTGCTTGGCCACGACATTGCCCACGCCCCAGTCAAACTCCTGGACGTCCGGGATCGGCGCCACAAAGCCGCCCGCGCCGTCCGGGTCGAACACGATGCTGGCGTGGGAGGTGGAGGCGGCGAGCAGGGAGCCAGCGATCAGGCCGGCGATCTTTCCCATCCGATTGTTGCGATTGAAGGTCATGATTGGTCTCTCTCTCTGAGGAATGAGGGTTACTGCACGATGCGTGGGTCAACCGTGACCCGCGCGGGACATCAAGGGGTTTCAGTCGAACGCTGTCGTGGGGCGCAGCAGGCGGTTGCCGTGCAGCGTCATGTAGGCCATCAGCAGCAGCAGCAGCGTGCCGGGCTCGGGGATGTTGGTCGATCGCGCCATCGCGGTCTGCTGCGGTGGGGCGGTCGTGGGCTTGAGCAGTTCCACCGCCTCCACGGCGGAGAACGGCTTTAGCTCCTGTGAGTTCTGCAACGATTCGGGAAGGCTCAGGTCGAATCCCGTCGACCCCTTCTCCAGGGTTTCGAGCGGGCTCACCGCGGAGTCTGCGGTGGTGGGGGTGATACACAAGGAGCGAGGCGTGAACTCGTTTGACTCGTTGGAGCGAACGACGGCATCAGAGGCCTCGATGACGCCTGCGTGAAGGGACAGTGGGACTGCCAGGACGCTGGCCACGACCGTGCCGCGGAGGACGCCCTTGCCGTGTCGGATCATGCGGCTTGCGTTGCGGGGTCGCGTTGTCGTGTGGGCGAAGGTCATGGCCAGGCTCGCAGTCAGAGGGTGATGGAAGTCGTCCGGTTCACGAGGGCGTCACGTCACGTCGCGATGCGATCGAGCAGTTCGCTCAGGCGTCCGCGGGACGGTCGGGGTTGAGTCGAGCGGCGTTGAGGTTGCCGGTGCGCGAGGCCGCCGGGACGTTGGCGTGCACCGGGCCGATCACCGCTTCGACGTACTGGTCCACCATCGCGGTGGTCTGGCCTTCGGTGAGATAGGCGGTGCAGCCGGCCATCCGCGCTTCGCGCTCGAGGTCTTCGCTGTGATGGCGAGCGGTGACGATCAGCGCCACCTTGCGCCAGCCGGCCTGGAGGATGCGCACCAGTTGAAGCGCCGCGTCGGTGATCTTCGAGACCTGCACGATCACGACGCGCGGGTGGCAGGCCATGATCTGTCGCGTCGCCTGACGCAGCGAGGGGCAGTGCATCTGCGCCCAGCCGTGTTCCTCGGCCACGCGCTTCAGGCTCGCGTCGATCGAGTCGTCCATCGAGACCACCAACACGTCCATTGACATTGAGAGTGCCATTGCATTGCTCCTTGAGGGCGGGGGTTTGTGTCGCCGCATCTCCGATAACGAAGCGCGTGCCATCGCCGCGCCGCGGGCGAAGATTTCTCTAAGCGCTTGGATCGCGAATCGTTTGCGAACGTTGGGATTTCTGGCACGCCGTTGCGCGCCGCCTGGGGATCGCGGTGCGTTTTGTTCCCCCGTTCGCGGCGCGGATTCCCAGGCTCGGAAATCAACGTCACTTACAGTCCGCGGGTGCGCCGTGTACCACGGGTGCAAAGCGCACCCACGAGCGACCCCGGCCCTCCCAGTGCGAAAAAAAATGAGCGGGCCACGGCGGATCGGCTTCGTTTGGCCCTGCGGGGCGCAGCCGGTAGACTGTGGCCCCGATCCGGGATCTGCGTGGCTGCTTCAACCATCAAGATTCGCGCTCGAGCTGACGCTGCACCGTTGCGGGTGCGGGTCGCTGCGCCCGGAGCGGGCCTGACCGATGCGGCGCTACGCTGGCTGGCGAGACAGACGCGCGCCGCTGCGCGAGCCCTGCGGATGCGCGGCGGCGAACTGAGCCTGGCGCTGGTTCGCGACCGTCGCATGGCGCAGCTGCACCGCGAGTTCTGCGGCGTGGCGGGCACCACCGATGTCTTGACCTTCGACCTTCGCGATCCGCGTCGCGGCCCGACCGAAGCCGAGATCGTCCTGTGCGTGGACGAGGCGGCGCGTCAGGCGCAACACCTCGGGCACAGCCTCCGCGCCGAACTGCTGCTCTACGTCGTTCACGGTCTGTTGCACCTGGCGGGCCACGACGATCACGAACCGCGCGCCGCCGCCGCGATGCACCGCGCCGAGGATCGCCTGCTCACCCGGTTGGGCGTCGGCGCCGTCTATGCCCGGGCACCGCGGAGGGCTCGCGCGTGAACGCCGCCGCCCTGTGGATCATCCTCCTGGCGTGCCCCGCCGCCTGTCTCTTCACCGCCGCCTACCTGGCGCTCAAGACGCTCAACCGCGCCCGTCTGCAGGAGCTCATGCAGGGGCGGGGCCAGGCCGACCGTTTCGAACGCCTCATCGCGCAGCTCCCGAAGCTGCAACTGATGACCGGCACCCTCCGCACGCTCTGCAACATGGTCGTCGTGCTGGCGGTGCTCTTCCTGATGCAGCGGCTCTACCCCCATTGGCAGCTCTGGGCACAGTACGCCTCGGCCCTGTTCATCGGCGGTGTCCTCGTGAGCGCCTTTAGTGTGGCGATCCCCACGCCCTGGTCGCGCTACAAGGGCGAGGAGCTCCTTGCGTCGACCGATCGTCCGCTGCTGTTGCTGCTGCGGCTCTTCATGCCCTTTGCCAATCTGCTGCACCTGGCGGACCCGCTGGTGCGGCGCATCTCCGGCGCCGCGCCGAGCCAGGACGCCGACGAGGAGCTCAGCGAGGAACTCATCAGCGTCGTCGAGGAGCACGCCCAGGGCGAGGTGGACCCGCAGCAGCGGCAGATGATCGAAGCGGTGGTCGAGTTCCGCTCCACCACCGTGGGCCAGGTCATGACGCCGCGCACCGAGATGGTGGGCTTGGAGGTCTCCGCCACGCTCGAAGAGATCAAGCACGCGGTGATCGAGCAGGGGTTCAGCCGCCTGCCCGTCTACGCCGAGAGCCTGGACCACATCGTGGGGGTGCTCTACGCCCGAGACCTGATCGGGCACTTGGGCACGGACCAGCCCGTGACGCTGCGTCAGAACCTCCGCGAGGCGCTGATGGTTCCCGAGAGCAAGCCGGTGAAGGAGCTGCTTTCGGAGTTCAAGCAGAAGAAGGTGCACATCGCGATCGTGCTCGACGAGTACGGCGGGACCGCGGGCCTGGTCACGATCGAGGACATCGTGGAGGAGATCGTGGGCGACATCGAGGACGAGTACGAGAAGTCGCAGGCCAAGCCGAGCATCGTCCGGGTTAGCGAGACCGTGGCCGAGGTGGACGGCCGCGCCTACATCGACGACATCAACGACGCCTTGGGCCTGGCGCTGCCCGAGAGCGAGGACTACGACACGCTGGGCGGGTTCGTCTTCGCGACGCTGGGTCACGTCCCGGGCAAGGGCGAGAGCTTCGAGCACAGCGGCGTGAAGCTCACAGTCATCGCCGCCGAACGCACCCGCGTCGTGACCGTGCGCATCGAGAAACACCTCACGGACGAGTCGGGCGCACCGAGTTGAATATGGTGGACAGGATGCGCAGGATTGACAGGATCAATCAAAAGGTTTTCATCCTGTGGATCCCGCGCACCGTGTCATCCTGTCAAGACTCGAACGCCCAAGGGGCGTGATAAACTCCGTTCGATGCCGATCCGTTTCTACAACACGCTCACGCACCGCGTTGAGGAGTTCGCTCCGCTCGATCCGCCGCGGGTCACGATGTACAACTGCGGGCCGACGGTCTACGACTTCGCCCACATCGGGAACTTCCGTGCCTTCGTTTTCGCCGACGTGCTGCGTCGCTTCCTGGAGCTGACCGGGCACGAGGTCCGACAAGTGATGAACCTCACCGACGTGGGGCACATGACCGAAGACCAGCTCGCCGACGGCGGGGGCGAGGACAAGATGCAGCTCGCCTCGCGACGCCTGAAGGAAGCGAAGAAATCGGGCAGAGCCGAGGTGGAGAATCCCGACGATCCCTACCAGGTGGCGCAGTACTTCATCGACGCGTTTCTGGCCGACGCCAAGGCGCTGGGCCTGAAGATCGCCCACGAATATCCGCAGCGCATGCCCCGCGCCACGCAGCACGTGGCCGGGATGACTCGGCTCATCCTCAGGCTCGTGGAGCAGGGCCACGCCTACGTCGCCGCGGACGGCGCGGTCTACTACAGCGTCCAGACGTTCCCGGCCTACGGGCAACTCAGCGGCAACACGCTCGACCGGCTGCGCACCGGCGCCGGCGGCAGAGTCGAAGCGTCGCACCAGTCCGTCAAGCGTCACCCCGCCGACTTCCTGCTCTGGAAGCCGGACCCCTCGCACCTCATGAAGTGGGACTCGCCCTGGGGACCGGGCTACCCCGGCTGGCACATCGAGTGCTCCGCCATGGCGATGGAGCTCCTGGGCCAGGAGGTCATCGACATCCACACCGGCGGCGAGGACAACATCTTCCCCCATCACGAGTGCGAGATCGCCCAGACCCGCGGCGTCACCGGGCGCGATCATTTCGCGCGCTTCTGGATGCACACCCGATTCCTGCTCGTGGACGGGCAGAAGATGTCCAAGAGCAAGGGCAACTTCTTCACCGTCCGCGACCTGCTGGCCAAGGGCGTCGATCCTTCCGTGATTCGATATGAACTCTACCGGGGGCACTACCGCAGCAACATGAATTTCACCACGCGAGGCCTCGAGGACGCTGCCAGCGCCGTGCGGCGCCTGCGTGAGGCGGCGGCCAAGGCCCCCACGAGCGACGACCCCGAACCGCCGGCGCTCCGTGCGTTCGTCGAGGCGCTCAGCGACGACCTGAACATGGCCGGCGCCCTGGGCGAGGTGTTCAGCTACCTCGGCGGCGGGGCGGTCAACCCGACGGTGCTGCGGCGCATGGACGAAGTGCTGCACGTGCTCGAGCCCGTGGCCGGCAGCGATGGCGTCGATGCGGCGCGTCTGGCCGCATCGCTCGACGAGGCGCGCAAGAACAAGGACTTCGCCCGCGCCGACGCGCTGCGCAAGCAACTCCACGACGCCGGCTACGACGTGAAGACCACCAAGGACGGCACTCAGTTTTCCAAGCGGTTGACCTGACGTCCTGGCAAACGCCAGGGGCCTCACGCGGCGCGGCAGCGATCGATGTGCAGCCGATCCACGCACCACACCCCATAGTGCTGGAGGATCGCCCGCGTCATGGGCTCTTCTTCCGCCAGCACCAGGGTGGACTCACTCATCGGCAGCGTGTCGATCAGTTGCAGCGCGTCGCTCAGGTGCGAGGGGCAAGTGGCCAGGATCAGGCACGGCCCCGCGGCGCTCACGGGCAGGACGCGGTGCGTCCACGCCTCGATGCGGCTCACGCAAGGCAGGGCGCCCGGATCGATCCGACAGGACTCGATGTCCACGCGCGGCAGGCTCCCAAGAAGCCGCTCCGCCAGCGCCTGGAAGACCGCCGCGGTCGGGACGTGCAACACCTCCGCGGCGAGACGTCCCAACGGTTGGCCGGTGCGATCCTGCTGTAGCAGGACCTGCTGCAACTGGTCGGGCTTGAGCAACCCCTGCGCCACCAGCAGCGCACCGATGCGTCGATCGCTGAGCATGATCGGGTTATCGGCTGGCCGAAGCGTCGCCTTGAAGCGGCGCGACCGTCAGCATCGCAACACCCGAGCGGCCGCGGCGTGCCGGGTCGTCAACGTCCAGCACCGTCGCGGACCCACTGCAGACCCGCCCGGGCTTTAGCGCATGCAGTTGCAGCGTCACCGTGCGCGACGACTCCGCGGGCAGATCGTGGACTTCACCTCGCCACACGCTCCGCGCCTCAGGCTCGGACGCCAGACGGAATCCCGGCGGCAAGCGCCAGTCGATCCTGGCGGTGCGCGTGGCGCGGCTGTGAGAGGTGAGCGTGAACTGCACCGTCAGTGGCTCGCCTGTCGCCAGGCCTGTGCTCGAGAAGGCCACGTCCAGGGTGAATGCGTCGGACCGGGGGCGCGGCGTCGCGTGCGGCACGTGGTACGACCAACGCACTTCGTAGGGGATCGCGGTGTCGGAGCGATCCAGCAGCCAGAGGCTCTGTCTGCCCACGCCAACCCAGGACGTCAGGTCGATCTGTCGGCTCGCCAAGGCGTCCTGGGCGCTGAGCGTGACGCGTTGCACGGGGTTGCTGTCGAAGGTCAGATCGACCACGCCAGTGCGCAGCGGCAGCGTCGCGTGAAGCACGCCCTCGCGCACGGCTTTGAGCGTCAGGCAGGTTGCGGCGGCGGTGCCCCAGGTCCCCTCGGGCAGCCGTTGCGTGACCAGCCAGGCCAGCGCGCGTCGGGCGCTGGTGGCATGGCGAGGGTTTCGTCCGATCGCCAGCAGACCCAGCGCGGTGCTCTGCACCGTCGCCGAGCGGCCCACCGCTCCGGTGATCGTGGGCCGATCCGCCTCCCCGCGCCACCATTGCAGGCGGCCGTCGTCCGAGGTAACGCTCCGCAGTTGCAGTTCGTCCACATAGCTCTGCGCTTCCGTGGTGTCGGGCATGAGCTCCCACAGCGCGTTGCTCAGCAACGCGAGTGTGTCGAGGTCGGTCACGGTGGGGGGCTGGCGGCCCAGGAGGTAGAGTCGAGAAGGCTCAGCGTCCGCGGCGTAGGGCGCACCGGCGAAGGCCGCCCAGCTCGCCAGCGCCGTGGTCGCCAGTGTTGCGTCCTCCGCAGCGTTCATCGCGGGCCAGGACCCGTCGCTGCGTCGTTGGTTGACAAGCCATCGCGTCAATCGTGCGCGGAGCGACGGCTCCACCGGGCCCATCAGCAGAAGGGTCAGGGCGGTGTCCACGATCTGGCCCTCCTCGGTGCTGCGGATGCAGCGGCGCATGCCGCCGGTCGCCGCCTCCAAGGCGCGAAGCCGCTGCGCATCCCGATCGTCTGGCGACGCGGCGGGCGATGGATTGGCCAAGCGGAGCCAGATCGCATGGAGCGTCGGGACGCCGGGGTCCGGGGTGGGCGTGACGTCGTGAACGCTCAAGGCGCGGGTGCTGGCGAGGAGCCTGGCGTGGGCGCTCACGCTCGAGGGAATATGGTCCGCGGGCAGTTCCATCGGGATTTCCGCTGGACGCTGGAGCGTGCCAGCGGAGAAGAACTCCACGCGTCGGCCCTCGTGCTCGACCGTGACGCTCTGATCGGCGCGCGCCTCGATCTCGCCAGCCTGGGCGGTGATCGCCAGCGCGTGAACCCCGGCTGCGGCGGCGCGGACGCACCATCGCAATGCGATGGACTGACCCGGCCAGAGCGACACGTTGCCCTCGGGCTGGCCGATGACCTCCAGGCCCGCTGCCGGGGCCAGGCGCGGCGTGACCTGGAGCGATCGGCTCGAGTCGTTGCGCAGGGTGGCGTCCACGGTGAACTCGTCCCCCCGTGTGGCGTAGCGCGGCGCGTCAAGCTCGATTGTCAGGGGCGACCAGGCCAGGAGCGTGAGGCGCGTTTGGCCGCGGCGGCCGGCCTGGTCCACCGCCGCCAGGTCCAGGAGCCAGCGTCCGGCCCGCGGCAGTCCGGGCAGATCGAGCTTGACGAAGCCCGCCTCGTCCGAGACCAGGTCGGGCCGCCAAAGCAACGTGGGTTCCGCCGACGCCGTAGCCGGGGCTTGGGCGATGGAGGTTGCGGTCGTGGCCAAGGCGATCTCCGCGGAATTGGCCTGATCCGGGGGACCGGGCTGGGATGGTTGTTTCGGACGGTCGGCGGAGCGGAGCAGTTGCAGCAGATGGTGCAGCTCGCGTCGGGTGCGGGACTCGGTCGAGGGCGCGGGCGGAGCGTAGAGCGGCGGCAGGAACAGGCCCGCGAGCAAGAGCATCATGGCGATGAAGGTCAGTGCGCCGGCCCAGCTGCGCAGGTGCAGCACGCAGACCAAGGCGCACGCGAGCACCGTGAGGGTGGCGCCCAGGCCCGCCCAGGCGCGATGGACGTATCGAAGCCAGCGTTCGCGCAGCGCCTCGACGCGTTGCGCCTGGCGGGGGTGGCTTCGCACCGCCAAGTCGTGCAGGGCGTCGCGCGTGGGGTGAAGAAGGTCGATGACGCCACGATCAAACGCGGCGGACTCCAGGGACGCCAGGTGCTCGTCGAGGCGGGGGCTTTGAAGTGCCAGCAGCGCCTCGGTGCTCAGGTCGCCGCGGCGCGCCAGCGCTCCGAGCGCCATCGCTCGCTGAGCCAAGGGGTCCAGAGCGGCGCGGCTGAAGATCGCCTGTTCCCATTCTCGGCGGTGTCGGGCGCTGGCGAGCGTGGGGCGATGAGGCGACCAGGGGGCGAGCAGGGCGGCCAACTCAGCGGGCAGCGCGTCGCGCTCGGGGGGCGGGGTGTCGGCGTCGGCTCGCAGCAGCGACGCGCTCACCGCCGCGGAGCGAGGCAGCCCGTGGGCGTCGGTGACGCGGAGGCTCAGGGTCGCCTGCGTGTTGGGCGGCAGAGGGTGACTCGCGTCGTAGACCTCCAGGTGCAGGCTCGCCTTGGGGTGGACGTAGATCAGGTTTGACTTCTTCACCGCTGGCGTGCCGCGAGCGTCGAAGCGATAGCCCACCAGCGTCACCGCGCCTTGAACCGTCGGGGGAAGCCTCAGCGCTTGTTCGCCGCGCCCGCCGCGCATCGCCACGGAGCCCGTCAGGACGGTCTGCCCCTGGTGCAGCACGTCGAGGTAGACCGGCTCTTCGCCGATGCCCATCGCCACGACGGGGATTGTCTCCTGCGCCTCGAAGACGCATCGTTCGGTGCGGAGCAGGAAGTCGCCGACGGTCGGCCCGGTGCGCAGCAGCAGGTCTTGTGTGGCGCGCAGTCCCTGCGGGTCCTGCGCCGCCACGCTCAGGTCCACGGCGTCGGAGCGAGGCGTGAGTTCGAGACAGGCCACGCCCAGCTCGTTGGCGTCCACCGTGCGTCCGATGAGCGGACACTCCACCCGGGCTGGCGCGGGCGACCCGTCGCTGTAGGTGCAGAGCACGTAGATGCGGTTGGTCAGTTCGCGCACCAGCCGGGGCGACTCGGGGACAACTTCGATATGAAGCGTCGCCGGCTGGGGCGAGGCGGCTGGCGTTGGGGTCGCTGTCGCCGGCGTCACGATCGCCTCCCCCGACGGATTGGGGGCCGGGGCGTCGATCACGGTCAGCGAACGCTGAGCCTGAGTCTGCGCCACGCGGCACTGGAGCGAGTAGACGCCCTGGAGCGCAGGGTCCGCCAAGGGGTAGTCGATCCAGGTTCGGCCCGAATCGCTCGTGGGCAGCGTCCTTTCGAGCACGACGCGGCCACGGGGGTCGGTGAGGGTCCATGTCGCTGAGGCTTGGCCCAGGGGCGTGCCACGGGCGCGGAGGTTCGCCTGCGCCGAAGCGTGGATGGTCTGACCGGGATGGTAGATCGGTTGGCTGGCCTGGAGGTTCAGGTCGATCTCGCGTTTGAGCGTGAGGAGGTGTTCGATGCGTTCACGTCCGCTACTGGTGCGGGCGATGGCGCGGAGTTGGTAGAGCCCCGCGGGCCAGTCGGGCGTCTCGAAACGGACCGCGGCGGAGCCCATCGCGTCGGTCGTGAACGTGGCCAGGGTCAGCGACGGTCGTGAGCCGTCCAAGGGTGCAAGGCTCAGTTCAACGCGGCAGTTCGGCGCGGGCAGGTCGTCCTTCTGGTTCCAGAGGATGACCCGCATCGATGCGTGGCCGCCAGCCAGAAGCGTGGATTGACCGATGAGCCTCAGGTCAAAGGGCGTGGGACGCAGGTTCAGCAGATATAGGTGTGCGCTCGCCAGGAGCAGCGCTACGAGCAGCACGGGCGGAGCGATCCATCGGCCCCAAGGTGGACTGATGGTCCGGGTGGGCGAAGGGTTGGTTCGGAACTGCGTCATCGAAGATCGGGCGGGCCAGTTATCCTAACGCGCCCATCGCGGGAGATCGGCTCTGACGCAACCCGGGCGCGCCCCGAGGGGTAGAAGGGGGGGAGGCTCGCAATAGAATTGCCGCTGCGGGCGTTGGCCTCCTATGATGGATCACGGAACACCTGACGGGAGCACCACCCATGCCGATGGCGGTTTCGCTCGACCCCATCTCGTCGCGTGATTTCGGGTTGGACCAGGCGCGGCATCTGCTTCTGCGTGCCGGTTTTGGCGGCACGCGGCGGCAGGCGATGCAGTTGGTGGAGATGGGCTTGGACGCCGCGGTGTCGCACCTGGTGGCCTACGACACGGTGGACGACACGGCTCTGCCCGCGGCGCGGTCGGACCCGGACATCATCAAGCCCTACTCGGCGGAAGTGAAGCTGGAGTTCGTGCGCGCCCGCCGCGAGAACGACCTGGCGACGCTGGATCGTCTACGCAGGCTCAGGCTCGAGGGCATCGCCGACGACCGCAGGCAGATGGGCCAGATCGAGCGTTGGTGGGTCGGTCGCATCATCGCCACGCCGCGTCCGTTGCAGGAGAAGCTCACGCTGCTGTGGCACGGCCACTTCGCCGCCAACCATCGCACCGTCGAGGACAGCCACCTCATGCTGCAGCAGAACGAGATGTTCCGCCGCAACGCCGCGGGCTGCTTCGCCGACCTGCTCATGGGCATCGTCCACGACCCGGCGATGCTCAAGTTCCTCAACAACACCGAGAACCGCAAGAGCAAACCCAACGAGAACCTGGCGCGCGAGATCATGGAGCTTTTCGCCCTGGGCGAGGGGCAGTACTCCGAGGCCGACATCCAGCAGGGCGCCCGCGCGTTGACCGGGTACTTCGTGGAAGACAACGACTTCAGCTTCAACCAGCGCCAGCACGACCCGGGCGCCAAGCGAATCCTCGGCAAGGTCGGCGCATTCAACGGCGACGACTTCGTGCGCATCCTGCTCGCGCACCCGTCCTGTCCGCTGTTTGTCGCCTTCAAGCTCTATCGTCACTTCGTGCTGGACCTGTCCGAGTCGGTGCCCGCCGAGAGCAAGACGGTGATCGAGCGTCTGGCGGACCTGCTGCGGAGGGAGGCGTACCAACTCAGGCCCGTGCTCGTGACGCTGCTCAAAAGCCGACACTTCTACGACCCGGCGGTGCTGGGCAACAAGATCAAGAGCCCGGTGGAGCTGGTGGCTGGGGCGATCCGTTCGATGGCGCTGCCGGTGCGCGACGTGGGGCTGCTCTGCGATGCGCTGAGCATGATGGGGCAGAAGTTGTTCGACCCGCCCTCGGTCGCGGGCTGGGAGCCGGGCCGTGCCTGGATGAACACCTCCACCCTGCTCACACGCCAGAACACCTGCGCCTACCTGGTCACCGGCAAACTGCCCTACGAGGACGGCTGGTCGAAGGACCGCGTGGGGTTCTCGCCCGCCAGTCTGATTGAGGACCTGAAGGACCGCCAGCCCGCCGCGGTGGTGGATCACCTGGCGTCGTCTCTCCTGGCGCGACCGCTCGCGACCCAGCGCCGCGACGAGCTTGTGGCCTTCCTTGCTCAGCGCAGCGATGCGACCTCCGACGACGCCCTGTTGGCGTTGCTGCTGCTCATCACGGCGCTGCCCGAGTATCAGCTTTGTTGATCGCAACCCGTGCGCCCGCCCACCAGCGTCGCGCCTTGCCCGCCCACGGTGAACCATGAACCACACCTCGGCCTTCACGCGTCGCGAGTTCCTCAACACCAGCCTCGTGGCGGTCTCCACCGTCGCCACCGTCCCCGCCTTTCTGCAACGCTCGGCGCAGGTCATGGCCGCTGAGCAGGGCCAGCGACCGGCCCAGAACGCCCCGGGAACTCCCGACGAACGCATCCTCGTGGTCGTCCAACTCTCGGGCGGCAACGACGGCTTGAACACCGTGGTGCCCTACGGGTTCAAGGAGTACTACGCGGCGCGGCCCACCCTCGCGGTGGCGCAGAGCGAGGTCCTGAAGTTCGAGAAGGTCCAAGGCGTGGGTCTGCACCCGCAGATGCAGCCGCTGCACGCGATGATGAACGAGGGCAGCGCCGTCGTCGTCCAGGGCGTAGGCTATCCCAACCCCAATCGCTCGCACTTCGCCAGCATGGACGTCTGGCACACCGGCGACACCCTGGGCGGACGCGGCCTGGGCTGGGTCGGTCGCACGCTCGACGAGATGAGCGTGGCACGCGGCGCGCTCGACGCCACCTGCTGCGTGAGCATCGGCGCCGAGGCGCCCCTGGCCACCCAGGGCAAACGTGTCAAGCCCGTCTCGTTCCAGAACGCCAAGCTCTTCCGCTGGGTCGCGGGCGACCTGCACGAGTCGCTCGCCAAGGAGTATCAACGCATCAACCAGGCCGGCGCATCAAGCGGAGCCGCGGCCAGTGAGCTGGACTTCGTCGCGCGCACCGCGATGGACGCCCAAGTCGCCTCGGCACGCATCCGTCAGGCGGTGGCGAAACCACCACAGTCCAGCTTCCCCGGCAGCGAATTGGGCAACCAGCTCCGCATGGTCGCGTCGATGATCCGCGCCGAGCTTCCCACCCGCGTCTACTACGTGGGCATGGGCGGGTTCGACACGCACGCCGCTCAGCCCGCTCGCCACGGCAATCTGCTCCGTGATTTCACCGCTGCCCTGCGGGCTTTCTACGTCGAACTCAAGTCGCTGGGCGTGGAGAATCGCGTGCTCACCCTGGCCTTCTCCGAGTTCGGCAGGCGGGTTCAGCAGAACGCCTCGAACGGCACCGACCACGGCGCCGCGGGCCCGATGTTCCTGTTCGGCCCCATGGTCCGCGCCGGCGTCGTGGGCGAGCATCCCTCGCTCGCGGCCGACAAGCTCGACGACGGCGACGTCACGTACAGCATCGACTTCCGCAGTGTCTACGCCACCGCCATCGAGCACTGGCTCAAGATCGACAGCGCCAAGGCGCTGGGCAAACGCTTCGCCACGCTGCCGCTGCTGGCGTGAGCAAGTCCGGCGCATGACTTCCGCCGCGCCTTGCGTTAGATTGTCCGCATGCTTAAGGACCTCTGGCATGGCCTGCACGCCGCGCGGGACCGCGGCGCGGCGCTGGCGCAGCTTCGTCTTCTGGAGCAGAAGCTCCCCTCGCCCCAGGCGCGGTTTGCGGTGCCTTTCGTCCTCCGTGGCCGGCGCGCTTTCCGGTCCATCGAGCCGCGACAGAATCCCTTCGAGATCGAATCGCTCTACCGCGCCGTCTGCGAACTGGCGCCGACGCGCGTGCTGGAGATCGGCACCGCCCGCGGCGGTTCGCTCTACCTCTGGACCCAGGCCGCGGTCCCTCACGCTACGATCGTGAGCGTGGACCTGCCCGGGGGGGACTTCGGCGGGTCCTACCCGCTTTGCCGGGTGCCGTTCTATCAGGCCTTTGCCCGGCCCACGCAGTCCATGCACCTGCTGCGACTGGATTCCCACGCGCCGGCGACCCTCTCGCGTGTGAAGCAGCTCTTCGCCCCGGCGCCGGTGGACTTCGCTTTCATCGACGGCGACCATCGGTACGAGGGCGTCCGCGCCGACTTCGAGCAGTACGGCCCGCTCGTGCGCCCCGGCGGACTGATCGCGTTCCACGACATCCTGCCTCGCCCCGACGCTCCGTCGATCCAGGTCGACCGACTCTGGAACGAACTGCGTACGCGATTTGAATCCAGAGAGTTCGTCGGCCCCGAGGGGTCAGGCAGAAGAATCGGCATCGGCGTCATCCGCGTGCCACCGAGCGGGCTCTGAACACGCTGGTGGCATTGCTGCTTACGGTTCGCCCGGCTGACCCGATCTTCTTAACAGATTCGACAGACGATCGATCAGTTCCTGTCGGTTGTGATGCTCTGCGACGTAGACGCGGCCCTGCTCGCCCATGGCCTGCCGCGTCGGTGCTTCGGTGACCAAACGATCCAGGGCTTCGAACCATTGGGACGCGCTCGCGGCGCAGAGGCCACGGCGACCCTCGCCCGCAGCGGGGAGGTTCTCACCCACCGCGGACCCCACCCAGGGCATGCCGTTGGCCATGTACTGGATCACCTTGTAGGGGCACTTGCCTCGCGTCCAGACGGTGTCGGGCATCGGGCACAACCCGACGTGACACTCGCGCAAGGCCGCCTCCTGCTCTTGCGGCGACCAGCGACGATAAACCACACGCAGCGGCGGGAAGTCAGCGGGCTCGTGGGCGACCAGTCTGAGCACCACGTCGGACCGCCGCCGGCCCAACTGCGACAGCGGTGAGGCGATGATGGAGAGATAGGGCTGCGTCGCCCGAGAGCCGATCCAGAGCAGTTGCCGCGGGCCGGGCCTTTGGCAGACCTGGGGAACGGTCATGGGCACGTCGATGCCCATGGGCAGTACGTGGACCTCGCGACAGTAGGGGCGCGCCATCGAGGCGAGGTAATCGCTGGCGGCGATGGCCGCGTCGCAGCGGCGCAGGAGCAGAGCGAAACGGATACGCCGACTCAGGCTCGGCCGACCTTCGCCCGTGCCCGAGTGGGTCACCGGATCGTCGAACTCGAAGACGACCCGCTTGGCGTGCCGGCGCAGGTGGCCAAGCCAGATCGGATGGAGCAGGTGCCGGTGCCACCACACCAGGTCGTAGCCTTCCATCCTCGCGAAGAACCGGCGCTGCGCCGCGATGCCGTCGGGCAGGCGTTGCGGTTCCACGAGGACGTGGCGCAGGCTCAGCGCCGGGATGTAGTTGAGCACACGCTGCTCGAAACTCGCGGAGCTGGGCTTGCGTGTGACCGCCAGCACGCGGAGCGGATGATCGTGGGGCGGCGGCGGAGTCGACTCTGGCACACGGAAAATCTTATCGCCCGCCGTCCGCGCCCGCTGACACGCACCTCTGGCGCCGGCGCTTCCGGTCCGCTGGCTAAGATGGAACCATGCGGAGTCTGGACGGTTCGATCCCCACTCCCGTGCGTCTGGCGGACCTGGAGGTTTATCTCTGGCGTGCCTCGACCTCAGTCTCCGCCACGGAGGCGGTCGATCTGGCGTCGCAGGCGGGAGACACGCTCAAGGAGGCCCCGTGCTGCGGAGTTCGTCGGGTGCGTTCGCAATGGATCGTCAAGCAGTGGCGTCCTCGGCCGATCGTCACGCGGGTCTATCAGGCGCTGCGGCTGACGCCCGCCTGGCGTCAATGGCGCGGCGCCGCCGGGCTCGTCGCAGCGGGTGTCCGTTGCGGCGCACCCGCGGCGCTGGTGCACGACCGCAGCACCGGTGTGCAGCGACTGCTCCTGCCCTTCGTCCCGGGCAGAACCTTGCACGACCTGGCACGCGACTCGACTGCTTCCACGGCGGCTTGCAGACGCAGCGTGGCGCGGCGGATCGGCGGCCAGATCGGCGCGTTGCTCGCCGCGGGCCTCGTCAATCGCGACCACAAGCCCACCAACCTCATCCTCGACGAGGCGGCGCAGCGCGGCGATGCGCCGCCGACGATCATCGACACCGCGGGCATCCGTCGGCGAAGGAGCGACGCGCAGGTCTATCGCATGCTGGCGGTGCTCGATCGTTCGCTCGTCCGCGCTGGGCCGGTCTGCCTGCGCGATCGCGTGGGTTGCCTGCGCGAACTGCTTCGCGTGGACGTTCGACTGGCGCGGGGGCACGCTGATCGTCTGCGTCACGTCTTCGCGCGGGTCACCGCCCTGCGTGCGGCAAGGCCGCTGAGCTACGATCCCGCCACGCTGCCCGGGCCGTGATCGTCCCGCCGCCGCGCCTGAGGCGGCGATGGCTCACCCCGAACCCCACCGCTAAGATGCGCGGTATGACCGATCCGGCGTCGGACATCCTTCTCATCAACGTCCTTTCGACCTCGTTCTCCGGCAGCACCTGGCTGGCGTCCCTGCTCGGCGCTCATCCGCGGGCCTTCGTGGTGGGCGAGATCGACTCCATGACGCGCTCGGGGGTCCCGTTGTGCACGTTGCACGGCAGCGATTGCCCCGTGTGGTCGAAGTTCGATCCCGCTTCCACCGAGAACCCCTACCTGCAGATCGCGCGGATCGCGGGCAAGCGCGTGCTTGTGATCACCAACACGCGCAAGTTCCTCGTGCGGCAGCGGGGGCTGAATACGCGTTGGGTTCTGCTGGTGCGCGACGGTCGCGCGGTGGCGGCCAGTGCGATGCGCAAAGACGCCCGCCTGACGGTCTGGCGTGCCGCTCGTTCCTGGGCCTCCTCGCTCCGAAAGAAGCAGCGTTTGCTCGCGGCCCAGGACCCGCGGCACACCCTGGTCGTGGGTTTCGAGGCCTTGCTCAACCACCTCGAGCGCGACCTGCCGGGCGTCTGTGATCGGCTGAGCCTGACCTTCGACCCAGCCATGCTCGAGTACTGGAAAGTGCAGTCGCACTACCTCGGTGGCAACCCCGGCTCGATGAGCACCATCGCCCGCGAGCAGAATCTCAACGAGCTGCATTACCAGTCCCGCAACGCCTCGCCCACGCGCATGGACCTGGGCGGCCAGAGCGCCACGCTGACGGACAATCGACAGATCGATCTGGACTTCTACAAGAAGGCGGACCCTCGGCACTTCGCCGACGAGCGATGGCGCACCGAGCTCTCGCGCTGGCAGCTGCGCGTCTTTGGGCTGGCTGCGGGCAGGCTCAACCGCCAACTCGGCTACCGCGACTGACGCGACAGAGCGCCGTTCTCCATCGCCCGAGCCTCGCTGCTACAATCCCGATTCTCCCCATGAATATCCGCAACTTCTGCATCATCGCCCACATCGACCACGGCAAGAGCACCCTGGCGGACCGCATGCTCCAGACCACCGGCGCCATCTCCGAGCGCGAGATGGTCGCTCAGTTCCTCGACGGCATGGACCTCGAACGCGAGCGCGGCATCACCATCAAGGCCAGCGCCGTGAGCGTCAGGTACAAACCCCGCAGCGGCGAGTACCAGGGGCAACCCTTTGAGCTGAACTTCATCGACACGCCCGGGCACGTGGACTTTCACTACGAGGTGAGTCGGGCGCTGCTGGCGTGCGAGGGGGCGGTGCTCGTGGTGGACGCGACGCAGGGCGTGGAAGCGCAGACCGTCGCCAACGCCTATATGGCGGTCGAGGCCGGGCTGGAGATCATCCCGGTGGTGAACAAGGTGGACGTGCAGAGCGCCCGGCCCGAAGAGGTGGCGATGGAGATCGAGCAGGTGCTGGGCCTGAAGGCGGAGGACTGCCTGTACGTCTCGGCCAAGACCGGCCTGGGCGTGCCCGAGCTGCTCGACGCCATCTGCAATCGCATGCCCAAGCCCAAGGGCGGCGAGGCGGAGAAGACGCAGGCGCTGATCTTCGACAGCGAGTACGACGACTACCGCGGCGTCATCACCTACATCCGTCTGTTCAACGGCAGTCTGAAGGTCGGGGACAAGATCCGCATGATGGGCAAGGGCCGATCGTGGACGATCACGGAGCTGGGCAAGTTCACGCCGCGGATGACCGCGATCAAGGAGCCGATCGAGGCCGGCGAGGTGGGCTACATCGTCGCGGCGATCAAGTCGCTCGAGGACGTGAGCATCGGCGACACCATCACGCTCGAGAACCAGCCCGCGGACAAGCCGCTGCCGGGCTACCGTGAGCCGCAGCGCATGGTCTTCTGCGATTTCTACCCCTCGGGCGCCACGCAGTTCGAGCAGCTGCGCGACGCCATCGAGCGGCTGCGGCTCAACGACGCGAGCTTCACCTTCGCCCCGCAGAACTCCGAGGCGCTGGGCTTCGGCTTCCGCTGCGGGTTCCTGGGCATGCTCCACATGGAGATCATCCAGGAACGCCTCGAACGCGAGGGCGGCGTGACCATCGTGCAGACCGCACCCACCGTGACCTACGAGGTCGGGCTGGCCGACGGCTCGACGATCCAGATCAACAACCCCGCCGACCTGCCCGACATGTCCAAGGTCCGCGAGATTCGCGAGCCCATCGTCAACGTCGAGATCATCACGCCCAAGGAGCACATCGGCGATCTGATGAAGCTCTGCGGCGACCGTCGCGGCGTCTACAAGAAGCAGGAGTTCCTCTCCGCCACGCGACAGATCCTTGTCTACGATCTGCCGCTCTCGGAGATCATTTTCGACTTCTACGACAAGCTCAAGTCCATCACCCGCGGCTACGGCACGATGGACTACCAGCTCACCGGCTTCCGCAACGACGACCTAGTCAAGCTCGACATCCTGATCAACGGCGACCGCGTGGACGCGCTGTCGATCATCGTGCACCGGCTCAAGGCCGAGCAGCGCGGCAGGGCTTTGCTGCTGCGACTGAAGAAGGAGATCGACCGTCACCTCTTCGAGATCCCGCTCCAGGCGGCGATCGGCGGCAAAGTCGTGGCACGCGAGACCATCAAGAGCGTGGGCAAGAACGTCACCGCCAAGTGCTACGGCGGCGACGTGAGCCGAAAGCGAAAACTGCTCGAGAAACAGAAGGAAGGCAAGAAACGCATGAAGCGCGTGGGCACCGTGGACATCCCGCAGGAGGCGTTCATGGCGGTGCTGGAGACGGGCGAATGAGAGTCGGGGCGGCTGCCTATCTCAAGGGCGAGCCGTCGATGAACGCGGATGAAGGCCGATAAGCCGTTCCGGCCAACCGATCACCTCTGGTTTGTCCTTCTGGATTGTCTGTGAGGATTCTGCTGACCACGATCCATCGCTGTGGCGTGGGAGGGACCGAGGGACTTGCTCGCTCGGTGCGCGAATCGTTGGCTTGCTGGTCCGCATCGGCCCGGCGGGTCGATGCAAGTTTCAGGACGCTGCGGTTAAGTCGGACGTTCAAGCGGTCGATGAACAACGCAGCGTCGCTGACTGTGCCGCATGAGCTGGGCGAGCAACCGCGGACGCCACGCTCGGGCGGAACGGTCGGGACGAACGCAGATGGGATCGGGTTCGCGTGGACCCGTGAGTCGAAACGTGGGTCGGACAGCCTTTTTGAGGAGAACTTCAATGATTCGCAAGAGTGCCAAGGGCTTTACGTTGGTGGAAATCCTGATCGTGGTGGTGATCTTGGGCATTTTGGCCGCGATCGTCATCCCGCAGTTCACCAGCGCCAGCGAGAGCGCCAAGAGCAGCAGCCTGATTTCTCAGCTGCAGACCATCCGAAGCCAGTTGGAGCTGTACCAGGTGCAGCACAACGGCAGCTACCCGACGTTGGCCCAGCTCTGGGGCAACCTGACCACCAAGACCGAGCCTGACTCGGCCGGCACGGCGGGCAACGGCTCGGGCAACGAAGTGGGCCCGTACCTGCAGCAGGCGCCCAAGAACCCCTTCGAGAACAGCTCGACCACCGCTGCCGCTGCCGCCGCGGGCGTGGGTTGGGAGTACACCGCGGCCACCGGCGGCATCAGGGCCGTCATGTCCGCGACCCTCGCCGCCAAGGTCTTCCCCGGTGGCGTGCCCACCTCTGACGTGGCCACCTACTGAATCGCACAACCTTCGACCGCCCCGGCCTAACCGCCCGGGCGGTCTTTGTCGCCACCCCCCGCGCGAGGCAATCGAGATTCGCCTCATGCACGTCAAGCAAAGAACAAGCCTCATCGTAAGCCCGAGCGTACCCACGTTCGGGCTTTCTTCTGCGCCGCGAGCCTTCACGCTCATCGAAGTGCTCATCGTGGTGATCATCCTGGGCGTGCTGGCGGCGATGGTGATGCCCAACATCAGCTCCGCGGCGGGCGAGGCGAGACAGGCGGCGCTGCGCGACAACTTGCGACACCTTCGCATGCAGGTCCTGCTCTACCGTGCCCAGCACAACGGCGTGGCGCCGGGCTATCCCCAGGGCGACACCCAGGCCACTCCGACCGCCGACGCCCTGGTGGAGCAGCTCACGAAGCACTCGAGCCTTGCGGGCCAGACCTCTTCGACGCGGCACGCCGAGTTCCAGTTCGGGCCCTATCTCCAGGGCATCCCGGTCAACCCCTTCACGCAGCGCTTCGACGTGCGGGTGCTTCCGGACGACGCGACGTTCCCCACCGGTCCGGTCGGGCCCGAGTCCTGGCTCTACCAGCCCGCCACCGGCACGATCGTCGCGAACCTTCCGGGCGCGGACGCCACGGGGAGGCCGTACTTCGATTACTGAGCCCCGCGAGCCGGGCCGTTCTCGGGCCCGACACCCCGGGGGCGTGAAGGCCCGGGCTCACTAAACGATGTGCGCGTTTGGGTCGATAAGCAGTGGGAAGGAGATCGATATGCGATCACTGCGTTACCTCAACGTCGTGCTCACCGTGCTGACGGTGGTGCTCACTCTGCATCTCTGGACGCTGTGGACCGGCGAGGCGCTTTCGAGCGTCACGCCCAGCGCTCACGCCGGTGGCCTGCCCGACGCCGGCGCTCAGCGAAAAGAGATGATCGACCTGCTCAAGGGCATGAACCAGAAGATGGATCAGCTCGCCGCGCTGCTCAAGAGCGGCGAGGCTCGCGTCCGTGTCGAGGGCGCCAAGAAGGACTGAGATGACCACACCTCTGACCATCACGAGCCGACGCGCCTTCACCCTGATCGAGGTGCTGATCACGGTGACGATCGTGGGTCTGGCGGCGGCGATGGTCGTGCCGCAGATGCTCAAGAGCGGCACGCTCACGGTGCAGGCGGCGGCGCGGATGGTCATCGCGGACCTGCTCTACGCCCAGAACGAAGCGATCGCCCGGCAGACGCCGCGACGCATCGTGTTCGACGCCTCGGCCAACAGCTATCGCATGACCGACGCCCACGGCACGACGCTGGCCTCGACCTATCGCGGCACCGGGTCCAGCTCGTCCAACTACGTGGTGGACTTCTCGCGCGACGGGCGTTTCGCCGGCGTGCGGCTGGAGAACGTGAACCTGGGCGGTGACGTTTTCATCGAGTACGACGATCTGGGCACGCCTTCGACCGGGGGAAGCGTGGACCTGGTGGCCAACAACCTGCGCTACCGCGCCACCATCGCGCCCTTCACCGGGCGGATCACGGTGGCCCCGGTGAATTGACCGCAGCGGCACCCAGGGGAGGAGGCAGACTGTGTTGGGGACATGGCTGAACATGCTCAAGGGGCCCGGGGCGCGGTGTCCCATCGGTGTGGACTTCGGGGCGCACACGCTGCGCGCGGTGCAACTGCGACCGTTGGGGCCTCCGGGCGCGCAGCGGCGATTCGCCCTGCACGCCAAGGCGGCGGTGACGCTGCCGACCGACACGCCCGCCAGCGGCGCCGGCCGGGTCGAGGCGCTGGCACGAGCGCTGCACGAACTGCTGGGTTCCGCCTCGTTCGCGGGCCGTTCGATCGTGGCGAGCCTGCCGGCGTCCGCCATCAGCTACAAGAATCTCCGACTGCCGCAGATGCCCCCGGACGAGCTGGCGGCGGCGGTGGAGTGGGAAGCCCTCGACCGCTTGCGCAGCGGCGAAGCCGGCAAGGGCGAGGCGGTCGTGGGCGGGATGCATCTGCAGTTCTTTGACGCCGGCGAGGTCCGCCAAGGCGAGGACTCGCGGCAGGAGATCATCCTGCTTGCAGCCCCGTCGGCGAAGGTGCACGAGGTGCTTGATGCGACGGTTCGCGCCGGCGGGACGCCCACGGCCATCGAGTGCGTCCCCAGCGCGCTGGCGCGGTGCCTGAGTCACGGTGAGGAACTCAAGCCGGACGCCGAGGCCCAGGTGCTTCTGGACGTGGGGTACTCCTCGACGAAGGTGCTGGTGGTGCGCAGCGGGCGCGTGGTGTTCTTCAAGCTTATCGACCTGGGGGGTCGGCAGTTCAACGACGCGGTGGCGAAGAAGCTTCGACTCTCGCCCGCCGACGCCGCGGAGACACGGCGGCAGCCCATGAGCGGTGACCAGGGCGCCGCGGTGGGCGTGCAACGCGCGGTCTTCGACGCGGTGCGTCCGCTCATGGCGGACCTGGCGCGCGAGGTGAGCCTGTGCCTGCGCTACTACAGCGTCACATTCCGCGGCCGCAGGCCCGAGCGCGCCTTCGTGGTGGGCGGCGAGGCGGGCGATCCGTGCCTGGTCAAAGTGCTCCAAGAGGAGTCGGGAGTGGCGGTGGTGGGCGAGCAGGAGTCCCAGGGCGCGATGCCCGGTCAGGGCGTGGCGGGG
The DNA here is from genome assembly GCA_964496285.1 of uncultured Phycisphaera sp. GTDB lineage: Bacteria > Planctomycetota > Phycisphaerae > Phycisphaerales > Phycisphaeraceae > CAZBXW01. The sequence continues at coordinate 135,740 of CAZBXW010000002.1, forward strand.
CTGAACGGTCAATGGATGGTCGCGGCGGGACTGAGCATGAGGCCTCCGTGCCCGAGCACGGGCTGCCGACTCATCGTGGCGGAAGCGGCTGAAAGCAAGAGGGACGCGGCGTGATCAACGTTGACTTCCTACCGCAGACGTTCGTGGCCGAGCAGCTCCGCAGGCAACGCGCCTGGCGACAGGGGGCGCTGATCGCGATGGTCGCCGCGGGCATGGTGGGCTGGTTCTTCCTGGCGCGGGTGCACCTGCGCGAGCGTGCCGTCTACGCCAGGGCGGTGCAGGAGGAGCTCAACGCCAATCGCAATCGCGTGACGGAGATGAGCAAGCTCCAGGGTCAGCGGGTGTTGCTTCTTCACCAGGTGAAGGTTCAGCGTGAGCTGGCGCAGCCGGTGAACCACACCACGGTGCTGGCGACGCTCGGAAGTCTGATGCCCGAGTCGCTGGCGATGACGGGGATGACGGTCAAGACGCTGCGTCCGACCCCGGCGGCGGCGACGACCGGACCGCAGCCCAGCCCCGGCACGAAGAAGCCCGCGGTGTCCGAGCCGGACCTGATTCGACTGGAGGTGCGAGGTCTCTCGCCCAGCGACGTGGAGGTCGCCAACTTCGTGGGTCGGCTCACCGAGGTGGAGCTGTTCTCGAACGTGAAGATGCACTACAGCCGCGCCGCCACGGTGCGCGGCTACTCGGTGCGCGAGTTCGCCGTCGAACTGGAAGTGGCCTTGGACCGGGATTACCAGGAACCCATGCCCGCACCCGCCACCCGTCACCCCTCACCCCTCACCAGCGAGGTGGCTCATGCGGATTGAACGCGATCAGGCGCGGACGCTCATCGTGCTGGCGGGGCTGACGGTGATCTTCGTCGCGGGCTTCTGGCTGCCGCACCTGGCGAAGATGCGCCGCCTGGCGACGCAGATCCGCCACGCCAAGGCGCAGCTCAACGCCGATCAGAACAACACCACCGCCATTGTCGCCCTGGCGCAGGACGTGGTGGAGCTTCGGCGCATCGTCGCCAGTTCGCATCGGCTGGTCCCGCGCGAGGCGGACCTGGCGTCGCTGCTCAAGCAGCTGAGCACCGACCTGGCGCAGACCGTGGGGACCGGCACCGGACGTGGCGCTCTGAAGCAGGAGACGCAGACGCGCCCGGTGGAGCGCTACGCCAACTACAGCAGGATTCCCTTGTCGATCCGGTTTGAGGGTGATTTCCCCAGCACGTTCGCGTTCCTGCAACGGGTCGAGGCCACGCCGCGGCTGGTCCGCATCGACGAGCTGGAGATCACCAGTGATCCGCGGGAGCGCGACCGTCAGCCGGAGGTTCGGCTGCAACTCAGCGCATTCTTCACGCCCCAGGGGTCGGACGCCGACCAGACGGTGAGGCAGCCATGAGCGGCCAGACGCCACGATGGGTCCGCCAGATCACCGCGGACAAGAAGAAGCTGGGGATGATGCTGGGCCTGCTGGCGGTGGGCATGCTGCTCTGGGGCAGACTGCTGCTCAAGCAGGTGCCGCGAACCGCGGTGGCGGTGCCCACCGCGAGTCTGGCCGAGGCCGGGCAGAGCGGTTCGCTGGCGGGCGAGTTTACGCCGACGATCAAGCGTCCGCTGGTTCAGACGCTGATGCAGCAGGACCTGACCCGCGATCTGTTCGGGTGGCCCACCTCGCATTACACCTTGGCGCCCCAAGCCGGAACCGACAGTTCCGCGACGGCGGGGGTGGAAAAGTCAGGGTCCGATACAGCCGATGTAGTGCAAGACAGCCAGCTGATCGCCACCGCCAAGGGCAGGCTCAAGCTCGAAGCCACGGTGCCCGGCGAGCGACCGCGGGCGCTGGTCAATGGACTGGTGGTCTTCCAGGGGCAGAGCGTCGATGGATGGGTGCTCAAGGAAGTGCGGCAGCGGAGCGTGATCCTGGAGCTGACCCGACCCCGCGTTGGGGCCGGTGCGACGAGTGGGAGCGTGACGTTCGAACTGGAACTGTGAGCCAACGGAGGCGTTTGCCCTGCGGGGCACGACAAAAGGAGCTGGAGCATGCGTACGAAACTCATCACGGGACTTGCGGCGGCGGCTTTTTTTTGCACACAGGGGTGGGTTTATTCCACCAAGGCGCTCGGGGCGGATGAGACCGCTGCGCCCGATCAGGCAGCCCCGGTGATCGAAGAGTCCACCACACCTCCGAGCGTCTTCGCGGAGGAGCAGGTGGCGCCCGAACCCGAGGCGGTCCCCGCCGAGCAGGCCGACCTCAACGCTCAGGCGGTGAAGGTCTCGACCTTCGGCACCATCGACCTGCACGTGAAGGACCTGGACCTGGCCAAGGTGCTGCAACTCCTCTCGATCCAGAGCCAACGCAATATCGTCGCCAGCCGCAACGTCTCGGGCTCGGTGACCGCGGACCTGTACGACGTGGACTTCTACGAAGCCCTCGACGCCATCCTGCACACCAACGGGCTGGGCTACGTCGAGAAGGGCAACTTCATTCACGTGTACACCGCCGACGAGATCAAGGCGATCCAGGAAGCCAGCCGCAAGGCGGTGACCCGCGTGCATCGCTTGAACTATCTCACCGCCACCGACGCCTCGACGTTCGTGACGCCTCTGCTCTCGGGCTCGGGCAGCATCGCGGTCAGCGGCGACGTGGCGCAGGGCTACCAGCCCAGCGTCTCGGACGGCGGCGCCAAGACCTTCGCCAACCCCGACACGCTGATCATCCGTGACTTCCAGGAGAACGTGGACGAGATCGTCGCGGTCCTGACGGACCTGGATCAACGTCCCAAGCAGGTGCTCATCGAGGCCACCGTGCTCCAGGCCAAGCTCAACGAAGACAACGCCTTCGGCGTGGACCTGAGCGTCGTGGGTTCGCTGGGCATCGACGCCTTTACCGATCCCTTCGACGTGGTCGATGGGTTGGAGGACGCCCTGAGCGGCGACAGCGGCGGCGCGGGCCAGAGCTCCAACATAATCTCCAACCCCAACCCCACCGCTCGCGTGGGCATCGTGACCAACCACATCTCCGCCATGATCGAGGCGCTCGACAGCGTCACCGACACGACCGTGCTGGCCAATCCCAAGATCCTCGTGCTCAACCGGCAGCGAGCGGACATCCTCATCGGTGAAAAGCTCGGCTACCTCAGCACCCAGCAGTCCGACACCAGCACCACGCAGACCGTCGAGTTCCTCGAGGTCGGCACGCAACTGACCGTCCGTCCCTTCATCAGCGACGACGGCATGGTCCGTATGGAACTGCGTCCGTCGATCTCCGACGGCGAACCCACCACCGTGGGCGACACGGTGATCCCCAACACCAGCAACCAGGAACTGACCACCAACATCATGGTGCAGTCGGGCCAGACGGTGGTGCTCGGCGGACTGTTCAAGGACTCGACCACGGTGAATCGCCGTCAGACGCCGGTGCTGGGCGACGTGCCGATCCTGGGCATCGCGTTCCGGGGCCAGGACGATGTGGTCGAACGCGACGAGGTGATCTTCCTCGTCACCCCCACGATCCAGAAGGACCAGGCGATGTACGCCGCGGGCGAGGAGGCGGAGGACCAGGTCGAGCTCGCCACGCTCGGCGCGCGTCAGGCGCTGCTGCCCTTTAGCCGCAGCAAGCTCGTGGCCTCGCACATGCAGAACGCCATCAAGAGCTACGAGGCCGGCGACACCGAACGCGCCCTCTGGTCGGTCAACATGGCCACCAACCTCGACCCTACCAACGTCGAGGGTCAGAAGCTGCGTGAGAAGCTCACCGGTCAGAAGCTCTACTGGCCCAACCGCTCGATCCTCAAGGGCGCGGTGGACAAGATGGTGGAAGAGCACTTGAAAGCCGACGCCGCGGTCCAACCCGACCAGGCCACCGCGGAAGTGCCGATCATCGACTGAACGACAACACGACCCCGAACCGCGGCCTTGACGGGCCGCGGTTCGCTTGACTCGGCGGACGGAAAGAGAACACGGAGGCATCACGCCATGACGCAGAGATTCGACGGAGCGATCAAGACCACAGCGGCAGCCTTGCTCACGCTGGCGGTGACCGGGTGCGGCAGCCTGACGCAGACGCACCAGCAGAACGTCAAGGCCGCCGAGAACCGCTGGCTGGCGGCGCGCAGCGACCTGATGCTCAACATGGCGCAGCGCCAGTTCGACACCGGCGACCTGGACCAGGCCGAAAAGACGCTGCGCGACGCGGTGTCGGCGCACCCGAGCAACCCGCGGGTGCACCTCCTGGCCGGCCGCGTGGGCCTGGAGCGTGGCCGACTCGAGTACGCCGCCTCTCGGTTCAAGACCGCCATCGAGCTCGACCCCAAGCTCGCCGACGCCCACTACTACTACGGCCTGGTCTACCAGCGCTGGCAGCAGTTCGACCACGCCCTGGCGAGCTATCAGGCCGCAGCCGACCTCGTCCACGACAACCCCGCCTACGTCATGGCGGTGGCCGAGATGCTCGTGGCGGTCGATCGCTGGGACGACGCCAAGTCCCTGCTCGAAGGCAAGCTCGTCTACTTCGACCAGAACGCGGGCATCCGCGTGGCGCTGGGCCAGCTCTATCTCGTCAAGGAAGCGCACGCCCGGGCGGTGGACTATCTCCGCCAGGCGGTGCTCATCCGCCCCGACGATCCGCAGATCGTCGAGCTGCTGGTGCAGGCGCGCATCGGCGCCCAGCAGTTCAGCGAAGCCGCCGTGGACCTCCAGCGACTGTTGGAGATCGAGTCGCTCCAGGACCGCCGCGACCTGCGCCGCTCGCTGGGCGAGTGCTACCGCGCCATGGGCAAGCTCGACGACGCGAAGGCGGAGTATCTCAAGCTCACCCGCAGCGATCCGACCGACGTGGAGGCCTGGATCAAGCTCGGCGAGATCGCCTTCGATCAGGACGACATGCAGGGCGTGCAACTCGCGGCGCACCGCGTCAGCGCCTTGGCGCCCCGGCGTCACGAGGGCCCGCTCCTTTCCGGCGTGGTGTTCCAGAAGCGCGGCAACCTCGAGCGCGCCATCGCGCTCTTCGACAAGGCCGCGCAGCTCGCCCCGGACATCACCGCACCGATCATCCTGCGCGGTCTGGCGCTGGAGAGCGCCGGGCGCCGCGACGAAGCCGCCGGCGCTTATCGTGAAGCGCTGCGGCGTCAACCCGACGACGCGCAGGCGCAACAGTTGCTCACCCGTGTCACCGGAGGTGGGCCTTGAATTCCGATTAAGGGGGGAACGCCTCGCCGCCGACCCGTCCGGGGAAACGGTCCGCGGTGAGGTGGGGAGGAGGCAGTCCTTGTCGTTAGGGAAATGGCTCAGTTTGGGCGTGGGGCTGGCGGCGGCCCTGCTGGTGGCGGTCTCGTCGTCGTCGCCCGGCGGTGGGTCTGCGCTGGTGGCGCTGACCCGCGAGGGCTCGCTGGCGCACCTCGCCCACCTGGTGCTCTCGGCCGCGGGTCTGGGCGTGGCGCTGGGCCTGCTGCATTGGCTGATCGTCAGCCGACTCGACACCGAGATGGTCCGGCTGGTGGGCTTCATCGAGTCGCTGGGGCGCAGTCAGCGCCAGGGTAGCGGCGTGGCCGCCGTGGAGCGATCGCTCGCGCCCGTGGGCATGGGACTCACGCCCGTGGCGCAGGCGGCGGAACGCGCCATCGCCTCGCTCCGGCATCGCAACGAGCAACTGGCCAACCACCGCCGCGAGCTGGAGGTCCAGCTCCGCATCGCCGACGCGCAGCGGCGGCACGGCGAGGCGATCCTCAACGCCATCACCGACGCGGTGGTCGTCACCGACGCCTTCAACGAGGTCATCATGGTCAACGAGTCCGCCGCGCGGGCGCTGGGCTTTGACCTCGAAGCGGCGCTGACCGGGCACAAGCCGGTGGACCAGGTGATCCTCGACCCCACGCTGGTGAAACTGATCAAGGACACACGCGAGGGCGGCGACCCTTCGATGCGTCGCCACGTCGAGCACACCATCACCCGTGAGGGGCACGCGGTGGTCTACGACGTGACGCTGACGATGGTGAGCAACCCGGCGGGCAACGCGCCGGGCGAGCCGGTGGGCGTGGTCACCATTCTGCATGACATCACGCACGAGAAAGAAGTCTCGGAGATGAAGACCGAGTTCGTCTCGAACGTGTCGCACGAGTTGCGCACGCCGCTGTCGAGCATCAAGGCGTACGTGGAGATGCTCGTGGACGGCGAGGCCGCCGACGAGGCGACGCGGCTGGAGTTCTACAACATCATCCAGGGCGAGACGAATCGGCTTCAGCGCCTGATCGACAACATCCTGAACATCAGCCGGATCGAGGCCGGCGTGGTCAAGGTGCAGCGTGAGTACGTCTCGCTGCCGCAGATCGTCAACGAGGTGATCGACGTGATGCGTCCGCAGGCGCGGGCACGGAAGATCGAACTGCTCGGCCAGGGCGGGGGCGGTTCGCCGCTGTACCACCAGGTGTTCGCCGACCGCGACATGATCTACCAGGTGGTGCTGAACCTGGTGGGCAACGCGATCAAGTACACGCCCGCCGACGGGAAGGGGCGGGTCGTGGTGAGCAGCCAGGTGGACGCGAAGAAACGCACCGTCCACGTGAGCGTGAGCGACAACGGCGTGGGCATCCCCGCCGCGGACCAGGCGCACGTGTTCGACAAGTTCTACCGCGTGCAGGACCACAAGAAGATCGCCAAGGGGACGGGGCTGGGGCTGAGCCTGGTCAAGCAGATCATCGAGACAGTGCACGGCGGAAGGGTGACCGTTCAAAGCCAGTCCAACGTGGGCAGCACGTTCGAGATCGTCCTGCCGTTGGCGGAGGGGGAGTGACCATGAACCGAACCAAGCCGCTGATCCTGGTCGCCGACGACGAGTGTCACATCGTGCACGTCGTCTCGCTCAAGCTCACGAACGCGGGCTACGACGTGATCACCGCGGAGGACGGCGAAGAGGCGCTGGCGCTGGCGCTGGAGCACCGGCCGGACCTGGTGGTCACGGACCTGCAGATGCCCATCGTCAACGGTCTGGAGCTGTGCCAGAAACTCAAGGAGCACGAAGCGACGCGGACCACGCCAGCGCTGATGATCACGGCCCGGGGTTTCTCGCTGGCGCCGGACGTGCTGGAGCAGACGAACATCGCCGATGTTGTCAGCAAACCTTTCAGCCCCTCGGGAATCCTGGAGAAGGTGCGTGAACTGCTCACCCGTGGCGGGATCGCCGCGCCGCAGAAAGCCTCGTGAACGACCGTGAAAGCCGCTCAGATTCAACCCGGTGCAGTCTCGCCCGCGCTCGTCTCGGAGCGGATGGCGCAGCGTCTGTCCGGCCTAGGCGTGACGTTGGCGTCGCTGAGCCAGGACGGGCAGACCACGGTGCATCCGGCGGGCGGGGGACGCTGGGTGGAGCGGTTGATCCTGGGTTCGCCGATCTTCGTCGCCACGGCGCGGAGGCTCTTCGCGGCGCTGCGCGACCAGCGCGGGTCGGCGGTGGAGTTCTGGCCCGGGCTTTGGTTGCTGGCGCTGCCCACGACTCGCCGGCGACGCGTGGGGCCGCCTCGCACCGCGCGCGAACACGAGCCGATCGTGGTGGCGCTCCTGCTGGGCCACGCCCTGCTTCAGAGCGAGCAGTTCCGTCTGGTCTGCGACGGACGGCAGACCGATCTGCAGGCCGCGATCGCCCGAGTCGATGCCGCGGCGTTGCTCACCGAGTCGGAAGCGGCGCGGATGGCCATGTCCATCGCCTGGATGCACGAGGACTCGCTGGAGATCGACCGCAGGCTCGCGGAGCTGCAGGGGCTGTCCGCGCAACTGGGCGAGTCGTACGAGGAACTGAGCCTGCTCTACAAGCTCTCGTCGAGCATGACCGTCAACGCCCGGGGCGCGGCGCCGCTGGAGTTTCTCACCGACGCCTGCGCCGGGCTGCGCGAGGTGGCGGGGCTGACGTGGATGACGCTGCAACTGGCCGACGACGATCCGCGGCTGGGCGACCTGGCGGGCCAGAGCTTCACCGCCGGTCATCCGGACTGCGATCCCGCGATGCTGCGACGCATCGGGAAACTGCTGCTGACGCGGCTGCCCGAGCTGTCTCGCCGCGGCGGGCTGATCCTCGACGACGCCGCGTCGCTGGGGGTCCCGCACCTGGGCCGCATCGCGCGCGACCTGCTGGTCGTGGAACTGGTGCGCGAGGGACGTTCGCTGGGGCTTCTCTTGGGCGCCAACAAGCTCGACGGGTCGCACCTGACCTCGGTGGACACGAAGCTCTGCTCCTCCTTGGCGGGCAGCCTGGCGATCTTCCTCGAGAACTCGATGCTCTACGAGGACATGCACGCCATGTTCCTGGGCGTGCTGCACGCGTTGACGGCCTCGATCGACGCCAAGGACAGCTACACGCACGGCCACTCCGAGCGGGTGGCGCTGCTCAGCCGAATGCTGGCGCAGGCCGCGGGCCTGGACGCTCACACGGTCGAGCGTGTCTACGTCTCGGCGCTGGTGCACGACGTGGGGAAGATCGGCGTGCCCGAGGCGGTGCTGTGCAAGCCCGGGCAGCTCACCGCGGAGGAGTTCGACGCCATCAAGAAGCACCCGGAGATCGGCGCCCGCATTCTGGCGGACATCCGTCAGATGCAAGACCTGATCCCGGGCGTGCTGCACCATCACGAACGCTGGGACGGCAGGGGCTACCCGATGGGCTTGGCGGGGGCGGACATCCCGCTGCTGGGCCGACTGATCTGCCTGGCGGACTCCTTCGACGCCATGAGCTCCAACCGCACCTACCGCCGAGCGCTGATGCTCGAGCAGGTGCTGGGCGAGGTGACCCGCTGCGCCGGAAGTCAGTTCGACCCGGACCTGGCGGCCCTCTTCGTCGCGATGGATTTCGACCCGTTCCGCAAGCTGCTGGCCACGCACAACGATCGCAGCCAGATCCAGGAGCACGCGCCATGAAACTCTCGCACGAGGACCACGATCAACTGAGCGTGTTCACCATCGCGGGCGATCTGATCGCCGACCAGGTGGACCAGGTGCGCAAGCTCGCCTCGACCAAGCTGGACAAGAGCGTGCGCGACTTCGTCCTGGACTTGAGCGGCGTGGAGTTTGTCGACTCGGCGGGGCTCGAAACGTTCGTCTGGCTCCAGGAGCGCTGCGGCGAGCAACTGGGGCAGGTCCGGCTCAGCGGTGTTCAGCCCAACGTTCTGAAGATCCTCGAGATGACCCGGTTGGCTGGGCGGTTCGACCGACACCCCGACGTGGAGACCGCCATCAAGAGCCTGAGGTGAACCATGCCCGCGGAAACTCAAACAGCTTCGACCCTCGCCAAGCCCGCTGAGCAGCGCACGCTCCGCGTGGGCGACCTGCTCCTGGACAAGGGGTTCATCACCCAGGATCAGATCAGTCAGGCGCTGGCGTACCAGAAGGAGAAGGGCCACAAGAAGCTCCTGGGCGAGGTGCTCGTGGAGCTGAAGTTCGTCACCGAAGAGCAGGTGCTCGAGGTGCTCGCCGGGGCGTATGGCGTCCCCTTCGCCCGCGTCAATCCCCGTCTGGCGGACCCCAAGGTCGTCGAAGTTCTGCCGCGCGAGTTCATCGACAAGAACTGCGTCCTGCCGCTCTTCCTCGTCAACGGCAAGCTCACCGTCGCGCTCAACGAGCCGACCAATGTCTTCCTCATCGAGGAGATCCAGAAGCTCACCAAGGCGTCGGTCCAGGTCGTCGCCGCCACGCCCAAGGACATCCGCTCCACCCTGCAGCAGCACCTGCCCAAGGCCAACGTCTTTGTCATCGATGAGATGATGGGCAAGCTCGGCGAACAGGACCTCACGCTCGTCGAGAAGCAGGTCACCGACATCAGCGACATCGAGTCCGCCGCGGGCGATTCGCCGGTGGTCAAGCTGGTCAACTACCTGGTCTACTGCGCCGTCAACGAGGGCGCCAGCGATATCCACGTCGAGCCGGGCGATGGGACCCTGCGCGTGCGGTATCGCGTGGACGGCAATCTCTTCGAGAAGATGCGACCCCCGGCGCAGATGACCCCCGCCATCGTCTCGCGCATCAAGATCATGGCGGGCATGGACATCTCCGAGCGCCGCGTGCCGCAGGACGGAGGCATCTCCGTCGTGCTCGACAAGCGGCCCATCGACCTGCGCGTCTCGACGATGCCCGGGAAGTACGGCGAAAAGGTCGTGATCCGCATCATCGACAACAAGGGCGCCACCGCCAGCCTCGAGAAGCTCGGCTTCGGGTTCGAGATGCTCGAGAAGTGGCGCGCCCTCGTCCACGAGCCCAACGGCGTGGTCCTCGTCACCGGGCCCACCGGCAGCGGCAAGAGCACGACGCTCTATGGCTCGCTCAACGAGATCGTCGACGACACCGTCAACATCTGCACCGTCGAGGACCCGGTGGAGTTCAATCTCCCGGGCGTGAACCAGTTCCAGGTCAACGAGAAGGCGGGCTTCACCTTCGCCGGTGCACTGCGTTCGCTGCTGCGACAGGACCCGGACATCATCATGCTCGGCGAGATCCGTGACGCCGAGACCGCCAAGATCGCCACCCAGGCCGCCCTTACCGGGCACCTGGTGCTCTCGACCCTGCACACCAACGACGCCCCCAGCGCCGTGACCCGGCTGTTCAACATCGGCGTGGAACCTTACCTCGTGGCGGCGTCGATCCGCGGTGTGCTCGCCCAGAGGCTGATCCGTCGCATCTGCCCGCACTGCAAAGAGCAGGTGGAAATCACCCCCGCGGTGCGACGCACGCTGGATCGGCTGTGCGAGGGCCTGCCGCCCATCGAGACCCTGTTCAAGGGGACCGGCTGCGTCAAGTGCCGCAACCAGGGCTACTCCGGCCGCGTGGGCGTCTACGAGTTGTACGCCCCGGACGACGAGGCGCTCGACGCCATCAGTCGCGGCGCGGGCCTTCAGGAGCTGCGCCGCATCGCTCGTGCCAGCGGCAAGTACGTCACCCTCAAGTCCGACGGCATCGAGAAGGTGCGCTCCGGACTGACCACCGTGGAGGAACTCTTCACCGCCACCGCGATGACGTGATCTCTTCCGGGCCGGGCTGTCCCCAGCCCGGTGCGTCGGCGTAGGGATACGCCGGCTCGGACCTCGAACCATGCCCAAGTTCGCCTACCAGTCTCGCGACAACGCCGGCGCTCTGATGAGCGGCGCGATCGCCGCGGGCAGCCTCGAGGAGGCGAGCAAACTGCTCCGCGCCGAGGGCAAGTTCATCATCAAGCTCGCCCCCGCCGGGGAGGTGCAGTCCGAGGAGGAACTGCTCACCGTCTCGCAGCACGCCAAGCGGTGCAAGCGTCAGGACGTCATCGTCTTCGCCAACCAGATGGCGGTGATGATCGAGACGGGCGTCCCGATCAGCGAGGCCCTGGAGTGCGTGACGGAGCAGGCCAACAGCGAGCACTTCAAGGCGGTGGCGCGCGAGGTGAAGAACGCGGTGCAGGCCGGCGGCGAGCTTTCCGCTGCGTTGAAGAAGTTTCCCATCGTGTTCCCCCCGGTCATGACCAGCCTGGTCAAGGCCAGCGAAGTCAGCGGCACCATGGCGCAGTTGCTCGACCGCATCGCGCGCTACCTCACCAAGGAGCAGCAGACGCTTAAGAAGGTCAAGGGCGCGCTGAGCTATCCGATCTTCATGCTCGTGATGGCGGTGTCGGTGACGGGATTCCTGCTGGGATTCGTGCTGCCGAAGTTCGCGTCGATCTACGGGAACCGCGGCGCGACGCTGCCGGCGCCCACGCGTCTGCTCATGGGCATGAGCGAAGTGCTGCAGAGCTACTGGTACCTGCTGCTGGCGGGCACGGTCGCCGCGGCGGTGGGGGGGTACTTCTTCGCGCGGACGCCCAGCGGCAGACGCTGCTTTGATTGGATCAAGCTCAACACGCCGGTGATCCGCGACCTGTTCCGCCTGCTCTACGTCAGCCGCGCCGCCCGCACCATGGGCACGATGATCTCCGCCGGCGTGAGTGTGCTGGACATGATCGCCATCGTCAAGCAGGTGACGAACAACGTCTACTTCGAGGAGCTCTGGGACGAGGTGGACCAGCGGCTGCGCCAAGGCTCGCAACTCTCCGAGCCTCTGTTTCGTTCCACGCTCATGCCCCGGAGCGTCACGCAGATGATCCACAGCGGCGAGAAGTCCGGTCGCCTGGGCCCGACGATGTCGCGCATCGCCGAGTTCACCGAGGAGGAGTTCGACACCGCCGTGAAGACCACCACGCAGTTCATCGAGCCGGTGATGGTCGGCGTCATGGGCGTGATCGTGGGCTTCGTGGCGGTGTCGCTGCTGCTGCCGATCTTCAGCGTGGGCAAGGTCGTCGCGGGCGGTTGATCCCTCCCGCCGGGCCTACACGTCCAGTTCGACCGCCTCTTCGGCTCGCTCCATGATGAAGTGGAACCGCGCCTGCGGGTCCTTGCCCATCAGCTCGTTGATGACCCGGTCGGCGGCGATGGCGTCGGTGATGTCCACGCGCAGCAAGCGTCGCGTCTTGGGGTCCAGCGTCGTGCTCCAGAGCACCTTGGGGTTCATCTCGCCCAGGCCTTTGAAACGCGTGATCTCCGGGGTTCCACGCTTGGCGTGATCCTTCAGGATGCGGTCGCGGTCGGCGTCGTCGGCGGCCCAGAAGGTCTCCTTGCCCATGTCGATGCGGTAGAGCGGCGGGCACGCCAGGAAGACCCGGCCCGTGCGGATCAGCTCCGGCAGCATGCGGTAGAAGAACGTCAGCAGCAGCGTGGTGATGTGGTGCCCGTCCGAGTCCGCGTCGGCCAGCAGGATCACCTTGCCGTAGCGCAACCGGCCCGCGTCGAAGCTCTTGCCCACACCGCAGCCCAGCGCCGTCACGAGGTCGGACAGCTCCCGGTTCTCGAGCACCTTCCCGGGCGTCAGGCCTTCGATGTTCATCACCTTGCCGCGCAGCGGGAGGATGGCCTGCGTGGCGCGGTCCCGGCCCTGCTTGGCGCTGCCGCCGGCGGAGTCGCCCTCGACGATGAACAGCTCCGTGTCCTCGAACCGGTCGCTGGAGCAGTCGCTGAGCTTGCCCGGGAGGTTCAGCCGACCGGTGGTGGCGCTCTTGCGGACCACGTCCTGCTGCGCGGCACGCGAGGCCTCACGGGCGCGGGCGGCGAGAATAATCCGCGCGACGATCGCGTTGGCGGCGGTGGCGTTCTGGTTGAGCCAGTGCTCCAGCGCCGGTCGCACCAGGCCGTCGATCTGCGCCGACACCTCGGGATTGTTCAGCCGGTCCTTGGTCTGCCCCTGGAACTGTGGCTCCTGCACGAAGACGCTCAGCACGCCCAGCACGCCCTCACGGATGTCCTCCGCAGTGAGGGTGACGCCCTTGGGCGAGAGGTTGTGCGTCTCGATGAAGTTGCGGACCGCCTTGTTCAGCCCGCTGCGCAGCCCGTTCTCGTGCGTGCCGCCGGAACTTGTGGGGATGCCGTTGACGTAGCTGCGGACGTGCTCGTCGGTCGCTTCGGTCCACTGCAGGACCAGGTCCATGCGCAGGCCGTTGTCCTTGTTCAGCGCGAACACCGCCTCGCCCACGGGCTTGGCGCCACGCTCAGCCGCGATCTTCCGCAGATACGCGATGAGCCCCTCCTCGTGGTGGAATTGGTGCTTCTCTTTGTTCACCTGGTCATCGAAGCAGACCCTCAGGCCCTTGTGGATGTAGCTGGCAACTTCGAGGCGTTCACGGATGACCTTCGCGTCGAAATCGATGGCGGGAAAGATGGTCGGGTCGGGATGGAAGTAGACCGTGGTTCCCGAGCCTCTGGCTGCGCCAAGCTTCTTCAGCGGGCCCGTGGGCTTTCCTTGGCGGAACTTCATCTCGTACTGCTGCCCGTCGCGTTTGACGGTGGCGATGAGTTCCTTGGACAGCGCATTGACCACCGAAGCGCCTACGCCGTGCAGGCCGCCGGCGGTCTTATAGTTGTCGCGTTCGAACTTCCCGCCCGCGTGCAGAACGCAGAAGATGACCTCCAGGGCGCTCTGCCCGGTCTTGGGATGCTTGTCCACGGGGATGCCGCGCCCGTTGTCGCTGACGGTGACGCTGCACCCGTCGGCGTGGAGCGTGACGTCCACGCTCGTGGCGTGGCCGTTCATCGCCTCGTCGATGCTGTTGTCGAGGACTTCCCAAACCAGATGATGCAGCCCCGCGGACCCCACACCGCCGATGTACATGCCCGGACGCTTACGGACCGGTTCGAGGCCTTCGAGGACGGTGATGTCTTTCGCGGTGTAGGTGGCGGTCATCCGTGACCTTGTTCAGGCAGCGTGTACGGGTGTGAGTCGATAAATGCGGGCATCTCCCGCCGCAGCGACGAGGTCCCCCTTCTGAAGCGCCTTGGCCACACGCTCTACTTTCATCGCGTCCTTGAGCGAGAGTGTGGGGCTGTAGTCCCTGCCCTGCTCGTAGCACAAATCGACCGAGACTTCCGCCAGGAAGTCGCCACATCGCAGTCGCTTGATCGTGGGTTCCGGATTCATGGGGCTCATTAATTATATCGACGGAACGCGGTCACAAGCACCGCGTCGCTCTGTTGGTTCTGAGGCGCTTCCCATACCACTTGAAAAACCCGACCAACGGGATCCCGCTGGGCAAGGAGCACTCGTGGTTCCCGCCGAGACAGTGCGTAGTCCTCCAGAAGCTCCGCTCTGCTCAGACCCGCGACTGTCACTTCGATGTCAATCCCTTGCTCGATCATGCGGTCCAATGCGTGATCGGAGATTCTGACCCGGCCTTCGTTGACCGCTTGACGGATGCTGTCCAAGAGCCTGCTCAAGATGGCTCACCCTCCTCCAGCATCACCGGGACCTCCGGCTCGGTGGTCTCGGGGAGCACGCGGGTGAAGGAGCCGGTCTTCATGATCTCCCGGCCTTTGCCGCCTCGTCCGGTGACTTCGTACTTGGCGGTGCTGATGGTCTGCTCGGCGCCGCGGCTGGTCTCCACACGCAGCAGGTCGCGGTCGCCGGTGGAGGCGATGAATCCCAGCACCGTGTCGTCTTCGCTCTTCTGGAGCTTGATGAGGATGACGCCCTTGCCGGGGCCGGAGAGGTAGTTCACCTCGTCCACTTTGCAGAGGATGGCGCGTGCCTGCCGCGTGGCGGCGATGAGGATCTCGTTGCCGTGGATCCTGGAAACGCCCACAACTTCCTTGCCCGGGGCGGGCCGAGCGTAACGACGACCGGCGCGCGTGCTGGGTTCGAGGAAGGCTTCGAGCCCGAAGCGCAGGGCGTAACCGTCGCTGGTGACCGCCACCGCGTGAGTGGGCGGGGGGATCGGGTTGCCCTCCTTGTCGTTGCCGGTGGACTTGATGTCGGGCGTGGTGCGGGAGTCGAGCGAGAGAGCTGCCACGAGCTTTTCGCCGTCCTTGAGCCTGAAGAGCTTCTGGATCGGTTCGCCGTAGCCGGTCGACGCGGGCACGTCGGCGATCCGGCAGGTGTAGGCGCTGCCGAAGTTCGAGAAGAACGCCAGGGTGGCGCGGGTGCTGCCGGGGCAGACGGTCAGCACGCTGTCGCCCTCGCGCAGGCGGGTGCTCGACGCGTCCTTGATCTCCTTCTGACGCTTGACCCAGCCGTCGCGCGAGACGATCACCACGTTGTCCTCCTCGACGATGAAGTCCTCCGCGGTGTACTCCGGCTCGCCCTCGACGGCTTCGATAATCGATCGCCTGGCGTCCTTCCTGCCGTACTTCTCCAGAATCTCCTCGATCTCGCTTCGGACGATGTTCCACCGTCCCCTGGCGTCGTCCTCGTCGAGCAGTTTCTTGATCTCACGCACGCGCTTGCGTTGGTCCGCCAGTTCCTGCTGGATGAGCAGGATCTCGAGTTTCGCCAGGCGGTAGAGCTTGAGTTCGAGGATGGCGTCGGTCTGCTCGGCGTCGAGCTCGAAGCGCGCCATGATCTTTTCCGCGGCGTCCTGCTTGCCCTCGCTCCTGCGGATGAGCTTGATGATCTCGTCCAGGGCGTCGAAGACCTTCTCGAACCCCTCGAGGATGTGGATGCGTTTCCTAAGTGCGCCAAGCTCGTGCTCCAACCGCTTCGTCACCACGTCCAGGCGGAAGTGGAGGAAGTGCCAGAGCATGGTCTTGATGTTGCGCTCTTCGCTCTCGTTGGGGCGACCGATCTCGGGCTTCTCGGTGGGGACGAGGAAGGTGAGATTGACGTTGAAGTTCGTCTGCAGCGGCGTGTGCTTGAAGAGGTAGGCCATCACCATCTGCTCGTCGGCGTCGCGCTTCAGTTCCAGCGCGATGCGCACGTCGTCGGTGGAGACGTCCTTGACGCCGGTGAGCAACGGGAGCTTGCGCGACTGAACGACCTCCCCGATGCGTTCGACGAGAATCGCCTTGTTGACGGTGTAGGGGACGGAGGTGATGTAGAGCGTCCTGGCGGATCGCGTCGCAGGGCCGGCCTCCCACGTGGCGCGCAGCTTGATCGCGCCCGAGCCGGTCTTGTAGATCTCGCGCAGCTCGCTCTGGGTGTTGAGGATCTGCCCGCCGGTGGGGAAGTCGGGGCCTTGGATCGCGTCCTTGGCGATGAGTTGATAAGGCTTGATCTCCGGGTCGTCGAGGACTTTGAGCAGGGCGCGACAGACCTCCGCCAGGTTGTGAGGCGGGATGTTCGTCGCCATGCCCACCGCGATGCCCGTGGCGCCGTTGAGCAGCAGGTTCGGGACTCTCGAAGGCAGCACCACCGGCTCGCTCTTGGTCCCGTCGTAGTTGGGACGGAAGGGGACGGTCTGCTGGTCGATCTCGCTGAGAATCTCGGTGCTGAGGGGCGCCAGGCGGCACTCGGTGTAGCGCATCGCCGCCGCGGGGTCGCCGTCGAGGGAGCCGAAGTTCCCCGACCCGTCGATCAGCGGCGTCCGCAGTGAGAACGGCTGCGCCATGCGGACAAGCGCTTCGTAGATCGCCGAGTCGCCGTGCGGGTGGTAGCCGCCCATCACCGCGCCCACGACATCGGCACACTTGCGATGCTTGGCGGTGGCGTCGAGCCCGCGAAGCCACATCGTGTACAAGATGCGGCGCTGCACCGGTTTCATCCCGTCGCGCACGTCGGGAAGCGCCCGGCTTGTGATCACCGAGAGCGCGTAGTTCAGGTAGCGCGCCTGCGCCGCCTCGTGCAGTGCGACGGATGTTTCACCCGGCTTCGGCGCGGGGCTTCCACCCTCGAAGAGCGAGGGGTCCGATGGCGGGGAAGACTTGCGTGAACCTTTGGCCAACGCCGTGGCCCTCCTTGGCGTAGGGGCGTTTGTCAGCCGGTCGAGAATACGGCAAAGCCCTTGGCTCGACAACTTCGCTCCGCGTCGAGATCGGTACACTCAGCAGCATGCGGGTGCTGGGCATCGATCCCGGGCTGCGGATCACGGGGTTTGGCGTGGTGGAGCTGCGCCGTGGACGCTTCGATCCGACGCTCGTGGAGGCGGGGGTGATCCGCCTGTCGGGGAAGTTGAGCGTCGAAGCGAGGCTGACGCAGTTGCACGAGGAACTGTCGGCTCTTGTCGCCCAGAGCAGGCCCGAGGTGTTGGCGGTGGAGAAACTCTATGCTCACTACAAGCACCCGCGTACCGCGATCCTCATGGCGCACGCGCGCGGCGTGATCCTGCTCTGCGGGCAGCAAGCGAAGCTGCGCGTGATCCACCTGCCCGCGACGGAAGTGAAGAAGGCCACGACCGGGTACGGGCACGCGTCGAAGGAGCAGATGCAGCGAGCGGTGCAGGGGCGGTATCGCCTGGCGAAGTTGCCCACGCCGCCGGACGTGGCCGACGCGATTGCGATCGCCACGGTGGCGGTGAGTCGGATGTGAAGCCCGCGATGCCATCGCGGGTATGACGGGTCAAATCCACCCGCGGCGCTTGAACCACCAGAGCATGCCTACGGAGGAGCCGATGCA
Organism: uncultured Phycisphaera sp.; assembly: GCA_964496285.1. GTDB lineage: Bacteria > Planctomycetota > Phycisphaerae > Phycisphaerales > Phycisphaeraceae > CAZBXW01. The sequence goes on from CAZBXW010000002.1 coordinate 153,571, forward strand.
CACCAGCCAGAAGATCGGGTAGGCCAGGGGCGCCGACAACTCGGGGAAATGCTTGAAGTTCATGCCGTACACGCTAGCGAGGAACGTCGGGGGCGTGAACATGGCCGAAAGAATGGTCAGCACCTTCACCGCCTCGTTGAGCTTGTTGCCCATGCCGGTGGCGTAGGTCTCCATCATCGTGGCGGCCAGTTCGCGGTAGGTCTCGATCTGGTCGGCGATCTGCACGATGTGGTCGTAGACATCGCGCAGATAGATGCTCGTGTTCTGGCTCATGCACTCGTGCGGCTCGCGCTGCAGTTGCAGCACCACGTCGCGCAGCGGCCAGACCTCCCGACGCAGCAGCATCAACTCGCGGTTGAGCGCATGGATGTTCGCCGCGGTTTCAGCTCCGGGCTTGTCGAGCACCTCTTCTTCGATCTCCTGCAGACGGTCGGAGTAGTGCTCGAGGATCGGGAAGCAGTGGTCCACGATGGCGTCGATCAGGGCGTAGGCGAGAAAACTCGCGTCGTTCATGCGCAGGCGTGAGCCCTTGGTGTTGATGCGCTGCCGGATCGGGTTCCACACGTCGCCGCGAGATTCCTGGAAGGTGATGACCGTCTTGTGCCCCAGGAAGATGCTCACCTGCTCGCTGTGGAGCTGGTTCTCGAAGAGCTGGATCATCCGGCAGACGATGAAGATTCGCGCCTGGAACTCGCCGTCGCTGGGGTAGGGGTCGATCTTTGGGCGTTGCGGGATGTGCAGCAGGTCTTCGATGGAGAGCGGGTGCAGGTGATACTTGGTCGCCAGCGCCAGCACGATGTTCATGTCCGACAAGCCGTCCACGTTGATCCATCGCACCGCGGACCAGTCGGGCCTGCGTCCGTTGATGAAGCCTTCGAGGTCGGTGATGTCGTCCTGCATCTGGACGTGATCAGCCGAGTAGTCGATGCAGGAGAGCCAGACGCGCTCGCCCTTGGTGGGGAGCTTGGCGATGTCGGACAGTTCGATGCCCGGAGCGTCGCCGGGCTTGCCTTTGTTGAAGACCGGAACGTGAAGCCCGGTGAAGACGCGGCCGAGCGAGCCGGCGGTGGCGTCGATGGTCTTGCCGAATCGTCGGCCCAGACGCTCGGCCCAGCCGTGTCGGGCGGGGCGACTCGGCTCGTCGCGATGCAGTGGATCGGAACCGCTGGGCATGAACGGACAGTTTACCTCTGCCGCCTGGTTATGGAAGCGAAGCTCGACGCGTGGGCGGAGATCGACGGGGTGTAATCCCGTGATGGACGTGACTGCCAGCATCACGACCGCAGCACAGCTCTTGGCCGCCGGCGACCTGGGCCGGTGCGAACTGGTTCGGGGAGAACTCGTCATGACGAGCCTGGCGGGATCGGGTCACGGACGTATTTCTGCTCGTATCATGCTGTTGATGGGCGCTTTCGTGATGCAGCGACATCTGGGCGAGGTCTTCGCAGCGGAGACTGGTTTCACCATCGAACATTCTCCCGATACTGTTCGGGCCCCTGACGTGGCGTTCGTCGCCAAGCACCGCCTGCCCCCGCTTGGTGCGACGGGAGTTTTTGACGGCCCGCCGGACTTGGCCGTCGAGTGCTCTCGCCCAGCGACACCGCGAGCCAGACGATGGACGAGGTGCATCAGTGGCTTGACGCCGGCTGCCGGTCGGTCTGGGTGGTCGATCCTCAGCTTCGCACCATCGCGGTCTACGACGCCTCACGTCACGTCAAGCTCCATCACGAGGCCGACCGTCTGACCGTGCCGGAGCTGCTGCCGGGGTTCGAGATGTCGCTGCGCGAGGTGTTCGAGGGCTGATCGTCCCGCGGCGCCCGAAGCAGTTTCCTGAGCACAGTCAGCAGCGTTCGCGGCTCCTGGAGGTAGTTCGCTGGCGGGCGGTAGTAGACGGTGCGGTCGTCGATGACGCTGACTCTGCCTTGGGCGTGGCGCAGATGCTCGCTGAGCTTGCGGGGTTCTGCGGTGCGGAGGATGACGTCTGCGCCGTCGAGCTTGAGCGACTCGACGCTTCGCGCCGTGGCGGCGATGCGCAGCTCCGCCAGTTCGATCACGAGCTGCGCCAGCTCCGGCGGCTTGCCGTAGGCGTCCTCCAGATCGCGCACGACACGGTCGAGTTCGTCCGCCGAGGCGGCGCGGGTGAGTCTGCGGTAGGCCTCCATGCGGAACTTGTCCGAGGGGATGTAGGATCGCGGCAGGCGTCCGGCGATGGGCAGCTCCACGTGCGTCGTGGCGGGCTCGAGCACCGACTCGTGACGCAGGCGCTTGGCGGCGTGCTCGAGCAGGCGGCAGTACATGTCGTAGCCCACCGCGGCGATGTGCCCGCTCTGCTCCTTGCCCAGCAGGTTGCCCGCGCCGCGGATCTCCAGGTCGCGCATGGCGATCTTGAATCCCGCCCCGAGCATCGTGTACTGCTCGATCGCCTTGAGCCTGCGCGTGGCGGTGTCGGTGATCGGGCGGTCCTCGGGCAGCAGCAGGTAGCAGTAGGCGCGGTGCTTGTATCGTCCCACTCGGCCGCGCAACTGGTGCAGGTCCGCCAGGCCGAAGATGTCCGCCTGGTTGATGAACATCGTGTTGGCGGTGGGGATGTCGATGCCCGACTCGATGATGGTGGTGCAGACCAGCACGTCGGCTTCGCGTCGCACGAAGGAGAGCATCACCTCCTCCAGCTTGCGGGGGGGCATCTGGCCGTGGCCGATGATGATGCGCGCCTCGGGGACGAGCTTCTGGACATCGTCGGCCACGGCCTGGATGTTGTGCACGCGGTTGTGGACGAAGTAGACCTGCCCGTCGCGCGACATCTCACGCAGGATCGCCTGCTTGATGCGACCGCGCTCGAAGGGGATGACCTCGGTGACGATCGCCCTGCGGTCCAGCGGCGGCGTGGAGAGCGAGGAGATGTCGCGCAGCCCGAGCATGGCCATGTGCAGCGTACGCGGGATGGGCGTGGCCGAGAGCGTCAGCACGTCGGCGGTGAGCCTGAACTGCAGCAACTGGTGCTTGTGTTCCACGCCGAAGCGCTGCTCTTCGTCGACGATGACCAGTCCCAGGTCAGCGAAGCGCACGTCGCCCGAGAGCAAGCGATGCGTGCCGATCACGACATCGACCCGGCCCGCGGCGAGATCCTCGAGCGTCTGCCTCTGTTGGGCGTCGGTCTTGAAGCGCGAGAGCGATTCGACGCGGAAGGGATAGTCCGCCAAGCGGCCGCGGAAGGTGCGTTCGTGTTGCTCCGCCAGCACCGTCGTAGGCACGAGCACCGCGACTTGTTTGCCGAACTCCACCGCCTTGAAGGCGGCACGAATGGCGACCTCGGTCTTGCCGAATCCCACGTCGCCGCAGATCAGGCGGTCCATCGGCTGTTCGTCGCTCATGTCTTTCTTCACTTCGGAGATCGCCGCGAGTTGGTCCTGCGTCTCCTCGAAGGGGAACTCCGCCTCGAACTCGCGTTGCCAGTGGGTGTCTGGGGGGAAGCGAAGCCCCGGCTGCGAGGCTCGAGCCGCCTGCAGTCGCAGCATCTGCGCCGCCAGGTCCTTGACGGACTCCTCGACCTGCCGCTTCTGTTTCGCCCAGCGTTTGCCGCCCAGCAGCGAAAGCGGCGGACGGCCCTTGAAGCCCCCGACGTACTTCTGCACCAGCTCGATCTGTGTGGCGGGCACGTGCAGCAGCGCGTTGTCCGCGAACTCGAGGGTGAGGTACTCCTCGGTCTTGCCGTTGCGGGTCATCGTGCGCAGCGCCGCGAAACGTGCGATGCCGTGGTCCGCGTGAACGACATAGTCGCCCACGCTCAGGTCGAGGAACGCGTCGGACGGGCGCGTCGCCGCCGCCGCCACCACACGCAGCCGTCGTCCGGTCGTGCCGGGCAGGTTGTAGCGGTGGAACAGCTCGTGGTGCGGCACGAGCGCCAGCGCCCCAGACGCAGAGCCTTCCGCCGCGGCGCCGCCCTCGTCCCAAACGAAGCCGCGATGCAGGTACCCGACCTCGAGCGTGATCGCAGCGCCACCGGCGTGCTCCTGAACGAGCTCGGCCAGTCGCTGTCGCTCCGCGTCCTTCTGGCAGAGCACCACCACTTCATGGGTCCGCGCCAGCGCGCCGAGCTCCGTGACCGCTCTGGCGGCGTCGTGGTCGAACGTGGGGATCGGCTGCACCGGAAGTTGCACCGCGTCGCGCGACTCGCCCGTGCCATAGTGATGCACAGCCAGATGCGCGCGCTCGGTCAGGGCGCGGAGCAGAGCCGCCGGGTGGACGATCCCACGCGGATTCGTCAGCCGCTCGTAGTACCCGCGCGCCTGCTCCGACAGCTCGATCGGTTCGTTCAGGCAGATCAGCGCCTCCTCGGGCAGCAGCGAATGAAAGCTCGTGCTCTGCTCGTCGCTCAGGAGCGTCTGCGTGGAAGCGCCGACGACCTGCACCCGCTCGATGGCGCGGGTCGAGCCCATGGTGTCGGGATCGATGAGTCGGATCGACTCGATGGTGTCGCCGAAGTAGTCGAGCCGGACCGGCCCGGCGACGGCGTCGTTCCCGCCGCCGGCGGGGGCGAAGAGGTCGATGATCCCGCCGCGGGTGGCGAACTGTCCGGGCGACTCCACCGCGTCCACGCGCTCGTACCCGGCGCGATCGAGCCAGTCCAGGAGCTCACCCGGGGGAAGCTCCGCTCCCGCGGCGATCGTCCGCGAGAGCGCAGCCATCACCCCGGGCTCCGGGACGCACTGCATCAGCGCCTGCACGGGCGCGACGACCACCGCGGGCCCGATCATCTCGCGCCGCGTCACCCGTTCCACCAGCGCCAGCCGCTGCGCCAGCAGTTCGAGATTGACGCCCGACTCGCCCGGGAGCATCTCGAGCGCGCAGAGGCGATCCGTCGCCACCGGCAGGTCCGCCTGCGCGAAGAGCTCCAGGTCTTCCAGGGCGTCGTCCGCCTCGTCCAGGTGCGCCACGACGTGGAGCACCATCCGTCCGGCACGAAGCGCCAGGGCGCCGGCCAGGAGCGCCGGGCTCGATCCACAACCGCCCAGGACCGACGCCCGCCCGGTGCGGAGCCTACCGAGGATCGCCTCGACGCTGGGCGAGTCCACCACGCGACGCAGGAACGCGTGCCGATCCCGTGTGGCCTCTCCCGGAGTCAGCGCGGGAGCGTGGGGCGTCACTGCGGGGCGTCCATCTTCGGTCGCTTGAGGTGTTCGGGCACGCTGACGCTCAGCACCACGGGCACTTCGTACTCGCCCGCGGCGGGGACCGGCGCCGGGGCGGGGATCACCGGCTCGGGCACGTCCTCCAGAGTCCGAATCATCGCGATCTCGTCGCACGCCTGGTTCTTCGAGCAGCGCACGCACTCGCTCCAGACCTTCAGTGGCAGCTCCTGGCGATCCACCACCTTGAACCCGAGCCGGGCGAAGAACTCGCGCTCGTAGGTGAGCGTCATCAACCGCGGGATGCCCAGTTCTTCCGCCTCATCGACGCACGAGAGCACCAGTCGCTTGCCCAGCCCGCGTCCGCGGAAGTCCGCCGCCACCGCCAGCGAATAGACCTCAGCGATGTTGGCCCAGACGATGTTCAGGCCACACACCCCCACGACCCGGCCCGCTTCCACCGCCACGTGGAAATCGCGCAGGTGCTCGTAGAGGAACGCCAGCGACCGATGCAGCATCAGCCCGTACTCGGCGCACCCGTTGATGATGGAGCTCACAGCGGGCACGTCCTGGATGCCGGCGCGGCGGATCATGGCGGGATTATAGGTTCCCCCGCCTGAGCATCGAGGAACGCCCCCACGCGCGTGCGCAGGCGCCAAAGCTCCACCGCGTCGAGCGCAGCGAAGTCCACCGCGCCCGCCACGTCAGCGGCATGCACGTTGCGCACCTTGAGCTTGAGCGTTTCTCGCGCCCACGCGCCCACGACGTGGCGCGGAAGATTGCGTGCGGCGGCGAGAGCGGCGAGATACTCGACATCCTGCTGCCCGCGCTGATAGGCCTTGAGCCTGACGCTCGGCAGCGGCGCGGTCGAAGCCGGATAGAACATCGCGTTCTGATCCGCTTCCTTCCACGAGGCGTCGCTGCCGACCGTCTGCCAGGGGACGACGCCGTCGAACCCGCGCGCCCAGGCGTCCACGCACCACGCCGCGGGCTGAACGTTCGAAGCCGTGACCGGGTTGCTTGAGCCATAGACGAGCACCGATTCGTGCCAGAGACGGACGCGGTCTTCCATCAGTCGCGGATGGTCGTAGCCCGCGCCGCCCACGACGTTGACGTCCATGACGCCGTCGAGCAGGTCGCGTTGCCACTGCGGGCGCGAGATATCGCAGCGGTAGGCCAGTCGTGGCCAGCGCTGCTGAGCGGGGAGATCGAGCATCGCCCGATCGACGCCGCGCTTGAACGCGATGCCGAACTGTCGCAGCGCCCAGAAGTCCTGGGTGTTGACCGGTTCGTCGAAGATCCAGTAGGCGCTGCTACGGCTCCAATCTTGTTTACGGAAGAAGACCTTGCTGTTGAGGAAGAACTCAAAGGTGGTGTTCGCGTCGCCTCGCTGCCGAAGGTGCCTGGCCCAGCGCTCGCAGGCATCGCTGAAACTCTGCCAATACTCCTGCGACATCGCCTGGTCCGCCCAGTACCCGCCGCGGTAGTGCGGCTCGTTGGGCACGGGCCAGTTGTCGTTGAGCGGCAGATAGAAGGCATCGACCGGTCGTCCCGCGCGGGGCAGGTCGGCGAAGGCCGAGCCGTCCAGCAGCGGGCCGTACGCCGCGTCGAACCGGGCAAAGTCCCATCGGCCCTCATCGTCTGGAACACGGTACCCCTCGATCACTTGGCCTCGCCAGTTGTAGGGCAGACGGTTCAGGCAGGTGCGGTGCACGTGCGCCAGCCGGTAGTACGCTCGCTCCAGAGCGCTGCCCGCGCTGCCCGGAAGACCATACGCGTTCATCTGCGGGACAAAAGAGAGTTTGTCCGGCAGCGTCCAGTTCCAGACGCGAACCTCGAGCTTGATGGGCAGCCACTGATCGCCCACGCTGAGCATAAGCAGCCCGGGGGTCGGTCCCGGCGGGGCGTCGTGCGGGACGTAGACGGACACGAGCATCGAGCCGAATCTTTCCTCGGCCACGGTCAGGCCTGGGTCCAGCGGCGCCAGCGGATCGGGCATCGGTCCCAGCGGTGATTGCACCGAACGAAGTGCCAGCACCGAGCCGCGCAGCGAAGAGTGATCGAAACTGACCTGAGCCCGCAGCTTGTCGATCGGGCCCGCGACGCGCACCGTGAAGCTGACGAACTCGTTGCGAGCAGCGTGAAGGCGGACGATTCGGTCCTTCGCCGACCAGAGGTGATTGGCGGCGAGATAAGCCGCGGGTCGCTCCGGAATGATGCGTCCGTCCACGGGGACGACCTTGTCCAGAGCGTCGATGACGGCGATGCGGGCGCGGAGGAGTTCGGGCAGCTCCGCGGGCTGAGCGAACAGCTCGGGCGCGGCGGTGGGCAGGTCCGCCATCGGCTGACGCTGCGAGAGCGTGATGCGCGCCGACGCTTCGGGCCCGAGGTTGCCCGCGCCGTCCACGGTGCGCACCGACAAGGTCAGTGACTCCGGTGGCCCCTGCGCTCCGGCGTCGCCGCTTGCGGGCAGGTCACGCAGGTGCAGCGTCACGCGTTCACCAGGGCCGCGCGCCAGGGGTATGAGGTGTCGCGGCAGCTCGGTGGCTGTGTCCCATCGCAGATCGTGGCCCTGCCGATAGCGGACGAAGAACCCCACGACGTCCGGGTCCTCGGGAGCGAGCCACGAGACGTAGGCTTCTCCAGCGGGAAGGTCGGCGGGATCGGAGGCGATCTCGCGCACCGCGGCGGGGGCATGGTGGTCCTCGCCGGCGACGTAGAGCGTGAAATACGGCGCGTCCGCGGCGGGGGCCTCTCTGCTGTGGAAGAAGCGATTGGGAAACTCACGCCAGACGAAGGGATGATCGGCAGAGCCCTCCCACTCGTGGCCCACGTCGTCGGTCAGCGCCAGCCCTTGACTGACGCCTGCGATCCGTGCCGCAAGCACGAGCGGATGGATGCGGAGCGACTGGTGCCCGCGTTCGTCGGGCGCTGTGGCGTCGTCGAAGGCCCAGAATGTCTGGCCCCGACCGTTGATGACCGAGGTCAGATCGCTGCCGGGGAAGGACCAGGGAAGTTGATCGTGACCGGCCATGGCGAAACTCGAGGAGCCCTGCTGCGGGCGATAGCTGCGCGAGGTGCCCTCGACCCAGGGCGAGGCGATCGTGGAGAGTGTGGCGCGGAGCAGCCGTTCGTCGCCCTTGGGCTTAAGGTGCAGGGTTCCGCCGGTGACGATCTTGCCACGCAGGGGGGCGGGGTCAAAGTCCAGGAGGGTGAGTTCGACGATGCCTTTGAGCTTGACGGTGGCGGCCCCGCCGTTGTTGCCCGGCTCTTCTCCGCGATAAGCCGAGACCCAGTTGTCGCGGGAGACGGGGAGGCGCAGCGGCTGACCCTTGGGAGGCCAGGGCGACTGCGGGTCGTGCGCGAGGAAGGAAGCGTCGTTGCGTCGGGTTTGAGCGTGGAGCGGTGGGGGGCCGCTGGCGAGGTGGATCAACAGGGTCAGGATCAGGATCGAGCGCATCAGGACTCCGCGAGGATGCATTCGCAATGGGCGACGAGCGCCTCACGCCCGCGCTGCCGCAGCAGGTCCATGGCGTGCTCGTCGGTCAGCCGCAGCAACTGAGCGGCGCGGCGTTTGGGGTCGGCGATGCGCTGCTGCAGTCGCTTGCGGTAGGGCGAGACGGTCTCGAGCAGCGAACGCCAGAGCGGGTCGAGCTTGGCGAGCAGTTCGTCGCGGATGGCGGCGGCGGCGGCGGCGGAGACGCCCCCGGAATGCACCGCCAGCGTGATCGGGCCCTCGTGCCGATGGGCAGCGACGGTGAAGTCGCCGGACGTTGGATCGTCGGCGCGGTTGACCAGGACGTTGCGTTCGTTGGCGTCGCGCTGGATCTGGGCGTTCACGTCCATCGCATCGGTGGCCACGACCACCAGCATCGCACCCTCGAGGTCCGAAGCACGGTACGGGCGCTCCTCGAGTTGGACGTTGATCCGACGGAGTTCGGGGTCGATCCTCGGGGCGATCACGGTGACAACCGCGCCGGCTTCGAGCAGTGCCCCGGCGCGGCGGAGCGCCACGCCCGAGCCACCCACCACCACGCACCGCCGACCTTCCACGCGAAGCATCACAGGCAGGTCCGGCATGATCGACATTGTAACCCGGAGCGGCGAGCGCTTTGGGTCTGCTCCCCGATAGAATCGCGTTAATGCGGCTGGTGCTCATCGGCGACATCCATGCGTACCGTCTTTTCGTCCCGCCCTGGGCGCTGCTGAGCAAGCGACTGCTCGGGCAAGCCAACCTTTGGCTTACGCGACGGCAGCGGTTCGACCACCGCTTGATGGGCCCGCTGGTTCGTCACGCTTTGTCGCTGCGGCCCGAGCAGGTTCTGCTCTCGGGCGATCTGACGACCACGGCGATCGAGGGCGAGTTCGACGACGTGCGGGGCATGCTCGCCCCGCTGGTGTCGGCGTGCCCGTCGCTGGCGGTGCCGGGCAATCACGATCGCTACACCTTCACCGCGGCTCGGGTCCGACGCATGGAGCGAAAGCTCGAAGCCTTTGTTCCCCAGCGTTTCCCGCACTGGCGTGAGCTCTCGCCTCGCTGGCGGTTGCTGGCGCTGGACGCGGCGGTGCCAAGGGTCATCAACGCACGCGGCGAGCTGGGCGATCAACAGCTCCACGCGGTTCGCCAGGGCATCGCTGGCATGGACGAGAAGCAGGGCCTGATCGTGCTCTGCCACTATCCGTTGCGGCATCCACTGCGGGCGCCGCCGGCGACTTATGGGCACAAGCTCGCCGAGTCGGGCCGCCTCGGAAAGATTCTCAAGCGTTGCCGCTCTCGCATCCTCTACCTGCATGGACACGTTCACCAACCCTGGTGCTGGCAACCGCTCCGCTCGGACCACGCTCACATCACCTATATCAACGCGGGGGCCCCGTGCATGACCGGGCGTCGCTACCCGCGTGGGCAGGGATACTGGCAGATCGATCTGCCCGAAGAGCCTTGGGGCCACCTGGGTGCCATCCACCACGTACCCGAGGGCGATGGCGCGAGCGTCACGTGGCTGGCAAAACGGGTCCTATAACCGGGATCGGAGTGCGGGGATCGGGGAACAGGCAAAGACAGCATCCCTTCACACCTCACACCCCACACCCTAGACCTTGGACCCCTGATCCGGGGATGAGTAAATCCCCGGCTTCTGCGTTGGACCGAACATGACGATAATGTTGCTACTTCTTCTGTGACTCTCAACGCGGAGCCTACGCATGTGCGGGATCGTCGCGTACGTCGGGAACAAATCGGTGGCCCCGCTTCTGATCGAGGGGCTCAAGCGGTTGGAATACCGCGGGTACGACTCGGCGGGGCTGGCGCTGGTGAACGGCGGGATGAAGGTGCTGCGCAGCGTGGGCCGGGTGAGCGTGCTCGAGTCGATGCTCGAATCGCAGGGGGGGCCAGCGGCGCACGAGGCTTACCTGGGCATCGCCCACACGCGCTGGGCCACGCACGGCGCGCCGAGCGAGATCAACGCCCATCCGCACACCTGCGTCACGAAGGAGGGCCATCGCGTGGCGGTGGTGCACAACGGCATCATCGAGAACTACGCGGCGCTGAAGAAGTACCTCGAAGGCCGGGGCCACGTCTTTCGGAGCCAGACGGACACCGAGGTCATCGCGGTGCTGACGGCGGAGTTTTACGCCGGCGATCTGGAGGCGGCGGTGAAGCGCGCCCTGCGCGAGGTCACCGGCGCTTACGCCATCGCGGTGGTGTGCGATCGTGAGCCGCACACCCTGGTCTGCGCCCGCAAGGGAAGCCCGCTGATCATCGGGCTGGCGGACAAGGGCTACATCGTGGCGAGCGATCCCTCGGCCATCGTAGCGCACGCCACGCAGTTCATCACGCTCGACGACTACCAGACCGCCAAGCTCTGCGCCGGGCCCAACGACGTGAAGAACAGCATCGGCGGGCCCTGGAAGGTGGACTTCAAGACCACGACCATCGACGATCAGCCCGTCACCCGCGAGGTCAAGGAGCTGGAGTTTGACCTGCAGCAGATCGAACTGGGCGGCTACGCCCACTTCATGCTCAAGGAGATCATGGAGCAGCCCGAGTCGGTGCGGACGCTGCTGCGTGGGCGGGTGGACCTGCGCGAGGGCCGCGTCGTCCTGGGCGGGCTGAGCAAGGTGACGCGCGACCTGGTGCGCGCCAAGCGGTTCGTCCTCACGGCGCAGGGCACCGCCTACCACGCGGGGATGATCGGCGAGTACCTCCTCGAGGACCTGGCGCGGGTCCCGGCGCGGTGCCACTACGCCAGCGAGCTGCGCTACCGCAACCCGATCATCGAGGACGGCACGGTGGTGGTGGCCATCAGTCAGTCCGGCGAGACCGCCGACACCTTGGCGGCGCTGCGTGAGGCCAAGGACCGCGGCGCCTTGGCGCTGGGCGTGGTCAATGTCGTCGGGTCGACCATCGCGCGCGAGACCGACGCGGGCGTCTACCTGCACGTGGGACCGGAGATCGGCGTGGCGTCCACCAAGGCCTTCGTCGGGCAGGTCCTGGTCCTGCTGCTCACCGCCCTCTACGTCGGGCGACGCAAGAACCTCGCGGCGGACACCGTGCTGCATCTGCTGCGCGAGATCGAGCGTCTGCCCGGGCACATCGCCAGGGTTCTGGAGCAGAGCCAGGCGATCCGCCAAGCCACCGAGCAATGCATCGATCGGCACAACTGGCTCTTCCTGGGCCGCGGGTACAACTACCCCGTGGCCATCGAGGGCGCCCTGAAGCTCAAGGAAATCTCCTACATCCACGCGGAGGGGATGCCCGCGGCGGAGATGAAGCACGGCCCGATCGCGCTGATCGACGAGGGCATGCCGGTGGTCTTCGTGGCCCCGCGCGGCAGCCAGTACGACAAGGTGATCTCGAACATCGAAGAGGTCCGCGCTCGCGGCGGGCGGGTGATCGCGGTGGCCACCGAGGGCGACGACCACATCCGCCGATACGCCCACGCGGTCTTCACCATCCCCGACGTGCCCGAGCCGCTGCAGCCGATCCTCTCGGTCATCCCGCTGCAACTGCTGGCCTACCACGCCGCGGTGCTCCGAGGCCACGACGTGGACAAGCCGCGAAATCTCGCCAAGAGCGTGACCGTCGAGTAGCGGCAGGATCGCTGCACGACAGGCATGAGCCGCCGATGAACGCCGATGAACGCGGATAAGAATTAGAGAATCGGATCTCATCGACGTGCATCGGCGGCGCATCATGGGCCTATCCACGCAAGCCCATCACCGATGCGTGGCTCGTGTTACAATCTTCCTCGAAGCCTTGACGACCGAGGAATCCAACATGAAATCGTTGCGAACTCTGGCACTGGTTTTCACCGCCACGTTGTTCGCCGGTTGCGGCACCTACACCAACGTGCCCTCGCAGACCGCGGACATCGCTGAGAACGACCCCAACACTCGGGGCGTCTATGAAGTCATCATCCCGGCGCTGCGCGGCGTCCTGGCGGACCGGCCCATCGCAGGGAATTACACCGTCGTTCTGCCCGGCGGCACGCTCCCCAAGACCTACGATCTCGTCGTGCCCAGGATCGGGCCCGGCGCGGTCTGGTCCTCAAGCGATCCGCCGCAGCACCCCGTGATCGAAGTGCGACAGGTGCGCATCCGCGGCCTCGAAGCGGAGGTGGACGTGGTGCGTCCGAGCGACGACGGCTCCACCGACGCGCCCAGGGCCCTGGTCACCGCGTTCCTCAAGTGGGACTTCTTCACCAGCTGGAATACCTACCGCGTCCGCACCTGGCGCGTGGGCGTGGGCAACAGCCGGGTCGATACTGTTCAGGAGTAGCGCCGATGAGTTGGTCGTTGACGGGTTTTACGGACGAGGCTGGGGACAAGATCGATCAGCAGATCGCCACCGCGCAGCAGGCGGGCCTTCGCCGCATCGACCTGCGCAGCGTCGAGGGACACAACATCTCGGTGTTGCCCCACGACGTGGCCAATCACGTGGCCCAGAAGCTCGCGGCGGCGAAGATCGAGGTGTGCATGTTCGGCTCGCCCCTGGGCAAGATCGACATCGCCCAGGACTTCGAGATCGACCTGGCCAAGATGCGGCACCTCGCATCGCTCAAGCCGATCTTCGGCTGCGCCTGGGTCCGTGTCTTTAGCTATTACAACCGCGGCGGCGCACCGAAGCAGCAGTGGCGCGACGAGTCCCTCCGCCGACTCGCGGCCCTCAAGGACCTGGCGCAGCGCCACGGCATGGTGCTCTTCCACGAGAACGAGCACGGGATCTTCGGCCAGAACCTCGCCGAGAACCTCGAACTGATCCACGCCCTGCGCGACGCGGACGGACGCGGGGCCTTCCGCGCCATCTTCGACTTCGACAACTACAACAACGCCGGCGACGACGTCTGGGAGAACTGGCTTAAGCTCCGCGACCTCACCGATGCATTCCACCTCAAGGACAGCGACAAAGAAAAGCGTCACGTCCCGGTGGGCCAGGGCAACGGACAGGTCCGCAGGATCCTGGCGGACGCTCTGGCGCGCAAGTGGGTCGGCCCGCTCTCGCTCGAGCCGCACCTGACCTATTCCGCCGCGGTGCTGGCCACCGGACCTAGCGGCAGCGCCCATCAGGCGCTCAAGGACATGAGCCCCGCCGTGGTATGGCAGATCGCCGCCACCGCCGCGAAGGACCTTTTCCGTGATCTGGGCGTCGCCTACGATTAAGATGAACCTTCGAGGGCCAACCATGTGCACCGGGCTAGGTCGTGTGGGCGTATTGCTGGTGAGCCTGACGTGCGGAGTGAGCCTCTGGGCGCAGACGCCCGAGCCAACGACGGATACTGCGCCCGACCCCGAGCAGGTGCAGGCGCAGCTGCTTGAGCAGATGAGCTCCGCGCCCTCGGACGCCGCGGCGCCCGTAGATTCGGCGCAGCCCACAGCCGACCCGGCAGCACCGCCCGTCGCGCCCAGCCCCGCGGTCGAGGTGGACCGCGCCGTGGTCGGCCCGTTGCCCGATCTGGGCGACGCTGCTCGCGAAGCGGTCCGGGGCGTGGCGCCCCAAGGGGCCGAGGTGCAACTGCTCCGTGACGGCGAGTTCATCATCAACCGCCGCGGACGTCTGGTGGTCGGCTCCAGTGGGACGCAGTTGTTGTTCGCCTTCGAGGCCGACGGCGAGAACTCGCCCGAAGCCCCCATGGTGCTTCAGCCCTGCCAGATGCTTCAGAGCATGGAAGAGCTGGTCAAGGAGCGCGGCGATCGCGTGGTTTTCATCGTGTCGGGTCAGGTCTACGCCTACCGCGGCGCGAACTTTCTGCTGCCCACGATGATGAAGCTCGCCGCTGACAAAGGCAATCTGCAGCCGTGACTCTGGTCTGCGACGGTGACGCCCCGGTCCGGGGATGAGTACACCCCCGGCTTACCCCACGGAAACTGACCCCTAACCCCAAGCCCTCCCATGCCCATCTACGAATACGAGTGCGAGTCCTGCGGACATCGGGTGGAAATGCTGCGCAAGATGGACGACGCGGACGCCCAGCTGCGCTGCGAGAAGTGCGGCCAAGCGAAGGTGCATCGCGTGCAGAGCGTTTTTGCCGCCGGCGTCTCGGCCGCCGGCAGGCCCGCCGCCGTGCCCAACTCGCCCTGCGGACGCTGCGGCGACCCGCGCGGCTCCTGTGCCATGTGAGGTTTCGTTATGCAGCACCTCCCCACCTTAGAAGTGGCCCAGCGAGCGATCCGGCAGAGCGTCTGCACGAAATGCACGGACCGACCCTCCGGAAGTGAAAAGCTTGGACCCGACGAGCCTCGGTCATGCCAAGGTGCGTGCACCGTCTTCATCAATCTGCCCAAGCTCATGGACGTGGCGAAGAAGGTGACCGCCACGACGCTGGGCCCCTACGAGAACGCGGTGCGCACGGTGGTGTGCGAGAAGTGCGAGAGTTCGCCGACCTCCGGCGATTTCTGCGCCGAACGCACCACCCGAGACTGTCCCTTGTCGCGCTACATGAACGTCGTGGTCGAGACGCTCGAGCGGCTGGTCAAGTGACGCGTGCAGGCGACGCCACAGCCGCGTCAACGCGACGCGTCAGGAAGAGGTCGGCCGCGAGATAGCCCGCGATCCCGCCCAGGATGTACGCCAGCAGGTCGGTCAGGTCGGGCGTGGCGCCCTCGCGGAGCGTCATCCCTTTGCTGAGCGTGGGGGAGGTGACGTCGATGCTCTGATGCAGCGTGGAGAGATCGTCCGCCACGAGCGGCCGACCACGCACCGCCTGCTCGGGATTGACGTAGACCTCGCGTCGAACCACGCCCGACTGTCCCAGCTCGATGGTCAGCCCCAGCAGGGCGGTCGCCAGTGCCGCGACCGCCACGCCGCGACGGAACTTCCGCTCTTCTCCGCTGATCCACCGCACGAGCACGCCCACCGGGGCGAAGAGCACCATGCACAGCGTCACCTTGTTCAGCGCCTGCCATTCGCCACTGTAGTAGTAGGACCGGAAGGGCCAGTTGAGGAAGGTGTCCCAGCCCTGGCGCAGGTTCTGAGCGCTAAGGTCGAAGCGCAGCGGATGCCAGAGCACCGCGAGCAGGGCCGCGAGGTAGACCAGCCAGATCGCGGCGTAGCCCAGCAGCGCCGCCGCGGGCAGCGGACGCGGGGCGCTGGGCAGCGTACCCTCCTCGGACATCCGCCGCTGCGCCAGGGTGATCCCCAGCAGCGCCCCGAGCAACGACGCCCCCGCGCCCAGGACGCTGCACACGCCGCTGTAGATGAAGAACTGAATCGTCTCGAGGATCAGGACGAGGACCGTCGCCAGCGCCGCGGCGCCGGCGCCGGGGCCCCCCCGCGCCGCGGCGGGGTACCCCATGAGCAGGACGACGCCCACGGGCAGGAACGCCACCGTGTTCTTCACCAAGCCCGTGGCGATCGTCAGCCAGGACGCACCGTCGGCGCCGGTCCAAAGGCTCATCGTCTGCCACTTGCGCGTCAGTTCTGCTGAGTCGATCGTGAAGTCCAGCGGCAGCAGCGAGTAGAAAAGGATAAAGAGCAGGTAGAGCTGGCCGAGCCTCTGTCGCGAGGCGGCGCTGTGCCAGTGACTGAGCACCAGCGACAGGCGGCGATGGACCCATCGACCCAGGACCATCCACAGCATCGCCCCGCCGGCGCCGCCGATCATCTGCGCAAACAGGTCGTTGAGCGACACGGTCCGCGGCGGGAACCACACCTGCGCCAGCTCGATGGCGATCGACCAGACCGCCAGCGCCGCGAGCACCGTTGGCACCGTGATCAGTCGCAGCGCGGCGCTTCGGCGCCCTCCCGCCTCGGTCGCGCCCAGCGCCAGGTAGCCCAGCGGGATGAAGAGCATGAAATTGGCCATCAGGTCCGACCGACGCGTGATGTCCAGGTCGTAGTACTTGATCTGCGAGAAGCGCACCAGCGCCTCGCGCCATGGCAGGGCGGTGAAGTTCACCGGGACGAGCGAGGCGTAGAAGGCCAGGAGACTCAGCGTCGCCGCGGCCGCGGCGTAGTGCCCCGGACGCAGCGCGCCCGCGGCCTGGTCAGCCAGGACGATCGGTTGGCTGTCGCGGGTCACAACCGGGTCGGTGCGCCGTCGCGGCGGCGTTGACGCAGGGGTTCGAGACGCTCGCGGCGGTGCGAGGGGCGCAGGAGCACGATTTCCGCCGAACCACGCGCCCAGTGCCAGACACGCCAGCGCCGCGAGGTAGCTCTGCGTGAACTGCGCCGCCACGGGCGAGAGCCAGCCTTCGATCCGCATCGGCATCCCCCAGAGCCCGTCGCGCAGGAATGACGACAGGCCGGCCGCGACGACGAGCCGGAAGAACAGGCCCATCACCACCGGCACGGTCACGAAGGTGATCCCCAGGGCCAGGAGCAGGGCGAGGACGCTGCGCCAGCGACGCACCCGCAACGCAACGGTCAGGAGTCCCGCGTTGAGCGTGAGCAGGACGAGGATCGACAGCAGCATCGCCGGGTTTCGCGCCGAATCCGTGGAGCGAAGTGCGCCCACGCTCCAGCCCCACCCGTTCGCGGGCAGCGCGACGCCCAGCGAGATCGCCAGCGCTGTGAGCGTCAGGGGGGTAAGCTTGAGCGTCGATCGTCGCAAGCCTCGCCAACCGTGCAGGGCGGTTGCCTCCACCACGCCGGTGCAGAGCAGCAGCAGCGATTGCACCGCCAAGCTCAGCGACGCCAGGCGACAGGCGGACATCCAGAGCCAGCCGGTCTGCGCGGGGCCGATGAGCGTGATCAGGTCGATTTTCTCGCGGGGCATCGCGGCGAGGAGCCAGAGCCCCGTGCCAGCGGCGCAGGCCGCGAGCCACGCCATCGCCCGCCAGAAAGCCACCGAACCCGCCAGCCTGCTCCGCGCGCACCAGCCTGCCAGTGCTCCCGCCAGCGTCAACGCCATCGCCGTCTGGGCCGCGCCAGCCAAAGCGAAGATGAAGCTCATCACGCCGCCCAAGTCCGTGCCACCTCAGCAGGATTATCGGGGTTCCGCGGCGGGCGTGTTGAGCGATCGGTTGTGGGTCAGACCGGGTTGGGCACGAAGCTCGCCCCGCCGCGGCAGTTCTTGAGGTAGTTCAGACCGTGGACCTGCCCGGTCATCTCCAGCTCGCCGCGGTAGACCGGGTCATGCCAGCCCTCGATGTCGATGCTGCCCTTGTAGCCGCTCTTGCGCAGGATGGAGATGACGTCGGTCCAGTTGGTATCGCCGAACCCGGGGGTGCGGTGGTGGACGTAGTGAGCGCCGCCGCGGATGCCCTTCTCACGGATCACGTCCCACATCACGGTGGCGTCCTTCCCGTGGACGTGGAAGACGCGATTGACGTACTTGCGAAGCTGCGGCAGCGGGTCGATCAGGCTGACCATCTGGTGACAGGGTTCCCACTCCAGCCCGATGTTGTCGTAGGGCACTTCGTTGAACATGGCGTCCCAGGCGGTGGGGGAGTGGGCCATGTTCCACGCGGCGCTGTGCCACCAGCCGCCCATGTCGCAGTTCTCGAAGGCGATGCGGACGCCCGCGTCCTTGGCGCGTTTGGCCAGGGGCTTGAACACTTTGCCGAAAACTTTGTAGCTCTGGTCGATGGGCTTGCCGGTGACGCAGCCGGCGAACCCGGCGACGATATCGCAGTTGAACATCGCGCAGGCGTCGATGCATCGGCCCCAGTCACGCGCGTTGTTCTTGTCTTCCAGCGGATTGCCGAAGATGCCCAACGAGGAGATCACCGGCTGCACCGGCGTGCTGGCGCTCTCGAGCACGGTCTTGACGTCCTTGGCGAGAACCTTGAGGTTCACGTCGCCGATCTTCTGCCAGAACGTCAACCCGAAGCTCTCGAAGCCGTGGGGGATGATCTGGCGCAGATAGTTGGCGCCTTTGGCAGCGGAGGCGAGGGTGCCGATGCGGATGTCGAGGAAACTCATGGGAAACTCCGGGGAGGGAAAGGGGTGCGGGTTGGGGTTGTGGAATAGACGGGCGGATATTGTCGGCAAACCCGGGACAAAGGCAAGTTCATGCTTTGAACGAAGGTGAGCGCATTGGCTGTGAGTGCCCGCGGAGGATTGATATCATCGATCCATGGTGCGTCATCGACTTGCCTTCGGGTGCCAGATCGCCTGCGCCGGAGTGTGCCTCTGGGCGACGTTGGACGTTTGGCGCGACTCCGCGAGTAGGCCCGTGCCCATCTATGAGCAATTGGCCCTGTCGACGCAAGAGCGCTTCGGCTGGATCCACGAGATGCAGCCCCCGTTGGCACGGGTGCTTTATATCGACGACGCCCATCCATCGGAAGTCGAAGTCCTTCAAAGGCGTCGACACATGTTGCAATACACGGTGGCTCCTGTCCTGGTGACCGTGAAGCGTGAAGTTCATCCTCGGCCGATGATCCTGATGGATTGTCCCAGCGACGACGCCCTGGACCGATACCTTCTTCAGAACCCCGGAAGATATGAGCAAGTGCAACGTCCAAGGCCCGGTCTGGCCTTGCTGCGCGAGGTCAATCCTTGACGGTGTTGTTGATTCTTTTCGCGGTCGGGGTGGCGTGGTTCATGGGTTATTGTCTTTTGCGCGCCCTGGCCCAAGCCGACCGAAGCCTCGCGCACCACGTCTTGATCCTCTGGGCAGGATTGGCGCTCGGGTTGGCGTGCTGCTCGGTGCTCATGCTGGCGCACCGATTGATGTTGCATCGATTGGGGGTGCCTTATGTGGTTGTGGAAGGGACCGTCGTCGTGGCCCTGGCCTGGGCCTGGCGTCGATCCGTTCGAGCAACAACCACGGTCGTTCCAACGCAAGATCGGCGAGCACGATTGACCACATCGATCGCACTGGCGGTGGCGATCGCCTGCGTGCTACTGTTTCTCAGCAGCAGCATTCATCTGCTGCGTTCCTACGTGCATGGCCACTGGGACGCGTGGATGATGTGGAATCTCAAGGCCCGCTTCATTGTTCGCGCGGCGGAGGAGTGGTCCCGGCTCTTCGAGGTGGAGCTGAGCCACGTGGATTACCCGTTGCTCCAGCCTTTTGCGGTGGCACGGCTCTGGCTCTACACCGGTCATGAGTCCCCCCTGGCGCCTCGAATGCTCTCCCTGACCTACGGGATCGCCACCCTGGGTTTGGCGACGGGTGTGGTGGCGTGGCTGCGTCATTGGAGGTGGGCGCTCCTCACGGTCGCCCTCCTCTGCACTTCGCAGCTGTGGACTTACTGGTCTTCGATGCAGTATGCGGACACTCCACTGACGTTGTTCATGTTCCTTTCCCTGGGCGCAGGGGTGATCGCGATGGAGCGACCCGAACAATGCGGCTGGTCGATCGTGTCGGGATTGGCGCTGGGGGCAGCGGCATTCACGAAGAACGAGGGCATCGCATTCGCCGCGGTCGTGATCCCTCTGTTCGCACTGCTGAAAGTCTGGGGCGAGGGCTGGCGTTCTGGGGGGAGAAGCACGGCTCTGTTTCTCGTGGGTCTGGCCGTGGTCGCGTGGGCAGCGGCGGTCACGAAGTTGCTTTACGCCGGTCAGGCTTCGGTGCTGCAGCCTCGACCCTGGTCCGAGCTGGTGTCGCTGATCACGGACGCACACCGCCACGCCATGATCAGATGGTTTGTGCAAGCGTCGTTGCCGCGCCTGGGGTCGTGGTTGGCGTTGGGAGCGCTGCTGTTGGGGGCGGTGATCTCGCCGGGCGATCGATCTGAAGCGTGGCGCCGTGCGGTCGCGCTGGTGTTCGGCGCAGCGATGATTCAAGGCGCGATCTACTACGTGGTCTTTCTCACGACTTCCGAAGACCTCGACTGGCACCTGCGCACCGCCTGCGCTCGCCTGATGACGCATCTTTGGCCTGCACTCTTGCTCGCCGTCGTGCTGCTTGCTCCCCGAAGTGCATCAACTACTCGGTGAGCAGCACATATTTGACAAGGTAGGCCAGGCCCAGGACGAAGAAGGTGATCCAGATGAGCGTGACGTACCACGGGAAGGCGTAGCCTTGGTAGCTCAGGAATTTGTGGCGTTTGAACATGAGTAGAGGGGCGGGGGTCAGGAGTCAGGGGTCAGGAGTCAGGTCCCTTTTCAGCTGCGGCGTCCTCGCCGCAGATTTGCTTCGCTGCGGTCGATCTCGTACTGCATCTCCAGCATGCGCATCTTGGTGCGTTCCACGTTACGGAACTGACCGGTGAGGTATGCCCAGACGAACATGCAGGCGAAGCCGGCCGCGACGGTGAGGTAGGTCAGCACCGGGATCAGGAACGAACCCAAGGCGTCGGAGCCTGACTTCGTGGCGGTGTAGAAGAACTCGATGAGCTTGAAGAGAAAGGCGATGCCCGCGGCGAGCACCATGATGACGCTGAAGACCCAGAGGAACATGCGGGCGCGGGGCGAGGTGACGTCGCCCGTGTCGTCAGGGGCCGGCGGTGCGGTCGCGGGGGTCGTCGTGACGCGGCGGATCATCAGTAGGCCTCCTCTTCCTCCGCGGCGGGCGGTGCGGTCGCGGGCGTGGGCGTCGTGGCGGGTTGGTCGTTGTGGCCCTTGATGATCGGCGTGGGCCAGGCGCGGTCGATGCTGCCCACGTTGTAGATGTTCTCCACCGGGTCGTCCACCCAGGTGCCCAGCCACTGCACATAGGCGATGATCGAGAGCCCCGTCTTGTTGGGCGTCTTGCCGTCGTCCTCGAAGAACCACGGGTACGCGGGCATGACGCTGGTGGGGTTCACGTCCGGCGGATGCCAGAAGTGCGCCACGTGCCAGTCGTTGGAACGCGACCCGCCGAGTCGGATCAGGTCGGGCCCGATGCGTCGCGTGCCCCAAAGCGGGGGCATGGCCAGCTCGTGGTGGTACTCCTCCGGGAAACTGACGCGACCGTAACGGTGCTCGTCGTTGCCCCACGGCCGGACCTGCTGCGAGTGGCAGTGCCAGCAGGCCTCACCGATGTAGACCTTGTGCCCGGTGCGCAGCGCGTCCTCGAACGCCCTCTCGATGGGCACATCGCCAAAGGCCTTGGCGAAGGCGTCGGGGTACTGCTCCTTGAGTTCAAAGAAATCCAGCGGGGGCTGAGCCGCGAGCTGCTCCACGGTGCGGACCTTCATGTCCTGCACCGGCAGCATGGGGACCCAGCCGCTGACGACGAACGCCAGGGCGAAGAACCCCAGGCCCGCCACGAGAAACACGAAACTGAACCTTTCCATAGATACGTTCCTGCTTGCGTGAGGTGGAGCGACTGAAGTCGCTCCGCCTTCTTGTTACACCGTAGCGCCGACCTGCTCCTCCACTTCGTACGGGGCGTAGTCGCGATCCACGTGCTCGACCTTGCCCGCGAAGGCGGTCATCACCATGTTCAGCGCCAGGCAGAGGAAGCCCGCGATGATCGCCAGCCCGGTGAGGGTGCGCGTGAACCAGAACGGCGCCAGGGCGGTGAGGATGGTCTCACGCGGCACGAGGTTGAGCGACATGAACCCGTCGATGAGTCCGCCCGCGGTGAGCGTGAGGAACATGCCCCACAGTCCGCCGGCGCTAAGCCAGAAGAACCACTTGCGGAGACTCTCGCTCCACCATTCACGTCCCACGAGCCTGGGCCAGAGGTGCTCGATCATGCCGAAGGTCCAGAAACTGAACACGCCGAACATGACCAGGTGGGCGTGGCCCACGACCCAGTCGGTGAAGTGGATGACCTGCTGGAAGGTGAGCGTGACCTGGAAGGCGCACTGGGTGCAGGTGATGAAGTAGTTGAGCGAGCCGAGCCAGAACCAGCGGAGCGGGACCGACTCGCGCAGCGTGCCGTGTCCAGGCTTGCCCAGCGTGGAATACCAGGTCATGAAGAAGTTGATGATCACCGTGGTGACCACGATCTCGATGGCGATGGTGGTGATGACCGCGGCGTACTGGGCGAACATCGGGATGGGCGAGCCAAGGAAGTGGTGTACGCCCTGCAGCGGATAGAAGAACGCCAGCCCCCAGAAGCCCACGAGCGAAAGGGCGTGCGACCACATGGGCTTCTTGAGAATGATGGGCACGAAGAAGTACATCATGCCCCAGCCCATGGGCGTGACGAACAGGCCCACCAGGTCGTGGATGTACAAGCCAAGGAGCGGCCCAGCCGCGTTGCCCGCCAGCACGTCCTGCGGGAAGTAGTTGCCCATGATGTAGGTCAGGCCCAGCCAGATGAACCCCGCGGAGAAATACCAGAGCGTGACGTACATCGCCTTCTCTCTGCTCTTGACGATGGGCGTGTACATCTGAATCCAGACGAGGATGGCCCCGACCACAACGAGGTTGTCCACACTCAGCCACCAGATGGGCCAGGTGTGAGGCGTCTCGCCCCATTCCACCGCCTGCGCCTGTCCGGTGAGCAGACCGACGAAGGTGAGTGCGATGATGAGGTTCCACGCCAGCAGGATGGCCCAGCCCAGCAGGGCCGAGGCGATGCGCTGCCCGGTCAGCCGCGGCACGCACCAGTTGAGCATGGCGAGGAATCCGTTCGTGAGGAACCCGAAAGCCACCATGTTGGTGTGGACCATGCGGATGCGACCGGGCGATAGCTCGGGAATCCGCGGCAGCGGCCAGTGCTGCATGAGCTGCAGCGAGTAGAACAACCCGCCGAACATGGCGATGCCCAGCCAGAGGATCGCCGCCACCGTGTGCCACTTCACGAGCGGTTCATTGACCAGCGGTTTGGTTTCGTAGGCTTCTGTCATACGTGCGACTCACAAAGGCTTGACCCGCAGATTACGCAGACGACGCAGACGCAATCCAATACATTTCTGACCGGATCACCTGATGAAAACGGGATCGATCCATGTATTGATCCTGTCATCCTGTCCACTCTCTCCTGCATCTGCATTTTCAATCTGCGTCATCTGCGAAATCTGCGGATGTATTTCCACTCACCTGGACGGCGATATCCCCAGCACAGCCTCGGCGGTGCTGACGGGCTTTTTCAGCGAGAGGATGTAGGCCACGAGATCCCAGCTGTTGCGCTGGGCCATCTCGTTGCGCGCCTTCTCGTCGAGTTTGCTGAAGACCTCGGCAGCGGTGGCGGGGAAGTCGCCCATCACCGACTCGAGCTTGGCCATCTCGCCGGGGGCGAGATACTGCTTCTGGCTCTCAAAGGTCTCGCGATTGGCGGTGGCGAGCGTGGTCCCGCCGTAGGCGGGCATGATGCTGCGTAGGCCGGTGTGGAAGGTGCGGTAGATGTCGCCCGGATCGTCGCCGCCCTTGAGCCTTCCGCGGGTGAAGTTGAACGCCTTCTGCGGGTTGCCCCAGGCGTCGGTGTACTGCGTCTGCGTGGCGCCGGTGCCCGCGCCGTCGGAGCCGTGACACTTGCCGCACTGCATGGCCAGGTAGACGACTCGTCCACGCAGGATGCGCGATTCGTCCTTCAGGTCCGTCGGGGCTTCGGGCACGGGCACGATCTTGCGCTGGTCCTTGTCCTTGTCCCAGTCAGGATAGAAGGTCTTGACGTACTCAATGACCGCGACCATCTCGTGCTCGGGCATGAGCGGGAAAGCGGGCATGCTCACCCGCGACAGGCCCCGACGCAGCGTGCGGTAGAGGTCCGACTCCAGCGGCAGCGACCCGGAGTCGGTGGAGCGGAACTTATAGATTCCCTTGGTGAAATCTCGCGGCTGCGTGATCAGCCGCTCCGCCGCCACCCCCTTGCCGTCGCCCGCCCGGCCGTGGCATCCCACGCAGTATTTCAGGTAGCTCTCTCTGCCTCGCTGGATCAGGCTGGCGCGCTGGTTGAAGGCCTCGAACTCGCCGGGGGCCGGCGTCTTCCAGCGAGGCACTTCCGCTGGCTGAGCCTCACCCTGCGCTTCAAGCGACGCAGCGAATCCCACGAGCGATAACAGGGCAACAATCAGTCTCATCACCGCGCACTCCCACTGACAACCCGTGCCGAGGCGTAAGGCTCGAACCTGCCCCAGAACTCCACGACAAACATGGTCCACGCGAAGGCCAGGTGCGTCAGGGCCGCGACCCAGGCCGGGACCATCGCGAGGATCCAATTCCCGCCCAGCAGCGTGGGCTGGAGCCAGGAGAGAATCAGATAAAAGTTCACCACCCAAAGCGCCAGCCCCAGGACGCTGGCGACGACGAACCGCACCACGACGCTCGACCGTGCGAAGAAGGCGCTCATCACCAGGTGGAAGGCGATGCCGTAGATCGCCCCGGTGACGAGGTACAACGCACAGCCGACGGTCAGCAGCACGCCCTCCTCCGCGGTGAGCGCTTTCTCGCCCATGGGGAAGGTGAGATAGACCCGGATGAGCTGCAGCGAGGGCTGCCCAAAGAGCGGCGCGCCCACGATGTTGGCGATGAGCGACACCGCAGCCCCGATGGAGCCGAGCATCATGCCCACCACGACGTGCCAGAGGAAGTAGTAGCCCTTCGGAGGCCAAGTCGCGTGGGTCTGAGCCTCGCCGCCGCTGGCCTGGAGCTGACGGATGGCGTCCAGATGCTCTTGAATCAGCCGATCTCGCGTTGTCTCGTCCAAGCGAAATGTCTCCGGCTTGTGGTCCCTATGCGCCCCCGTGCGCCGGGTGTAATAACGACCGCATTGTCCGGATTAACCCCGATCTGTCAAGACCGTTCTGCCCTTTGTGGAAAGAAATCAATGGCCGCCCGCCATATCGCCCAGCCATCCTGGCTGGGGTGTGGCGCGGCCTTCGGCCTGCGCATGAGCCGGAAGGATGACTGTTTTGAATGAAGATGTCGTTTCAGCTCGCCAGCGACTGCCAGAGTCTGCCCAGGTCGTGGTAGGTCACGAAGAGCACCAGCGCCCCGATCAGGCACATGCCCACCACCGTCGCCACCGTCTGCACCTGGGCGCTCACCGGCGAACCCATGATCTTTTCGATCACCAGAAACACCAGCAGCCCGCCGTCGAGCACCGGGATCGGCAGCAGATTGATCACCACGAGGTTGATGCTGATCAAGCCCAGGAAGAAACAGAGGTAGGACCAGCCCTGCTGGGCGATGGCGGTGCCGTGGTGCGCGATGCCCACCGGGCCGGACATCGCCTCCAGCGGCACGCTCCGCTGGAACAGCCGCAGCACGGTGACGTAGGTCTGCACCATGACCTGGTGCGTCTTCTTCAGCCCCATCATCGCGGCGGAAGAGAGCGTGTCCGCGACCACCGGGGTGCGCAGCATCTCGAAGAGCGTCTCGTAGCCCGGATTCGAGCTGGTCCACCCGGCGTTCATCAGTGCCGCTGCGTCGTCGCGCGTCAGGGGCACGCTCCGCGTCACCGTGTAGCGCTGCGGCAGATTGATCTCGAGAGTCATCTCCACGCTTGAGCCCTCGGGGTTTGCGGTGGCGGCGGCGGCGAGCTTGCGTTGCAGGTCCGCGAAGTTCGCCACCGTCACGCCGTTCATCGCGATCACCCTCGAACCCGCGGGGGGCTGCTCGAACGCCAGCGTCGCCGGTGCGCCCTCGACGAAGCTGGCGAGGGGCTGATCGAGCGCCTCAGCCATTCCCACGCCGATCAACCCGTTGCGAGGCCGGATCGCGTCGAGGGCAATCAGTTCGCCCTCACGCAGGACGCTCGCCGGCAGGGCCGCGTCTCCCGCAGCGATCACCGCCGCTCGCACCTGCGACGGGGTGGGCCAATCGAACTCGCCCAGGCGCGCTATCAGGTCGCCCGCTCTCACTCCCGCCTCGCTCGCCGCCGAGTGGGGAACCACGCGCTCCACGCTCGTCACCGGGGCGATCCCCAGCAGACTCGATCGCTTCGCGTCGCTCACGAGCTTGGGCTGTGCCCGCCATTGCAGCGCGGCGCGTTCGCCTTGCTCGCCCTGGAACTCCACGGTCACGTCCCGGCCCTGGGCCGCCGTCACCAAGGCGCTCACCTGGCCAAACGTGCTGACCTCCTGGCCCGCCACGCTCACCAGTCGCATCCCGGGCTTCACCCCCGCCTCGCGCATCTCCTGGGGCAACTCCTCCGCCCTGAGATTCTCCCCGATCTTCACCGAGATCGGCGGCGCAATGCCCAGCGACCGGAACTTGGTGTTCGCGTCGCGCTGCGGTTGCAGGCGATACATCAGCGCCTGATCGCCCCGCCGGATCCGCAGTGTCACGGGGGCGTCGGCTTCGCCCAGCACCGTGCCCGCCGCCAGGTCCATGAAGTCCAGCGCCGCTTCGCCGTCGATGTGCGTCACGACATCGCCCGGCTGCAGTCCGCGGTAGGTCGGGTCGCCCTCGTGGCCCTGTGCGTAGGTCGTGTCCGCTGGACTCCCGGGGCTGACGCTGCCCACCATCGCCGGGGCGAACTCCACCCCGGCTCGGAACGCCACCACGAAGAAGACCGCGCCGAAGATCAGGTTCATCACCACCCCGGCGCAGATCACCGCGGCGCGCGCCCAACCCGACTTGCGATTGAACGACCGCGGATCGTCGCTGCGTGCCGCGGGGTCCATGTCCTCCTGACCGAGCATCTTGACGTACCCGCCCAGCGGCAGGTAGTTCAGCCGATACTCCGTCTCGCCCATGCTCGCGGGGCTTTGGCCTTTCTTGATCCGTGCCTCGTACTCCGGCTCGGTCGAGCCCAGCCGAAACCCGATCCCCTTGCGCCAGGCGAAGACGCCCGGCCCCATCCCCAGCGCGAACTGCGTGACCTTGATCCCCACCCACTTGGCCACCAGGAAGTGTCCCAACTCGTGAACGAAAATCAAAAACCCAAATCCCAGGACGATCAGCCCCAGGGCCCCGAGCGAGTTGATGCTGCTGAAGAAGTCAGGCATGAAGAATTCCTTTGATTTCGCAGATTAGGCCGGTACTTCCTTCAGAGCAATCTTGACTGGATTACAGGATGAATGCATTGGATCTGATCCTTGACTATATCGTGTCATCCTGTCGAAGCTTTGATTCTCTTTTCTTTAATCTGCGAAATCTGCGGATCAACTCATGGAATCGACCCGTTGCCGGACGAACTGCCTGGCCTGGGCGTCGGCGTGGGCGATGGTTTCCAGCGTGTCGGCGGGGACGGGGGGGAGGGCGGAGAGGGCTTCGCTGACGAGGTCGGAGATTTCGCCAAAGCGGATCCGGCGGTGGAGGAAGGCGTCCACCGCGGTTTCGTTGGCGGCGTTGAACACCGCGCCGGACGTGCCGCCCGCTTCGATCACTTCGTACGCCAACTTTAATCCCGGAAACTTCCGGGGGTCGGGGTCGTGGAACTCCAGCGTGCGCAGCTTGCCCCAGTCCATCGCGTCGCTGCACCCCTGCGGCCGACGTGGGTAGGTCAGGGCGTACTGGATCGGCGTCTTCATGTCCGGCGGGCCCAGCTGCGCCAGCACCGAGTTGTCCAGGAACTCCACGAAGCTGTGCGCCACCGACTGCGGATGCACGATCACCGCGATCTTTTCCGGGGGCAGGTCGAAGAGCCAGTGCGCTTCGATGATCTCCAGCGCCTTGTTCATCATGGTGGCGCTGTCGATGGAGATTTTCCTGCCCATGTTCCAGGTCGGGTGCTTCAGCGCCTGCTCGACGCTGGCGCTGCGCATCTCGTCCAAGGGTGTGTTGCGGAAGGGGCCCCCCGAGGCGGTCAGGACAATGCGTTTGATCGCGGCGTGATCGTGGCCCGAAAGGCACTGGAAGATCGCCGAGTGTTCGCTGTCCACGGGGATGAGCGTGGCCCGGTGCCGACGCACCAGCGGCGAGACCAGGGCGCCCGCAGCCACGAGTGTTTCCTTGTTCGCCAGTCCGACGCGGCAGCCCTTGCGGATCGCCGCCAGGGTGGCTTCAAGACCCGCATAACCCACGATGGCGGCGCTCACGTCGGTGCAATGGGCCTCCTCCACCAGGCGCAACGCCGCGTCGCGCCCGACATGAACCCTCACTCCTGGGAGTTCGCTCCGCACTTGCGCACCGAAGGTTTCATCCGAGATCGCCACCGCGGGCACACGGAACTTTCGCGCTTGCTCGACGAGCGTGGCAGCGCCCTTTCCCGCTGCCAGCCCCACCACCTCAAACTCTGGGCCCTGACCCCCGGCCCCTGACCCCTGATTCAAATGCTCCACCACGCTCAGGGTGTTGACCCCAATGCTTCCGGTGGACCCGAGGACGATGAGCCTTCGCGGTGCGCTCATGGCCGATCACGCCGCGGAGTCCGAGGGTTGATCAAAGTCGTGCGGCGGCGGCGGGGCCGGTGCGTTCAGACCGCCATCGCCAGCAAAAGACACCTGCGGAGCGGCGGGGTCGGTCCCGGGGGCTGATCCGGGGGCGGATCCGGGGGCTGGCGCCGAGTTGGGGGATTGACCGGGTGCGCCGCCGCCTTGTCCGCGACGACGATGACGCCTACCGCCACGACGGCGGCGCTTTCGGCGTGGAGTACCCTCACCGAGGGGCGGGTTCTGTCCCTGGCTCGGGGGTGAGGCGTGGTCGGCGGGCACGGGTGAGGCCGACTGCTCGGGCGCGGAGGGCTGTTCGTCATCGGAGTGAGCGGGCGGTGCGTGATGCGCGTGCTGGCGCGGGGGCTGGCTCGCCGGTGCGTGCGGTGCGTGCTGCTGCGGCGCGGAGGTCGAGGCGTTTCCGCCCCGGCCCCGGCGGCCGCGCCGGCGCCGGCGTCGGCGTCGCTGTCCCTCGCCCTGCGCTTGAGGCTCGACCGGCTGCACCTGCCCAGACGGGGACGCTTCGCGCTGGGCTTGCGGATGGGGCGAATCGGCGGCGTCACGTAACTCGTGCGCGGGGTAGTCGTGAGAATCGGGCGCGTCCAGCGCTGCGCCCTCCTGGTCTTCCGGGGCGTCGAAGTCGGGTCGGGGCTGCTCGCGGTCGCTGTCCTCGCTCAGCGGCGCGGCGGCCTGGTCGGTCTGGGGCGTCTCGTCCTCGTGTGGCTGAATGGGCGTCTGCGCGTCGGAGGGCGAAGGCTCGTCTTCGACGAGTTCCTCTTCGGGCAGCGCGGTGGTCACGGGCGTGAGCTTGGGCGCCTCGGCGCCGGCGATGGACTCGGCCTCGACGGCGCCGCCGCGGGCGTCGAGCCCCACGATCTGGATGAAGTCGATCGGGCCCGAGCCGTTGACGCGCACCAGCACGTGCTTGTCGTGTCGGTGCTCGAGGTCGACCAGGTCGCTGCGCTTGCGGTTGAGCAGTTGGAACGCCACGTCGGGGCTGACGGTCAGCTCGACGCGCGTGACCGCTCCTCGCTGCAGCGCCAGCGCCAGGCGGCGCATGACTTCGAGCACGACGGACTCGGCGGTCTTGACGTGGCCCGAGGCCTGGCAGTGCGGGCACTCCATGTAGATGGACTTCTTGAGCGAGGGGCGCATGCGCTGCCGGGTCATCTCGAGGATGCCGAACTGGCTGATGGCGTTGATGCGGGTGCGGGCGCGGTCGTTCTTAAGGTTGGCGCGGAAGCGTGCCTCGATCTCCTTGCGGTGCTTCATGCTCCGCATGTCGATCAGGTCGTTGACGATGACGCCGCCGAGGTCGCGCAGGCGCAGCTGGCGACAGATCTCGTCGGCGGCTTCGAGGTTGGTGTGGTAGGCGTTGCTCTCGGCGTCGCGGCTGTCCCGGCTCTTGCCGCTGTTCACGTCGATCGCCACCAGCGCCTCGGTCGAGTCGATCACCAGCGAGCCGCCCGAGGGCAGCGGCACCGAGCGGGCGTTGATGGACTCGATCTGCCTCTCGATGTCGTAGCGATGGAAGAGCGGCAGGGGGTCCTCGTAGAGGAAGACCTTGGACGCCGAACGGGGCGAAGCAACGGCCAGAAAGTCCGCGGCGCGCTGGGCGGCGCGGGCGTCGTCCACGATGACCCGGTCGATCTCGGTGGAGAAGACGTCGCGGATGGTGCGGATGACCAGGTCGCTTTCGGTGTAGAGTTCGCCCACCCGGGTGGAGCCCATGCGTTGGTCGATGCGTTTCCAGAGCCGGAGGAGGTAGGCCAGGTCGCGTTTGATGTCGGTCTTGGGTCGGCCGATGCCCGCGGTGCGGACGATGAAGCCGAACTCCCTGGGCGGGTTGAGTTCGTCGAGGATGTCGCGCATCTCGCGTCGCGCCTCGTCGTCCTCGACCTTGCGTGACACGCCGTGCCGCTCCATGTGCGGCATCATGACGAGGAAGCGGCCGGGGATGGAGAGGTAACTGGTGAGGGTGGGGCCCTTGGTGCCGATGCCCTCTTTGAGAACCTGGACGAGGATTTCCTGGTTGCGACGCAGGCACTTCTGGATGGGCGGACGGTCGCGTCGCGGGGTCTTGTGGCCGACCTGCTCGAACTCCTCGCGGGCGTCGCCGGGGAAGTACTTCGGGTGCAGGTCGGAGATGTGCAGGAAGCCGTTGCGTTCGAGGCCGAAGTCGATGAAGGCGGCCTGGATGGCGGGCTCGACGTTGAGGACTTTGCCTTTGTAGATGTTGCCCACGTGCGACTCGGAGCTGGCGCGTTCCTGGTAGAGCTCTTCGAGTCGGCGGTCCTGGAGGATGGCGATGCGGCACTCCTCGCCCGGGACGTAGTTGATGAGCATTTCTTTGGAGGACATGAGGCCTTTCCGCGGTCCGGGAGCGAGGCTCCTGGCCGCCATTGGGGGTGGCCCAGCGCTCCAGTGGTCCTTGGGGGACACGAGCGCGAGGCCGAGTTTCATGGTCCCGAGGGGTTCACGCCTCCCGCGTCGCGGCGGGCGCCGAACCTCAACGCCATCAGCGTCCGACGGCCCGGCCGTCGAAGACCTCGGGGACGACTTTCCGTAGCTCGTCGCGGAGGTAGTTGACCACCTCGCGGTCCGAGTCAAAGGTCACCGCCTTGCGCGCCAGACGCTGGCACTGCTCGGAGGTGAAGGAGCGAATGATCTTCTTGACCTCCGGCACCGCCGGGGGTGTCATGCTCAGCTTGCGCAGGCCCAGGCCCAGCAGCAGCGGGATGAACTCGGGCTCGCCGCCCATCTCGCCGCACAGGCTCACCTCGACGTTGGCCTTCTCCGCCGCCCGCACCACGTCGCGGATGAGCATGAGCACCGCGGGGTGGGCGCCGGAGTAGAGGTTGGCGATGCGTTCGTTGCCGCGGTCCACCGCCACGGTGTACTGGATCAGGTCGTTGGTGCCGATGCTGAAGAAGTCGCTCTCGCGCGCCAGCGCCTTGGCCTGCAGCGCCGCCGAGGGCACCTCGATCATGATGCCCACGGGGATGTTGGCGTTGAACTCCACGCCGGACTCTTCCAGGTCCTCACGCACGTCCGAGAGGATCATCCGCGCCTGACGCAGCTCCATGATGCTCGAGATCAGCGGGAACATGATGCGGACATTGCCGCCCACCGCGGCGCGCAGGATGGCGCGCAGCTGCGTCTTGAACAGCGGCAGGTTCTGCAGGCACATGCGGATGGATCGGCAGCCCAGGAAGGGGTTGGCCTCTTCGTTGACCGGCTGGCCCAGCACCATGCCCGGGGTCTTGTCGGCGCCCAGGTCCAGCGTGCGGATGGTCATCGGACGCCCGCGCAGGTTCTTTATCGCGGCGTGGTAGGCCCGGTACTGCTGCTCCTCGTCCGGGGGCTGATCCGAGGCGAGGTACAGGAACTCGGTGCGGAACAGGCCGATGCCCGTGGCGCCCTTGGCCAGCGCCGCGGGGACCTCGTCGGGGAACTCGATGTTCGCCCAGACCGTGACCTCCACCCCGTCCTTCATCACCGCCGGCAGGCTCGCGGCCTCGTCGAACTCGACCTCGATCTCTGCCAGGCGCTGCGCCTTCTCGCGGTACTCGAGCAGCTCCGCCGCGTCCGGGTCGATGATCAGCAGTCCCTTGTTGCCATCGACGATCACCGTCTGGCCGTCGCTGACCTCGCCGGCGATGCTCTCCAGGCCCACGACGGCGGGGATGCCCTGGGCGTGCGCGAGAATCGCGGTGTGCGAGGTCTGGCCGCCCGCGTCGGTGGCGATGCCCTTGACGTGAGCCTTGTCCAGGCCCGCGGTCTGGCTCGGCGTCAGATCGTGCGCCACCAGCACCACGTCCTCGCTCAGGTCCGACAGGTTCCGGCGCGTCCGACCGACCAGATTCCCGATGATGCGACGCTCCAGGTCCAGCAGGTCGT
Source organism: uncultured Phycisphaera sp. (assembly GCA_964496285.1). Taxonomy (GTDB): domain Bacteria; phylum Planctomycetota; class Phycisphaerae; order Phycisphaerales; family Phycisphaeraceae; genus CAZBXW01. The sequence continues at coordinate 186,117 of CAZBXW010000002.1, forward strand.
TGGAGCGGTCACGCAGGTAGCGGTCCTCGATCTGCTCGAAGAGCTTGAGCTGCCGACGCACCACCGAGTAGACCGCGAACTCCGCCGTGACTTCGTCGTTGCGGATGGTCTCCATGCACTGATGGACCAGGTGCTTGTCCTGGATCATCAGGGCGTGAACGTCGAAGATGCGCGCCAGCTCAGCGCCGACGCGCTGCGAGGCGACCTTGCGCAGGTCCTCGATCTCCTTCAGGCTCGCCGCCAACGCCGTCTTGAGTCGCTCCTGCTCCTCGGCGACCTTGGCGCGGGCGATGGTTCGGCGCGGGATCGGCTGATCCTCCGCGTCAAGCACCAAGGCGCGACCGATGGCCACGCCGGGGGAGACCTTGATGCCCTGGACGATCTTCATGGGGAAGGGAGTAGGGTGTGAGGTGTGGGGTATGTCAAGCCAGGTTCATGCCAGATCGTTCAACGATCTGGCGTTCATCCCCCATACCCTACACCCCATACCCTGATCCTGATCTCACAGCCCCGCCGCCTTGCGGAGCTTGCCCGCCAGGTCGGTCTTCTCCCAGGAGAAACCGTCCCGGCCGAAGTGCCCGTGTCGCGCGGTGGCGCGGAAGATCGGGCGGCGGAGTTGCAGATGTTCGATGATGCCCTTGGGCGTGAGCGGGAAGAACCGGCGGATCAGCCCGCCCAGCTCGCCCTCGCTCAGACCCGCAGCGACCGTTCCGTTGGTCTGCACCCAGATGTTCAGCGGCTCGGGATACCCGATCGCGTAGCTCACTTGCACTTCGCACTCGCGCGCCAGACCCGCCGCGACGATGTTCTTGGCGATGTACCGGCACATGTACGCGGCGCTGCGGTCCACCTTCGTCGGGTCCTTGCCGCTGAACGCCCCGCCCCCGTGCCGTCCGCGACCGCCGTAGGTGTCCACGATGATCTTTCGCCCCGTCAGTCCGCTGTCGCCGTGAGGCCCGCCGGTCAGGAAGCATCCGGTGGGGTTGACGTGGCAGGCGATGTCCCCCGCCGCCAGCTTGGGCGCTTTCTTGCCCGGAGAGATCATCACCAGCTTGCCCTTGATCAGGTCCGGACGCGTGGCCTTGAGCGTGGGCAGGATCAACTGATCGATCACCGCCTTCCTCGCCGCGTCCGTGAAATAGTCCGTCTTGCCCTGCTTGACCATCACGCTCTCGTCGTGCTGCGTCGAGAGCACCACCGTGTGAATCCGCAGCGGCTTGCCCTGAGCGCTGTACTCCACCGTCACCTGGCTCTTCGCGTCGGGCCGCAGCCACTTGATCTTGCCGCCCTGACGCAGCTTCGCGTGGTTCTCCACCAGGCGATGCGCCAGATGAATCGGCAAGGGCATCAGCGAGGGTGTCTCGTCACACGCAAAGCCGAACATCATGCCTTGATCGCCCGCCCCGCCCGTGTCCACGCCCTGGCTGATGTGCGGCGACTGCGCGTGAATCCGGCAGTCCACCTGGCACGTCGAGGCCGCGAACCCAATGGAAGGATCGGTGTACCCGATGTCCTCGATCACGTCGCGAACCAGCGCGTCCACCACCTCGCGTGTCAGGTCCGCGCGTGTGGTGATCTCGCCCGCCACGACCGCTAGGTCCGTCGTCACCAGCGTCTCGCAGGCGACCCGACTCATCGCGTCCTTCTGCAGGCAATAATCCAGCACCGCGTCGGAAATCTGATCCGCCACCTTGTCCGGGTGGCCCATCGAAACCGACTCGCTGGTGAAGAGGTGCGTTCCGTTACTGTCGCCATGAGGCATAGTTAAACATCCAGTTCAAGCGTTCATCGACCTAGCCCTGTAATGTACCATGCCCCTTACCGTCGGGCAAACCGGCTCGCCAGTTCACCTCATCCGCGCTGCTTTCGTTATTCCCCGCACAATCGATACAGACGTTTAAGTCGCCCCAGCTTCACGCCGATATCGCCCGCAGGTCTTTCGTTCGCGGTCGTGGGTCTGATGGGTCTTCGTCTTTGCCTGTCGAAAGGGTGTGTCATGAGTGTTCCGGTCTCCCCTGCTTCGCCGCAGTATCCGCTGGACCTTTCGCTGGCGCAGCCCGCCGCCAAGCTCGCCGCCGCCGTCGAACGCGTCTCTCTGCTGGACCGCTCGATCACGCGACGCATCAACGAGTTCCAGGACACCGACAAACGCTTCGAGCAGCGTCTGGTGCAGATGAGCGCCCTGGAGGGCTCGGTGCAGAAGCTCATCAGCGCCCTGCGCAAACAGCTCGAAGAAGCCCGGCCCACCGACGAGCAGATGGGCCTGATGAAGAAGCAGGCGCGGGCACGCTTTGACGAGGCCATGGAGCAGGCCACACGCGAGATGACCGCGCTGGCGGGCCCGATCCAGGACCGCCTCGACGCCCTCAAGGCCGCCGAGCACGCCCTGGACCAGAAGTTCCGTCAGTTCGAGCGCGACGCCCGCAGCGTCCTGCCCGGCGTCCAGCAGCAGATCGAAGTGATGCTCGACGGCGCTCGCTCTCAGGTCCTCGCCGCTTCCGAACCGCTGACCCATCGCTGCTCCGAGCAGATCGACGCCGCCCGTCGCCAGGTCGAGTCCATCGTCAAGTCCGCCACCCGAGGCCTGGACGATCGCGTGCCCGCCTTCGAGCAGTCCGTGCGCGGCGTGGCGGAGGAAATCCATCGTCAATTCCTCGCCCGCATCGAGCAGACCCGCAGCGAGGCGCACAACCAGCTCGACCCGATCGATCAGGCGCTGCAGGCGCGACTGACCGAAAGACTCGCCGACTTCGAGCACAGGCTCCAGTCCTCCCTGGACCGCGCCGCCGCCGACCTCGCTCAGCGCTGCGAGCAGTTCGACAGCCGCGTGCTCGCGGCCCAGAAAACCAGCGAGGCCCAGCTCGCCCAGGCGCTGAGCGAGATCGACCGCCGCGCCCAGGCCGCCGCCGCTCCGCTCAACGAACGTCTGGACCGCTTCACGCTCGAGACCGCCCAGGCCGCCGCCGACCTGCAGCAGCGCCTCGCCGCCGTCACCGAGGACGCCAAACGCGCCGCTGCCAGTTTGGGCGACCCGCTCAGGAGTCAGATCGCCGCCTTCGAGGAGCACAGCCGGGCCCTCGTCAGCGCCTTGGATCAACGTCTCGAAACGGCCGCTCAAGAGGCGCAGACGAGGGTGGACGCCCTCGCCCAGCCGCTCCGCGACCAGGCCTCGCGTCACGAAGCGCAGGCCTCGGCGCTGGCGCAGCAGATCGAAGCGCGACTGTCCGACGCCACCGACCGCGCCCGCCGCGGCGCCGCCGCCATCGCCGCGCCGCTCGATCAGCAGCTGTCGCTCTTCCGCGACAACGCCCAGGCGCAGCTGTCGAGCGTCCATGAAGCCGCGGCGCAGCGCCTCCAGGCGTTCACCGATCAAGCCCTCGCCCTGACCACACCGCTGCAGAACTCGCTCGACGCGGCGCAGCAGCGATCCGCCGCCATCCACGCCGAGCTCTCGGACCGTCTGGACGTCGCCGCGAAGCGCGCCTCGGACACCGCCGCCGACCTCGACCAGCGCATCGCGCAGTCGCTTCAGGCCACGCGGTCGGCGCTCGACGCCGCATCGCGGCGGTCGCAGGAACTCGTGGCCGATCTCGACCAGCGGATCGTGGGGTCGCTCGAGTCGGCGCGGTCAACGCTCGACACAGCGACCGGTCTGGCGCAGGACCTCGCCGCCAGCATAGTGCAGCGGATCGAACACGCCGCGCAGGCCGCTCAGTCCGCGCTCGACGCCGCTTCGCGTCAGGCCGACGACCTCACCGCGCAGGTCAATCGCGAGCTGACGCTTCAGGTGGACCAGGCACGGTCGCTCTCGCAGGAGATCACCGTGGTCGCGTCCGGGCGTCTCGAACAGTCGCTCGCCGCCCTGCAGGACCGCAGCGACGAACTGCACCGCTCGCTGCAGACCGCGGCCGAACTGGCGACCACGCTGGTGCACGACGCCTGCGCGGAGACCGCCCAGCGGACCGCCGCGGCGCTCGACGCCGCCCGCGCCCAGAGCCGCGAGATCCAGGGTCAGATCGAGGAGCAGGCCCAGTCGCTGCGCGCCGAAGCGCAGGCGACCCAGCGCTGGCTCAGCGGGCAGGCCGCCGACATTGAAACCGCCCAGCGCCAGCGTGCCGAGCTGGCGCTGACGCAGATGCGTAACCAGACCGAGGCGGCGCTCAGTTCCACCCAGGGGCGCTTCAACGACAGCCTCCGCGAGTTCCAGCAGCGCGTACAGGAGCAGCAGGACGCCGCCGCCGTCGGCCTTTCAGATATCAAGACACGCATCGAGCAGTCCCTGTCGCAGGCGCGAAGCGAGGCGCAGACCGTAGCGGACCCGGTGCAGCAGGTGCTCGCCGACTTCCAGCACGAGGCCGCCGCCCTGGTCGCCGCCACGCAGGAGCAGTTGCAGCAGAGCTACGCCGATCTGCATGGCCGCACCGACGCCCTGAGGCTGGCGCTGGACGAGAAGTCCGCCCAGACGACTTCGCAGCAGACCGCCGCGCTGGCGGAGCTCCGCGCCCAGGTGGAGCGCCTCACCTGCGAGGCCAAGGCGGCGCTGGAGGGCATCAACGCCTGGCAACGCGAGCAGACCGCGGCCCAGGATGCCCGCGCCGAGGGCCTGGCGCAGGCACTGCAGACGCGCCTGCACCGCCTCCTGAGCGACGCCCGCGCCAATCTGGCGCAGACCCGTGAGCAGTCGCAGGCAGCGATTACCGAGGCGCAGCAGCGTCTGGCGGCTCTGGAGGATTCGGCGCAGGCGCAGGCCGCCGACGCCGAGCGCCGCGCCGCAGCTCGGGCGACCCAGATCGAGTCCACCCTCAACGAAGCGCTCCAGAACGCTCAGTCCGCAGCCCAGGCACTGCGCGCACCGGTCGAGGAGCACCTGGCGCAGAGCGAACGCCGCAGCCAGGACCTGCTGCGGAGCACCCGCGAGCAGATCGAAGTCTACGAGCGGCGTGCCGAGCAGCACCTTGCGGGGCTCGACGCTCCGCTGGCGCAGAAGCTCGCCGCCTTGGACGAGGAAGCACAGCTGCGCGTCGAGTCGTTCCGTCGCGATCTGCACGCCTCGCTGGACCGCGCCGCGGAGCAGTCGCGCGACGTGGCGCAGGGGATCGACCAGCAGCTCACCGCCGCCCGCGCCCGGGCGCAGGCGTCCGTGGCCGAACTGGCCGGCCCCTTCGAACAGCAACTTGCGGTCTTCGCTTCGCAGGCGGACCTGCTTGGGCGCGACATCCAGAGCCGCCTGGACGAGGGGTTGTCGCGGGCGCGTGCCCAGGTGCCCAGCCTCGACGCCCCGATCAACGAGCGGCTCGCCGCGATGCGCCGCGACATCGAGGCCCTGGCGCAGGGCTCAGAGGCGGCGATGCGCGATCGGCTGGCGTCGATCGAGAGGCAGTCCGCCTCGCTCACTCATGCCCTCGAATCTCGCGTGGCGCAGTTCAGCAAGCACCTGGCGGAGTACGACACGCTGGCGCAGGTCCGCGCCGAGACGCTGACCGAGCCGTTCCGGAAGAAGCTCGCCCGCTTCGAGTCGGACATGGCGCAGCTCACCGCCTCGCTCGAGGCGACCATGGGGCTGGCGCTGGATGACGCCCGCAAGCGTGCCGAGGCGCTGCGTGAGCCGTTCCGCGCCCGGCTTGAGGAGTTCGAGTCGCAGGCGTCGGCCTTCCTCGACCAACTGCAGGAGAAGATGCGCAGCAGTTACGACGAGGCCGCCGCCAAGGTGCGCCGCGACGCCGCGGGCATGGTCGAGCCGTTCGAGAAGCAGCTGGCGCGCCTGCTGAACGACCACCGGTCGCGTGTGGCGCAGTCGCTGGGCGAGATGGGCCAGCAGTCGCAGAAGCAGTTCGCCCAGATGGCGCAGGAGTTCGATGCCTCGGCCGCGACGGTGCTCGACGACGTGCGCAGCGTGGTGAAGAAGCAGGTGCAGTCGATCCGACAGCAGGTCGAGGCGGCGATGACGCCGATGCTCGCGCGTCTGGCGCGTCAACAGGAGGCCGCGGCGCAGCAGGCGCAGCTGGCGGTGGACGAGGCCGAGAAGGCCTTCCGAGGCCGGGTCGAGGAGCTGCGCATCTCGGCGGCGAGCGTGATCGACATCGTGGAGGAGCAGCTCACGCGGCGCGTGCAGGCGCTGCGTCCACAGGCCCAGGCCGCCGCCGACGCCGCGGAGCAGGTGCTCAGCGAACGGCTGGAGAAGCTTCAGGGCGACGCGCAGCGGACGGTGGAGCTGGCGGAGACGCAGTTGCTGCGCCGACTCGAGACGCTTCGGCCCAAGTCCGCCGCCGCCTTCCACGACGCCGAGCGCGAGCTCGCGCAGTACACCGCCCGGCTCAGCGAGCAGGCGCAGACGATGGCCACGCCGATGCAGCAGCGTCTGGCGCAGCGGCTCGAGCAGTTCCAGGAACAGAGTCGGACCGCACTGGCCGACGCGATGGCGCGACTCGACGGCGCGAGCCGAAAGATCGCCGAGCTGTTCCACGCCGTGGGCCTGGACGAGACTCATCCGGTGCAGACCCTCGCGACGATCCGAGACCTCGTGGACCGCGGGCAGCGCGTGGCGCAACGCCTGCAAGCGGCGACCACGCAGGCGCAGGTCCTGCCCGCCACGAGCGTGGAAGACGAAGATTCTGCCATCGTCCTGCCGCGCCCCCGAGCCAGGGACGGCTCGGACGCCATCGCTCGGATCGGCGATGACGCCAGCGCCGCGGCCTAGGGCCAACCGGGAAATGAGAAAGACCCGCAGCCGCCGTACGGACACACACCCCCGTGCGGCGGTTGTGCTTTTGGCGTCGTGCAGCGCTGCTGGGTTACACTGGACCGCGTGGCGACGATCTCGGTGGTCATCTGCTGTGCGAACTGCGCGGACACGCTTGAGGCCGCCTGCCGCAGCGTCGCCTGGGCCCAGGAGCTGATCGTCGTGGACTCGGGCTCGCACGACGACACCGCCGCCATCGCGCAGCGTCTGGCGACCCGCTACGTCCTGGAACCGTGGCGCGGCTACGGCGGGCAGAAGAAGTTCGCCACCGGTCTGTGCAGCAACGACTGGGTCTTCTTCGTGGACGGCGACGAGGAGTGCTCACCAGAGCTGGCGGCTGAACTGCAGTCGATGTCGGCGACGGAGCTGGAGCGGTACGACCTGCTGCTGGTGCCGAGGCGGAACTACGTCATGGGCCGACCCGTGCGGGCGTGGTGGCCCGACCGCATCACGCGCATCTTTCATCGCGGTCGATGTCAGTGGTCGGACGACGTGCTGCACGACAGCCGAAGGCCCTCGGATCAGCGGCGCGTGCTTCGAGTCCGGGGCCATCTGATCCACAAGCGTCACAGCGCCGCGGGCTTTGGCGACTACTTCTCGGGCCGGCGGATGGACGAGCGGCTGCTGCTGGTGGCGCGGCAGATGCACGACCGCGGCAGGCGTTGCCGATGGTGGGACCTGCTGCTGCGGCCGTGGGCGGCGTTCGCCAAGTCGTACGTCGTGAAGCGAGGGTTCCTGGATGGGACGTTCGGGCTGCTCATCGCGCAGAAGTCCGCGGTGAGCACGCAACTGAAGTACGCGGCGCTCTGGTCGGTGCAGGAAGAACTCAGACGTTCGTCGGGGGATTCGCCGCCTCGATGAGCACACGCTCCAGGGCGTCGACGTGGCGTGCCATGGACAACTCGGCGCGCAGGGCGGGGTCGGCGACGGAGCAGCGTTGTCGTTCGAGCGGGTCGGCCAGTTCGAGCATGGCCTGCGCCAGGGCGTGGGCGTCGCTGGGGTCGGTTAGGACGCGGCCGCGGACCGGTGCGTCGGGGGGCGTGATGAAATCGCTGGCGCCGTTGAAAACGGTGGAGATCGCGGGCAGCCCCATCATCAGCGCTTCGATGACGACCTTGCTCGCCGGGTCGTAGTGCGTGGGCAGGACACAGACGTCCGAAGCGGCGTAGAGCGGGGGCATTCGCCGGGTGGCGCCGATGAATCGCACATGGTCGCGAAGCCCAAGGTCCGCGACGCGTCGCACCTCGGGGTAGCCCATGCCCGAGCCCGCCAGGAGGATGACGAAATCGCAGCCCCGTCGTCGGAGCTGGTCCGCCGCGGTCAACAGGGCGCCCACGCCCTTGCGTCGCGGATCGAGGGCAGCAAAGAGATAGGCGACCGTCCGATCACCCAGGTGCCAGGCGGACCGGAGCGACCCACGCCAGAGGCGTCGCTGCTCGGGGCTGACCTCGGGCATCTCCGAGGCGTTAGGGATCAGTTCGATGCGCCGGGGTTCGACGTGGTGGTGGCGTTGCAGCTGCTGCGCCATGTATCGGCTGATGGCGATCACGCGGCGGACGCTCGGGTCGCGCAGGGTATCGTGCTCGATGGCCAGTTGCAGACGCTGCTTGGGATGCAGGGCGAGCAGCGCCCGTTTGAGCGAGCGTCCGACGAGGGTGCGTCGGGAGGCCACGATGCGTTCGTGCAGTTCGCGCAGGACACCGGCGCGGGGCTGAACGACCGCGGCGGGGACGCTGAGCGTCAGGGAAAGCGTCACGTCGAATCGGCCACGGTCCAGCTCCTGGCGCGCCCGGCGGGCGAAGCGGCGCAGCTTGATCACGCCGCGCGACCAGCCCAGGTCGCACTCGATCAGGCGTACCGGCCCGGCGTGATCGCCCGAAGAGGCGCGGCCGGCGATCACGCAGACCTCGTGGCCTCGACGCGCCAGCTCCTGGGCGATCTGGGCGGTGGACTTCTCCGCGCCGCCCTGCTCGGGAGCGTAGCGCTCGATCACCAGGGCGATCCGCAGAGGATCGGCGGGCGTCCGACTCATGGCGCGACCCCGACCGCTCCGCGAGGCAGGGCCAGAAGCTCTGAGGCACGACGCATCACGTCCTGAACCGAGACGTGCTTCATGCAGATGTGAAAGTCGGGCGTGCCCATGAGCGGACAGAGCTTCTTCTGGCAGGGGCGACAGTAGACGTCGGCGGCGACCTGTCGCTCGCGGTCGAAGCCGATCTCGGTCCAGGCCGGATCGGTGGGGCCGAAGATCGTGACCACGGGCGTGCCCAGGGCCGCGGCGAGGTGTCGAGCGCCGGTGTCGTTGGTGACCATGAGCGAGGCGTGCCGCAGGACGCTCTTGAGCCGACGAAGATCGATCCCCGCAGCGGGAAGGTCGATCGGTCGCTGTTTGGCCAGGGCGGCGACGCGGTCGAGGATGCCGCGTTCACGGGGAGCGCCGGTGAGCGCCACGTCGGCGCCGCACTGCTGGCGCAGCAGGTCGGCGAGCTGTGCGAATCGCTCGGGGAGCCAGAGCTTGGCCTCGCCGTAGTTCGCGCCGGGATTCAGAAGGACGAGCGGGCGCGTGGAGGCCGGGTCGTGCCCCGCCGCCGCGAGCAGGCGCAGGGCCGCAGCGTCGTCCGTCGGGTGGGTGAAGAGTTGCAGCGTGGGATCGGGTTCAGCCCCGCCGAGGTACCGCGCCAGGCCGAGGTAGTAATCTCGAGCGGGGACGGGGACGATCTTGCCCGCGGCGCGACGTGGGACGAGCCGATCGGTGAGCAGTCCGCCGCGGCCGTCGCGGTCGTAGCCGATGCGTCGTGGGATGCCCGCCATGCGAACGATCAGGGCGGATCGGAAGCTGTTGGGGAAGAGGATGGCGGTGTCGAAGCGGCCGCGGGTGATGCGTCGCGCCAGGTTGAAGAGCGAACCTCGCCGCGTGTCGGACATGCCCCGGCGGTGCGGGCGGATGGTGACGATGCGATCGATCCACGGACAGGAGGCGAAAAGCGGACGCAGCGGCTGCCGAATCAGGACGGTGAGGCGCGCCTTGGGCAGCAGCGTCCGCAGGGCACGGAGCGTGGGCGTGGTCATGACGCAGTCACCGAGCCAGGAGGGCATGACCAGGAGCAGTCGCTGGATGGCGCGGTGCCGATCGACCTCGGGCATCGCGGGAGTATATCCGCCGGGCGTTATCGGCGAAGCAGCAGCAGAGCGATGGCGCCGAGCTGGACCATGATGCCCACCGCGATCCACCGCAGGAAGCTCTCGGGATCGTTGGCGCCCATGATCAGACCGCCCACGAGGCACAGGGCAGCGATCATGAGCAGCGTCATGCCCATGATGGACAGCGGGGTCCAGTCGCGCGGGGGCATGACGGGCGGCGGCGCAGCCGTGGGCGTCTGGGGCGTGGTTCGTTGCTGGCGCAACTCGTGCAGGAGCTGACGCATGAGTTGCTGATCGGCGTGGGTCTGCGTCGCGGCGGGGGCGGGAGCATTGGCGGGAGCCATCGCCGCGGGCGGTGGCGCGGGTGGGGGGGCGGGCGTCTTGCGCTGCACGCGGGGCGGACGATTGGGCGTGAGCGAGCGAAGCTCTTCGACGACGCCGGGCTTCCGCTGCTGGGCGACGATCTTCACCGCGTCCACGAGGTTCCGAGCCGTGAAGTCCGGGCGCACCGCGTTGGGGTCCTCGCCGATCTCCGCGGGCAGATCGTCGATCAGTCCCGCGTCCAGCGGCGGCCGCTCGCGGGCTTCGGGGTGAAGCAGGATCGTCCTGCACCCGGCGGCCTTGCCCGCCTCGATGTCGCGCATCGCATCGCCGATCATCCAGCTCTGCGACAGGTCGAGTTTCAGGTCCTTGGCCGCCTGCAGCAGCATGCCGGGCTGCGGCTTGCGCCAGGGGTGCTCCTGGCGATACTCCGCCACGGTCCCCTCCGGGTGGTAGGGGCAGTAGTAGAACCGGTCGATGACGCCGTCGGAGATCTGCTTGACCAGCTCGCAGACGCGCTGGTTGCAGAGGTCCACGTCGGCGGGCGTGAACTTCCCGCGCGCCACCCCTCCCTGGTTGGACACGACGACGACGCGGAAGTCCAGCCCGTTGAGCGAGGCGATGGCGGAGGCGGCGCCCTGGATGAGCACCACTTTCGACGGATCGCCCAGGTCCGTGTCGTTGTGGATGATCGTGTTGTCGCGGTCGAGGAAGACGGCGGGTTGCATGATCGATCAGGGCGTGCCTCAAGGCGAGGCGCAGGCTAAACAGGGTGAGTCATGCGGCGGCGCACGAGGCCCACCGCCTCGTTCACCGCGTGGTCCAGGTCACGATTGACGATGAACTCATCATACACGCCGCACTCCCAGGCGCGGATGATCTCGAACTTCGCCTTGGCGAAACGCTTCTGGATCACCCCTTCGTCCTCGCGGCCGCGTTTCCGCAGCCGCTCCAGCAGCACGCGCTGGTTCGGGGGCAGCACGAACATCGCCAACGCCTCGGGCATCAGCCTCTTCACCTGCACCGCGCCCTCGACGTCGATCTCGAGGATCATCAGTCGGCCAAGCGCCACCGCCTCGTCCACGGGCTTCCGTGGCGTGCCGTAGAAATGGCCGAACACCTCGGCCCACTCGAGCAGTTCGCCCGCGTCGCGGCGGCGCTTGAACTCCTCCACGCTCACAAAGTCGTAGTCCCTGCCCTGCGTGTCGGCGTCGGTCTTGGGCCGCGTCGTGGCTGAGACGCTGAACACCCCGTGCAGCTCACGCTCGACGTGGTGCGTGATCGTGGTCTTACCCACGCCCGAGGGGCCTGAGATGACGAGCAGTAGTCCTTTGGGTGGGCTACTCATGATGAACTGACGCCGCTCACGAGGAAGAGGACCGCCATGCGGACCGCCAAGCCGTGCGTGACCTGTTCGAGGATGGCGCTGTTGGGACCGTCGGCGACGGCGGAGTCGATCTCGATGCCGCGGTTGATGGGCCCGGGGTGCATCACCAGCACGCTGGGCCTGGCACGGGCGAGGCGCTGCTGGGTCAGGCCAAAGAGGTGGGCGTACTCGCGGACGCTGGGGAACGCCTGGCTCTGCAGCCGCTCGAACTGCACGCGGAGCATGTTGACCACGTCGGCGCGGGGGAGCACGGCGTCGAAGTCGTGTGAGAGTTCACAGCCCAGGTCCGCCAGGCTACGAGGCACTAGCGTGGGCGGGCCCACGAGCACGACCTGGGCGCCGAGCTTGAGCAGCCCGTGGATGTTGGAGCGGGCGACGCGGCTGTGAGCGATGTCGCCGACAATGGCGATCGTCAGTCCGCGGAAATCGAACTCCGGACGCCCCAGCCGCTGCGCGATGGTGTAGATGTCCAGCAGTCCCTGGGTGGGGTGCTCGTGCTGCCCGTCGCCGGCGTTGACCACGGAGCAGGCCACGCTGCGCGCCAGCAGGTGGCAGGCGCCCGAGAGCTGGTGGCGACAGACGATCACGTCCACGCCCATGGCCTCGATGTTGCGCGCCGTGTCGCGGAGCGTCTCGCCCTTGGCCACGCTCGAGGTCTTGGCGGAGAACTCCAGCACGTCCGCCGAGAGCCGACTGGCGGCGAGCGAAAAACTCGACCGCGTCCGCGTCGAGTCCTCGAAGAAAAGATTCACCACCACCCGCCCGCGCAGCGCCGGGACCTTCTTGACGCTGCGTCGGCTTACGTCCGCGAAGCCCCGGGCGGTTCGCAAGACCAATCGCAGGTCCTCGACGCTCAGGCCCTCGAGCCCCAGCAGGTGCTTGTGCGTCCAGCGGTGGTCAGAGGACACTTTCATGCCAGGAGACAGGTCCGCGTGGGGTAAACGAATCTTGACAGCATAACTTTACGCGCAGGCTCAAACGGATGGAACGAAGAAACTCAATCGATGGTTCCGATCCGGTCCATCCTGCGAATCCTGTGATCCTGTCAAGAACACGATTTACTGCGTCCTCTCATCGGTCCTGCGTACGACCACCGCGTCGAGCTTGTCCGCCGGTTCGAGGTAGACGTCGACCATCTCCTCGGGCTTGATCCTGCTCCTGGCGGTGAGGTCAAGAGCGGTGAAGTCGGGCTGGATCGGAAGTTCACGTCCGCCGCGGTCAGCGAGGACCGCCAGCCAGACGCGGCGGGGCCTGCCCAGGTCGGTGAGCGACTGCAGCGCCGCCCGCACCGAGCGACCGGTCATGAGCACATCGTCCACGAGCACGACGTTGACGCCGTCGATCGAGAAGGGCACGTCGGTAGTTCGGACGACCGCCTGATTCCCGATCTCGGAGAGGTCGTCGCGGTAGAGCGTGATGTCGAGCGAACCGAGGTGGTCGGGGTTGAGTTGCTTGGCCAGGCGTTGCGCCAGCAGATCGCCGCGGCTGCGGATACCGATGATCGCCCACGAGCAGCCGCTCTGGTCCGCGGCGATCCCCTGAGCGATCAACCCCGCGAGCTTCTGGACGAGCACGGACACCTTCCTGGCGTCGGCGAGGATTCGCATGGCCGGGATGATAACGCAATCCGGCAGCGGTAACATCCCGCGTCGTGCGGAGCCGGGCTGTCCTGAGCCCGGAGTCTCAAAGCACCGCGCCAGCAGGAACTCCTAACCCTTCCCTTGGGCCTCTGTGCGGATTCCCCGGAGCATCCCGCTAAAGACCACGCCGTGCAGCGGCAGCACCGCGTACCAGTAGGCCAATCCCAGCAGTCCGCGCGGCTTGAATCGAGCCGTCTGCACCAGCAGCGACGTGCCGGCACTCGTGGGGGTGACCTCGAACTCCAGCAGCGCTTCGCCGGGCAGTCTCATCTCGGCGCGCAGGCGCAGCAACCGTGGCTCCTCCACCGCGGTGACGCGCCAGAAGTCCAGGGCGTCGCCGAAGCCCAGTTGCTCGTGGTGTCGGCGGGAGCGACGCAGCCCCGGGCCGCCCACGAGTCGGTCCATCCATCCACGGAGTCGCCAGAGCCAGTCGGCGGCGTAGTACCCGTGGCCTCCGCCGACCTTCGTCACCGCCTTGAACACCTGCGTGGGCGAGGCGCGAATCATTGATTCCCGCCGATCGGTGAAGACTCTTCCGCCGGCCCAGTCCGGATCGCCGGGGATCGCTCCCGCGTCGCTCCAGGAGGTCTCCACGTCACTGCTGCGCAGCTTGCCCACCGCCAGCGCGATCGCCTGCCGCACCGGGAGCACCGGCCCGGGCAGCAGCCGCTGCGCCTGATCGTCCCGGCAGACCACGCGATTGCGCAGCCCGTCCGCCAGCGGCTGCGCCACGCGATAGCTCACCGGCGTCACCAGATGAATCCACAACGAACTGAGCCGCGGCGTGAGCAGCGGCACCGGGATGATCCATCGCCGACGAACCCCAAGCTCCTGCGCCATCACGTCGATCAACTGGCGATAGGTCAGCACCTCGGGCCCGCCGATGTCCAGCGTCATGCCCGCGCTCTGGGGCGAGTCCAGGCACTGCACCAGGTATCGCAACACGTCACGCACCGCGATGGGCTGGCACTCCGTGGCGACCCATCGCGGCGTGACCATCACCGGCAGCCGCTCCGTCAGGTAGCGCAGAATCTCGAACGACGCCGACCCGGACCCGATCACCATCGCCGCCCGCAGCGTCGTCACCGGCACGCCCGTGCTCGCCAGACACTGCTCCACCTCGCGACGCGAGGTCAGGTGCTCGCTTAGGTCGCTGCCCATCTCGCCGAGCCCGCCGAGGTAGATGATCCTGCTCACACCCGAAGCCTTCGCGGCGCGTCCGAACGTCAGCGCCAGCTCGCGGTCGCGCTGGGCGTATTGCCAACCCGCCACTTCCATCGAATGGATCAGGTAGTACGCCGCCTCGCATCCCCTCATCGCCGCGGTGAGCTGGGCTTCGTTGGAGGCCTCAGCTTCAACGATCTCGACCCGCGGATCGCCAGCCCAGGGCCGCGAACGCACTTTCTTGGCCGACCGCGCGACGCAGCGCACCGCCCAGCCCGCCTCGAGCAGGCGCAGTCCCAGTCGCCCACCGATGTATCCCGTCGCCCCCGTCAACAACACCCGTCCACGCACGTCCATGGCACAGCGCCCCGTCTATCGCAGGAATCTTCCGCGCCACCCCTCGGGGACCAATGGGCACACGTCCTTGGGCCGGGCGAACACCCATCGCCGAATCGCCGCCACGAACCCGTAGCCCGCGTCGCGCAGGGGACGGGGGACGATCCCCAGCACCGCCGCGCAGGTCGGCCAGGGCGCGTCCAACCGGCGCAGCATGTGCAGCACCGCCGTGGACCGCGTGAGCTTGCGCCCGTGGCGTGTCAGGACGATGACGCTGCCCGACAGCTCGTGTCGCTCCGTCTCGCTGAGCATGTCGCGGAAGGACTCGCCCTGCTGCGGCGCGAAGACGAACCGCTGACCCTGCGGGTCGCGACGCAACAGGAACTTCACCGAGCTGTGGCAGAGCCCGCAATGCCCGTCGTAGAACACCACGTCCCTGCCAACCTCGCTGGCGGGAGGGATCGGCTTGCCCTGCGGGTCGATCGTCGGATCGCCCAGCTCTCGGCTCAGTTCGTCCGTCAGCCCGTGGGCGTGCTCCAGGCGCTCCGCTTCGTCGTGGATGCTCCCGGGATCGATGCGCGCGTGCTGCACGAGATACGCCTCCCAGAGTCGATGCGACCGCACCATGCCCCCGGCACGCTGCCGCCCGCCCTCGGTCAGGCTCAGGTCCTGGCCCGACACCCGCACCAGCCCCTCCTCGCTCAGCCGACGCGCCAGAGACAGAACACGTCCCTGCGGAAGGCTCGCCGCCTGCGCCACCGCGGCCAGCGTGGTGGGGCGGTTGAGCTCCGTCAAACGATAGGCGGTCTTGAGCACGTCCTCCAGCGCGATGTGTCCGCTGAGCCAGCGCCGCCGCAGCGCGTCGGACACGATGCCGTGGCTGGGACTGAAGAACATCGTGGCGACAAAGAGCAGCGACGCGGCGAGCACCATCGCCGGCCCGGTGGGCGAGTTGGTGACGAACGCCAGCGACATACCCGCCGCCGCCGAGATCGCCCCGAACAGGGCGCTCAGAACAATCATCACCGAGAGTCGGTTGGTCAGTTGATACGCCGCCGAGGCGGGCGTGATGACCATCGCCACCACAAGGATGACGCCCGTGGTCTTGAGCCCCGCGACCACCGTGGCCGAGAGCATGCCCATGAGCAGGTAGTGAAAGAAGGCCACCGGCAGGCCCATCGCCGCCGCCACCGTCGGGTCGAAGCTCACGAGCTTGAGCGGGTGATACAACGCCACCACCACCAGCACCACCAGCGGGGCGATGACCGCCATCATGAGAAGGTCCTGCGGCCCCACCGCCAGCGGATCGCCAAAGAGAAAGCACTTCAGGTCAAAGTGCGTGCTGCGGGGAAGCGCGGAGAACAGCACGATGCCCAGGGCGAAGAAGGCGGTGAAGACGATGCCGATCGACGAGTCCTCCTTCGTCCTGCTCCAGCGGTGCACGAAGGTGATGAGCAGGGCCGAGAGCAACCCCGCCGCCAGAGCCCCCAGGAGCAGTTGGGTGATCGCCACGCTTCCGGTGAGCATGAACGCCACGACCACGCCCGGCAGCACCGCGTGCGCCAGGGCGTCGCCGATCAACGCCATGCGACGCAGGACCACGAAGCAGCCCAGCACGCCGCACGCCACGCCCACCAGCACGCAGCAGAGCGTCTCCTGCGCCCACAGCGCGGTGAAGGGCTTGCTCCACTGCGACCAGTCAACGGCGATCTGTGCCAATGACGTCAGGTTCATCTTGACGTTGGGCTCCTTGGAGCGCCGCTTCGGCGCGTTCGAGAATCGACAGTCTCCCGCCGTAGGTCCGGCGAAGATTCTCTTCGCTCGCCGCCTCCTGGGGTGGCCCCAGCGCCATAATGCGCTGATTCAGCAGCATCACGCGGTGGAACCGGTTAAGCACGGACAGGTCATGGTTGACGATGAGGATCGTCCGGCCCGCGGAGGTCAGGCTCTCGATGAGTCGAAAGATCGCCGCCTCCGTCGCCGCGTCCACGCCAGCAAAAGGCTCGTCGAGCAACAGCACGTCCGCCTGCTGGCACAAGGCTCTTGCCAGGAAGACGCGTTGCTGCTGCCCACCGGAGAGTCGCCGTATGTGCCGACGCGAGAAGGCGGTCATGTCCACCAACGCCAAGGCTTCGTCGGCGAGCCTGCGGTCCTCGTGCCCCGGTCGGCCCAGCCAGCCCAGGTGTCCGTAGCGACCCATCATCACCACGTCGCGCACGGTGACGGGGAAGTCCCAGTCCACCGCCTCGGTCTGAGGGACGTACGCCAGCCGCCGCCGACTGCGCCCCACGGGCTGGTCGAACACCCGCACCTCGCCCTGATCCGAGGCGATCAGACCGAGCACCGCCTTGAGTAGCGTGCTCTTGCCCGCGCCGTTGGGCCCGACGATTCCGATCAGTTCGCCCGCGGAGGCCTCGAAACTGACCGAGCGCAGCACCGGCCAACCGTCGTAGGAGACGCTCAGGTTCGACACCGACAACGGAGCCGCCGCGATCTTCATCGCAACGCCTCCACCAGCGTCACCGTGTTGTGGCGGATCATGCCCAAGTAGCTCCCCGTGGGTTCATCGGGCGGACCGAGCGAATCGCTGTAAAGCGTGCCGCCGATCTTCGCCCCGGTGCGCTGGGCGACCTTGCGCACGATGTCGTTGAGCGTGTTGGAAACGCTGGTCTCGACGAACACGGCGCGGATGCTGTGCTCGCGGATCTGGGCCTCAAGCCGTTCGATGTCCTGCGGGCGGGGCTGCTGCTCGGTGCTCATGCCGATCACCGCGTGCACGTCCACGCCGTAGGCCGCCCCGAAGTACTGGAAGGCGTCGTGGCTGGTGACCATGACGCGCTGCTGCCGTGGCAGTTTGTCGAGTTGCTCCCGGACCCACTGGTGCAGTTCGTCGAGTTCCGCGAGGTAGGACCCCGCGTTGGCGCGGTAGGCTTGCTCGTTCCGGGGGTCGATCTCGATCAGGGCGTCGCGCGCCTTCTCGACGTAGACCTTGAAGTGGCGGATATCGAACCAGCAGTGCGGGTCCGGGGCGCCGAGCTTGTCCGCGCTGGCCAGCGGGGTGATGCGCGGGTCCTCGGCGAGGTTCACGACCTTGCCCCTGGCGTTGTGCTCGATGATGTGTCCGAGCGTGGCTTCGAGGTGCAGGCCGTTGGCGAGCACGAGGTCGGCGCCCGCGATCTCCTGGGCGTCACGGGGCCGAGGGTCGTAGACGTGGGGGTCCTCGCCGGTGCGCATGATGCCGATGACCGTGGCGTGGTCGCCGACGAGGCGGCGGGCGAGGTCGGCGATCATGGTGGTGGTGGCGACGACCACGGGTTTGTCCGAGGCCGCAGACGGGGGCGGCGGGCTATCCCCTCCGCAGCCCGCCGCCACCACCGCCAGCATCCCGATCATCCATTTCCACATATGGAGCTCCTTGATTTTGAGTCACCAAAATGATAGCTTTGATTTGTCACGAATGCAAGGGAGCGAACCGTGCCCAGCAGCACCGTCGAGGACTACCTCAAACGTCTCTACCAGCTCAGGCCCCACGCGGACCGGGGCATGGTCTCCATGGGCGAACTGGCGCAGGGGATGAGCGTCGCCCCCGGCACCGCCACCGCCATGGTCAAGACGCTCCACGACGCAGGGCTGGTGCGTCACGAACCCCGCACCGGCGTCCGCCTGACCCTCCGGGGCCGCAAACTGGCCCTGGCGGTGCTTCGTCGCCATCGGCTCGTCGAGCTGTTTCTCGTCCGCGTGCTGGGCGTGGACTGGTCGAACGTTCACGACGACGCGGAGCGGCTGGAGCACGCCATCTCCGACGAGTTGCTCGAGCGGATCGACCTGTTCCTGGGTCGCCCCTCGGTCGACCCGCACGGCGATCCGATCCCCACCGCGGACGGCCAGGTCCATTCGCCTCGTCGCACCACGCTGGCGGACTGCACGCCCGGTCAGCGCGTGCGTCTGACGCGTGTGCTCGACCAGGAGCCGGAGTTTCTACGCTTTGTCAACCGCCACGGTCTGCTTCCGGGGGCGACCGTGAAGGTGGAGAAGCGCGAGAGCCACTCGGACTGCGTGACGGTCAAGCCCGAACGACGCCGACGCGTGACCGTGGGGTCCAGCGCCGCCGGGAAGCTATTGGTGGAGTGACAGGAGCGGTCAGGGGCGCTGGGCGACCGCGAGGTTCTGCGCCACCAGTCGCGTCTTGAGCACGAGCAGGGCGGCTTCGAGCTGCGGGTCGAGTCCGGTCTCGATGAGGTCCGCCGCGGTGGGCAGGGGTTTGCCTTGGTCTTCGGGATCGACCGGCTCGTCCTTGCCGCGGAGCACGTCGATCTTCTGCCGCAGTTCGATGGAGTCGGCGACCTGCTCGGGGGTCATCTTCACTTCCAGGTCGGGGTCGACGCCCCACTGCTGAGCGCCGGGCTTGCGGTGGATGATTCGGCCCTGGGGCAGGACGTAGTACTGCGTGGTGAGCTTGAGCAGGGCGCGTCCGCCGTCGATCTGCATGAGGTCCTGGACGCTGCCTTTGCCGAAGGTGCGTTCGCCCACGATCAGGGCGCGGTCGTAGTCCTGCAGAGCGCCGCTGACGATCTCCGAGGCGCTGGCGGAGCCCTGGTTGATCAGGACGACGACAGGGTAGGGGGGCTGGGTCTTGTCCTTGCGGGCGCGGAGCTCGGTGGTGCGCTGGCCGTAGGCGTTGACGGTCGAGACGATCGGCCCGGTCTCGATGAAGCGGTCGGCGACATCCACGGCGCTGCTGAGCAGTCCGCCGGGGTTGAAGCGCAGGTCGAGGATCAGGGCGTTAAGGCCCCCGTCGCGTTCGAGCTGAGCCACGGCGTTGTCCAGGTCGTCCGCGGACTGCGGGATGAACTGCGAGAGTCGGACGTAACCAATGCGGAGGGCGGGGTCGATGAGGTAGTCCCATGAGCCATCGTGACGGTGCTGCCAGCCGCGGATGGATTCGATGGGGATCTCGGCGCGTTTGATCTTGAAGGAGAGCGGCTCGTTGTGTCCGGTGCGTTCGATGCCCAGGGTGACGAAAGTCCCTTCGAGGCCGGTGATCTCACGGACGGCTTTGTCGAGCGACCAGGTGGAGGTGTCGCGTCCGTCGACGGCGACAATGAAGTCGCCGGCCTTGATGCCCGCCTTCATGGCGGGGGTGTCCGCCAGGGGGCTGACGACGGTCAGGCGTCCCTCGCGTTTGGAGATCTGGACGCCCACGCCGAAAAACTTGCCGCTGAAGGAGCGTGAGAACTGGTCGAGGTCCTGGGGCCAGATGACAGCGGTGAAATCGTCCAGGCCAGCCAGGGCGCCGTCGGCCATCTCATGGGTGAGGACCGCCTCGGGCAGGGCGAGGGTCTGAGCGCTGGCGGCGTTGACACGATCGATCACGCGCGTGGCGTCGAGGAGGTTGGCCGCCTTGCCGCGCTCGCGCAGCTGATCGCGCTGCTCCAGGAGGGCGGCGCGGAAGGCGTCGACCTTCGCCTGATCGGCGAACGCGGGGAAGGACTCGACGACCTGCGGCGTGTCGCACAGGACGAGCAGAGCCTCCAGAGCGCCAGCGATCATGGGCTGCCAACCGGCGTTCTCCACGTGCTTGGAGGCGGCGCTGGTCAGCGCCTGACGGAGCATCGCGCCGCGGACGCCCTGGAGGCGATCGTTCCAGGTCTCGTTGCCCAGGTCGATGCGGTCGTCGATGTCGCGCTGCGCCTGTTTGTCGTCGTCGGGCTTGGGGGGGCGGGCGGCCTTGCGTTTCTCGGCGCGCTGCTTGATCAGCACCTCCAGCGCTCGCGGGGCGTACAACCGCAGCACGCGGACGTGTCGCTCCGCGTCGCGCAGGGGCTCGAGGAAGGTCTGTTGGTCGTCGTAGAGGAGGTTCAGTGCGCGGTAGAGGCTCAGGACTTCCATCCAGTCGCCGTTGCGTTCAGCGTCGGCGGCGCGCGCCTGGGCGCGCTCGATCAGGCGTGTGAGTGGTTCGCCGCGGAGCAGCGCCTCGGGGTCGGTCGAGTAGGTGTGGGCTTCGATGGCGCTGACCAGCGCGTCTTCGAGGCGGTCAGCGTTGAGGTGTTCCTCGAGCTCGCGCAGCGCCTGGTTGTAGCCTTCGATGCGGGTGCGCTGTCGCGAGGCGGAGTGCCCCTCGTAGCGTTCGAGGTCCTTGATGAGCGAGGCGGTGGGTCCGACCTGCGCCGCGTCGGGGTGATTGCGGAGCAGCGCCAGGACGCCGGCGAAGTCGCCGGTCTTGGCACGCATGGGAAGCTCGACGGACAGCGGCAGAGCCCCCTGGTCGGCACGCAGGGCGCCGACGAAGACCAGGAGCAGCGCCACAGACAACGTGAAGGCGAAGCGTTTCATGCGGGGATTATAGGAGAGACCGGGGCGCTCAGCCGCAACCGGCCCGGTCACGCGGATTCCTTGCGGGGCACGCGGATGTGCGCCAGCGGGCTCTTGCGTTCGATGGCGTCGGAGTCGATGACGTACTTGACGTTCTCGCTGGCCAGGTCGGGCAGCTCGTACATCAGTTCGAGCATGATCTCCTCCATGACGCCGCGCAGGGCGCGGGCGCCGGTGTCGCGCTGCATGGCGCGGCGGGCGATGGTCGCCAGCGCCGAGGGGGCGAACTCCAGCTCCGCGTTCTCCATGGTGAAGAAGTGCTGGTACTGCTTGACCAGGGCGTTGCGCGGCTCGGTGAGGATGCGGACCATGGCGGCCTCGGTGAGCGGTTCGAGCGGCGCCATCACGGGCAGGCGTCCGATCAGCTCGGGGATCATGCCGAACTCGATCAGGTCCTCCGCGGTGACCTGGCGGAGCAGATGGCCTCGGTGATGAGCGGTCTCGGCCAGGGTCTGCGGCCCCAGGTCGGCGGCGAAGCCGATGGACTTCTTCCCGATGCGTCGCCCGATGATCTCGTCCAGGCCCACGAAGGTGCCGCCACAGACGAACAGGATGTTGCTCGTGTCCATCTGGATGTACTGCTGCTCGGGGTGTTTTCGTCCGCCCTGCGGGGGGACGTTGGCGACGGTGCCCTCGAGCATCTTGAGCAGCGCCTGCTGCACGCCTTCGCCCGAGACGTCGCGGGTGATGCTGACGTTCTGACTGGTCTTGCCGATCTTGTCGATCTCGTCGATGTAGATGATGCCGCGCTGGGCGGATTCGAGGTCGTAGTCGGCGGCCTGCAGCAGCTTGAGCAGCAGGTTCTCGACGTCCTCGCCGACGTAGCCGGCCTCGGTGAGCGTGGTGGCGTCGCCGATGGCGAAGGGGACGTTGAGCGTCTTGGCCAGCGTCTTGGCGAGCAGGGTCTTGCCGCTGCCGGTGGGCCCGATGAGCAGGACGTTGGACTTGTCCAGGTCAACATTCTTCTCGCGGTCCTCGTGAGCGGTCAGGCGCTTGTAGTGGTTGTGAACGCAGACGGACAGGGCGCGCTTGGCGTAGTCCTGGCCGATCACGTACTGGTCGAGGAACTCCTTGAGCTGACGCGGGCTGGGGATAGCGCCGAGCTGAGGCTTGCCGGTCTGAACCCGGCGACGCTCCTGCTTGAAGATGTTCTGGCACAGGTCGGTGCAGTTGGCGCAGATGTAGACGTCGTTGGGCCCTTCGACCATGGGTCCGACTTCGCGCGAGGTCTTGCCACAGAAGGAACAGGTGGTGATGCGTCGGCCCTTGAATCCGCCGTCGCCCCCGCCGCCGGATGCGCCCCCGCCGCCGGAAGCGCCGCCGCCGCTCCCCGAGCCCCCGCCGCCGTAGCCGCCGGTCGTCGATCCGCCTCCGCCGGGCAGCGCGTTGGCTTGGACGACCGGACCGCGCGACCCGCTGTTCAAACCGGATCGTGGAGGTTTGGCGTTGTTCATGAATGCATCCTGTGGCGGCGTGAACCTCGCGCCGGGGAGGAGAGTCCGTCGTGGCCGCGAGCTTTGGCCGCCGCCCCGACTCGAACCGCTAGTGGTTCATCGTCCAACTGTTGCGCGCGCTTAATGGGGATCGATCGTGCCTCCCTGACGGGGCACATGATAGCAGGCTGCGCCGCGAGCGGGGAGACGAGCCGCATGAAATCCACGAAAAACAGCGGAAGTCGCTCAGGCCCTCGGCGGCGGGTTATCGGGTTCGTCCTGCGCCGGCGGCGCGGCGGGCGTGGTGTTTGACGGCGTGGCGAACGACGCAAGCACCTTCTCACGAGCGCGTTGAAACTCCTCCTCGGTCATCAGCCCCTGGTCGCGCATCCGGCGGAGGTCCGATAGCGCAAAGGTGTCGTGCCCCTGCTCGCCGACCGAGCCGGCGGCGAGATGCCTCCGCAGCACCAGGGCGAACACGAACAACGCGACCACCGCCAGCAGCAGCACCCCGGACCAGAACAACACGTCCACCGACGCCTGTGGCAGTTGCGCCTGCGCCAGGGCGGTGGGAGAAGCCCCGGTCGCCCGCGGGGTTGTCCATTCGTGAGGCATGAGCAGCCGGGCTCACTGGGCGGTCTTACGCTTCTTATTCCCACTCTGCTCCGAGGTCGGCGGCTCGACCTCCGTGATCTTTGCTTTCTCCAGGATCTTGTCGAGCGTCTTCTGTTCGCGAAGCTGAAGGTAGAGGTTCTCGATCTCGCCGCTGCGCTGCATGTCCTGCCGCAGCTTCTCGGGCCGGCGGTTCTGCTGCATGGCGATCATGGCGATGCGGCCGTTGACCTCCGCGGCGCCCACCTCGACCTCCAACTGCTTGGCGGCGGCCTCGAGGATGAAGAACTGCTTGAGTTGCTTCTGAGCCTCCGCCTGAGAGCCGGCGCGAGCCTCAGCGATCTGCTGCTCGATCTTGTCCTGCTCCTCGCCGCGGTAGGTCAGTTCCAACGCCATCCGCCGCAGGTTGCGTTCGGCCTGCCGACCCGAGAGGCCCTCGGGCAGGTCCATCTTCACCGCTTTCGCCAGCTGCTCCGCCAACTGCTTGTGCATGTCCGCCTTCTGCTGGCGTTCGTGCCGTTCGGTGAGCATGGCCTGGAGCTGCTCGCGCAGTTTCTCGAGCGACTCGACGCCGGTCTGCGCCGGAAGGTCCTGCGGCGCCGCGGGCGTGAGCCGCTGCAGAGCCGTGATCTTCAGCCGCAGCGTGATCTCTCGGCCACGGATCTTGTCGTTCTCGTGGCCCACGGGTCCGGTGGTGGAGATCGTCACCGTGTCGCCCACGTTCTTGCCGAGCATCTGCTTGCCCAGGTCCTCGACGAGGATGCCCAGGACGTGGCCCTTGTACTGCATCTCTTCGCCGTGGACGATGATGTAGGCCGCGGGCTGCTCGTGCAGCACCGGGGCCTCGTCGTTCGCGTCCCTGCCCTCGAAGATCTTCACGTCCACCATGGCGTAGTCGTCCTCCATGACCGCGCCGCTGCTGATCGTATCGACCTTGCCAAAGCGTCGCTGGAGCACCTCGACCTGCTCGTCGATCTCCTGGGGCGTGACCTGGAACTTGACGCGTTGGACCTCCAGGCCCTCGAGCGAGGGAAGCTCGACCTTGGGCTGCACCTCGACCTCGACCTCGAAGGTCAGCGGGCCGGTCTCGGGGAGCTTGATCTCCGTGGCGTTCTTCACCTCGGGCTGGCCGATGACCTCGAGCTTCTGCTCCTCGATGGCCTGCGTGTAACACTCGGTGATCAGGCGCGCTTTCACGTCGTCGCGCACCGCTTCGCCGAAGCGCTTCTCCAGCAGCCGCTGGGGCGCTCGGCCACGTCGAAATCCGGGGACCTGGGCTTCGCCTCGCAGCTCCTTGTACTGAGTCTCGAAGCGCGCCGCGATGCGCTCCGCGGGCACCTCGATGGTGATCTTCTTCCGTGCCGGACCGCAGTCCACAACGGAAACGTTCTGCGCCCCACGCTCGGGGGTTTCGGTGGCGGTGTCGGTTTGAGCTTCGGCCATGATGACAAGGCTCCATCACTGAGAAAAAGAAGCGGCTTGGTTCGTTGCGCTGGGTGACGGACCCAACGCGGCGCCAAGCCGGTCAAGCCCATTGACCCACGCCGCGCGGCTTTTCCCTCGGGGAAGTCTCACTTCCGGGGCGGGGGGTCCGCGGATACCTCAACGGGTAAGTAGTCCAGTATGGCCGGGTTTGCAGCGGGCGTCAAGGAGTATGGGTTTATAACTCGGATGAGTCGGACGAGTCGGATAAGTCAGATTCATGAAATTGCAGTGTAACCTGATCCGACTTGTCCGATCCATCCGACTCATCCGAGCTGACAAACATTATCCCTGTGCATCCGTGTGCATCTGTGGATTCGAACTTCCTTGCATGGAGATGGCGTTCTGCGACCCGCTGTAGTAGCCCAGCTCCAGCGGGGCGGGGGACTTGCCCTTGAGGGCGACCATGGTTTCGCAGGCGCGGACGCAGTCGCCGCATTCGAGGCAGTGATTGCGACCCGGAGCGTCCATGATCGCCAGTCCGCCGCGCGGCGAAGCGGGCACGGTCAGGTCGCGCGGCGTAAGGTCCACCGGGCAGATCTTGTCGCAGGCGTCGCACTCGATGCAGGTGTGCTGCTCGTTGCGGAAGTGGATGCCGAACCACTTGGCGGGCGAGACGAAGGAGTAGTACAGCCCGATGGGACAGGTGGTCTTGCAGAACTCCCAGCGCCAGAACCGGGCGTGCAGAAAGACGAGCAGTGAGCCCACCGCCAGCACGCCCCACGACCAGGCCAGCGCCCGCGGCGAACCGAGCCAGAGCACACGCAAGTCCACCCACCAGGCGAGCATCGCTAGCACGAAGACCGCCGAGAACGCTGCGCCCTTGGCGTGTCCGATCAGACGCTCACGCAGACTCAGCCCCGGCACCTCCACCGCCTCGCCCAGACGCGACATCTGGCCCACCGGGCAGCCCCAGCCGCAGAACATGCGACCCGCCACGACGTTCGAGAGGAAGGTGACGACGTACATCATTCCGATGCCGATGATGACCCCCGCCAGCCCGGGCTTCAGCGCCACGGGCTCAAAGAGCAGGCGGTGCGCGCCCGCCCAGAAGTCCACCCGCGCCAGCCCGCTCAAAGGGACCGCCACCAGGATGCCCAGCGACACCGTCATGGACAGTGTGCGCAGCGCGTCGTAGCGATGCCCGCGCCTGCTGCCGCGGGAGGGGCTGTGAAGCATGCGCAGGAGCTTGATGCGGGGCTGAATCGCGCTGGGCATACGCACCTCGTGACCGTGCGGATGATATCGGTCATCGCGGGCGATTTCTCGCGTGGACAGCCGTTGGCGGTCGGTTCGTGGCGGCCGAGGCTGGGTCTAGGCCTTGTGCGCCGGCAGCAGCTCGTCGATGGTGGTGCGAGCGAAGACCGACTCGACCATCTCCATCGCGTCGTCGAGCCGACGGTGCAGCGGGCAAAGGCAACGGACGTGCCCCGGTTCGCCCAGCGGGCACAGCCGGACCCGTTGGATGCGGTCCACCGCGTTGATGACGTGCAGCAGCGTGATGCGGCCGGGCGCTTCGACCAGCGCGAATCCGCCGTGCGGCCCGCGCTGGGCGCTGACCAGTCCCGCCCGGCCCAGCGCCTGAAGCACCTTCGCCAGGTAGCTTGTCGGGACGCGCGTGGATTGGGCGATCTGCTTGGAGGTCAGCGGCCCGCCGGCAAGCGCCAACTGAACCACCGCACGCAGGGCGTACTCAGCGGTTTGGGAGATCACTTGAGGCCCCATGATTGGACACAATGGATTGGAAAGGACGCGAGCCGACCGCACACCATACAGATAATAAGACCTTTTAATCTATTTTAATGTTGTTCGGCTCCGCGTCAAGCCCCGGAACGCCTAGTTCGTACCTCGGTTCCTGTCCGAGGGCGAATTCGACTCGGACGAGACGGACGCGTCGGATGGGGCGGAATTGAACATTCCCATCCGATTCATCCGACCCATCCGAGTCGCCCTGGGGGCGGAAGATCAGTGCTGGTGTTCTCCATCGATTAGCGAGCCATTCGCCTCTCCGTGCTGGTGTCCGCCTTGGCGGAGTTGACCGCTTGAAACGGCCCGTCTTGACGGTACGATATCACGACAAGATAGTCCGAAGTTGATCTGCCTAGGCCCGCGTATGCAGCAAGCCTCCCACGCCTACCTTCGTCCCGCGGACCTGCGGAGTTGTTCACCGATGCGTCGGCTGCTGAGCCTTCACCCCCGCAAGTGGCGTAAGTTCCACTACGTTTACCCCGTCATCAGTCGGCGCAGCCGGGGCCTGTCCGTGGGCGTGAACCTCAACCCCGACAAGGCGTGCAACTTCGACTGCGTCTACTGCTGCGTGGATCGTTCCGGTCCGCGGCCCGAGGGGCACGTGGACCTCGAGCGTCTGTGGGAGGAGCTCGAACAGGTCCTCGAGATGGCTCGGACCGGGGAGATATGGGAGGACGCATCGCTGGGGGGTGTCGACCCGGCGTACCGTCGCCTGAGCGACGTGGCGTTTTCCGGCGACGGCGAGCCGACGCTCTGTCCGGTCTTCGATCAGGCCATCCGCGTGGCGCTGGAGGTCAGACGCGAGCAGGGGTTGACCGAAGTGCCGCTTATCCTGATCACCAACGCTTCGATGCTCGACCGACGATACGTGCAGAACGGTCTTGAACTGCTCGACGCCGGTGGCGGGCGGGTTTGGGCCAAGCTCGACGCCGGCGACGAAGCCAGCTTCCGCGACATCAATCGACCGCGGGTCGCCTTCGAGCGCGTGCTGGACAACATCCTGACCTGCGGACGAAGGCGAGCGATCACCATCCAGACCATGCTCCTGCGCCACCACGGGCAACCGCTCACCAGCGAGGAGTTCGACGCCTACGCCCAGCGGTTGGCGGACCTCCTGGACCGCGGCTGCCGCATCCGCGACGTGCAACTTTACACCGTCGCACGTCAACCTCAGGCGCATGACGCCGCGGTCCTGCCCCTCTCGGACGTTCAGATCGATCGCCTGGCGCAGCGGCTGCGGGATCAGCTCCACGGCCGCGCTCAGATCGAGGTCTATTACGCGCCGGCGTCGTGACCCCGCGTCGCCGCCCGCGGGGGCGCAGTATCATCCCGCGATGCGAAGTCTCAACCGCGAGCAGGCGCGTGCCCTGGATCGTTGCGCCACCGAGGAACTGGGCCTTCCGGGCCTGGTGCTCATGGAGAACGCGGGGCGGAACGCCGCCCACGTGGCGCTGGACATCCTCGAGAACGAGCTGCACCTCGTGGGCCCCGACGCGGTGGTGGCGGTGATGTGCGGTCCGGGCAACAACGGCGGGGACGGGTACGTCGTGGCGCGTCACCTGGCCAACGCGGGCGCTCAGGTTGTCGCCTACGCCTGCAGCGAGCTGGACCAGCTCAAGGGCGACGCCGCGGTGATGGCGCGTGTCGCCGACCGCATGGGCCTGGTGCAGCGCGCCGTCAGCGAGCCGGAGCGCGCCGCCGCCCAGGAGACGCTGGCGCAGGCGCATTTGGTCGTGGACGCGCTGTTAGGCGCGGGGTTCACCGGCGTGGTCCGTCCGCCTCTGGATGCGCTGCTGCCGATGGTCAATGCGGTCCGCGACAAGGGCGCCAAGGTCCTGGCGCTGGACCTGCCCTCGGGACTGGACTGCGACACCGGCGAGCCCTCGCCGTTGACCGTCGCGGCGCACTACACCGTCACGTTCGCTGCGCCCAAGCAGGGCTTTGCCAACCCCCGCGCCCTGCCTTATCTCGGGGAGGTGATCCTCGCGGACATCGGCGTGCCGCCCTGGCTCCTGGATCAGGCGGTTTGACGGCTAAGCCCCTTCGCGCCATAATGCGGGGCTACCCCTTAGTCAGTGAGAGTGACCATGCTCCAAGAGATCGCCCCCGGCTCGAAGATCAACGTCAAGGTCGTCAAGCGTCCCACCAGCGCCGCTGCGACCAAGACCATCGTGCAGCTGCTCAGCCGGGACCGCTCGGTCCGTCGCGACAACGAGCGTCTGCGCAAGGCACGCGCCAAACACCTCCGCGAGCAGGCGCGCGGCGGACGCACCTGGCGCGTCCGCGTGGTCAAGCAGCGCCCCGTCGAGGGCAAAGTCGGCGAGACCGGCACGCTCACCGTCAACCTCGACGTGCTCACCGCGCTCAAGAGCGTGGAACGCTTCCTCGAAGTTAGCAAAGCCTGATTGCTCCGTGGGTCCCCGGCCAGCGATTTCTGACCGGATGGCCGGACGGAGGAGGATGAATACCGATCCAATCCAATGGGATCGGATCCGCTCTCATCCATGTCGATCCGGTGATCAGGTCAGGAACGATTGACCCGGCGCTCTGGACTTCACGTCCAGCCCAAACGGTAGAAGACGGCGGTGAAGAGCAGGTCGGTGAAGATGATGGCGACGATGGAGTGGACGACGGTGTTGGTGGTGGCTTTGCCCACGCCCGCAGCGCCGCCGGTGACGGACAGGCCGTTGTGACAGGCGATGACGCCGATGAGCCCGCCGAAGACCCCGGCCTTCCAGAGCCCGGTGAAGAAGTCCGCCAGGTCCAGCTGGGCGATGGTGTCGTCGATGTAGACCTTGGAGCGCAGGTCCAGGAGCGTTACACCGGCCGCCCAGCCGGCGGCGATGCTCACGAACACGCCCACGACGCACAGCAGCACGGTGCACAGGACCGTCGCCAGCACGCGGGGCATGACCAGGAATCGCACCGGGTTGAGCGCGTGGGCTTCGAGGGCTTCGACCTCCTCTCCGACCACCATGGTGCCGATCTCCGCGGCGATCGAGGCGCCGGCGAAGCCCGTGAGCACGATGGCGGTGATCAGCGGGCCCAGCTCACGGACCACCGCGATGGCGATGATGTTCGCCACCTTGTCGGTCTGGCCAAAGTCCTGCAGCGGCGGCGCCATCTGCAGCGCCAGGATCAGACCGATGCAGGCGCTGACCAGCACGATCACGCCCACGCTGCGCACCCCCACGCGGACCAACTGGCTGTAGAGCGCAAAGCGTCCGAAGCGGACCCTCCGCAGCACCATGCTCCGCCAGACCCAAAGCGACATCCGTCCGGTCATGTGCGTGGCGGACCCCACGTACTCGAGGAGCCGAACCAGCGGCTCGCCCAGACTCGCCAAGGCCTGTTGCACGTTCGTCATTGTTGACTCTGTCTTCTACCGAAAGTGAATTTTCACCACAGAGCACACAGAGAGCAAAGAGAGAGATACAAGAGGGCGAATCATGAATGGGTTTACTTTGTTCTCTGTGCTCTCTGTGGTTCAATCTTGAATTGATGTCGTCCTCTAGGCGAGCTCCGCGGCGGCGGCGTCGGGGGCGAGGGTGAAAACGCTCGAGAGGCGGGCGATGTCGAAGAGGCTCTTGACGCGGGGCTGCAGCGCGCAGACGACGAGCTTTCCGCCGCGACGCTTCTGTTCCTTGAGCAGTTCCACGAGCGTGGCGATGCCGGAGCTGTCCATGTAGGGGACGCCGGTAAGGTCGATCACGAGTCGGGCGGGGTTGGTCGAGAGGATCGTCAGCAGTTCGGCGCGAAGCTCGGGGCTGGCGGCGAAGTTGATCTCGCCCCCGAGCTCCACGAGGTGCCCGTCGGTCAGGGCGCGTCGGTTGCGGATGATGCCGGCGCTCGAGTTCATTCAGCGATTCTCCGCCGCGGTGAAGCGCCCGGAGCGCACCGCCTGCTCCCAGGCCTCGACCGCCGGCCTCCGCTCCACAAGGTTGGCGTAGGGATTGTAACCCAAACGTTCGCCGGTGATCCGCTCCAGGGCGTGGATCGCCATCATGCGCACCGCGGGGTCGTCGTGGTCGAGCTGTTCCACGAGCACGGGGACGTCGTTGAGCGAGTCGGCGCGGGTGATGCCGTAGAGCTTCGACGCGGGGTTGTCGGAGTTGATCCCGCCGGTGGACGCCGGCGGAGCGCAGGCGGGCAGCATCAGAGCGAGGCATGACGTCGCGACCCAGCGCATCGGGTGCATGCTATCGCCGTTGGACCGCCGCTTCCAATGGGCTACACTTGCGTCGTGACCACGGTCTCGCTGAGCGATCGCGTGCTGGGCAACGGCGGCGCGGAGTTTCACAGACGCCGCAAGCCCGACTGGCTCCGCGCCAAACTGCCCGGCGGCGCGGGCTACGAGCGTCTGCGCGGGATCATCGACCGCCATCGCCTGCACACCGTCTGCGAGAGCGCCAAGTGCCCGAACATGGGCGAGTGCTGGAGCCGGGGCACCGCCACGATCATGATCCTGGGCGACGTCTGCACGCGGTCGTGCGGCTTCTGCCACATCGCCACCGGGCGACCCACGGAGCTGGACACCGACGAGCCGCGCCGCGTGGCGGAGTCGGTGGCGACCATGGGCCTGCGCCACATCGTCCTCACCAGCGTCAACCGCGACGAGCTGCCCGACGGCGGGGCCTCCATCTGGGCGCAGACCCTCCGAGCCGTACGCCGGCGCGCGCCGGGCACCAGCGTGGAAGTGCTCATTCCGGATTTCTGCGGCGACTGGTCGGCGCTGGGCCTCGTGCTCGACGAGAAACCCGAGATTCTCAATCACAACATGGAGACGGTGCGAAGGCTCTACCCCGTGGTGCGGCCGCAGGCGAAGTACGACCGCTCCATCGAACTGCTGCGTCGCGCCAAAGAGCGGGGCCTGACCACGAAGACCGGCATCATGGTGGGCATCGGCGAGACCGACGAGGAAGTCGAGCAGCTCATGCGCGACGTCGTCGCCCAGTCGCGATGCGACATCCTTACCGTGGGTCAATACCTCCAGCCCACGCGCGAGCACCTGCCGGTGACACGCTGGGTCAGCCCCGAGCAGTTCGCGCAGTTCAAGACGCTCGGGGAGTCCATTGGTTTCAAGCACGTCGAGAGCGGCCCGCTGGTGCGCAGCAGCTACCACGCCGAGGAGCAGGTGCATTCATGTCGGACGTGACCACGCTGTCGGAACTGGTGTCGTACCAGAGCAAGTCGGTCGTGAGCCACGCGCTGCTCAAGAAGCCGCAGGGCGGCGTGACGCCTTCGCCTTCGATCAAGGCGAAGCATTGAGCGAACACACCGCACCCTTCGACGCCCTGGTGATCGTGCTCGAAGGCGAAGCGGAGGTGACCCTCGGCGGGGTGCCGCGCCGCCTGAAGGCGGGACAGAACCTCGTCATGCCCGCGAACGTCCCGCACGCGGTGAGGGCGACGCAGCGGTTCAAGATGATGCTGGTCATGATCCGGGCGTGAATCCGCGGCCAGGACGCCGCACCCGCGAAAGGCACTGATTCACAGTTTCCCAAGCTCGTGGATCGTTTCGTACATCGCGATGACGTTCTGCACCGGGCTGACCGCCTGGATGTTGTGACACGGGGCGCAGATCCATCGGCTGCCCTGGAAGATGCGGAGATTGTCCTTGACCTCGTTGACCACGTCCTGCACCGACCCGAAGGGCAGCGTCTGCTGGTTGTCGATCCCGCCGTGGAACGCGATGAGTGCGCCGAAGTCGCGCACCAGGCCCTCGCGCTCCATGCCCGGGCATCGCCATTGGAGCGGGTTGAGCACGTCGATGCCCACGTCGTTGACCAAGCGTGGCAGGAACGTTCGAGCGGACCCGTCGGTGTGATAGAAGACATGGACGTGATGGCTCCGCGCCAGGTCCGCCATCTTCTTCTGGTAGGGCAGCACGAAACGGTCATAGACATCCAGGCTAAAGAGCGGCCCGGTCTGACTGCCCAGGTCCTCCGCGAGGTACATCATGTCGATCTTGCCCTTGCCCGCCTCGAAGATGCGTCGGTTGAGCTCATAATGGAAATCGAAGATGCGGGCGAGCACCGCGTGGGCGAAGTCGGGGTCGGTCAGGAAATCCTCGTAGGACTTCTCCAGGCCACGCATGGCGCCGTAGAGCAGCACCGGTTCGTAGTAGCCCGCCTGACGGATGCGATAGCCGTCGTCCTTCTCGAGTGCGGCGGTCATGGCGGTGAGGTCGTAGTCGTCGGGGCTGGGCCAGCGAAAGTCCGCCAGGTCCTCGACGTGCTGGAAGTCCGCCAGCGGGGAGTACTCCACTTCGGAGTAGGTGCCCGTGCCGTATGTGATCTGGCGGTGACGAACGCCCCAGATGCCCGCCTTGGGATCGTGCGGATGGTGGGTCAGCTTGCAGTGAGGCCAGAAGGATCGCGGGCGATCGATGTGCAGCCGGCGATAAAGCGTCTCATCGTCGTTGACGTTCAGGTGTTGACGCAGTTTGGCGTGGAACTCGCCGGTGCACCAGTAGTCGGTGGGCACGCGGTCGGGCTTGCGCTTCTCGAGGATCGCCAGCCAACGTTCGCGCGGGGTCATTTCGCTCATGGAGAACTCCTGTGACGAGTCAGACAAATGATACAATCTTGTCCGATTCGTGTGCGTCGCTTTGAAAGAGTATCTCATGTACCATCTGCGCCCCGACAACGATCAGAAAGCACAAGTATGGCAGGCCTACCACGAACGCAGACCCACACGCGTGCCGGTGAGGCTGAGCACCAACCCCCGCATCATCCTGCTCGATCCTTCGCTCAACACCCGGGGCCTCACGTTCGCTCAGGCACAGACTGATCCTCGGACGCACGTGGAGGTCTGCCTGCAGTGGCAGCTGCACCTGCGCACTTGCCTCAACCGCTTCACCGATTCGCCCACGGGGCTGCCCGAGGTGTGGGACGTCTGGCTGCACGTCTACAACGTTTACGAAGCCGCCGCCCTGGGCGCCGAGGTTCAGTTCAGTCACGATCAGCTTCCCGCCACCGAGCCGATCCTCGACGATTCCAGCAAGCGCAGCATCTTCAAGGTGGACATCGAGCATCCGTTGGAGACCCCCTTTATCCGGCAGTGCCTTTCGTTCTGGCACGAGATGAAGAAGGTCTGCCAGGGCATGACCTTCGAGGGCCGACCTGTCCAACTGCAGCCCTTCGCCCTCACCGGGACCGACGGGCCCGTGACCGTGGCGTGCAACCTGCGGGGCGATGCCTTCCTGATGGAACTCGTGGACGATCCGCAGTACGCGGATCAACTGATGACCTTCGTGACCGACGCGGCGATCCATCGTCGCCGCGCCTTCGAGGATTACTGGGGCCAGGCCATCGGACGCGGCAACGGCATGGCGGACGATTCGTGTGCCATGCTCAGCCCCGACATGTATCGCTCCCGTGTGTTGCCCATGCATCGACGCTACTACGCCGCCGCCGACCGCGCCCTGACCCGGGGCATGCACCTGTGCGGCAACGCCTCGCACCTCTTTCCCATCATCCACGACGAGTTGGGCGTCACCACCTTCGACACCGGGTTCCCCATCGATCACGGGAAGATTCGGCGTGAGCTGGGCGAGGACGTGGAGATCTCGGGAGGGCCCCAGGTCGCGCTGCTGCTTCAGGGCAGCGAGAACGAGGTCTACGAGCGCACCCGTGCCATCCTCCACAGCGGCGTCAAGCAGGGCGGACGCTACATCCTGCAGGAGGGCAACAATCTTCCACCCTGCGTTCCGCAAGCCAATCTCGCCGCGATGTACCAGGCCTGCCTCGACCACGGACGTTACGCATGAACCGCGACGGACTGGACCTGGATCGCTTCTGGGCGGACAACGCTGCTGCAAGGCGTGACCCATTCGCCCCGGATATCCCGCAGGCGGCGATGGGCCTGATGATGAGCCACGAGTGCGTCTTCGACGAGCTGGGCATCCCGGAGGATCAGGGCCGATTCGAGCGTGACGACGAGTTCGCTCGTTCCGTGGCGCGCGCCTACAACGACCGCGCCGAGCAGATCGTGGGCAGGCGACTGCTCAACGAGAACGCCTACGACTCCACGCGACGCTTTCCTCACGTCAAGAGCGTGGGCGAACTGTTCGGCTGCCCGCGGGTCTGGCAGGCGCAGAGCTGGTGGCTGCTCGAAGCGGTTCACACGCCCGCGGAACTGGCGCGGCGACTTGACGAGATGCAGAGGCTCGACCTCCGCGCCGCGATGCTGCCCCCGCACCCGCAGTGGGACCTGGAGTGTCGCAGGCTTTACGAGCGCTTTGGAATCCGCCCGAGGCTGGGCCATCATCTGCGCGGCCCGGTCACGCTCGCCACCAGCATCTTCGGCGCCGAGAATCTGCTCTATCTCATCATGGACGAACCCGCGCTGGCGGCGCGGTTCCGTGACGTGCTGCTGGATGTCATCCTGCGCTACTACACGATCTGCGACGAGCTGAGCGATCCCGCGTCGGTGCGTCCGGGCTTCTCCGTCGCCGACGACAACTGCGCCTTGCTGACCCCGGAGATGTACGCCTTCTTCGGGCAGCCGATCCTCAAGGCGGTGTTCGAGCGATTCGCTCCCGGGCCGCGAGACAGCCGCTTCCAACACTCGGATTCGGACATGGGCCACCTGCTGCCGCTGCTGGCACAGACGGGTCTGAACGCGGTGAACTTCGGGCCCAAGGTGCGCTTCCGTGACATTCGCGCCGCGATGCCCGGGGCGGTGGTGCACGG
Source organism: uncultured Phycisphaera sp. (assembly GCA_964496285.1). Classification (GTDB taxonomy): domain Bacteria; phylum Planctomycetota; class Phycisphaerae; order Phycisphaerales; family Phycisphaeraceae; genus CAZBXW01. The sequence goes on from CAZBXW010000002.1 coordinate 221,188, forward strand.
CACGCTGGCGCCCTTTACGCTGATGCGCAACGACGAGTCGCAGATCGAGGCGGAGGTGCGCCGCGACCTCGAAGAATCACGCTCAACGCGAGGCCTCGTCGAGACCACCGCGGGATCGGTCAACAACGGCTCAAGGCTGACGAGCCTGCGCGTGGTGATGCGGACGATCCAAAACCACGGGCGCTACGACTGACACCGAAGCCCGTCAACGTGGCGACGCGGCTTGAGCCGTCTTCTGTCGCCGCAGGATCGCGTGCAGGACGAGCGCGAGCAGCGCCGAGGCCACGCACAAGGCGGCGGCGACGATGAAGGCGGCGGCGTAACTGCCCGTGGCGGTGCGCGCCGCGTTGCCCGCCGCGATGCCCACTACGCCGGCGATCCCGTAGCTCGTGAACACCCAGCCGTAGTTCACGCCCAGGTTCTTCGCCCCGTACAGCTCGGCGGTGGCGCTGGGGAAGAGGGCGAAGCAGCCGCCGTAGTTGAAGCCCACGACCGACGCCGCCACCGCGAGCGTCACCTCGGTGCTCATCGAGGCGAGCAGGGACATGACGCACGCCTGGATGAGAAAGTTGGCGACGAAGGCGACGGTCCTGCCCATCCTGTCGGAGACGAAGCCCCAGACGATGCGGCCCAGGGCGTTGAAGATCGCCAGCCAGCCCACGGCGGTAGCGCCCTTGGCGAGCAGTTCCTTGCGTGTCGCTTCGTCCAGCAAAGCGCCCGCCGCTGCCACCAGCTGCTCACCTGCGAAGGGCTTGACGATGCCGATGACCATCAGCCCCGCGAGCGATCCGCTGAAATACATCAGCCAGAGGACGTAGAACGAGGGCCGCCGCAGCAGGTCCTGCCAATGGGTGTCGGCGGCGGCTTTGGGCGGCGTGCCCGGCGGATTGCGCAGCAGCGTCGCGCCCAGCGACACGCCCACCAGACAGATCAGCCCGTGAAGAAGGAACAGGCCCTCGATCCCCCGTGTCTTGATGAAGTTCTCCGCCGAGAGCGGGAACGACTTGTGGCTGAAGATATAGGCCCCGAACCCGAAGCCCGCCACCGCCACGCCGGTGATCAGGCCCTTGCTCGTGGGGAACCATTTGATCAGGGCGGCGATGGGGCAGACGTAAGCAAACCCCACGCCCGCGCCGGCGAGAAAGCCCACCGTGCCCCAGAGCAGCAGGAGCTGATCGATCTCGCCCTGCTTGCCCACGTAGTAGGTGCCCAGGAGCAGACCGGCCACCGCGCCGGCCACGACGATGCCCTGTCGCACGCAGGCCAGGATGGGGAACTGATCGCGGTCGAGACGAGCGAACAGGGCGTGAAAGATCATCAGCAGCAGGGTCGTCGCCACACCGGTGAACGCGGCGTGGGCGAGGTAGAGCACGATCGGGTGTTGCATGAGTCCGGCGAGGATGAATCCCGAGCCGAGCAGGACGCCGCCGATCGTCGCCGTGAAGCGCGGGCCTTGGACGTCCTGCACCCGACCGGCAATCACCATCACTGCCGCGAACGAGAGCACACAGATCGAGAAGGCGTACTTGAGATAGCCCTGCTGCTGTGACCTGAGCCGGTCGGCGGCCGCGCTCGTTTCGACCAGGACCGTCCCCGGTTCCGCGGCCTGCTGCGGCTCGGTACGCACCAGGATCGCGGGGAAAAGCGTGGACTGCAGCGGTTGCCAGAAGATGCTGTACCCGTAGATCGTACCCAGCAGCAACTGGATCACGATCGCGCCGATCAGCACGCGATAACGCGTCAGCCCGCTAGTCGGTGGAACCTCCATTGCCAACGCTGTTGTGGTGGACATGGGAACCTCGCGTGGGAAGGAAATGAGAAGAGAAAGGAACCGCGGTCGCGGACGGGAGCGCACGGACCGATGCGTTCGCACTCGGGTGGGTCGGATCGATCGGACAAGAGCCTTCGGAGCGGACCCCGATCCGATTCGTCCGATTGATCCGATCCATCCGAGGCAACGCCTTTGGCACCGCGAGCATCCGTTGAAGAGAAATCAGAAGAGCAGTTGCACCATCGAGCGAACGACCACCTGGCCGTCGCTGTCGGAAGCGTCGGCGCGCCAGCCGGTGTAGTCGTTGGACCAACCGTAGGTGTTCGATCCGACGCGGACACGGTTGAGCGGGTTGAACGAATAGCCCACGTCACAGCTCACCTTGATCTGGTGCTTGGCGAAGTAGTAGTTCACGCCCGCGGTGAGGAGGTTCAGGTCCTCCACGCCCGGCACGTCCAGGTCGCCCCACTCGTAGCGGCCGATGAGTTCGATCCGGTCGGTCAGGAACCAGCCGACCTGCGCCATGAACGCGTACTGGTCCATGTCCTCCACGCCCTCGACGTCGCTCAGGTGATTGCCCAGCACAGCGGCGAACAGATTGACGCCGCCCAACTCCAGCGAGGCGTCAACCGTCCAGCGAAGCAGTTGCGATTCGTCGGTGGTCGAGCCGTACTCGTTCTGCTGGTAGTGGCCCGCCAGGCCCACGACGAGTTGGGGCTGCTCGCCGGGCCAGCTCTGGAAGTCGCCGTAGCGATCGAGATTCTCGCCTGTGAACAGCTCGAGGCGTGCGGTGACTCCGCCGCCCTCCGCGTCCTCGGTCGTGAAGGCGGTGTTGTTCCCGGTGACGCCGTCGTTGACGCTCAGGATGGCGTGGAAGGGCGCGCCGGAGTACTCGACGAACAGGCCCTGCGTGTAGGTGCCGATGAACTGGTTGCAGACCAGCGTGCGTTCGACGAACTGCTGTCGCGTCTCGGAGACGAGCCATTCGTGCCAGAGGGGGACCTTGAACTGTCCCGCGCCCGCCGCCAGGCCGTTGCCCAGGTCCTTCTTGATCCAGGCGTCGAGCAGGAATCCCTCGCCCTTGTTGTTCCACCCGGTCCAGAGGAAATAGGTCCACGACGGGTCCACGACGTGCCCGCGCAGACCCAGCCGCGTGCGCACGGACTCGAACCCGTTGCGCGTGTCGTCCAGCTCGGTGGGCTGGACGCCGGGCGTGCCGCTGTCGGAGTCGGTGGCGTCGTCCTGAGCGTTCGGCGAGGTGCTCAGGATGTGTCGGAACTGCACGTCGCCGAGGATCCGAAGTAGGAACGAGCCGTCCTCGCTGGAGAGGAAGAAACCCTGGTTCCATCCCGCGTTCAGCTGGGCTTCGAGCAGCGAGGCGCGGGTGTCCGCGTCGCTGAGCACCTCACGCACCAGTGCCTTGACCTCCTGGACGCGGCGATCGTTGAGCCAGTTCTGGTCCTGTGCAGCGCGGAGCTGCTCGATCTGCTGAGACTGAGTGCGAAGCTGCTGCTGCTGCTGCGCCACGACGGCGCGCAGCTCCTCGAGTGGTGAGGAGTCGATGGCGCCAGCCGCGCCAGCAAAGGCCACGCCGATGAGCCCTGTCACGATGAGTTGATAGAACCCCATGCAAACGACTCCGTTGATAAGACAGTCCCGATCCAGGAATCGGCGATTCCGGGATCGGGCTTCAACGGACCGAGCCCTCAGGCTCGCCAGCTCTGAAGAATCTGCATGTAATTGGCACGCTCGTAAGCGGCGGGGTTGGGGCAGTTGATGAGATTCATGCTCCCCTGAAGCTGCCGCAGCGACTCGTACTCGTGCTCGGTGAGCCAGTGCTCCAGCCCCTCGCGCAGCGTGGCGAGGTACTCCGGGCCGTTGCGCAGCAGCGAGGAGACCAGCTGCACCGAGTGCGCCCCGACCATCAGGCCTTTCACCGCGTCGATAGGAGTGTGGACACCACCGGTCAGCGCCAGCGAGCACTTGACCCGCCCCGAAAGGATCCCGATCCAGCGCAGGCGCAGCAGCAGCTCCGAGGAGTCCGACAGGTTCACGCGAACGACTTCCAGGTCCTCCACGTTGATGTCCGGCTGATAGAAGCGGTTGAACACCACCAGCGCGTTGACGCCCGTCTCTTCGAGCCGGCGCGCAAAATGCGGAAGGGCGGTGAAGAAGGGCGAGAGCTTCACCGCGATGGGGACCCTGACGCTGGCCTTGATCGCCCTGACCATCTCCAGCGTGCGGTCCTCGATGCCCTGGGCGGTCTCGTCCACGTCGGTGGCGAGGAAATAGACGTTGAGCTCCAGCGCGTCGGCGCCGGCCTGCTCCATCTGGTGGGCGTAGTCGAGCCAGCGCCCGAGCGTCGAGCCGTTGAGCGAAGCGATCACCGGGATTCGCACCGACTTCTTGATCCGATCGATCTTCGCCAGATACTCCTGAGGCCCGAGCACGAAGTCCTCCGGGTCCGGCAGATACGACAGCGCCTCGGCGAACGAGTCCTGATGCGTGACGATGGAGTAGTGCGTGCTCATCTGCTCGGCGACGATCTGCTCCTCGAAGAGCGAGGGCATCACCAGCGCCGCCGCTCCCGCGTCCTCGACCCGGCGCACGGAGTCCAGGTCGTACGCAAGCGGTGAAGCCCCGACGATGAAGGGGTGGGGGAGCTTAAAGCCCATGTAGGTGGTGGAAAGGTCCATGGAGGACTCCTGTGCGGGGCGTTAGTTCTTCACACTGGCAGGTTCGAGATTGCCGGAGCGGATGGCGTGGGCGGTCGGGACGCGGAGTTGGGCGAGCTGCTGGTAGTAGGCCACGCGCTGCGCCGCTTCGATCTGCGCCTGCTCCGCCAATCGCTCGAAGCGTTTGGGGTCGATGCGTTCGAGCATGCGGAAGCGCGTCTCGTTGCGCATGTAGTTGGACACGGTGGTCTTGGGCTTGCCCGAGTCGAGCTGCAGCGGGGGCAGGCCCTGTTCGACACGGCGCGGGTCGTAGCGGTACAGGGGCCAAATCCCGCTGTCCACCGCCAACTTCTGCTGCTCGAAGCCGTTCTTCAGGTCGTACCCGTGCGCGATGCAGTGGCTGTAGGCGATGACCAGCGAGGGTCCGTCGTAGCTCTCAGCCTCGACCAGGGCCTTGACGGTGTGGTTGTCGTTGCTGCCCATCGCGACCGAGGCGACGTAGACGTGGCCGTAGGACATGGCGATCAGGCCCAGGTCCTTCTTGTGGACGCTCTTGCCAGCGGCGGCGAACTTGGCAGCGGCGCCCAGGGGCGTGCTCTTGCTCGCCTGTCCGCCGGTGTTGGAGTAGACCTCGGTGTCGAGCACGAGGATGTTGACGTTTCGGCGCATCGAGATGACGTGGTCGAGCCCGCCGAACCCGATGTCGTAGGCCCAGCCATCGCCGCCAAAGATCCACACGCTCTTGCGGACGAGGTAGTCGGCAAGGTCGAGCAATCGCCGGGCGTCCAGACCCTCCGTCGTCGATAGCCGCTTCTTCAACTCCGCCACGCGGTCGCGTTGGTCGAAGATCTCCGCTTCGCTCTGGACCGTGGCGTTGAGGATGGTCCCGGCAAGGTCCGCGCCGACCTTGTCCGTCAATCGCGTCAGGAGCATGCGAGCCTGCTGGACGTGGTTGTCCACCGCCAGGCGCATGCCCAGGCCGAACTCCGCGTTGTCCTCGAAGAGCGAGTTATTCCAGGAAGGTCCCCGGCCTTCCTTGTCGACGCAGTAGGGGGTGGTCGGGAGGTTTCCGCCGTAGATGGACGAGCAGCCGGTGGCGTTGGCGATGACCATGCGGTCGCCAAAGAGTTGGGTCACGAGCTTGACGTAGGGGGTCTCGCCGCAGCCGGCGCATGCGCCGGAGTACTCGAAGAGCGGGAGCATGAACTGCGAACCCTTGCCGTCGATGCGGGCGATCTTGCGCCGGTCCAGGTCGGGAATCTTCAGGAAGAAGTCGTAGTTGGATTTCTCACGGTGCACGACCTCCTCGTGCGGGGTCATGTTGATGGCCTTCTTCCTCGGCTCCGCTTTATTCTTGGCGGGACAGGCGGAAACGCAAAGCCCGCAGCCGGTGCAGTCCTCCGGCGCGACCTGGATGGTGAACTTAAGCCCCTTGAAGTCGGGGGCCTTGTAGTCGCAGGACTCGAACCCAGCGGGGGCGCCGCTGAGCCCGGGGGCTTCGTAGACCTTGGCGCGGATGGCGGCGTGCGGGCAGGACAAAGCGCACTTGTTGCACTGGATGCAGACTGTCTTGTCCCAGACGGGAATCTCCAGAGCGATGTTGCGCTTCTCGTACTGCGTGGTGGCGGTGGGCCAGGTCCCGTCGGGCACGAAGGCGCTCACAGGCAATTGATCACCCTGGCCGTTCATCATCATGGCGGTGACGCGCTTGACCAGGTCGGGCGCTTCTTCAGGGACGATGGGGCGGATGCGTTTGTCGCCTACGGGCGCCGCGGGAACCTGGACCTCAAAGAGATTGGCCAGCGTCTGGTCCACCGCTTCGTAGTTGCGTTGGACGACGTCGGCGCCCTTCTTGCCGTAGGTCTTCTCGATGGTGTACTTGATCTTGGCGATGGCCTCCTCGCGGGAGAGGACGCCGGAGATGGCGAAGAAACAGGTCTGCATCACGGTGTTGATGCGGCGGCCCATGCCGGTGGCCTCGGCGACCTTGTAGGCGTCGATGGTGAAGAACCTGAGCTTCTTGTCGATGATGTGCCGCTGCGCCTCCACGGGCAGGTGCGCCATGACCTGGTCCGGGGGATACGGAGCGTTGAGCAGGAAGGTGGCCTGCGGCCGGGCGCTGGCGAGCACGTCCTGCTGCTCCATGAAGAAGAACTGGTGGCAGGCGATGAAGTCGGGACGCTGGATCAGGTACTGCGATCGGATGACGCGTGGGCCGAAACGCAGGTGCGAGGTGGTCATCGCGCCGCTCTTCTTCGAGTCGTAGACGAAGTAGCCCTGGGCGAAGTTGTCGGTCTCTTCACCGATGATCTTGATGGAGTTCTTGTTGGCGCCCACGGTCCCGTCGGCTCCAAGTCCCACGAACATGGCCTTGACGATGTCGTCGGACTCGACGTTGAAGGTCGGGTCGTAGTCGAGGGAGGTGTGCGCCACGTCGTCGTTGATGCCGATGGTGAAATGGTTCCTGGGCCTGGGCTTGAGCAGTTCGTCGTAGACCGCTTTGACCATCGCGGGGGTGAACTCTTTGCTCGAGAGCCCGTAGCGACCGCCGATGACGGTGGGCATGCGTTCGAGGTTGGCCTCGTGCAGAGCGGTGACGACGTCGAGATAGAGCGGTTCGCCGATGCTGCCCGCCTCCTTGGTGCGGTCGAGCACCGCGATGGAGCGGACGGTCCTGGGCAGGGCCGCGACGAAGTCGGGCACGCTGAAGGGTCGGAACATCCGGACCTTGACCACGCCCACGCGGTCACCGAAGCGCTCCTGCATGCGCTGGGCGGTCTGGTCCACGGTCTGCGTGGCTGAGCCCATCAGGACGATGACGCGCTCCGCCTGCGGGTGGCCGGCGTACTCGAAGAGTTTGTATTGTCTGCCGGTGAGCCTGGCGAACTTCTCGAACATCTCCTTGACGATCCCCGGAAGGGCCGCGTAGTAGGGGTTGCAGGCCTCGCGCGCCTGGAAGTAGACGTCGGGGTTCTGGGCGGTGCCGCGGAGCTTGGGGCGGTCGGGCGTCAAGGCGCGGTCGCGGTGCTGACGGATCAGGTCTTCGTCCACAAGTTGTCGCAGGTCGTCGTCGCTGAGCACCGCGATCTTGGCGACCTCGTGACTGGTTCGGAAGCCGTCGAAGAAGTGCAGGAACGGGACGCGCGCCTTGAGCGTGGCGGCGTGACTGACGGCCGCCAGGTCGTGGACCTCCTGCACACTGTTGGAGCAGAGCATGGCGAACCCGGTCTGTCGGACGCTCATCACGTCGCTGTGATCGCCGAAGATGGACAGGGCGTGGTACGCCAGGGAGCGTGCCGCCACGTGCATGGTGAAGGGGGTCAGTTCGCCAGCGATCTTGCACATGTTGGGGATCATCAGCAGCAGGCCCTGCGAGGCGGTGAAGGTGGAGCTCAGGGCCCCAGCCTGGAGGATGCCGTGGACCGACCCGATGGCGCCGGCCTCGGACTGCATCTCCACCACGTCCGGGACGACGCCCCAGATGTTCTTCTTTCCCGCCGCGGACCATTCGTCAGCGAACTCGCCCATCGGGGAGGAGGGCGTGATGGGATAGATGGCGATCACCTCGCTCAGACGGTGCGCCACACTGGCCGCCGCCTCGTTCCCGTCCAACGTCATGTATTTGCCGCCAGCCATGTGTGATTCCTTTCAAACTCGTGATTCACGAAAGCACTTGGGACAAAGTTCTATTGACTCGGATGGTTCGGATGGGAAACTCATGTCTGGCTCTGATCCGAAACATCCGATTCATCCGTCCTATCCGAGTCAAAAAGCTCATCCATGTGCGTCGTTGTGCAACTGTGGTTCCAGAATCTTTTTCGCAGCCGCGATGCCGTGTTCGAGGTAGTTGATCCAGCCGCCCAGGTCGCCGTTCTTGACGGAGATCTCCAGCAGGGGCACGTCGGGGTTCAGGGCCTTGACGTCGCCTCGGAAGCGCGGCAGGTCGAAGGGGACGTAGGGCAGCAGGTCCGTCTTGTTCAGCAGCAGCAGCGAGGCTTCCTTCACGAGGTAGGGATGCTTGGCGGGTTTGTCGTCGCCCTCGCTGACGCTGAACAGGCCGATCTTCACGTCCTGGCCCAGATCGAAGCCCACGGGACAGATGAGGTTGCCCACGTTCTCGATCACCAGCAGGTCCAGGTCGTGGATGCCCAGATGCGGCAGCGCCTGCCGGACCTGGTTGGCGTCGAGGTGGCAGCCCTTGCCGGTGTTGATCTGCACGACGCGGCCGCAGTGCTTGCCGAGGCGCTGCCCGTCGCGGTCGGTGGCCAGGTCGCCCACCGCCACGGCGACGCGATACTTTCGATTCAGCCGTTGCAGTGTCGCCTCCAGCAGAGCGGTCTTTCCACTCCCGGGCGAGCCGATGATATTGATGCAGAAGACGCCGGCCTCCTTGAGCTGGGCGCGGTTGAGCTGCGCCACCTCGTCGTTGAGCTTCAGCACGTTTTCGATGATGGTCACTTGCATGGCAGGGCCTCCTCAACGTCGATGGAGACGAGTTTGAGATCATCTCCGTTCGGAAGTTCTTCCAACCGCAGTCGTGCTCCGGTGTGCGGCGAGTTCCGCGTCAGTACGGACCAGGCCAGCAGCATCGAGTCCGGCTCGATCCCGCGCAACGGGCCGACACGGACCAGGGCGCTGCGCAGCGTCGCCTGCTCGGGCAGGTGTTGCTCGATCAGTCGCAGCAGGTGTTCGGCGATGGAGAACTCGTGCATGACTACGCCTCCACCGGTTGTGCGAGGAGTTGGTTGATGCACGCGATCATGGCGGGAATCTGTGCTTGAACTTCGGGGTTCAGGGGTTCGCCGAAACCGAAAGAGCGAGCGCCCACGGTGACGAGCCAGGTCGTGGGCTTGCGACCGTACATGTTCTCGCACCAGGCCAGCAGCGCGCCGGGCGTCAGGAAGTGGACCAGCGAGACGCTTGAGGAATAGTCCGGCTGGACCCGCTGGCAATGAAAACTCCCAGCGGCGCGCTCCGCGCTGGCGTCGGCAAAGATCACCAGGTCCGCTTCGCTCATCATGCTCGCGATCTCCGGCGTGAGCGTCTGCGAGTGGACGATCTCCACCGCCGGGTCGTCGATGCGATCTTGCAGCTGCGCCACCAACACAAACCCCAACGCGTCGTCGCCGCGCAGCGGGCTGCCGATGCCGACGATGAGCGTGCGAGGTTGCGTGGGTGAGGCGGTCATGAAACGTGGCTCATGGCGAGAAGCGGCGGAAGATTCACCACAGAGCACACAGAAAGCACAGAGAGGAAGGTTGAGTTGGATCGTTTCTCGTGCATGGCTGCTCTGGGTATGCTCTGTGCTCTCTGTGGTGAGAATCTCGCTCACGAAGTTCAGTCGCGTTTGATCTCGTCGAGAAGCTCACCGCTCTTGCTGCGGAGTTCGACGTGCAGGGGCATCTGGCCCACGGCGTGAGTGGCGCAGGAGAGGCAGGGGTCATAGCAGCGGATGACCGCCTCGACGCGGTTGAGCATGCCCTCCTGGAGCTTGTTGCCGTCGACGAAGTGCTGGGCGACCTGCTTGACGCCGCGGTTCATGGCCAGGTTGTTGTGCCCGGTGGCGATGATGAGATTCATCCAGGTCATCAGCCCGTCGTCGTCGACCTTGTAGTGGTGGATGAGCGTGCCGCGCGGCGCCTCGGCGACGCCGATGCCCTCGTTGCGGTTGCTCCGGGCGCGGGAGCGGACGTGCTCGTCCAGGATGTCCGGCTCGTCGAGCAGCTCTTCCATGCGTTCGACCGCGAAGACGATCTCGATGAGGCGGGCGTAGTGGTAGTGGAAACTGCTGAGCACCGCGCCGCGCTGCATCTGCTTGAACTCGATGAGCTCCTGATCGGCGATGGGCGTGCCGCAGTGGTCCGCGACGTTGAGCCTGGCCAGCGGGCCCACGCGGTAGATGCCCTCGGGGTAGCCCATGGGTTTGTAGTAGGGGAACTTCATGTAGCTGAAGGGCTCGACGGCCTCGGCGATGATCGAGGCGTAGTCCTTGCACGGGACCATGTCCTTGACGGTGTTGCCCTGCTCGTCGGTGACGCGGAGGAAGCCGTCGTAGTGTTCGAGTCCGCCCTTGGGAGTGACAAGTCCGAGGAAGAGGGTGGGGAAGTTGCCGAAAGTGCGCGCTTCCTCGTGGAACTTGTTCATCTGGCGCTTGAACCAGTTGAGGGTTCGGACGGCGATGGCCTTGGCTTCGGGGAGCATGGCCTTGATCTGGGCGTGCTTCTCCTTCGTCAAGGGATTGTTGACGCCGCCGGGGACCATCCACGCGGGATGCACCTTCTTGCCGCCGAGGATCGCGATGATGGTCTGCCCGATCTGTCGCAGGCGCACGCCGTCCTTCGCCAGGTTCGGGAAGTCCGTGATCACGCCGAAGATGTTTCGCCTCCGGGGGTCGCTGTCCCAGCCCAGAAGCATGTCGGGTGAAGAGAGGTGAAAGAAGGAGAGCGCATGGCTCTGGGTGATCTGTCCCAGGTTCATCAGGCGACGGAGCTTCACGGCGGTGGGGGGGATGTCCACCGCCATCAGGTCGTCGCAGGCCTTGCTGCTGGCCATGAGGTGACTCACGGGGCAGATGCCGCAGGTGCGCGCGGTGAGCGAGGGCATCTCGGGGAAGGGTCGCCCTTCGCAGAACTTCTCGAACCCGCGGAACTGCGTGACGTGGAACATCGCGTCCTGCACCTGTCCGTGGTCGTCCAGTTGCAGCGTGATCTTGGCGTGCCCCTCGATGCGCGTGACGGGGTCAATGACGATGGTGCGGGTCATGGGAGATTCCTTGACAGAATGCGGACGTATGACTCATCAAGCGCCGAAGCGGGTGACAGCGGTGGGGTCGGGGACGCGGCCGGCGGCGAGTTCACTGAGGACGAAGAAGATGGCGTCGGCCGGGGGCGGGCAGCCCTGCACGAAGAGATCGACCTTGACGTAGTGGTGCAGAGGCTGGGCCATCTCGAGCAAGGGCGGCACGCCCGTGGTGGGGTTGAGCGGGTTGTGCTGGACGTTCTCGCGGTAGGCGCGATCAAAACATCCCGGGGCGCCGACGGGATTGCGCATCGAAGGGACGTTGCCGGTGACGGCGCAGTCGCCCAGGGCGATGAGGAACTTGCTCTTGGCGCGGAGCTTGGTGACCTTGTGCAGGTCGTCCTCGTTGCTCACCGCGCCCTCGACGATGGCCAGGTCCGCTTCGCCGTCGAAGTCCTTGGGGTCCACGAGGGGTCCGCCGACCATCTCGATGAGCGGGGCGAGCGCCAGGATGCGTTCGTCGATGTCGAGGAAGGACATGTGGCAGCCGGAGCAACCGTCGAGCCAGGCGGTGGCGACGCGGATTTTCTTGGGTGAATCACTCATGGCTGCCGACCTTTCGCATCTGGGTGAGGTAGGGGAGGAAGGCTCTGCGTTTGTGCATCTCGGCCACCGCGGTGCCCTTCTGGACCAGGGCGCCGGTGGGGCAGACCTGCACGCACTTGCCGCAGGTGGTGCACGACTCGCTCTGGCCCCAGGGGGTGGCCAGGTCGGTGATGACGCGCGCCTCGATGCCCCGGCCCATGACGTCCCAGGTGTGCGCCCCTTCGATCTCGTCGCACACGCGCACGCAACGGGTGCAGAGCACGCAGCGGTTGTGGTCGCAGCGGAACAGGTCGTGCGAGCTGTCCATCGCCAGCTTGGGGTAGCGGTAGGGCACGCTCACGTGGTCCACGCCGCACTTCTGCGCCAGCGATTGCAGCTCGCAGGCGCCGTTGGAGACGCAGACCGAGCAGACGTGGTTGCGCTCCGAGAAGAGCAGTTCGAGGATCATCCTGCGGTAGCGGCGGAGACGTTCGGTGTTGGTGGCCACGACCATGCCCTCCGCCACGCGGGTGACGCAGGCGGGCAGGAGCTTGGGAATGCCCTGGACCTCGCACAGGCACAGCCGGCAGGCGCCGAAGCCGGTGAGCCCTTCGAGGTAACAAAGCGTGGGGATCTCGATGCCGTTCTCGCGCGCCACCTGCAGGATGGTCTGGTCCTCACGGGCGCCGATGTCTTTGTCGTCGATCTTGAGCGTCACTACACGGGGTTGTGCGGGCATGGGGGGGTTCCTGTCCTCTGTAGGCCGGGGATGGACTTATTCCCGGAAATCTCTGCGATCCGGGGACGAGCAGGTCCCCGGCTTGACCTCAGCCGACGTTGGCGAAAACGGGCGCGGGCCTTGCTTCCTGGATGAGCGCCAGATATTCGTCGCGGAAATACCGCAGCGTGCTGATCACGGGGTTGGGAGCTGTCTGGCCCAGGCCGCACAGGCTCGTGGCGCTGACGACGCCGCAGAGCTCTTCGAGCAGCTTCAGGTCGTCGTGACCGGCGCGCTTGTTGATGATCTTGGCCAGCAACTCGTGCATCTGGTAAGTGCCCACGCGGCAGGGGACGCACTTGCCGCAGGACTCGCTCATGCAGAAGTCCATGAAGAAGCGAGCGACGTCGACCATGTTGGAGGTGTCGTCCATGACGATCATGCCGCCCGAGCCCATGATGGAGCCGACCTGGCGTAGAGCGTCATAGTCCACGGGCATGTCGATGTGCTGCGAAGGGATGCACCCCCCGGAAGGACCGCCGGTTTGCACCGCTTTGAACTTTCGTCCGCCGGGGATGCCGCCGCCGATGTCGAAGACGATGGTCTTGAGCGGCATGCCCATGGGGACTTCGATCAGACCGGTGTTGACGATCTTTCCCGCCAGGGCGAAGACCTTGGTTCCTTTGGACTTCTCGGTGCCGATGCCCGCGAACCAGGCGCCGCCGTTGCGGACGATGGGCGGGATGTTGGCGAAGGTCTCGACGTTGTTGATGAGCGTGGGGCTGTCCCACAGGCCCCTCTCCGCGGGGAAGGGCGGGCGCGGACGGGGCTGCCCCCGATTGCCCTGAACGGAGGAGATGAGCGCCGTCTCCTCGCCACAGACGAAAGCGCCCGCGCCTAAGCGCAGTTCGACGTTGAAGCCGAAGGTGGTTCCCGCGATGTTGCTCCCGAGCAGCCCCGAGCGTTCGGCCTGTCGGATGGCGATCTTCAGCCGTTTGATCGCCAGCGGGTACTCCGCGCGAACGTAGATGTAGCCGTGCGAAGCGCCGGTGGCGTAGGCCGCGATGGCCATGCCTTCGAGCACGCGGTGCGGGTCGCTCTCCAGAACGCTGCGGTCCATGAAAGCGCCGGGGTCGCCCTCGTCGGCGTTGCAGATGACGTATTTCATCCCGCCCGCTTCGACGGAAGCCTTGGCGACGGTGGCCCACTTTAAGCCGGTGGGGAATCCCGCTCCGCCGCGTCCACGAAGGCCGCTGGCGGTCACTTCCTGCACCACTTCGGTGGGCTTCATCTCGGTCAACGCCTTGGTCAACGCGGCGTACCCGTCCACCGCGATGTATTCCTCGATGCGCTCGGGGTCGATGTAGCCGGAGTTCTCCAGCACGATCTTCTGCTGGAGCTTGAAGAAGGGAGCGTTGGTGTCGCACTGGAGCCGACTCACCGCTGCGCCGCCGACGCTGCCCACGAGGTCGCCCGCGTCCTCCGCCGCCACGCGCTGGTAGAGCAGCGGCTGCTTGTTCCTGGACGACACCGCCACCAGAGGCCCCGCGGAGCACAGGCCCATGCAACCCACGCAGCGCACCTTCGTGTGCCCGTTGTGGCTCTTGGCCTTGACCTGATCCTCCAGCGCCGCCTTGATCTGGTCGGAGTTCTGCGACAGGCAGCCGGCCGCCATGCACACGTCGATGGTGTGCTCGACCCGGGCCTGGGCCTCGAGTTCCTTGGTCGCGGTCTGCTTGAGTTCATCGGGCGTCATAGGACGATCTCCTTCATGCGTTGAACGAGGGCCGCGGGCTTGATCCGGCCGGCCACCTGCCCGTCGAGCACCACCGCGGGGGCGAGCCCACACGAGCCCAGGCAGCGCGCCGTGAGCAGCGACATCTTCCCGTCGGGCGTGGTCTGACCGGGTTTGATGTGGAAGTTCTCTTCGATGGCGTCGAGGAGCTTGCGTGCGCCCTGGATGTAGCAGGCGGTGCCGGTGCACATGACGCAGGTGTGCTCGCCCGCGGGTTTGAGCGTGAAGAAGTGGTAGAACGTCGCCACGCCGTAGACCTTGCTCAGCGGCAGCGAGAGCGAACCGGCGACATACTTCAGAGCGTCGGTGTCGAGGTAGCCAAAGCACTCCTGCACGGTATGGAGCGTCTCGATGAGCGAGTGCCCGACGTGGCCGTGGCGACGCATGGTGGCGTCGACGATCTTCCAGCGCTTGTCGCTGCTGGGGGCCTGAGGCTTGGCGGGTGAAGCTGCGACCATGTGCGATTACTCCTTGGAACGAGTGCCCAGCGAAAGTTCATGTCCACCGCGGATGAGCCAGCTCGATACGAGCACCGAGGCAGCACCGATCAGACAAGCCGCTGTTCCTTCGTAGTCTGACCAGGGGGCCATGGTGCTCTGAAGCGACGCCGCGGCCTCGACGAAGGCGTTGTCCAATTCGTGCAAGCCCAGTCGTTCGAGGTTGAACTCCAGGCCGTCGGGCCAGGGACTGGCGCCCCAGAGCGCGGTGAAAGTCAGCGCCACGATGCCCGCCAGCGCAGCCCCCGCAGCGGTCCATCCCCGCCAAGGCGCCAGTTGCCGCCCGAGGGCCACCGCCGAGACGGTGATCGCCGCCTCGACAAGTCCCACCAAGGCGTGGACGCCAAGCATCATCGGGATGAGCGTGGCTGCATGCTCTCTCGCGTCGGGTCTAGAGAGCAGAGCCGCGGTGCAGAGGGCCGCCGCGAGCATGACGGAAAGGCAGGCGCCGCCCGCAAGCGCGATCCACCATGCAGCGCCTTGCAGTTGCGTCGTCTTGTATTGCCAGAGCGGGTACGCCAGGAAAGCGGGAACGACACCCATGATCAGAACGTTGAGTCCCAGGGTCGCCAGTCCGCCGTCGTTGAAGAGCAGAGACTGGGCGGCGAGCACCACGGTCATGCCCAGGAGCGACCAGACAGGTCCGAACCAGTAGGCGAGCAGGAAACTGCCGATCATGTGCCCGCTGGCCTGACCTGGGATCACGGTGACGTTGAACATCTGAGCCGCGAAAACCGCGGCACAACCCAGGGCGAACCGCGCGGGAGCGGGTCGCCGCGCGGAGCGCGACATCACGATTCCCAGTCCAGCGCCCAACGCCGCTGCACCCAGCCCGACCAAGGCACACGCCGGGGTGACTGCTCCGTTGCCAAGATGCATGATCGTCTCCTTTGTGAGAGAACTAGCAGATGCGGGGTAACTGCTCCCCGTAGGGTTTCTGAATGACGCGTCGTCCGCCGATGCTGGTGCGAAGCTCGCACACGCCGTCGCCGATGCCCTCGATGCGACCGACGACGCAGGCGTCGCGCCCGAGGGGGTGCATGTGCATCGCCGCCAACGCCTTGTCCACGTCGTAGGGGCGGACGACAATGACCACCTTGCCTTCGTTGGCGACTTCGAGCGGGTCCAGGCCGAGCATCTCCGCGGCGTGGCGCGCCGGGGCCGTGACCGGGATGGCGTCCTCGTCGAGCGTGAGGTGCCAGCCGCTCTGCCGGGCGATGTCGGACGCCACGCCCGCCAGTCCGCTGCGTGTGGGGTCGCGCATGAAGACGACATCCGGCGTCGCCCGCGTCACCAGCTCGATGAGTTTGTTCAGCGGCGCCACGTCCGAGCGCAGGACGCTGTGCACCTCGGGCATCTCTCTGGCCAGCATCACGGTCAAGCCGTGCTCGCCGATGGCGCCGCTGAGCAGCACCACGTCCCCGGGCTGGACGCGTTCGAGGGAGAGATGCCTTCCCGCGGGGACCCGGCCCACGCCCGCGGTGGTGATGACGATGCCGTCGCCCTGACCGCGTCCGACGACTTTGGTGTCGCCCGTGACCACCGCCACGCCCGCCTCACGGGCCGCCCTGGCCGCGGAGTCGAGCGCCTCTTCCAGGTCCCCGGTGCGGAAGCCCTCGGTGAGAATCAGCGACATCGCGATGCCCATCGGTTGAGCGCCGCTGACCGCCAGATCGTTGACCGTGCCGCAGATCGCCACGCGTCCGATGTCGCCACCCGGAAACTTCCAAGGGGAGACGACGTAGCTGTCGATCGTCATCGCGATGCGATCACCCCCGGAGGCGAATGCCGGCAGCGTGGCGGCGTCGGTGAGCTGGTTGAGCACGCGGTTGCCCAACCGGGGCAGCACACAGTGCACCAGCAGGTCGTCGGTCAGGCGTCCGCCCCCGCCGTGCGCCAGCAGGACCTCCTCCGAGACCACCGGTCGGCCGCTGTGCGAGGGGTGCATCTTGCGAGGCTGATTCCCAGAGTTCATGACGCGACCTCCTGCGTCCGCCGGCGCGGGCCGTACTTGAACCATGCTTGACAGGTCCCCTCGCCGCTGACCATGCACGGGCCGATCGGGTTCACCGGCGTACACGCTTTTTCAAAGAGCTTGCAGTCCGCGGGGGTGGCTAAGCCCGTGATCACCGCGCCGCACTTGCAGCCCTTGGGTTCGTGATCCTCGGGCGTGACCAGACCCAATTGTCGCTGTGCGTCGAACTCCCGGAAGTTTTCGCGGAGCGACAGGCCACTGTCGGGCACGACGCCCACGCCGCGCCACCGCGCCTGGGCGGGTTCAAACACTTCATCAAGCAGCGCCTGTGCCTTGCGATTGCCTTCGCGAGTCACCGCTTCGGGATACTCGTTGACCAGCTCACGCCGCCCGTCGCGCAGCAGTTCGGTGAGCGTGGCCAGGCTCTGCGCCATCTGAATGTCCTCGAAGCCGCAGATCACGCAGGACAAGCCGAACTTCTCGACCACCGGGCGGTAGGCGTCTGAACCGATCACCACCGAGACGTGCCCGGGACAGAGGAAACCGTCGAGTCCGACCTTGCCCGCCTGGAGCAGCGCGAGCATGGCCGGGACCACGCGCTTGTGGCTGGTCATGACCGAGAAGTTGGACAACCCAAGCTTCTTCGCAGCCAGCACCGCCGCTGCGGTCGCGGGGGCGGTGGTCTCAAAACCCACCGCGCCGAAGACCACCTGCAGCTTCGGGTTCTGCTGCGCCAGTCTCACCGCGTCGAGCGTGCTGTAGACCACCTTGACCGACGCGCCTCGGCTGCGCTGCTTCTCCAGGCTGCCCATGGCGCCGGGGACGCGCAGCACGTCGCCGTAGGTGCAGAGAGATACGCCCGGAACGGTTGCGACTTCGATGAGCAGGTCGATGTCCGACTGCGCGGTGACGCAGACCGGGCAGCCCGGGCCCGAGAGCAGCGTGACATTCCCCGGGGTCAGGCTGTGAAGCCCGCAGCGGAAGGCGCTCATGGTGTGCGTGCCGCAGACCTCCATGAAGGTGGCCGGCCGTGGCAGTGACTTCGCCGCCTCATGCAGGCGCGCCAGGGATCGCTGGATGTGCTCCAGTCGCGTGGTCATGTCTCGCCTCCGGTTCCGGCGGCCTGCAGATCGTTGAGCACCTTCCAGGTCTCCAGGGCTTCTTCCGGTTCGAGCTTCTGAATGGCGAAGCCCGCATGGATCAGCACCCAGTCCCCCGGAGTCGCTTCCGGGGTCATCACGGTGCTGACGGACAGACGGTTGCCGTGCAGGTCCACGGTGGCTTCGTCGTGGCGCAGCTCGATCACCTTGGCGGGGACCGCTAGGCACATGGTTGGGCCTCCCGGGCGCGAGGTTGTTTGCAGCGGAGTTGCGCCGCCGCCACCGCCGCCTGCCCCAGCGCGATGCCCCCGTCGTTGCACGGGACCAGGCGATGAGTCAGCACCTCCAAGCCGGATTCGCGGAGCAGTTGGGTCATGCGTTGAGTAAGGATGGCGTTGCAGAAGGTTCCGCCGGTCAGGCCCACGGTGCCAAGTCCGGTGGACCGGGCCGCGCGCGTGACGACCTCGCACCAGGCCTGCGCGAACTGTTCGTGGAACAGGGCCGCCCACTGCCCGGAGGTGAAGCGAGAGGGCTGCTGGGCCAGGGCCAGGACCAGCGGCATGAAGTCGATGACGCCGTCGGTGCGGTAAAGCTTTTCACAGTGTGGCGTGTCGCTGCCCCGCGCCGCGGTTTCAAGCGCCATCGCCGCCTGAGCCTGGAAGTCGTTTCGGACCGCCAGCCCCAGCATCGCCGCGATGCCGTCGAAGAGACGCCCCGCGCCGCTGGAGAGGGGGCAGGCCACGCCGCGACGCAGCATCGCCGCGAGCATCTCGCGCTGGCTCTCCTCGGGCAGCAGTGAGCGTGCAGCACGGTGATGCTCGAACCCCTCGCCCATCGCGTGATGCAACAGGGCCAGGGCGGATCGCCGCGTGTCCCTGGCAGCCGCATCGCCCCCCGGAAGCGCGATGGGCGCAAGGTGCGCAACGCGTTGGAACGACTCCAGGTCCGCCCGCAGCAGTTCGCCGCCCCAGATGGTCCCGTCCGTGCCGTAGCCCGTGCCATCGCAGACGACCGCGAGGATCGGAGCGGTGCGGCCGTGCTCCGCCATGAGCGAGGCAGCGTGGGCGTGGTGGTGCTGCACAGGAATCGTCGGCAGACGCCGCTTCGCGGAAAGGTCGGCAGCGAATCGGGTGGAGAGGTAGTCCGGGTGCAGGTCGTGAGCGATCCAGCCAGGCTCGACACGAAAGAGTGTGACCAGGTCTTGAATCGCCTTTCTAAAGTAGTCCAGCGCCAGAGGGTGTTTCAGATCGCCCAGGTGCTGACTGAGGATCGCCTGGTCGTGGCGCACCGCCGCGACGGTGTTCTTCAGTTCGCCGCCCACGCACAGGCCTGGTTCGCCAGCCCCGATGGGCAGTGTGACCCGTCCGGGGGCGTACCCGCGTGAACGACGGATCGGCAGCAGGTGATCGCCCAGGTCCAGCAGGACCGAATCGTCCACGCTGCGCTCGATGGGTCGGTTGTGCCAGAGGATCGCGTCGCAGAGCGGGCCGAGTCTTCGCAACGCTTCCTCGTTGTCGATGGCCAGCGGCTCGTCGCTCAGGTTGCCGCTGGTCATCACGAGCGTGAGATTCAATTCGTCCAGCAGCAGGTGCTGCATGGGCGTGTTAGGGAGCATGACTCCCAGGCGAGCACTCGCGGGGGCGACCCCCGGAAGCTCAACGAGCCGCGGCAGAAGGAGGATCGGAGCCGCGGGGCTGGACATCTCGCGGGCGGCCAGGTCGCCGATGGCCACGAGCTTGCGCGCTTCACGGAGCGAAGCAGCCATCAGAGCAAAGGGCTTGGCGTCGCGATGCTTGGCCTGTCGCAGACGCGCCACCGCCCGTGCGTCGTCGCAGCGGACCGCGAGGTGAAACCCGCCCAGCCCCTTGATCGCCACAACGGCGCCGTCGCGGAGCAGTCGCGCCGCTTCCCGGTACGGATCGCCGTCGATGGGCCGCCCCTGTGGGTTGACGAGTTCAACCCGCGGGCCGCACCGCGGACAGGCGGTGGGCTGGGCGTGGAATCGACGGTCCAGCGGGTCACGATATTCCCCGTCGCAAGCGGGGCAGAGCGTGAACGGGGCCATCGTGGTGTTGCAGCGGTCGTAGGGGACGCGACGCACGATGGAGAAGCGCGGGCCGCAGTGGGTGCAGTTGGTCAGCCCGTAGCGGTGTCTGCGGTCGTGGCTGTTGCGCAGCTCAGCCAGACAGTCGGGACAGACCGCGGTGTCGGGCGTGACCTGCGCCTGGGCGGGCGTGGCGGCAGCATCCCGGCTAGTCTCGATAACGAAGCTGCGCTGCTCCGACTGCACCGGGAGGTCGGCGGTGAGCATGCGGTCGATGCGTGCCAGGGCGGGGGCGTCGTGGCGCAAGGAGCGTTCGAAGCGTCGGAGTTGATCCTCATCGCCCTGCGCCTCGACGGTGACACCCAGGGCATCGTTGCGCACCGAGCCGACGATCCGCAGGCTCCGCGCCAGCCGATAGACGAAGGGCCGAAAACCCACGCCCTGGACCTGACCCTGAACGAGCCAGCGTCGTCGAAGCAGCAAACGATTTGTGTCCGAAGCTCTGAGCATGGGAACCTCAGACAGAGAACTGGACCGTCTCGTGCGCTCATAGCTTAGGGGAATTGAAAATTAAATCAAGATGGAAATATCTTTATATTTGCGAAGCCGTTGCAACTTCGCGGCGTGATCGGTAAATACATGGCGCAGCTTGTGTTAAACAACACCTTTGCGAAACGGGGGATGTGGACAATTCGTGCTAGAATCCTCCATCATGCCGCGATGCGTGGTTCGGTGTGCAGCGATCTTCGTTGGCCTTGGCCTGCTGGCGGTGGGAGGGTCAGGCTGCAGTGTTCGGCAGATGGCGATCAACAGCCTGGCGGAGGCGCTGGCGGCGGGCGGTGGCGGAGGTTCCACGTTCGCCCGCGACGACGATCCACAGCTCGTGCGCGAGGCGCTGCCCTTTTCGCTCAAGCTCATCGAGAGCGTCCTGGCGCAGACCCCCGAACATCGCGGGCTGCTGCTGGCGGCTGCCTCGGGGTACACGCAGTACAGCTACGCCTTCGTGCAGCGTGACGCGGAGCTCCTGGAGGAGCGTGACTTCGCAGCCGCCAACGCGGCGCGACTGCGGGCCGCGAAGCTTTACCTGCGGGCACGTGATTTCGCGCTAAGGGGATTGGCGGTGCGCTACACGGATTTCGCCTCAAGCCTGCGCCAAGACCCCATCGCGGCCGTGCGCCGGACGAAGAAAGACGACGTGCCGCTGCTGTACTGGCTGGCCGCCTCGTGGGGCAGCGCCATCGCCAGTTCCAAGGACGACCCGGACCTCATCGCGGATCAACCCATCGTCGAGGCGGCCATCGATCGCTGCCTGGAGCTGGACCCGGACTTCGACGACGGGGCGGTCTACACGTTCCTGATCGTCTACGAGACCGTGCGCCAGGGGGCCGCGGGGAGCGCCTACGAGCGGTCCGGGGTGTTCTTCGACAAGGCTGTGAAACACTCCCGCGGACGCCTGGCTTCGCCCTATGTGAGTTATGCCCAGAGCGTCATGATTCAGACGCAGGACCGGGCGCGGTTCGAGGCGCTGCTGACACAGGCATTGGACATCGACGTCGATGCTGTGCCCGAGCGACGCCTGGAGAATATCCTGATGCAGCAGCGCGCCCGCTGGCTCCTGGACCGTGCCGACGACCTGTTTCTTCCGCCGTTGGAGTAGTTCTCATGACGAAACTCAATTCCGGTTGGTTGGCGGTCCTCGTGGGTCTGTTCGCCGCAGCGCCGTTGCAGGCGCAGTCGCCCGCACGGGTGCGCATGGCGACGCTGGCGCCCAAGGGTTCGTCGTTCCACCAGGTGCTGCAGGCGATGGGCGAGAAGTGGCGCACCGCGCCGCAGCCGGTCAGACTAGTGATCTACACCGACGGGTCGATGGGCGGCGAGGCGGACACGGTGCGTCGCATGAAACTGGGCCAGATCGAGGCCTCGATGATGACGGCGGTGGGCTTGGGCGAGATCGAGCCTTCGGTCAACGCGCTTCAGAACATTCCCATGCTCTTCCGATCGCTCGAGGAAGTGGACCACGTGCGCAAAGCGCTGCAAGAGGAGATATCGCGGAAGTTTCTGGACAAAGGCTTCGTGGTGCTCTTCTACGCGGATGCGGGCTGGGTCTATTTTTTCTCGCGCGACAAGGCGCTGCGTCCGGAGGAGTTTCAGAAGTTCAAGCTGTTCGTCTGGGCGGGCGACGCCAAGACGGTGGACCTCTGGAAGGCCGCGGGGTATCGGGGCGTGCCGCTGGAACCCACGGATATCCTGACCGGGCTGCAGACGGGGCTGATCGACTCGGTGTGCTCCACGCCCAGCTACGCGCTGGCGGGCCAGTTCTACAACCCCGCGCCGCACATGCTGGACCTGAAGTGGGCGCCGCTGGTGGGGGGCATGGTGATCACCAAGAAGGCGTGGGAAGGCTTCACGCCCGGGACGCAACAGGCGTTGGCCGCCGCCGCCGCCGAGGCCGGTGAGCAGATGAAACTCCGCAGCCGGGAGGAGTCCGAGCAGTCGATCGCCGCGATGGTCAAGCGAGGCCTGCAGGTCCACGCGGTGCCCGAGGACGTGCGCGCCCAGTGGCAGCGCGTGTCCGAGGCCGCCTACCCCGCGATCCGCGGCAGCATCGTCCCCGCCGACATGTTCGACCGCGTGCAGGCGCTGGTGAAGGAATACCGCGAGGAGCAAGCGTCGCAATAAAGCGGACGCTGCGCGGGGGGTGCTATACGAGGAGAGCGGGCTTAGGCCACGGTGTAGACATCGCCGGACTTGAGCAGGGATTCGAGCGTGCCTTCGCCGCGCTGCTGCTTGGCGTCGGCGACCTGCTTCTCCAGCAGGTCCTCGTAGCAGTCGTCGGTGATCTGATAGAAGACGCCCACCGGCTCGGGGAAGTCGGGGTGGCTCATTCGGCTGAGCATGAAGGCCTTGCTCTCGTCGTGCATGTCGTGGACGAGCAGGTCGTCGGCGGTGATGCCGCTGTCGCCGAGCTTCACGACGCGGGGCTTTCGCTTGCCGTCGAGCATGATGCCCTTGTCACGGTTCTTGCCGAAGATCATGGGCTTGTTGTGCTCGAGGCGAATGATGTGCTCTTCCTTGGAGTCCTTGTCGGTGGCGTACTCGAAGGCTTTGTGGTTGAACACATTGCAGTCCTGGTAGATCTCGACGAAGGCTGAGCCGTGGTGCCTGCCCGCCAGTTCGAGGATGTTGGGCAGGTCCTTGTCCACGTCCACGGCGCGGGCGACGAAGCTCGCCTCGCTGGCCAGGGCGATGGAGCAGGGACTGATAGGCAGATCGATCGAGCCCTGCGGGGTCGAGGGGGTCTTCTTGCCCTCTTCGCTGGTGGGGGAGTATTGGCCCTTGGTCAGGCCATAGATTCGGTTGTTGAAGAGCAGGATCTTGAGGTTGACGTTTCGGCGGAGCGTGTGGAGCATGTGATTGCCGCCGATGGACAGTCCGTCGCCGTCGCCGGTGACCACCCAGACGTCCAGCGCCGGGTTGGCGATCTTCACGCCGGTGGCCACGCTCATGGCGCGGCCGTGGATCGAGTGGAACCCGAAGGTCTCCATGTAGTAGGGGAATCGACTGGAGCAGCCGATGCCCGAGACGAAGACGGTGTCCTCGCGTCTGGCGGCGATCTTGGCCATCACGCGACGCACCTGGTTGAGGATGGCGTAGTCGCCGCAGCCCGGGCACCAGCGCACGTCCTGGTCGGAGGCGAAGTCCTTGGCGGTGAGCACTTGCAGAGTGGGTGTTGCGGTCATGTCGGTGATTCTTGCGTAAGGAGTGAATCTTTCGTAGCCGCGGCGTCCTGACCGCGGTGACTGCGGTTAACCTTCGGACTCCGCCGCGTGGGTCATCTTCGCCAATCGCACCATCAGGTCCTGATCGTCCAGACTCAGGGCCTGGTGGTGGGGGATGAGCGATTCGCGGCTGCCCCATTTGTTCTCGAGCATCAGGTCGATGGCCTGGACGATCTCGTCCACGAGGAAGGGCTTGCCCGCGACCTTGTTCAACCCGCGCGCGTCCACGAGGAACTTGCCGCGGATGAGCAGACGCAGCTGCCCGTTGTTCAGCTCGGGGATGAGCACCTTCTTGAACCGGCCCAGCAGTTCGCCCAGGTTCTTGGGGAAGGGGTTGATGTAACGCAGATGAGCCGCGGAGACTTTCTTTCCTTGGGCGCGGGCGCGGTCCACCGCGGTGATGATCGAGCCATAGGTTCCGCCCCAGCCCAGCACGAGCAGGTCTCCGCTGGAGTCGCCGTGCGGCTCGATGGCGGGGAAGAAGTCCGCGAGCTTGGCGACTTTCGCGGCGCGAAGCTCGGTCATGAGCTGATGGTTCTCGTCGTCGTAGGAGACGCCTCCGGAGAGGTGGGCCTTCTCCAGCCCGCCGATGCGGTGCATCATGCCCGCGGTGCCCGGGATGGCCCAGGGCCGCGCGAGCTTCTCGTCACGCGAGTAGACCTCGAAGTTCTGCGGGTCGTTGGCGTGCCGAATCTCGATCTTGTCCAGCGTCTTGACGTCGGGCAGTCGCCAGGGCTCGGACCCGTTGCCCAGGTAACCGTCGCTGAGGATGATGACCGGGACCATGTGTTGCAGGGCGATGCGGGCGGCCTCGAGCGCCACGTCGAAGCAGTCGCTGGGCGACTGCGGGGCGAGCACGACCAGCGGCGAATCGCCGTTGCGGCCGAACATCGCCTGCAGCAGGTCCGACTGTTCGGTCTTGGTGGGCAGTCCGGTGGAGGGCCCGCCGCGCTGCACGTTGACGACGATCAGCGGCAGCTCGGTCATGATGGCCAGGTTGAGCGCTTCGCTCTTGAGCGCCAGCCCCGGGCCGCTGGTCCCGGTGACGCCGATCTGACCGGCGAAGGAAGCGCCAATGGCGGCGCAGATCGCCGAGATCTCGTCCTCCGCCTGGAAGGTCTTGACGCCGAACTGTTTCATCCCCGAGAGCGAGTGCAGCACGCTGCTGGCGGGCGTGATGGGATAGCCGCAGTACACCAGCGTCTTGTTCGCCAGTTTGCTCGCGGCGACCAGGCCCAGCGACAGGGCGTCGTTCCCGGTGATCTTACGGTAAGTCCCGCTGCTAACGCTGGCCTTGCCCACGTGATAGCGGTTGACGAAGATCTCCGCCGTCTCGCCGAAGTGGAAGCCCGCCTTCAGAGCGCGGATGTTCGCCTCGGCCACCTGCGGAAGGTTCTTCTTCTTGGTGAAGTAGTTCGTCAGGTACTTGATCGTCGTGTCCAGCGGACGGTCGTAGAGCCAGTAGACGATGCCCAGGGCGTACATGTTCTTGCATCGGCCCACGTCTTTGGCGCCCAGGCCCGAGTCCTTGAGCGACTCGTCGTTCAAGCGCGAGATGGGCACGCGATAAACCTGGAAGCGCTGGTTGTACTTCTCGTCGTCGAGCGGGTTGTAGCCCTCGGTGAAGCCGGCCTTGCGAAGATTGACCTTGTCGAACTCGGTGTCGTTGACGATGACGATCCCGCCGGGCTCCACGTCCTCGACGTGCGCCTTGAAGGCGGCGGGGTTCATCGCGATCAGGGCGTTGACGCGGTCGCCGGGCGTGTGGATGTCGTTGGAGGCGAAGTTGATCTGGAAGCCCGAGACGCCCGCCACGGTGCCCGCGGGGGCGCGGATCTCCGCGGGGAAGTCCGGCAGCGTGGCCACGTCGTTGCCCACGATCGCCGAGGTGTCGGTGAACTGCGTGCCGGCGAGCTGCATGCCATCGCCCGAGTCGCCCGCGAAGCGGATCACCGCCGAGGTCAGTTGTCGTGAGGGTTTGGACGCAGCGGTGGTGGAGGAAGTCTGAGGTTCTTGGACTGCCATGGGTTGATCTCGAGTGGCCTTGGGCTGGTTTTTAGGGTGCGGTATTGTAGTCGTGCGGGGGACTTTGGCCAGTGTGAGCTTTGGATCGCTCCGCGTTGGATCGGGGATTTATCGGCTTATTCACGCCCCCCGCGCAAGCCGCATCCCCACAATCACCGCGGCGATGCCCAGGAGGTTCTGCGCTGCCAGGTTGATCGCCGCGTGGAGCAGTCGGCCCTGACCCATCAGTTCGCCTGTCTCGAACGCGAAGGTTGAGAAGGTCGTGAACGCCCCCATGAAGCCCGTGAGCAGCAGAAGCTTCGTCTGAGCGTTGAACGCCGCTCGATCCACCGCCAACGTCCACACCAGTCCGAAAAGAAAACAGCCCGCGAGGTTGACCGTTAACGTGCCGAAGGGGAAGTGCGGCGCGCCCGGAAGCTGTGCCCAGATCGCCAAGCGGTGGGACAGGCCCGCCAATCCGTAGCGCGCCAGAGTTCCGGCTGCGCCCGCCAACGCAAGAAAACCTAGTTGGGTGAGCATGGTGGTTCCGTCCCGCCCTCGACAACACCAGATTCTAACAAGCCGATGCGGTTGCACTGGTGCCGACCTATAATCCGCCCGACGATGGGTCGGATGCACTCGAAAGCTTGTTTCGGTTTCACAGGTCTGCTGCTGTTCGGGGCGGGGTGTGACGAGGCGGAGGTTCGCAGTTACGTTGTGCCCAAGTCACCCACGATCGTGACGGTCCAGCCGCCCGCTCCCACCGGTGACCCACGCGTCCGTTGGACCACCCCCACGGGTTGGACCGAGGACCCGACGCCCTCCGCCATGCGGCTGGCGTCCTTCTCCTTCGAGGGCGGCGGGGACGTGTCGCTGACCTTTCTCCTGGGCGGCGGCGAACCGTTGGAGAACATCAATCGCTGGCGTGGCCAGATCAAACTGCCGCCCGTGAACTCGCTCGACGAGCAGCCTATGTCGCGCCTGGACGTTCAGGGCCAGCCCGCCGGCATCGTCGATCTGGCGGGCGAACAGTCACGCATCGTCGCGGCCATGCTCCCACGCAGCGGCGGCTCGTGGTTCGTCAAGATGACCGGCCCTCCGGACGTCCTTGAGAAGCACAAAGGCAACTTCGCCGACTTCGTCGCCTCGCTTCGATTCCAGGAGCAGCCATGATCGGTCGGCTGCTCGCTCCGCTGGCGTCCCTACGCCTGACTGTGACCCTCATGCTCGCCGCCATTGTGCTCGTGTTCGGCGGGACGC
This sequence comes from uncultured Phycisphaera sp., assembly GCA_964496285.1. Lineage (GTDB taxonomy): Bacteria > Planctomycetota > Phycisphaerae > Phycisphaerales > Phycisphaeraceae > CAZBXW01. The sequence continues at coordinate 248,129 of CAZBXW010000002.1, forward strand.
TCGCGCAGGTCTACATGGGCATCCAGACGGTCGTCGATGAGATCTTCCGCGCCATGGTCGTCTGGGTCCCCGTGGCCGATGGTGTTCGCATCCCTCTTCCGGGGGGATACATCATCGGCGGGGCGCTGCTTGTCAATCTTCTGGCCGCCCATACGCTGCGGTTCAAGATCTCCTGGAAACGCAGCGGCATCCTGCTCATCCACGGTGGACTGATCCTCATCCTCGTGGGCGAATTGGTCACCGGGTTGTTCGCCGTCGAGGCCAACATGTCCATCGACGAAGGGTCGAGCAAGAACTACTCCGAGAGCACACGACTCGTCGAGTTGGCGTTCGTCGATCCGAGCGATCCGAAGCTCGACCGCGTCGTGGTCGTCGATGATCGCGCCCTGCGACGCGGCGGACTCGTCGAGGACCCACTCCTTCCCGTGAGCGTGGAGGTGCTGCGTTTCATGCCCAATTCCGACGTGCTCGGCCCCGTGCAGGCGCAGCGCATGGGCGACCACGGCGCGGAGAAGTCCATCGCCACCGCCGGCGTGGGCGTGGGACTGTTTGTCAAGGAACTCCCGGGAGTCACCGGCGTGGAAGATCAGGTCATCGACGTCCCCAGCGCCTTCCTGCGGATCAAGCACCAGGGCAAGGACCTGGGAGTCTTTCTCGTCTCGCTCTGGATCAACGGCCCGCAGGACATCGTGGTCAACGGGCGTCGCTACGAGATGGAGCTCCGCGCCCGACGCTACTACAAGCCTTATACTTTGCACCTGATCGATTTCAAGCACGACAAGTTCACCGGCACCGACATCCCGCGCAATTTCTCCAGCCTCGTGCGCCTGGTGGACCCGTCGCAGAACGAGGACCGCCAGGCGCTGATCTGGATGAACAACCCGCTCCGTTACGCGGGGGAAACGTTCTATCAGGCCGCGTTCAAGAACAACGACAAGACCACGATCCTGCAGGTCGTCCGCAACCCCGGATGGCTCATCCCCTATATTTCCTGCGTCCTCGTCGCCCTGGGCATGACCATCCACTTCAGCCTGGCTCTGGTCAAGTTCCTCCGTTCGCGCGCCCTACAAAAAGCACTCGTCACCACAGAGAGCACAGAGAACACACAGGCGATACGGGAGAATTGAATCATGAAACCGCTTGACCAGGCCATCTCTCACACGACTTTGTTCTGTTGGCTCTCTGTGCACTCTGTGGTAAATACCTTCCTTGTGATTCGCACGAGCTCATGACCCGACCCCTCTTCATCCTCGCGGTATTGCTCGCACTATCGTACGTTCTGGCGGGGCTGATCCCGCCTCGGTACGACGCGAAATCGGGCTTTGATTTCAGTGGTTGTGGACGGATTCCCGTTTCGCACAACGGGCGGGTCAAGCCCATCGAGACGGTGGCGCGGGTCAACCTGATGATCCTCAGCCAGCGGCATGCGCTGCGTCACGAGGGAGAGAGAATATCCGCGTTGCAGTGGATGCTCGACGTGGTGACGGACGCGGAGGTTTCGCAGAAGTATCAGGTCTTCCGCATCGACCACCCGGATGTGAAGAACCTGATGGGCTTTGACCCGGAGCGGAAGAAGTTCTCTTACGACGAGCTGCTGCCGCACGCCTCGACGCTCATGGAGCAGCACCGCCTGGCCTCGGCGATCAAGAGCAAGGATCGAAACGACTACCAGCGTGCGGTGCTGGACGTGGCGCGGAAGATTATGGTCTACAACCGCATGGCGGCGTTGGAAGAGCCGTTTGTTGTGGCGCCCATCGAGGGGGTGAAGGAGTGGATGGAGCTTGGCCCGGCCATGCGGGATTCGATCCACAGCGGGGCGGCTCACCCCTCGGTGCGAGCGTTCGGCGTCCTCCTTGGCGCGTACCAGAAGGGCGACGCGAGCGCGTTCAACGAACAGGTGCGGGCGTACCTCGCGCTGCTGCAACAGCAGAAGCCCCACGAAGTGAGCATGGCGTTCAAGGAGACGTTGTTTCAACGTGCGGAGCCGTTCTATCGAACGAGTATTCTTTATGTGATCGTGTTCCTCGGGATGTGCGGGAGTTGGCTGATGTGGGCCAAGCCGCTCAACAGCGCAGCCTCCGGCGTGCTGGTCGCGGCGTTTCTTGTGCACACCCTCGGGCTGGTGGCGCGGATGTGGCTTGAGGGGCGTCCGCCGGTGACGAATCTTTATTCTTCTGCGATCTTCGTGGGCTGGGGGTGCGTGCTGCTGGCGCTGATCATCGAATGGGTATTTCGCTCGGGGGCGGGCACCGTCGTGGCGGCGGCCACCGGGTTCCTCACGCTCGTCGTGGCCCACAATCTCGACGGCGGGGGCGACACGATGGAGATGATGCGCGCTGTGCTCGACTCGAACTTCTGGCTCGCCACCCACGTCGTGGTCATCACGCTGGGCTACTCCACCACCTTCCTCGCGGGATTCCTGGGAATCCTCTACATCTTCCGCGGCCTGCTCACTCGATCCTTGCCCCCGCACGAAGCGCGCAATCTCGCCCGCGCCGTCTACGGCATCATCTGCTTCGCCACGCTCATGAGTTTCACCGGCACCGTCCTGGGCGGCATCTGGGCGGACCAGTCCTGGGGCCGATTCTGGGGCTGGGACCCCAAGGAGAACGGCGCGCTCATCATCGTGCTCTGGAACGCGGTGGTCCTGCACGCACGCTGGGGCGGCATGATCCAGCAGCGCGGCGTCGCCGTCCTGAGCGTCTTTGGCAACGTCGTCACCGCCTGGTCGTGGTTTGGCGTCAACATGCTGAGCATCGGCCTGCACTCGTACGGCTTCATCGACTCGGCGGTCTTCTGGCTTCTGCTCTTCGTCGCTTCGCAACTGCTCATCATGGCGGCTGGCTGCGTCCCGCTCCACCTCTGGCGCAGCGGCCCGGCGTCGCGGGCGATAAACTCCACCGATGTCTCGAAGGCTCAGTCGAGCGTTCTACCGGCGTGACCCGGTCACGGTCGCACGCGCCCTGCTCGGGCAGCGGCTGGTGCGATTCCTGAAGGGTCAGCGCCTGGCGGGCATCATCGTCGAGACCGAGGCTTACCTCGGCGTCGCCGACGCTGCGGCTCACACCTTCAGGGGGCGACGCACCAGGCGTAACGAGTCGATGTGGTGCGACGGCGGGACGTGTTACGTCTACTTCACCTACGGGATGCACCACTGCATGAACGTGGTCTGCGGACGCCGGGGCGACCCGGTGGCGGTGCTGCTGCGGGCGATCGTGCCCACCGAGGGAGTGCGCGTGATCAAACGCCACCGTCACGGTCGAGCGGACCTCTGCGGAGGCCCCGCGAAGTTGTGCGAGGCGTTGAGGGTCGATCGACGACTCGACGGCATCGATCTGGTGAGCAGCGACGTCCTGTTCGTGGAAAGCTGCGAAGTGCTGGGCCGCGTCCTCTCGACCCCACGCATCGGAGTGGACTACGCGGGCTGGTGGGCGAGGCGGAAGTTGAGGTTTGTGTTAGAAACTTCGGTAAGGGGCAGTGTCGAGTGATAATGACGCGGCAGAGGGGCCGGGGGGGTATCCGGGGATGAGTACATCCCCGGCTTGGTGGGGATATTTTTTGATCTTGATTCCTGACCCGTGATTGCTGGCTCCGGTTTCGGGGGGGCGTTGCTGGATTCTGAACTTTGGGTAAGCTGTTATTTTGGAGCCACCGAGAAGTCCTGCCTTATGGAATCCATGCCTGAACCATCGTCCTCGCCCGCGGGGGAACTTGACGACGTTGTGCAGCGCGAGCTGAGCGAAGCGCTGAATGACGAGTCGGCGCGCCAGTTACTCGAGCAGTCGCTGAGCGCTCCGGCGCCCGTGGCGGAGGAGTCCGCCCCCGGCGCGGAGGCGGGGTCCGCCGAGGCGCAGGAGGAGCAGAGCTTCGAGCTGGACGTTCGTCGCGGGAGGATCGTTCGGATCGCGGGCGACGACGTGTTCGTGGAGCTCTCGGGCGTGTCGGGGAAGAACCAGGGCTTGGTTCCGCTGCCGCAGTTTGAGCGTCCGCCGCGGGTCGGCTCGATCATGGATTTTGTGGTTGAGCGGTTCGACGAGGCGGAGGGGCTGTATCAGCTCTCGCGCGAGGGGGCGGTGGGTCGGACGACGTGGGACCACTTGTACAAGGGCGCCACGGTCGAGGCGCGGGTGGTTTCGACGAACAAGGGCGGCCTGGAGCTGGAGCTGGTGGGCAGTATCCGAGCGTTCATGCCCGCGAGCCAGGTGGACCTGCACCACACGGAGGACCTGACGCCTTTCGTGGGCACGAAGGTTCACGCGCAGGTGATCGAGATCGACCGCAAGGGCAAACGGGTGCTGCTCTCGCGCCGGGCGCAGCTGGTGCACGAGAAGCAGCAGGCGAGCAAGAAGCTCTGGAAGGAACTCGAGATCGACCAGGTGCGCACGGGCAAGGTGTCGCGCATCGTGGAGTACGGCGCGTTCATCGACCTGGGCGGCGCCGACGGGATGGTGCACATCTCGGACATGAGCTATTCGCACGTGAAGGACGTGAACGAAGTGCTCAAGGTGGGGCAGGAGGTGAGCGTCCGGATTCTCAAGCTCGACGCGGAGAGCGGGAAGATTCGCCTGGGCCTGAAGCAGGCGGCGGTGGACCCGTGGGAGGGCATCGAGGGCCGATACGCGGTGGGTTCGACGGTGCCCGGGTGTGTGCTGCGGTTGGCGGACTTCGGTGCGTTCGTCGAGTTGGAGAAGGGCGTGGAAGCGCTGCTCCCCGTGAGCGAGCTGAGCTGGTCGCGGGTGCATCGGCCCTCGGAGGTGCTCAAGGAGGGCGATCAGATTCACCTGAAGGTGCTGAGCCTGGACGCCCAGAAGCGGCGGATGACGCTGAGTCTGAAGCAGGCGGCGGGCGATCCCTGGGTCGGCGCCGAGCACAAGTACGCAGCCCAGAGCGTGGTGGAGGGCAAGATCGTGCGCACCACGGAGTTCGGGGCGTTCGTGGAGCTGGAGGCGGGCGTCGAGGGCCTGGTGCATATCTCCGAGCTGGCGCCGCGTCGCGTGGGCAGCGTCGAGGAAGTGGTGAAGGTGGGTGAGGTCCACAAGCTCCGCGTGCTGGAGGTGGACGAAGAGCAGCGGCGGGTGAAGCTTTCGATCAAGGCGGTCACCGCACCGGCTCCGCCCCCGGAAGTGAAGCAGCCCATCGCGGTCGCACCCGCCAAAGCTCCGGGAAAGCCCGCTGCCAAGCGTCAACTCCGCAGCGACCTCAAGGGCGGCATGGGCACCAGCGGGGCGCTGGGCATGGGGTTGGGGGATCTGAGATTGTGATGCCCATAGGCGAAGGTCGAAGCTCGAGTGTCAGGGTTGTTTTCAACACGCACTTCTGACATCCGAAGTCCGACATCCGACCTTCGCCATCCGCCGTTCGCCATCCGCCGTTCGACATTCGACATTTCCCATGCGTCGTCACCTACCCAACCAGCTCACGCTGCTGCGACTGGTTCTCGCGGCGGTCTTCTTTGTGGTGCTCAATCAGTATCGCCACCCGGCGGGGCCCGACTGGGCGATCCTGACCGCCATCGTGGTCTTCGTCCTGGCCTCGATCACCGACTGGCTCGACGGCTACCTCGCGCGACGCTGGCACGTCGAGAGCACGTTTGGCCGAATCATGGACCCCTTCTGCGACAAGGTGCTTGTGCTCGGCGCGTTCATCTACCTGGCGGGGCCTCGCTTCGTCGATCCGCAGGCGGCGGCACACAGGCACACCCTGAACATGGCGACTGGCGTCTATCCCTGGATGGTCGCCCTCATGCTCGCACGCGAACTGCTCGTCACGGGCATCCGTGATGAGTTCGAGTCCCGAGGCGTGAAGTTCGGCGCGAAGTTCGTCGGCAAACTCAAGACCACCATCCAGCTCGTGGCGGTGCCCATCGCCCTGCTCATCGTCCACCTCGGTCCTAACCCCGCCACCGCTCTCTTCCGCGACCTCGGCATGCACCTCGTCGTCCTGGTGACGGTTGTCAGTGGTATCCCATACGTCATAAGCGCTTGTAAAACAAAGATATAATCCGAAGATTGCAGGGATGACGCGGATTTGAACAATGCAGAAAAAACGCTAAAGTATGGCGTTCCTCTCTGGGCTTTGATCCGTGGCATCAGCGAAATCTGCGGATGCCTTTCCCTAGAGACTCGTTATGACCAAGCAGGGCTACATCGCATTTGACTTAGGAGCTGAGAGCGGCAGAGCCATGCTGGCGGTGCTCGACCACGGCAGGCTGAGCCTGGAGGAGACGCATCGTTTCGCCAATCAGCCTCAGCACCTGCCCAGCGGCTACCACTGGAACCTGATGGACCTCTGGCAGAACCTTCAGCAGGGTTTGGCCAGGTGCGCCGCCAAGGCGCGCGACGAACGCCTGGAGCTCGTGGGCGTGGGCGTGGACACCTGGGGCGTGGACTTCGGACTCCTGGGCAAGTCCGGGCAACTGCTGGGCCTGCCCTACGCCTATCGGGACCCGCGCAACGCCAACGCCATGAGGCAGGCGCTGCGCAAGCTCGGCGCACCGTCCCTCTACGCGGGCACCGGCATCCAACTCATGCCCTTCAACTCGCTCTTCCAGCTCTACGCGCAGAAGCTCGCTGAGCCGGGCCTGCTCGACCAGGCTCGTCAGTTGCTCTTCATGCCCGACCTGCTGCACTATTTCCTCTGCGGGCAGGGCGCCAACGAAGCGAGCATCGCCTCGACGAGCCAGATGATCGACCCGACCAAGGGCAAAGGGTTGGGCGCGTGGAACAAGCCGCTGCTCAAGAAGCTGGGCCTGCCTACGCACTTTCTCAGGTCGATCGTTCCCGCGGGCACGAAGATCGGCAGACTTCTGCCCGAGGTCGCCAAGGCGGCGGGGCTGCCTCAGCTCGCGGTCATCACGCCCGCGAGCCACGACACCGGCAGCGCCGTGGCGGCGGTCCCCGTCGAGCCGACCCTGAAGAAGTCCGGCCGATGGGCCTACCTCTCCTCGGGCACCTGGTCGCTCCTGGGCGCTGAGCTCGACGCGCCGCTGATCAACGAAGAGACGCGGAAGCACGGGTTCACCCACGAGCGGGGCGTGGACGGCACGATCCGCTTCCTCAAGAACATCGCGGGCCTCTGGCTCGTCCAGGAGGTCCGACGCGACTACGAGAAACGCGGCGAACGCTACGACTATTCCACGCTCACACGCCTCGCCGGCGACGCGGGGCCTTTCGTCACGCTCGTGGACCCCGCCTACGCCCCCTTCGCCTCGCCCGGCGACATGTGCGCCAAGATCGACGCCTTTGCCGCCAAGACCAGTCAGCCTCGGCCACAGTCGGTCGGCGCCTACGTCCGCTGCTGCCTGGAGAGTCTGGCGCTGACCTATCGCAGGACGCTCCTGGACCTCGAAGCCCTGCGCGGCGTGCCCGTGGAGGTCCTGCACGTCGTGGGCGGGGGCGGACGCAACGAGCTTCTCTCGCAGATGACCGCCGACGCGATCGACCGCCCGGTGATCGTCGGGCCCTTCGAGGCCACCGCCGCGGGCAACGCCCTGACCCAGGCGATGGGCCACCGCGCCCTGAAGAACCTTGCGGAGCTGCGCGCCTGCGTGCGGCGAAGCTTCGACCCGATCCGCTACGAACCCCGACGCAGCGACGCCTTCGCCGCACAGACGAAGCGCTTCGATTCCCTCCTGGCGTAGGCGGACGTGCCCCGGGCAGTTCCCCGGAGCCACGCCGACGATGCGGCGGCGCCGATCAACCTCGGATCACACCCGAGTCCTGGCGCGCTTGGCGGCCAATTCTTCGAGCAGCTTCTTCGCTTCGCCCACGAGGTAGAACGACCCGGTCACCACGATCAGGTCCTCTCGGCTCACGGCGCGGGTGGCCAGACGCAGGGCGTCCTCGAAGCTCGGGGCGGTCTGCGACATCTTGCCCGAGAGCTCGTTGAACTTGTGCTGCAGCTCCTCGGGCTCCGCGGCGCGCGGGTTGTTCTTGGCGCGGGTGAAGATGATCTTGTCCGCCCCCAGCGCCAACTGCTTGAGCATGCCGGTGACGTCCTTGTCCTGGCCGCAGCCGAAGATCAGCACCAGCGAGTCGTAGCTCACGTGGGCGCCCAAGGCGCGGGTCAGAGCGGTGATCGACGCGGCGTTGTGGGCGCCGTCCACGATGATGCGCGGCTCGTTCCAGACCTGCTCCATGCGTCCGGGCAGTTTCGTCTCCGACAGCCCCGCCACCAGATGCTCTTCGGTCACCTCGAAGCCACAGGCCTTGAGCTTGTCGAGCATCGCCAGCGCCAGCCCGCAGTTGTGCGCCTGATGCTCGCCCCGCAGCGGCACCGGCAGGTGCTCCCATCGGCTCGTGGGTGTGGTGATGCACACCCGCGTGTGCGGGCCCAGTTCGCGGTTGGCCTCGAACCGGAACGAGAAGTCGATCGTCTTGCCCAGGTACTCCAGCGGAGACCCCACGTGCTGCGCCACCTCGTCGAAGACGCGCATCACCGACGACTCCTGCTCCACGCTGATCGTCGGCACGCCCCTCTTCATGATCCCCGCCTTCTCCCGCGCGATCGTGGGCAGGTCCCGGCCCAGCACGTTCATGTGGTCCAGACTGATCTGCGCCAGACCCGTCACCAGCGGCGAACACACCGTCACCGAGTCCAGACGCCCGCCCAGACCCGTCTCGAGCACCGCGATGTCCACCGCCTGCTCCGCGAAGTGCCGCAGCGCCGCAGCCGTGAGGATGTCGAAGAAGCTCGGCGGATTCTTCGCCAGCTTGCCCTGGTGCTGCTCGATCGTCCGCAGCGTGTCCACCAGGTCCGAGTGCGCGATCATCTGGCCGTCGATCATGATCCGCTCGCGCAGGTCCACCAGGTGCGGGCTGGTGTAAAGCCCCACCGTGAACCCGTTGCGACGCAACATGTTGCTGAGCATCGTGCAGGTCGAACCTTTGCCCTTGGTGCCCGCCACCTGCACGCACTTGAGCTGGTCGTGCGGATTGCCCAGAAGGTCCAGCAGCCGCCGCATCCGCTCCAGGCTGAAGCTGCGATTGTTGTAGTGGACGATCCGCTGGCGTTCGTGGTCGGTGTGGTCGTAAAGCCAGCGTAAAGCCGTGGCGTAATTCACGATTGACAGCGACCGTTTCGAGCCCGCGGAGAACGGCTTCTTGGCGTCTTTCCTGGGCTGGGTTCGAGCGGATTCGCCCCCTTTTTCGGAGCGTTTAGATCGTGTTGAGACAGCGTTAGGCATAAGCAGGTTATTCTACTGGAAACGATCCTGCGAAGCAAATTGACGAGCGCAAGCCCATAACCCGCATCGGCTTACGAGCAACACTCCGGTTTTGTGCGCTTCTTAACCCTGCAGCAGGTCGGGGGGAACGCTGCGAAGAATCTCATCAAGCAGACCGCGCGTGCCGTGACAATCGGTCCAGCGATGGATGTAGGACCAGTCCAGGTTCTCGTACTGCACCGCGATCACGTCCCGGGCGTCGTTGCGGTCCTTTAGTCGATTGAGCTTGTGAAGCCATCGCAGCTTCTGAAGTAGCACGTCCTCGGGCACGGGCATCACCCGGGCTTTGCCCTGGGTGACGAGTGAGCGACGACGTCGGAATCGCTCCAGGTCAAACAGATCCTCCGCGATCTCGAACAGCTCGACCACAAAGGCGGGGTCTTCTCGAGACGGATGAGGTGCCGCGTTTTCCCGGTGACGGTCTCGGAACTGGTCTGCGGTTGGAGATAGAGCGGTGTGGGAAGCATAGCACGCAGCAGATCAAACTGCGCCGCGCTCATCCGCACCAGAATGTCCGCGTCCTGGGTCGAATGAGGGATGCCGTACACGTTGGACGAGAGCGACCCGACGATCATGTACTCGATCCTCAACTTCTCAAGAAGATCAAGCACCGCATCGATGGCCTGCTACTCGGTCACGCGGGCTCTCCATCGAGTCGTCGGCTGATGGCCAGACGCCGCGCCAGCTCCGTCCGGGCCTGACGCTCGCAGAGCTGGGGATGCTGCGCCCGGATCCCGCTGAGCGTGGCCGACTTCGCGTAGACCAGCAATCGAGTGCCGCAGAGGAACTTCACTTCAAGAGACTGCCGGCGCGCACGCAGCACCTTCTCGATGTAGATCGCGTCGATCAGATTCTGCGTCGGGTCGCTGTTCATCGTCCCAGCATCCATGTCGGAGCATCATCCCACACGCTCGCGTCCGCCCATGTGAGGGCGGAGCACACCCGGAATGGTCACGCTGCCGTCGGCGTTCTGGTAGAGCTCCAAGATCGGAATCAGAATCCGCGGACTGGCCGCCACGGTGTTGTTCAGCGCGTGAGCCACCACGGGCTTCTTGGTGTGCGGGTCTCGATAGCGCAGGTTCAGCCTCCGGCACTGATAATCGTACAAGCGCGACGCCGAGTGCGTCTCGCCGAAATCGCCCAGCGGGCGACCGTTCCCGTCGAGGGCGCCGCGCCCGGGCATCCAGCTCTCGATGTCCACCATGTCCGCGTTCTTGGGCCCCAGGTCGCCCGTGCAGCACTGCAGCAGCCGATACGGGATCTCCAGCCGCTGCAAGAGGGTCTCGACGAAGCCGATCATCTTCTTGTGCCATTCGCGCGAGACCTGCTGCGAGGCTTCGCAGATGACCACCTGCTCCACCTTGTCGAACTGGTGAATGCGATACAGTCCCGCGGTGTCCTTGCCCGCCGCTCCCGCCTCGCGTCGGAAGCAGGTCGAGACCGTCGTGTAGCACAACGGGAGTTTTTCGTAGTCGATGATCTCGCCCTGATGGTAGCCCATGAGCCCGACCTCGCCGGTCCCGGTGAGGAACAGGTCGTAGCCTCCGCCGCGCGTGGATTCGGGGACGTGGTACGCCTGCTCCCGACCCGCCGGGAAAAACCCGGTGCCGACCATCATCTCCTCGCGGACGATCACGGGGACCGAGAGCGGCGTAAACCCGTTCTCGTTGACCATCATGTCGAAGGCGTAGCGCAGCACCGCGTTGTGCAGGCGCATGCCGTCGCCGGTCAGGACGTAGCTGCGCGTGCCCGCCATCTTGACGCCGCGCTCGAACTCGAACAGCCCGAGCTGCCGGCCCAATTCGATGTGCGTTTTAGGCTCAAACCCCTTGTTGTCATGGAACGACTTGCGGGGGTCGAACCAGGGCGAGTTCCATCGGCGAATCTCGAGGTTGCCCTCCGCGCCTTTGCCCACCGGCACGTCCGGGTCCGCGGGCTGGGGCACCGTCATCCAGAGCGCGTCGCGCCGCGGCTCCAGTTCCGCCACCTTCGCCGCCAGTTCCGCCTCGCGCGTCTTGATCTCGTTCGGCCGCGCCTGCAGTTGGTTCATCTGCTCCTGCAGCTTGGCCTTCTCGTCCGGAGGGGCTTTCTTCAATCGTCCCGCCAAGGCGCCGATGTCCTTGGAGATGCGGTTCTTCTCCGCGGTGAGCGTTTCGAGTTCGAGCTGCAACTGGCGCAGGTTCGCGTCGAGCGACAGCAGGGCGTCGAAGTCCACGTCGATGCCTTTGTTGGCCGCACCCTGTTGGTACTTCCGGGGGTCAAGTCGCAGGTCTTTCAGGTCGATCATGGGCGGTAGTATCGCCCGATCCTTCGCCGCTGCCAAGCCGGGCATGGACTCAGCCCCGGTTCTCACTTTCGATCACCGACCTTCAGCCGCGCACGCCGGGCAACTCCCGGTGTCCGGGTCCGCGAGCAGGGTGCGCGTGAGCATGAAGGAGCCAGTGAGGATGACGACGACCGCCGCCAGCCTTGTGCCGTGAAGGCGGAGCCAAACGGGCAGCGCCGCGGCGGCGAGCAGAACGCCCGTCAATGCCGGGAGCGTTCCGATGCCAAAGGCGAGCATGGACGCGGCGGAGAGCAACGGGTGTGGCAGAGCCGCGCTCACCACGAGCATCCCGTAGAGCAGACCACAGGGCAGCAGTCCCATGACCGCACCGAGCAACAGCCGGGCGACGAGGCCGCGTGTGCGCAGCAGCGTGGCGAACCACGACGAACCGCGCCAGGCAACGGAATTGCACGAGTCTGGCAGATGAAAGAATGGAACGACACGGAGCATGACCAGCCCGGTGAGGATCACGACGGTGCTCATGGCGATGGACATGGGTCGTTGCCAGCCGAGCATCGCCGATCCGCCGCGGAGGTATTGGCCGAAAATCCCCGCGAGGAAACCCAGGGCGGCGTAGGTCCAGAGTCTGCCCGCGTGATACCAGAGAAAATCGAAGTTCAATCGGGGCCGAGCGGTGCTGCGACCGCCCACCGTGAGCTCGGTGGCAGCGAAGACCTGCGAAAAACCCACGAGGATCGGGCCGCACATCCCGATGCAGTGCAGGCTGCCCGCCAAGCCCGCCACGAGCATGGCGGTGAGCGCCGCGGCGATGGACGTTCCTTCGAGACTCATGGGACGCCCGCGATCTTACCCGCGCCGCTGCTGGTGCGCACGACCATCAGGCTTGAGAGGAACATGGCCAGCGCCGCGAAGACGGGGTTGAGCAGTCCCATGGCCGCCAACCCTACGCCCACCAGGTTGTAGGCGAAGGCCCAGAAGAGATTCAACCGGATACGATTCATGGCGTGTCGAGCGAGCCTAATGGTCATGGGGACGCGGTCGAGTCGGTCGGCGAGCAGACGGACGTTTCCCGCCTGCTTGGCGAGGTCCGTGGCCGAGCCCAGGGCGAAACCCAGGTCCGCCGCCGCGAGCACCGGCCCGTCGTTGACGCCATCGCCGACCATCGCCACGCCGGGGGTTTGCTTCCTCGCGCGGGTGAGCCGGTCGAGCTTGTCCGCCGGGAGCAGTGAATGCTCGACCGGGATGCTCAACAGGGACGCCAATCGCGAGGCGGGGCCGGGCCCATCGCCGGTGAGCACGGCGGTGGATATTCGCAGATGGCGCAGCTCGCGCAGCGTCGCGGCGGCGTCCTGTCGCGGCGATTCGCTGAGCGTGAACGTCGCCAGTCGCCGCTGATTCTCCACGAGGTGGACTCGGAGCGACTGCTGCGCGTCGCTGCTCGCCTCGGGCAGCAGTCGTGAACCTCCCAGCGACAGTCGCCGACCTTCAACGCTCGCTTCCACGCCCACCCCGGGAAGAATGCGGGCGTCCAGGGCCGGTGGAAGAGCAATCTGCCGCTTCGCACACTCCTCGGTGATCGCGCGCGCGATCGGGTGCAGGCTCGAGCTCTCCAGAGCGCCGGCCCAGCGCAGCGCCTGATCCTGGGAAATGGTCAACGGTTCGATGGACTCCAGCCGCAGGCGCGGGTCGGTGAGCGTGCCGGTCTTGTCGAAAAACACGCGTCGAATCCTCGATGCTCGCTCAAGGGTGGCTGCGGAATCCACGAGGACGCCCATGCCCGCCGCCCGCTTCAGCGCCACCCAGCTCGCCAGCGGGGCCGCCAGTCCCAGCGCACAGGGGCAGCTCACCAGCAGCACCGCGAGCGCATCGAACAACCCCCGGCTCGGCTCGCCCCGGAAGCTGTGCCAGAAGAACACGGTGAGCGACAGCGCGATGACGATGGGGACGAACACGCCCGCCACGCGGTCCGCCAACCGCTGGATCGGCGGCAACTGTGTGCGCGCTTCTTCGAGCAGTCGCACCGTCTGCGCGATGACCCGGTCTTCGCCCACGCGGCGCGGGCTGACCCAGAGCTGCCCGTCCACGCACAGGCTCCCGGCCAGCACACGATCGCCCGCCGCGACGCTGCGCGGCTGCGACTCGCCGGTCAGGCTCGCCTCGCTGACATGGCTCGACCCCTCGGCGATCTCTCCGTCCACCGCGAGCACCTCGCCCGGACGCACCCGCACCATGTCGTCGAGCCTCACCTGCTCCACGGGCACCTCGATCACGCCCTGGTCCCGGCGGACCGAGGCGACCCTCGGCGCCGCCGCCAGCAGCGTCCGCGCTTCGAGCGTCGCCCTGCGCTTGGCAGCGGATTCGAGGTACCTGCCCAGCGTGACGAAGACCAGAATGATCGCCGCCACTTCGTAGTACAGGCCGCCCTGCGCCCGGATCGTGTTGATGACCGACAGGAGGTACGCGCCGGCCACGCCGATGAGGATGAGCAGGTCGGCGTCCAGCGCGGTGCGCCGCGGTCGCCGATCCAGCAGGTCCAGCAGCAGCGGCGACCCCACGCACGCCAGCACCGCGGTGCAGAGGAACATGAGCAGGTACGCGAAGAGCGAGGCGAGCTTGTTGTGCGCCTGCCCGGTGGCGTAGAGGTCCTGCGTGTAGACCCACCACGAGAAGGCCATCATGTTCATGGTGAGAAAGACGCCCATCCACAGGCGCAACTGCAGCGCCGAGGCGCGGTGCGACGCCTGGCCCTGATCCTCGCCCAGCCGCGCCAGGTCGTGAGCGATCCGGCAGCCCACGCAGCAGAAGGCCCCGCCGGCGGACCTTCGCCGCGCCGGCGCCGGCAAGCCGCAGTGTTCGCACACCGTCGCGGGGGTGACATCCACGTCGTCCGTGATACTGCAAAGCGTCGGGGCGAGCAACGCGAGGCGATCAGTCGCGGTTGAGCGCCTGCCCGGTGAGGTGCAGGAACACGTCGTCGAGCGTAGGCTGGCCCACAGAGAGCGAAGCGATGCGGTCGGGGAACGAGGTGGCCAGCAGCGGGACGAAGGCGGCGCCGTCGGGTCGCTCCATGCGGATGCGGGTCTCGACGACGCGTGGTTCGCCCCCGGCCGGCCAGGGCGCGAAGCGTTCACGGATCATCTCCGAGAGAAGGTGAACGCCCAGGTGCGTGCTCTGCTCCAACGCCGCGTGGACGGGCTCGACGGTCACGACATCGCCGCCGATCCTCCGCTTCAGGTTCCCGGGCGTGTCGAGCGCAACGAGCTTGCCCTCGTTGAGGATCGCCAGGCGATCGCAGTGCTCCGCCTCGTCCATCAGGTGCGTGGTGAGCGCGATGGTGAGATTGCTCTCGCTCCGGAGCGCCCGGAGTTGACGCCAGAGGTCGGCGCGGGCGCCCACGTCCAACCCGGTGTCCGGCTCATCCATAAGCAGGACGCGCGGCTGGTGCAGCAGGGCGCGGGCGAGCTCGACCTTCCGCCGCATCCCGCCGCTGAACCGCTCCACCAGTTCGTGCCCGCGATTGCGGAGCGAGAAACGTTCGAGCAGGGCCTCGGCGCGATCGTGGAGCGTCGGACCGGTGAGGCCCTGCAGCTGGCCGTGGTGCAGCAGGTTCTCGCGGGCGGTGAGCTTGAGGTCGAGACTGGGCGACTGGAACACCACGCCCAGGGCGCGACGTGCGGCGTGAGCCTGAGCGACCACGTCGTTCTCAAGGATAAACGCCCGGCCGGTGGTGGGGCGGAGGGCGGTGCTCAGGATTCGGAAGAGCGTGCTCTTGCCGCACCCGTTGGGCCCCAGGACGCCGAACACTTCGCCCACCGCAACGGTCAGCGTGAGGTTGTCCAGCGCGGGCCGATCGAAGGTGGCGGATTCGGTGTCGTCCACCCGGCGACGGCGCGGCTTGGCCCTGGACTTGGGATAGCGATGCCCCAGCCCCTGCGTCCGGAGCGCGGGCTGGGCGTCACTGGTACTCGTCATGCTCGGGCCCGTGGGTGTCTGGAGTCTTGTGCTCGCCGTCGGGGTGGTAGACGCCGATGGGTTGGGCGGGATGGTTGTAGGCACGCGGCTTAAGCGTCCTGGCGTCGGTGAGCATGGGCAGCACAACGACCAGAGCCATGATGAACGGCAGGATCGCCAGCGCCGAGATCGCCTGCTTCTCGAACTTCAGGTGCATGAAGTAGACCAGCACGATCAGCGCCTTGGGCAGCGTGAGCACCACGAGCAGGATCAGCACCATCGCCACCTTGGGGACGAAGGGCTCGCCGCCGTGTTCCACCGCGTGGCGCTGCGAATGGACCCAGATCTCGTAGAAACCCACCTCCGCTGCGGTCAGCGCCACCAGTGCCAGGAAGAGCGCCCAAAGCGGGACTTGATGTTCGTGCTTGTTTGCTGCCATAAGTTCTTGGGCCTTAGGGGAGGATGTTTCTCGCGAAGGCGCGAAGGACGCAAAGTCATGCGATCAGTCAGATTCACTCGGTGTCATTCGTGCTCATGATTAACTCTCTTGGCGTTCATCGCGCCTTCGCGAGAACTCTGAGTTCGATTCGATCAGCGTCACGATTACATGAGATAGACGATCGCGAAAAGGATGATCCAGACGAGATCGACGAAGTGCCAGTAGAGCCCGGTGAGTTCGACGGGGGCGTAGTGGGTGGGGCTGAAGTGGCCCAGGTAGCCCTTGACGGTGAGCACCGCCATGGCGAGGACGCCGACAAAGACGTGGAACCCGTGGAAGCCGGTCATGGCATAGAAGCACGAGCCGAAGAGGTCGCTGTCGGGTCGGAACGGGCCGTGGTGGGCGCCGGTATAGAGGACGTAGTACTCGTAGCACTGCACGCCGACGAAGAAGGCGCCGATGAGCGTGGTGAGCAGCAGCCCGAGATTGCCCTTGCCGCGCTCGCCCGCCTGGATCGACTGCAGCGCCCAGACGAGCGTGACGGAGGAGCAGATGAGCAGGAAGGTGTTGAAGGCGGTGAGCGGGATGGCGAGCGGGAAATCGGGGCTGGCGGGGTCGGCCCAAGTGTCCTGGCCGAAGCGCAGCACGATGTAAGCGCCGATGAGCCCGGTAAAGAACATCACCTCCGAGCCCAGGAACAGCCACATGGCGATCTTGCCGTTGGAGATGCCGGTCTGCAGCACCGACCCGTGCGCCATCAGCGGCGCATCCGGGTGGGAGTCGTGGGCGTCGTGAGCGTGAGCAGCGTGGGACATAGAATCCTTTCGGGTGACTAGCGTGCGTCCAGGTTCATCAGCGCCAGGACCACGGGAAGATAGACGAGCGAAGCGAAGAAGAGCAAACGGGCGTGCCAGGCGGTGCGTCCGATGACCAGCCACAGGCCCAGCGCCAGGAACGCCAGGCCCGCCAGCAGCGCGCCGACGAAATAGACCGCGCCGGTGACGCCGATCATCGTGGGCAGCAGCCCCAGCGGCAGCAGGGTCATGCATCCCAGCGCGATCTGCCGAAACGTGCTGCTGCCGTCGGGGTCGAGCACCGGGAGCATGGGGAAGCCAGCCCTGGCGTAGTCTTCACGGTAGAGCCAGGCGATGGCCAGGAAGTGCGGCAGCTGCCAGAGAAACATAATGGCGAACATGCAGGCGGCGCCGGGCGTGACCGACCCGGTGGCCGCCGCGGCGCCGATGATCGGCGGCAGCGCCCCGGGCGCGGCGCCGACGATCGTCGATAGGCTCGTCCAACGCTTCATCGGCGTGTACAGCAGCAGGTACGAGGCGATGGTCAACAGGCTCGCGGCCGCGGCCACCGCGTTGGCGCCGGCCCAGAGCAGCGCTACGCCCAGCACGCTGACGACCAGGCCCAAGACCGCGCCGTGCCCCGCGCTGACGCGGCCCGCGGGGATCGGGCGGCGTCGCGTGCGCTGCATCAGGGCGTCGGTCCGCTTCTCGTAGACCTGATTCAACACCGCGGCCCCCATGCACGAGAGGGCGGTGCCCAACAGCGTGGCGATGAGGTGCAGCCAGCCCGGGGGCGCCAGTCGTGTCTCGCGCAGCGCCAGGGCGTAGCCGAGGTACGCCGTCATCGCCACCATAAGGGTGATGCGCGGCTTGGTCAGCGCGACGTAGTCGCGCAGCATCGCCGCCCCACGCGAACGTTCCGCGATCACGAAATGTCCCGTCGCCTGCGTCACGCGACCCCCCACGCCGCTCGCGGCTTGGCGCTGGTCAACGGCGTGTTGCCAAGCAGCCTGACCCGGACCGCCAGCAACGTTGCCGCCCCGAGGATCAACGCCCCATTGGCCTGATGAGCGGTCGCCACATGGGCGTGCTTCCCGGTCCAAATCACCATCGCGCCCAGCGCCAGCTGCAGGAGCATCAACCCGCCCACCATCACCGTCGGCAGCAACAGGCTTCGCTCCTCACGCAGGATCGGGTTGAGCAGCACCAGCGTCCACACCATCACCGCCACGAGCGCCACCGCGCCAAGGCGATGCGCGAAGTGAACGCCCACCTGCCACGGCTGGTAGTAGTGAGTGAACGATTCGTAGGGACGCTCATCGACGGCGGCGCGGATGCCCGGCTCGGACAGCGGCGGGACGAGCTGCCCGTAACTGGTGGGGAAGTCGGGGATCGCCAGGCCGCTCTTCGTGTGCCGCATCACCGCGCCGAGGATCAGCTGCGCGAAAAGCGCCGCCAGCAGCGTCAGCGTCGCCAGTCGCAGCGGGTTGGTCAGCCGCAGAAAGTCACGCAGTTCACCCCGCTTCTCCGCGTCGATCCACCATCGCCCGGTGCAAGCCGCCACGAGCACGGTCAGGCAGAAGAACACCTGCGCCACCACGCCGTGGACGATCGCCAGCGGCACACTGTTGGCGTCCACGCGAAGTCCGCCGAAGATGCCCTGCACCACCACCAGACCGAAAAGCGCAAGGGCCAGGTGGCGGACGTACCGGCGAGGTTCCTTCCACAGCACGCCCACGCACAACGCCAGCGTGATCAGCCCCACGACGCTGCCCTTGAGTCGATGGACGTGCTCGTCGAACACGCCGCCGACCCACTTCTCGACCGGGAACGTCCAGAGGAAGTGTCCGTACACCGTGAATCCGTCGGGCACACTCATGCCCACGCCCTTGCTCGTGACGTTGCCCCCGAGCACGATGAGCACGAAGGTCGCGAGGACGAGCAGCACCGCGAGACGGTGAAGCAAGGTCGGAGGTCGAATGTCGGATGTCTGATGTGTCATGGCTCTGAACCTGCACTCGGTCGGCGTCGCTCGTCCGCGGACATGCGACATTCGCCATCCGACATTCCTCAATGCCCGCTGGGCTCGACCACTCCGGCGGGCAGCGGTTTGTCCTGTGGCAGAAAGTCCTCCGCGACCACGGGCGAGGAATACTCGTAGGGGCCGCGGTAGACCACGGGAATCTTGGCGAAGTTGTCGTGCGGCGGGGGGGAACTGGTGCACCACTCCAGCGAGTTGGCCTGCCAGGGGTTGTCCTCCGCTACGGCGCCGAAGACATCACGCGGACGGAAGATCAGCAGGAACGCCAGCCCCGGCAGGGCCAGCAGGCCCATGATCAACCAGCGATGCTCGTAGACGCCCGGCAAGCCGTTCATCACGAAGAAGTCGGGCTTGAGGATCAGAGGCGAAAGGAATGCGGGCAGGAATACGAGGTAGAGCATCCGCTGTAGAAGCCAGGTGATCTTGACCAGTTGGCCGACGAACCACACGAGATACACCGCGGCCACCGCGATCACGGCGTAGAGGACGCCCGCCAGCATCGCCTGGAAAAGTCCTGCGCCCAGCGTGCGTTTGTCCTCCGGCAGGGTCGCCCAGCCAAAGAGCATTTCGCCGACCTTGCTCACGTCCGCCCAGCCGCCCCAGTAGGTCAGCCCGATCACCGCCGGCAGGGCGAGCATCACCGCGAACAGGGCCACAATCGCCCGGCTCAACTTCGGCGGCAGCGACACGAAGAAGTTGTAGAAGAAGGGCAGCTGCGCGGCGCCCAGCGCCATCGCCCAGAGCGTGGTGACGACGTTCAGCGGCTGAAGATGCTGCAGCGAGGGGTACTCCATGATGCTGGCGTAGCGACGCGGGTGGCCGCCGATGCCCATGATGTGCATCAGGAAGAACGTGCCGTTGAAGGCGATGAGCGTCATGACGAAGTGGATCACGCCCCAGCGTTCGTTCATGGTCCTGCCGAACATCTTGGGGAACCAGTGATAGATGCCCGCGAAGATGCCCAGCAGCGACCCGCCGAACAGGACGTAATGGATGTGCGCGACGATGAAGTAGGTGTCGTGGATGTGGATGTCCACGGGCGCCGAGGCCATGAAGATGCCCGAGAGTCCGCCGATGACGAACATCGAGACGAAGCCCAGCGCGAAGAGCATCGAGGTGGTGAAGCGGACGTTTCCGCCCCAGATGGTTCCGAGCCAGTTGAAGGTCTTGATGGCGCTGGGCAGGGCGATCATGACGGTGGAGGCCATGAAGGTGGTGCCGAGCACCGGGTTCATGCCGCTCTGGAACATGTGGTGCCCCCAGACGATGAAGCCCAGGCCCGCGATGCCCGAGATGGCGAAGACCATCGGCTTGTACCCGAAGATGGGCTTGCGGCAGAAGGTGGCCAGGATATCGCTCGCCACGCCCATCGCGGGGAGGATCATGATGTACACCGCCGGGTGCGAGTAGAACCAGAAGAGGTGCTGGAACAGGATCGGTTGCCCGCCCTCACGCGGGGCGAAGAACATCGTGCTCGTCACCGGCAGTCGATCCATCAGCAGCAGGATCATCGCCGCGGTGAGCACCGGCGTGGAGAAGAGCGCCAGCGTCGCGGTGATCAGGATCGACCACACCGTCAGCGGCAGACGGAACATCGTCAGGCCCGGGGCGCGCATGTTGATGATCGTGGTGATGTAGTTCAGTGCGCCTACCACGCTGGAGAATCCCACCAGGCCCACCGCCGCGATCCACAGCGTCGTGCCCAGCTGCGGCGTGTAGGCCATGCTCGAGAGCGGCGGGTACATCGTCCATCCGCCGCCCGAGGCGCCGCCGGGCGTCCAGAAACTGATCAGGATCAGCACGCCCGCCGGCACGCTGATCCAGAACGAGAGCATGTTGAGCTTGGGGAACGCCATGTCGCGCGCCCCGATCATCAGCGGGATCAGGAAGTTCCCAAACCCACCCACGAGCATCGGGATGATCACGAAGAAGATCATCAGCGAGGCGTGCATCGTGAAGAGCTGCAGGTAGGCGTCGGTGGTGAGCGAGCGCTTGATGTAGGTGACGCCGTCCGCCGCGGTCTCCACGGTGGCGGCCACGACAGAGACCTTCTGATCGCCGACCATGACGTGCTGGTCGGGGACCGCCAGCGACACGACCGTGGCGGCCGTCCGGATCGGCAGCACGATGGGCCGACCCGTCAGGCCGTTCTCCGGCGTGGGCACGTTGTAACCCGTGATCGTCCAGCTCTGGCTCGGGTTGCTCGCGGGTCGCACTCTCACGCCCGTGCTGGTGCGGGCAGCCTGCTTCGCGTAGTCGTAGTCGCCCATCACCATCTCGCGCTCGATCAGGGCGTCGGTCGGTTCGTCCAGCGAGACCCGGGGAGTGGTTCGACTCTTCAGGACTTCCAGGCCCGGGGGCAGCGTCACCGCCACGCCCTGCGGGAAGCCCTTGAGTGTGGCGCGCGTCCCGGCGGGAAGCTCCGTGCCCTGGGGCAGGGCGAGGGGCCGCGACAGCGTCACCTCGCGTCCGGTCTTCCATAGTGCCACGTTTGCCTCGGGCGCTTCGCTGGTCATCTTCCCGGGCAGAAGCTTGAAGTAAGGCACGTTCTGGTTCGGCCAGGCCAACTGGTACCTCACGCCCAGCGCCAGCAGTCCGCCCAGGATCACGAACATCAGGCTGGCGAACATGAACTGAATCCCGATGACCTTGTGATCGATCGAGAAGACGTACTTCCGCCAGAAGCTCGTCGGGGCGGCGTGTCCGTGGGCGTGATCGTGGGCGTCGTGACTCATGCGGCTCTCGAGTGGTTTGATATGGGCTTGGTCGAAGACAAAGATTCACCACAGAAACCACAGAGAGCACCGAGAGGACGAATCAAGTCGGATTCTGAATGCTCAAATCCCTTCATTTCTTCTCTTGCTCTGTGTGCTCGGTGGTGAAGTCCGTTTCGGTTTCCGTATCCGTGAGGTCTCAGTACGATTCTTCCTCGGTGTCGCCGGCGGCTTTCATGTTGGCGTGCGAGACGCGGAGGAACTCGCGGTATTTCGGCTCGTCCACGACGTACATCACGCCGCGCATCTTGAAGTGGCCTTGCCCACAAAGCTCGGCGCAGATGATGTCGAACGGCTTGCTGTCGCTGATGTTGACGAACTTCATCGTGGACTGGTCCAGCACGCGAAGCGGGTTGGCGGGATCGCTGCCCACCACCTGGGCGCTGGTCTTGGTGGCCTCGAGCCAGACCTTGCCCACCAGCCCCGGGACCGCGTCCTGCTTGATGCGGAAGTTCGGCAGGTAGAAACTGTGCAGCACGTCTACGCTTGAGAGATGGACATATACTTTCTTGTTCACCGGCGTCACCATGATGGGCGACACGAAATCGTCCGCGCCGCCGGGCGACTCACGGTTAAGCCCGATCATCTCCGCGAAGTCGGCGCTCTGTTTGGGTGTCCGGTCTCGAGCGCCCAGGACGCCGTCCTCGCCGGGGTACTGGAAGTACCAGGCGAACTGACGCCCGATGACGCCGATCTCCACCACCTCGCCGTCGAGCACCTGCTGGGTTGTGGGCGGGGTGAAGGGGGTCTTGGCAGCGGACCAGCTTGTCTGGCTCACCGAGGTGATCAGCACGAGAATCACCGCCGGCACCAGCGTCCAGACCAACTCGAGCGTGTTGTTGCCGTGGACGAATCGGGCGCGCCTTCCGGGCTGGTGGCGGTACTGGATCAGGAACAGGATCATCAGCGCAAAGACCCCGATCATCACCCCGCCGGTGAGGTAAAGGATCAGATAGAAAAGCTTGTCCACCGTGGGGGCGAAGGTCGAGGCTTCCTCGGGCAGCCACATGCGTTCGTGGCCGAACGTCTCCCCGCCCGCCAGCGCAACGCCCCCGTGGATCAACAGGGCGACGACGGTCAGAAGGCTCACTCGCGTCAAGGCTCGACTCCTAGAGGAAGATGGAACCACAGATGCACACGGGTGCTCACGGACCAATCAAGCAAATCAGCTCGGATGGTTCGGATGAATCTGATGAGTCGGATCAAAAATCTCGCTTTGAGTTAAATCCGATCCATCCGAGTTCAATCGCATCGACCTGTGTGCATCCGTGTGCATCCGTGGTTCCCGAGACTGAATTACTGCGCCTGCTTCTTCGGGGCGTAGGTGATGGTGACTTCCGCGGCGCCGCCCTCGGTGACGGTGACTTTGTAGCTCTCGGCGTCGGGACCGAACCGGCTGAACTCGTGCCAGGTCTTCAGCTCGTACTCCCCCGCGGGCAGCCCCTGGATGGTGAACGATCCGTCCTTCTGCGTCACCGCGAAGAAGGGGTGCGGCAGGACGTGCACGTAGGCGCCCATCCACGGGTGGACGTCGCACTTGAAGGTCAGGCCCATCTCGGGCTTGGCGAACTTGCGCTTCTCGACCATGCCCTTGACCGGCATGCCGATGTTGAAGTTGCCGTTGTCGGTGCTCTTCATGTTCACGTTGTGCAGCGTGTTATCGCCGTTGAGGATGATCAGCTCTTCGCCGGCGATCATGCCCATCACGCGCGGGACGTAGACGCAGCCGACCTGGTCGATCTCGGGCTTGCGGTCCGCCGGGGCCGACACGGTCTTGCCCTCGAGCCCCGAGGCGACGTAGACAAAGACGTTCTGAAGCGTGTTGTTGTCGCCGAACACCCAACGCTCATCGAGCACGGGCGTGCTGTGCGAATCGGTGCAGAACTTGTCCGCCGCCATGTCGATGGCCTTGCGCGCGACCTGCTTGCCCTCGAACTTCACCACACCCTTGACCGTGCCGCCCGCGCCGCCGGGGACGCCGCCGACGTTGAGCACCTGCGCCGCCGCGTGAGCGTCTTCGGCTCGAGCGTTGGAAGCCAGACCCGTCACCGCCACGACACTGATCGACAACCACATCCAGAGCTTCATGACGCTGTTCCTTTCGTTGGGAAAACACCCTGGCCCAGTCACACACGAGTGGCGAAGTATAGTGAACCGTCGCGTTGTAATCCACTTTCCACGCGGCGCTGGCGCCGGGCATGTTCTTAAGAATTGCGGGTCTTTTTCACGGCGAAAGCGCGGGCTCCGCCACCGACCAGCTCGCGCCCTCGCGCATGACTCTTCGGTACAACGTGTCCCGCTCCACCGGCTCGAATCCCGCCTCCCGCACCGCCTTGCACAGGTCCGCCACCGTCACTTCCTGGTGCGTGTCCCCGCCGCCGACCTTGGTGATGTCGTACCAGACGACCGTGCCGTCGATGTCGTCCACGCCGAACTGCAGCGCCAGCTGCGAGAGCGGCAGCGTCTGCATGATCCAGAACGCCTTGACGTGCGCGAAGTTGTCCAGCATCAGTCTCGTCACCGCGAGCATCTTCAGGTCGTCGAGCCCGGAGGGGCCGGGCAGGCGCTGCAACTGCGAATCGTCGGGCACGAAGGGCAGCGGGATCACCGTCTGAAACCGCCCGGGCAGCCCCCTTGCGATCGCGTCGTCCTGCGCCTCACGCAGCATCATGAAGTGCTGCACCCGATCCTCCAGCGACTCGATGTGTCCGTAGAGGATCGTGGCGTTGCTCATCAGGCCCAGTTCATGTGCTGCCCGATGCACCGCCAGCCACTGCTCCGAACGGATCTTGCCCTTGAACGCCTCGTCGTGGACGCGGTCGTCGAACACCTCTGCGCCGCCCCCCGGGAGCGAGCCCAGGCCCGCGTCCTTCAAGTCCCTCAGAACGCCGGCGATGTCCCGCGGCCGGCGAGCGATCCGGCACAGGTGCACGATCTCCACCGCGGTGAACGCCTTGATGTGCAGCGTCGGCGCCGCCCCGCGGATCGCGCCGAGCATGTCCGTGTAGTAGGAGAAGGGCAGGTACGGGTGCAGCCCGCCGACGATGTGCATCTCGGTGGCGCCCGCCGCCGCCGCCTGTCGCGCCTGGGCTGCGATCTGCGTCACGCTCAGCTCGTAGACGTCCTTCCGCGGGTCGTCCTCCTTGCGGTAGAACGAGCAGAACTTGCACGACAGGGCGCAGAGGTTCGTGTAGTTGACGTGACGGTTGATGTTGTAGTACGCCCGGGTCCCGTGCAGTCTTCGCCGGACGTGGTCCGCCAGTTCGCCGATCGTCCAGAGGTCGCGCGAGCGCAGCAGCGCCAACCCGTCGTCCATCGACAGACGCTCCCCCGCGTGGACCTTCCGGGCAATGAGGCTCAGTTCGCCGTCCATGGTCGGTGAGTATAGCCGCCACCCCGCACGCACAGAGGCCCCGCTCCGATCGCCGCGACGTGATGCGAGAAAGCCACGTGTCGGATTTGAACCGACGACCTGCGGTTTACAAAACCGCTGCTCTACCACTGAGCTAACGTGGCGGGAATTATCGGGCCTCCGTGCGTCCGAGAACCACGCGTTCCCATAGTCGGGCGATTCTCAGCAACGATTGATTGTAGCAAATCGGTCCTTCCGACCGACCATCGTTATTACGCGGCTGAATCCTCGCCGCCCTACCCGGAGAGTTATTCCCATGGACGATCGTCGCGGACACAAGAGCGTGCTGGGCAAAGAGTGGAAGATTCAGGGTGAACTGACGGTGCACAACGACGCGGTGATCGAGGGGCAGATCGACGGCGTGCTCCGCTCCAGCGGGCAGCTGGAACTGGCGGCCGGCGCCAGGGTGAGCGGCACCGTGGTGGGCGACACCATCCGGATCGCGGGCGAAGCGGACGCCGACGTTGTGGGCCGAGAGGAAGTTGAACTGCTGCCCGGATCGAAAGTGCGGGGGCGGGTCTACGCTCACCGCTTTGGCGTTCACGAGGGTGCGAGCTACCGCGGCCAGATCGTGGTGGACCCCGAGGCGATGGCGCTCGCGAAGCAGGAAGTGCTCAGCAGCCAGGAACCTTCGACCAAGCCCGCCACGACGCCGCAGCGGGAGAGCGCTTCCGAGCTGTCCAGCCAGGAACTGGCGATGCTCACGGGCGAGAACAGCGCAGGCAACGGGTCACGC
This sequence comes from uncultured Phycisphaera sp., assembly GCA_964496285.1. Taxonomy (GTDB): domain Bacteria; phylum Planctomycetota; class Phycisphaerae; order Phycisphaerales; family Phycisphaeraceae; genus CAZBXW01. The sequence goes on from CAZBXW010000002.1 coordinate 273,786, forward strand.
CCGATGCGGATTCGACCGGTGGGCAACGGGCGGTAGACGCTGAACTGAGAAACCCGAGTCCGGGGATAGGAATCCGGGGATGAGTCCATCCCCGGTTTGAGTGGTCCTGGAACGATGAGTTTGCCGAAGCTGCGCATCCCGCTGGGGACGGTGTCGATCACCACGACACGCACGCCCGCGACTCGGCGGGTTTGGTGCCCCAGTTGCGACTACGAGTTCCAGGCCAGCGGCAGGGCGATGACGCTCCGCTGCCCGGTGTGTACGCACGGGCTTCGACTGGGCGATCTGATTCTCACCCAATCCATCCACGGCGCGGTGACCGTCATCGGGCAGGTGACGATCCCCAGGTCGATGGCGCTGTCGGGGAGTCTGGTCTGCGTGGAACTGGTGAATGACGGGGCCTTCGACGGCCAAGCGCGCACGGGCGGAGCGATCGAACTCCGCCCCGGCAGCTACACCCGGGGGAGCCTGACGGGTCGCACACTGCAAGTCCACGCGGGCGCCGCGGTTCGTGCCCAGGCGACCATCGGCGGGAGATGATCAGAGCATCCGCAGACGACTCTGATTTCACAGATTCAGTTCAATAAAATCCTGTCATCCTGTCTACTCTTCTCTTCGAATCAAATCCGTGAAATCCGCGTGATCTGCGGAGGTATTTCTGTTATCCGCGGAGGGTGAGCTTGCGGTATTTCATGCGGTGGGGCTGGTCGGCGGCGATGCCCAGGCGTGCTTTGCGGTCGGCTTCGTAGGCGGAGAAGTTCCCGGGAAACCAGTTGGCGGTGGTGTCGCCCTCGAAGGCCAGGATGTGCGTGGCCACGCGGTCGAGGAACCATCGATCGTGGCTGATCACCACGACGCAACCGGCGAACTCCAGCAGGGCGTCCTCGAGCGTCCGCATGGTGTTCACGTCCAGATCGTTGGTGGGCTCGTCGAGCAGGATGACGTTGGCGCCGCCGCGGAGCAGTCGGGCGAGGTGGACCCGATTGCGTTCGCCGCCGGAGAGGACGCCGACCTTCTTCTGCTGGTCCTGGCCTGTGAACCCGAAGCGTGCGCAGTAGGCACGGGCGTTGACCTCGGCGTTGCCGATCTTCATGATCGGGTTGTTGTCGGAGATGACGTCCCAGACGGCCTTGTCGGGGTGGAGGTCGTCGCGCGACTGATCGACGTAGGCCAGTCGCACGGAGTCGCCGATGCGGAGCGTGCCGGCGTCGGGCTTCTCCAGGCCCATGAACATGCGGAAGAGGGTGGTCTTGCCCGCGCCGTTGGGGCCGATGATCCCGATGATCCCTCCGGGCGGCAGCGAGAAGGTGACGTTCTCAAAGAGCAGGTTGTCTGCAAAGGACTTGCTCAGGTTCTTCGCTTCGATGACGAGGTCGCCCAGTCGCGGGCCGGGCGGGATGGTGATCTCGATTTCTTTCTCGACGTCGCGCGTGTCCTGCGCCAGGAGTTTGTCGTAGGCGGCAAGCCGGGCCTTGGACTTGGTCTGCCGGGCCTGCGGGCTTTTGCGGACCCATTCGAGCTCGCGCTGCAGGGCCTTGCGCCGGGCGTCGGCTTCACGCTGCTCCTGCGCCAGTCGGGCCTCCTTCTGTTCGAGCCAGGAGGAGTAGTTGCCCTTCCACGGGATGCCCGCGCCGCGGTCGAGTTCGAGGATCCAGCCCGCGACGTTGTCGAGGAAGTAGCGGTCGTGCGTGACCGCGATGACGGTCCCCTCGTAGCGCGCCAGGTGCTGTTCGAGCCACTGGACGCTCTCCGCGTCGAGATGGTTGGTGGGCTCGTCGAGCAGCAGGATGTCGGGCTTTTTCAGCAGCAGACGGCAGAGCGCCACGCGACGCTTCTCGCCGCCGGAGAGGGTCTTGCACAGGGTGTCCGGCGGCGGGCAACGCAGGGCGTCCATCGCCACCTCGAGTTGCTTGTCGATGTCCCAGGCCTGCCGTGCGTCGAGCTGCTCCTGGATTCTGGATTGCTTGTCCAGGAGCTTGGTCATCTCCTCGTCGGACATCGGTTCGCCGAGCTTCTCGTTCACCTCGTCGAACTGTCGCAGCAGGGTCATGGTCTCCGCCACGCCTTCCTCGACAATCTGGCGGATGGACTTGTCGGGATCGACGCGAGGCTCCTGTTCGAGCAGGCCCACGGTGTAGCCCGGCGCCAGAACGGTCTTGCCCTCGAACTGGGTGTCGATGCCCGCGAGGATGCGCAGCAGCGAACTCTTGCCCGAACCATTCAAGCCCAGGACGCCGATCTTGGCGCCGTGGAAGTACGAGAGGTAGATGTCCTTGAGGACCTGCTTCTTCTCGTGGAACTTACTGACGCCGATCATCGAGTAGATGATCTTGTTGGGTTCTGCGGTGGGCATGTCGGGAGGATACCGGAGGCAGCAGGGTTGGCAACCGGGAACCCGCCGGAATGGCGGGGCTCCAACGCCGGGCCATCCTGGCCCGGTGCCGGGATAGAAGAGGGGTCAGACAACGGGTCACCACGAGGACTTCGCGATGATCTGGTCGATCACGTCGGTGAGCATCGCGCTGGCCTCCGTGGCGTTCTTGGGCCACTGCGTCAGCTCGATCGCGTGGCTCTTGCCGAGGATCGACGCGGGCGGGGTGAGTTTCGGGGCGAGCGTTTGGCTGGGCAGGAGGTAGAAGAAAACCGGGTCTTCGCAGGCGAAGCGCTTCTTCCAGGAATTGGCGAGCACCGTCATCTGCTCCGCAAAGTGCTGGCCCTGGTCGGTTTCCACGGCGCCGGGGCCGGTGAGGAAGACGATCCCCTTGAAGGAGCCGGGAGCGAAGGACTCGACCATGACGTTGTAGACCTCGCTGGCTTTCGTGGTCACGTCGGCAGCCAGGCCGGGGTAGCTGCCCCAGGGTTTATCGTCCGGCATGGCTTTGGTGCGGATCAACTCGGGGATGTAGGTGTCCCAGTAGTTCTGCCACGCCTGGACGTATCGCCGGGCGTTGGCGTCGTAATACTCGTTGCCCGGGACGAGGCTCATGAGCTGTGCGTAGTCAGCCCGCAGGCTCGGGGCGGCGCCGAGGTCCTGGGCTTTGATCCAGCCTTTGAGTTCGGGTTCGACCGCCTCTTTGCCGCCGAGGATCCGCATAAAGACGATGCCCACGGGCTTGTGGGTCTTGCCCGCGATCTTCTTGCCCATGACCCCGGCCAAGCCGGTGGCCGGTTCCCACAGCGAAGCGAAGCGATTGTCCGGAGCGGTGGAGACCGAAACGCTGAATCGCGAGGGCGCGGGGTTGCTGTCACGCTTGGCGCGACGGGTGATCATGCGGACGTTCGGGTCGGGGTCGCCGCTGTCCATATCGACGTCGGTCATCGACGCCGCGACGTACCACACCTCGCCAAAGACGATGTTTCTGACCCGGCGTTCGTGGGCCAGTTCGCCGTTGATCGTGTAGGAAACCTTGAGCGTCCTGGGCTGAGCACTGGCGGGCATGGGCGGGAGCGTCACCCGCCACTCCTTCATGCCCGGCGTCACGGGGATCGTCTTCTCGACGCCGGCGAAGCTGAAGTGGACCTCGGCCTGGCCCTCGATCTTCAGGTGCTCCTCGGGCTGAGCCGACCCCCAGATCACCACGGGCTGGTCGGCCTGAAGCACCGCGTTGTCCACGAACTGCGAGCTGAGCAGCGGCAGCTTGCGATGCAGGTGGAGCAGGCCCATCGTGCTCGGGTCGATCTCCACGCCAGCGACCTTGAGCTGTTCATCAGGCCAGGTCGCGGCGGTGACCAGCTTGTTGTCGTAGTAGATGAACGGGGTCATCGGCAGCAGCGCCGAGTTGTAGATGTTGGGCACGAACGCCACGCCGCCGCTGGCGTAGGAGACCCCGCGCGGAGATTTGACGTTCGCGGAGGTCAGGATCAACCGTTCGCCGTCGATCATCACCTGCGCCAAGTGCCAGAGTCGGTTCTCGTCGGCGAGGTAGAAGAGTTTCACCTGCTCCTGGCCGTTGGGGATGACGGTGGGGATGGCCAGGCCGGCGGAGCTGTTGGTCTTGGTCTCGCCCACGAGCAGGCCGCCCTGGGCGTGGTCGAGCTCGACGATGAGCTTGTCGCCCTGGACTTCGTAGGACTTGAACATCGGGCCGTCGGCGACGAGTTTCTTTCCGTATTGGTTCTTCAGCGCGTGCAGCGCCATGCGCATGCCCGGGAGCGTCTTGTTGACGTAGTGGATGGCTCCGCCGATGTCGATCTGGCTGGCCATCGCGGTGTGGGGGATGTCGCGCGCCAGCCAGGTGCCCAGTCGCATGTCGGAAGCGCCTCCGATGGCCGGCCCGCCCGCCTCGCTGCCGGGGGTGTAGAACTGGTGGAAGATGACCGGCAGATCGGGGCGATTCCACACCAGCCGCCAACCGCGGATCAGGCTGTGCAGGTTGTTGTAATAGACCAGTCCCTCGCCCATGTTGGCGTAGCCCTGGTTCCAGATGCAGCCGCGCATCGCGTAGGGCGCCACCGGGTGCGTGCGCGCGTTGTAGAGCCAGGTCGCGTCACGGTTGCCGTTGAGATTGCCCGGCGTCGCGGTGCTGATCGGCAGCGGTTCCTCTCCGTCCTTCACCCGCTGCGCGTTCTGCTTGAGCGTGTCCTCGATGTCTTGATAAAACTTGCCCCACGCCGCCTTGTGCTCGGGCGTGGCGGGGTCGGATTCGAGAAGTTGTCGCTGGATGTTTTTCGTGTACTCGTCCTGCCCGTCACGAAAGCCCACCCGCGGCGTCCACGACTGGATCGACGTCTGACTGAACGAACAGTTCAGGATGCCGATGGGCACCTGCAGTTCCTTGTAGAGCGAATAAGAAAACGCGTAGGCAATCGCACTGAACTGGCCACCCTCGTCGCTCCATTCATACTCCGCGTGCTCGAGCGGGAAGAGCGCAGCAAAGCGGTTGGTCACCCTGCCTTCGCGGATCACGGGCGGCGTTTCCTGCCCCGTCTTGACGCGCTGGGCGATCTGCGCCTGAAGCACTCTGCCCACGTCGCACTTGTCCGCGGTCCACTGCATGTTCGACTGACCCGAGGCCAGCCACACCTCGCCCACCAGCACGTCCTTGACGCTTACGGACTGCCCCGCGTCGTCGCGGACCTTCATCTCCGCCGCGTCAAAGCTGGCCTTGAGCGGGTCAAGCTCGACCATCCACTTCCCCTCCTGGTCGGTCGTGGCGGACTTGCTTTGGCCCGCGAACTCCACCGTCACCTTCGTCCCCGGCTTGCACCAGCCCCACACCGGAACACTCATCTCGCGTTGCAGCACCGCGCCGTCCACAAAAGGAACCCCCAGCTTCAGCGCCGTCGCCGGCGGAGTCACCGCCCCAGCGGTCAAAGCTCCCACGAAGCAACTCATGAAGGCAAGCAGGTACGATAGTTGGGTGTTAAACATCATTGATAATCCTATTCCTGATTCCCGACGGACCGAGTCGTGGGGCCGAGGGTGATTTGGGTGACGGTCTTTCGCGGGTGAGTGTGACAGGACTAGACACGCGGGTCAAACACATTCTGTCAACCACTAAGCTGGTGAAGCCTTCATGAGATTCGCTCCTGACAGAGTCACGAAGAGTTCTGTCTCTTGCCTGGCAGTGGTGGTGTGTGTGCTCGTCGTCAGCTGCACAAGCCTGCAGACGGCGGCAACTGGCCCCAAGTCACGAACCGCTCAACCCTCCGCGACGCCCAGCGGCAAGCTGGATCAACTGGCGCTGCAGGCCCTGGTCATGGAGATGGCCGACGAGTACATCGCGGCGCTGGGCCAGGCGATCTGCCTCATCGCCGCCGAACGCCGTGCCTTCCTCGACGATCTGGAATCGCGCCGCGAGCAGCTCTAAGGCGTGTTGTCCGACCTGCGCCAAACCCTCGTCGCCTCCACGCAGCTCACGCAGGAGGTGACGCGCACCGTCGACGCTGTGGACCGGATCGCCAAGCGATTTCAGCGCCAGCCCGCGGATCAGGCTGAATCGCTCGACATCATCAATCTGCGCGACACGATCGTGGCGATCGGGGACTCCGCCCAGAAGACCGCCCGGCTCCTCGAAGCGGCGGGCGTTCTGGTCGAAACCGAAACTTGGCAAGCCCGCGCCGACGAATTCGACGCCGCGACGACACGCCTGATCAACCTCGCCTTCACTCGAGCCCCGATCTTGATCCTGGCTCTGCTCGCGGGAACGCCGTTGATCGGGTGCATCCCCGCTCGACGCGCACGCCCTGCAGCCCCGTGAGCGGTTCGCTCGGCGTGGGCTCTCACGTCAGGTACAGCCCGATCTCGCTGATCAGACCGGGCGTCGCGCCGGGGCGGCATCGCGTGATCTCGAGGCGGACCACGGTCCCCGTGACCGGGTCCAACAGACGCTCCAACTTTCGGCAGCCGATCGTGTGACCCTCGAGCAGCCAGGACCACTGCCCTTGCGGGTTGCGGCAGCTCACGCGGTGAGAGGCGATCCGCTGTCCCAGCTCGATCGGCTCACGCAGGTCGATCACGTCGAAGGTCCGCGGCTGGGGAAAGTGCAGCTCGATCACCTGCTCGCTCGGCTGGTCGACTCTCGCGCCCTCCGCCTGGTCGCGCGCGAATATCGCATCGAGCCTGCGACGAAAAGCCCCCAGGCGGTCGACGTCGATCTCGTGGAACAAGCCCCGTGGCGTGGGCGGGACATTCAGCAGCAGGAAACCGTTGCGACCCACGCTGCGGAAGTAGAGGTCCACCAGGTTCTCCACGCTCCGCACCGCGTGGTCCTCCTGAGCGTGGTAGAACCACCCGGGTCGAATGGAGACATCGTTCTCCGCCGGTCGCCAGAGATCGCCCTGGGGCTGGCCGTGCTGGAGCTGATGCGCGACGGTCAATCGCTGGGCCACGGCGTCGGTGGCCTGATCGTTGACCGCGTCGCCGGGGAAGCGTAGGTGGGTGGCGCTGACCATGCTCCAGCACGGATCGCCCGCGATGCCGCGTTCGTTGCCGCACCAGCGGACGTCCGTGCCGCCGTCGCCGAAGGTCACGGCGTGAGGCTGCAGTTGCTTGCACAATCGAAAGTACGCGGCCCAGTCGTACTCCTGGCGACGCCCGTTGGGGCCCTCGGCGCAGGCGCCGTCGAACCAGATCTCCGCCAGCTCGCCGTAGTTCGTGAGTAGCTCGCGGAGCTGGTTGAGGTAGTAGGCGTTGTAGCGAGGTGAGTCGCCGTAGCTCGGCTCGTGGCGATCCCAGGGCGAGAGGTAAAGCCCCGGCCGCAGGTGGTGCTCGCCACAGGCCTCCACAAACTCGCGGACCACATCGCCCTTGCCGCCCTTCCACGGGCTGGATTTGACGCTGTGATCCGTGAACGCCGAGGGCCAGAGGCAGAAGCCGTCGTGATGCTTGGCGGTGAGCACCATATGCCGGGCGCCCGCAGCCGCAGCAGCGCTGGCCCACTGGCGGGTGTCGAGCTGCTCCGGATTGAAAATGCTCGGCGACTCGCGGCCATCGCCCCACTCGCGCCCCGTGAAGGCATTGACCGTGAAGTGAACGAAGACGGCCAGTTCACTCCGCTGCCACCTGAGTTGATCCGGTGAAGGAAGCGGAGCAACCGCGGCGGCCCCTTGGGGAATAGGAATCTGCATCAGATCATTCTACGACCACGGAGGCAGAAGGATTGGAGGCGTCAGGATCGTGGGGTGAAGTTTCGGAATCGGAGGGCAGGGTCTCTGCTCTGAGGGCGCTGTGGATCATCCTGACACCTTTTTCGCGTCCTTTCTGGAGTCCTTGGTGGCGTATGGCGGGGGCGTTGCGGTTGATGTGAGAATCGCGCGTGAGGAGCGGGCCTGACTTCGAGGTCGGGCAATGGCTCGATCGGGCCAAGAGCCCTCGCAGCGACCCTGTGGCGCTGGGCACACTTTCTTACGCATCACGCGTAACCCGGCTTAACATTAGCAATGTGAAAATAGGGTGGTTTCGGATAAGGGATATCCAGCGGGAGGACTTGCGCTTTTCGATTGCCTGGTCATGTCAATGATCCAATTCACATTCTGAATATCCTGATTAAAATAGACTTATAATACGTCTCGAAAAATGTAAGACCGTCCAATAATTCTCTTGCATATCGCTTACAATCGGTTATACTGGCCTTCTGTTCAGTTCTCAGAGTCAAAATGTAAGGGATCGTCATTGCTGGGTGGAGTAAGTTGTGATTGACTGGCGGGGGGTAGGAGTTGTAACAATGTCGCCAGCAAAGGAATCGGACCAAGGCAGTTCATCCCAGATCACGATCGAGCAGCCGAGCGGGAAGTTCAAAGATTGGGTTCTGTTTTACTGTGCTGCGGGTTTGCTGGTGATGGGATTTGCCGCTGCGGTGGTCAGTGCCGCGAGTATCAAGCATCAACCGAAACTGGTCTCGGCGGGCGTGGTCGCGATCACGCCGACGGTCGCAGCACAAACGCCCGTCGTTCAGGCGGTGACGCCCTTCGATCCCTTTGCTTTCGACGCGGGCAGCAACCTCGGTCCCATCCCTCACTTCGGCGGCGTGGTCCTGGGCTTGCTGGGCTTGGCGGCGGTGCTCTATCGCAAGCCCAGTCGAGACTGACCCGATCCGTCGCGTCAAAGACTCTCGAGTTCCTGTCGTACTCTGGCGAGCAGCGGATCAAGCGTGGCCTGTGAGAAGTCCCACGCGGCGCCGGCGGTGCGGAACAGATCGGGCAGTGACGCGCTGCCGCCCAGCGCCAGGGCGCTACGCAACTGGCCAAGGCCGCTCGCCACGTCCTGCCGGACGTTCATCCACACCCGCAACGCTCCGAGCTGCGCCAAGCCGTATTCGATGTAGTAGAAGGGCGAGCCGAAGAGGTGGCCCTGTCGCTGCCACATCGCGGCGCGAGCGTCGTCGTACCCGGTCCAGTCCACCGCGGGGTCGGAGTAGCGCTGAAGCACGTCGAGCCAGAGCGCTTGGCGTCCGGCGGCCGTGACCGGACGCGTCGTTGGCCCAGCGTACAGCTCGTGCTGAAACTGGTCGATCACCGCGATCCAGGGCAGCACCTGCAGCACACCTTCGAGCTGCTGCCGCTGAGCGCGGCGGCGCTCGGCGGGGTCCGGGTAGAACGGTTCGAGGTGGTCGTGGCCGATCAGTTCCATCGCCATGCTCGCCACTTCGCAGAACTCCAGCGGAGCGCCGCGGGCGAAGACCGGCTCGACGTCGCGGCAGGCCAGGTAGTGCAAGGCGTGGCCGGCTTCGTGCAACATCGTGCGGAGGTCGGCGTGCGTGCCCACCGCGTTCATGAAGATGAACGGCTGACGGGCGCGGTCGAGCGAAGCCTGATACCCGCCCGGCGCTTTGCCCGCGCGGCTGGCGAGGTCGAGGTGGGTTCGCTCCTGGAGCAGCTCGAACTGGGCGGCCCAATGCGGGGAGAGCGAAGCGAACATGCTCCGCGTGCCGCTGACAAGCCGGGCCACCTCGTGCGCCGGGAACGGTCGCAGCGGCGGCCGACCCAGCGGGTCCACCGCCAGGTCCCAGGGACGCAGTCGCTCCAGGCCCAGCGCCGCCCGCCGCTGCTCGTTGATCCGCGCCACCATCGGCAGCACCAGCGCCCGCACCGTCCGGGCGTAGGCGTCGCAGTCGCCCGGGGTGTAGTCGAACCGCCCCCGCGATTTCCAGGTGTAGGCGCGGAAGTCCGGCTCATCGGCGTTCCGCGCCACCTGCTCGTTGAGTAGCAGCATCTTGTCGAACAGCGCGTCGATCGCGCCGCGGTCGCGGAGGCGTCGTTCCACACTCTTCTCCCACGCCTCCTGTCGCAGTGATCGGTCGGGGTCTTCGAGCAAGGCCGCCGCCTGCTGCATGGTGAGCGTTCGGCCGCGCACCTCGACGGTCATCGCGCCGCAGAGCTGCTGGTACTCGCTGTGCAGCGTGGCCAGCTGCGCCAGCAGTGGAACATTACGCTCACGGTAGATCTCGACCTCCCATTCCCAGTGACGACGCACCTGCGCCAGGGCGGGGGAAAGATCGCGTCCCGCACAGAGGCGAAGGAACTTCCGCTGCAGCTCGAAGACCAGCGGCGCCACGCGGGGCTGGACCTCCTGAACAAAGCGCAGGTATCGCCGCTTGGCGTCCTCGTCGTCGGTGTGACAGGTGTGCGCGATGTAGCGTCGTGTGCCCTCCTCGTTGACCCACTCGGTCAGTGCCGAGAAATCGCGCACGAACGCCGCGAACTCCTCGTCCGACCGCGCCTCACGCCCCAGCAGTGCGCGATAGACCGGCTCGACCCGAGCCCAGTCGTCCACGTCCAGCGTCGCGGGCAGGAACGATTTCACCGTGAGCAGCCTCCCGCCTCATGGCCGCTTGGGCAGCCGCATCGCACGCACCTTCATCGGTAAGCCGAAGAGGTCGATGAACCCGCGCGCCGCGGTGACGTCGTAGCCCGCCATCGCGAAGCTGGCGAGTCGGGTGTCGTAGAGCGAGGCGGGGGAGGTCGCGCCCACCGCGGCGGCCCTGCCCTTGTAGAGCTTGAGCTTCACTTCGCCGGTGACCGTCTGGCTCGCCTGATCGACGAACGCCTGCAGCGCTTCGCGCAGCGGGTGGTACCACTGCCCGTAGTAAACCAGCTCGCCGTAGCGCACCGCGGCCTGCTGCTTGTAGTGGTAGAGATCGCGTTCGAGACAGAGCTGCTCGAGCGCCTTGTGGGCTTCGTAGAGGATCGTCCCGCCGGGCGTCTCGTACACGCCGCGGGACTTCATGCCCACGAGCCGGTTCTCCACGAGCGTGACCTGCCCGATGGCGTGTCGGCCTCCGATGGCGTTGAGCGTTTCGATCACCGCTTCGGGGGCGAGCTTCCTGCCGTTGACTTTCACGGGCACGCCCTTGGCGAACTCGACGGTGATGTACTGCGGCGAGTTGGGAGCCTTTCGGGGGGGAACGGTGATGGTGTAGACGCGCTCCAGCGGTTCCTTGTCGGGGTGTTCGATCTCGCCGCCCTCGTGCGAGATGTGCCAGAGGTTGCGGTCCTGCGAGTAGATTTTCTTCTTGGACGCGGTGACGGGGATGCCGTGTTTTTCAGCGTACTCGATGGCGGTCTCGCGATCGGTCAGGCCGTCGGCGAGGAATCGCGGATCCTTCCAGGGCGAGATGATCTTCAAAGAAGGATCGAGCGCCATGGAGGTGAGTTCGAAGCGGACCTGGTCGTTGCCCTTGCCGGTGGCTCCGTGGGCGACCGCGTCGGCGCCGGTGTCGTGGGCGACCTGCACCTGGTGCTTGGCGATGAGCGGTCGAGCGATGGAAGTGCCCAGCAGGTAGTCGCCCTCGTAGGTGGCGTGGGCGCGGAGCATGGGAAAGCAGAAGTCCTGAGCGAACTCGCGGCGGAGGTCCTTGACGACCACCTCGTCGGCGCCGGAGAGCCTGGCTTTGCGTGCGATGCCTTTGAGTTCATCGCCCTGCCCGAGTTCAGCCGCGAATGCCACGAGCTTCACGCCCGGGTAGCGCGTCTTGAGCCAGGGAAGGATGACCGACGTGTCCAGCCCGCCGGAATAGGCGAGCACGATCTTGCGCGGGGAGGGGGATGACTCTGCCATGCGGAGCTTCCTTGTGGAAAGTCCGGCAGAATACCAGAATCCAACAGATTCCAGGCAAGGCGGGGATGAGTGCATCCCCGGCTTGTTTGCATCAAGGGATCACTTGGCGCCGGCGTTGACCTGAGCCCACATCTTGGGGTCTTCGAGCATGTCGATCGCGGGGCTGGAGGCCTGGTCGAAGATGCGTGTGGAACGAGCGAGCCAGAACCGCAGGAGCAGGGCTGCCAGGGCGGTGGCCAAAGTCGATGTTCCGAAGATGATTCCGCCGTACATGAGCCGCTCGTCCTTAACGGGCTTGGGGTCGATCAGCGCGACCTGTGCGATACGCGTGACGGGACCGGCGGGGGCCTGCTCGCCGGCGGCGGACCGCTGCGCCAGGTCGAAGGCGACCAGCGCCCTGCTGAGCGACTCGAGCAGCAGGCGGGCGCTCTCGCTGTCGGCGCCCAGGTGCTCCAGCAGCAGGCGGTTCTTGCCCTCGACGCGCTGCGCGACGTGGGCCTTGAGATGGCGCGCCAGGTCCGAAGCGCCGGCGAAGTGCTTCACGCCGTGGCGGTCCATCAGGCTGATCGTCTCGGCGCAGACTTTCTCGCTGGTGATCGCCTGCTGCTGCGCTTTGAGCCAGTCCTGCATGACCTGCGGGTCTTCGCTGTCGATCGCCAGGACGACGCTGGTTCGCCAGATGGGGTCCACGGCGCGCTGGCCCACGGCGTAACTGACCACGAGCAGGCCCGCGAGCGTGAGCACCAGCGCCGCGATCACCGCGCCGGCGTGGTGCGTGCTCCAGCGACGGATCATCTCCTGCTCGCTGGCGGCGAGGAACTGCTTGACGTCCAGCAGCATCTGCCGCTGCTGCAGCAGCCCCTGGCATTGCTGGCTCATCGACTGCACGCCGTCCTCCGCGCCGCGCAGCTTCTTGGAGCGGTCGCGCAACAGTTTGCGGTAGCGGTGGAGCTTCTCACGCCGGGATTTGAGCACGGAGTCCGCCTTCTTGATCTGGGCGATCTTGCCCTCGATCTTCAGCGCCTGAGCCTTGAGGCTCTCCTCGTACTCCCGACGCCTGCCCTGGTTCCTGTCGAGTTCGGCTTTGCCCTGCTCGAGCATCCGCAGCGCTTCGGTCTCGCGCTGGTCGATCTCTTTGACGCGTCGCGCCAGGTCGTCCGCCTGCTTCTTCAGTTCGGCGCGGCCAGAGGCGAAGGCTTTCTCCTGCTCGGTCAACTGTCGCGACCGACCGTCGAGCTCAGCCTGGCGGAGGTTGAGCTCCGCGGCGCGGTTGTCCAGCTCAGCGATGCGCTGTTCGAGCTCGGCGGCGCGCTGCGTGTTGGCCTGCTCGGAGGCGGCTTTGGCGTCGACCCGGGCACGCTCCAGCGCCATCTTCTCCTGCGCGATGCGCTCCACGAGCTTCTCGAGCTCCTCCTGCTTCTGGTAGATCTCGTGACGCTGGGCGTCGAAGCGCTCCTGCCGCGAGGCCAGCTGCGAGGCCAGCTCGGTGATCTCGCGCTGCTTGGCGTCGAGCACGGCCCGGAGCTTCTCGGCCTGCTCGCGCTGCGACGCCAAAGCAATCTGCTCCCGCTGCGCGTGTTCGACGGCGGAACGAGCCTGGGCTTCCTGCTGCGCGACCTGCCCCTGGAGCTGGGCAAGGGCCGCCTGATCCTCGTCGAGCTTGACGCGGTTGCGCTGCAGCTCCTCCGCTTGCGCCTGCAGCGCGACGATGCGCTCGTCGAGCTCCTTGCGTGTCTGATTGACCTGTGCGGAAGAGCCCTCGAGGGCGGCCTGCTGGGATTGCAGTTGAGTCGCCAGGGCGTCGAGCTCGGATTGACGCTGCTGCCAGATTCGCCTGCGATCGCGGATGGCGTTACGGATGGATGCCAGCCGAGCCTTGCGGCGCTGGAGTGCCCGGTCCACCGCCTGGATGGCGGCTTCCTGCAGTGCAACCGCCTGTGCCTGCTGCTTGGCCTGCTCGAAGTGACGGTCGCTGTCCTGCTGCCACTTGCGTAGCTGGGATAGACGCTGCTCGACTTCCGCGAGCAGGTCGATGGGCTGCTGCGTGTCGCTCGGGGCAGCCTGCGGCGGTGCTTGTTCGTGCTTCATCAGGGCCTCCCCTCCAAAGCGCACACGGAAGCTAGGGAGACTATCGGACAGAAACGCGGACTACCTAAGCGTCACAAGCGCCACCGTCGATGGGCCTGATAACCCGCCGTCAAGCAGCGCTTAACCGCCGGCGATGGCGCCCACGATCAGCAGAGGCTGGCGCCCCTGGGCCACCGCCGCAGGCATACCCTTTACCTCCCAGCGCTTGCCTGCGCCGTCCGAGGCGAGCACGAACGCTGCTTGCTTCGTCCCGAAGAGAAGACGGAGGCCGCTCATGGCAGACTCCGTGAAGTTGATATGTCGGACCACACACCCGCGCCGCACATCGAATCGCAAGCGGCGCATGCGACAGCATACCTCACGTGTCACTTCACGGTCTTAACCGCGTTGATCGGCGTCGATGGGCGGCTCAAGCTTGAACTACTTCGCAGCGGTCGCGGGCTCTTCGATGCTGAAGGCGAGGTGGTAGACGCCGTCCTCCATGTCGCTCTTGATCGGGCCGGGCGCTCCTTCGTGGAAGACCTTGAGCATGACGGTGTTGTCCGCCAGGACGTCGGCGGTGAAGTGAGTGACGCCCCGGCTGCGGGCGATCTCCATCAGGCGTTTGAAGAGATAGCTGCCGATGCCACGGTTCTGGAAATCGTCGCGGACGAGGAAGGCGACCTCGGCGGCGTTGGTGGCCATGTCCACGGCGTAGCGGCCCACGGCGACCATGTGCTGCGCTTCGCCCTCGGTGACGATGCCCGCCAGGGCCATCTCGGTGGAGAAGTCGATGCTGGTGAACTTCTGAAGTCGCTCGTGGGGCATGGACTTGAGCGGCTCGAAGAAGCGGTGATAGACGCTCTCGGGTCGGAGCTTGTAGAAGAGTTCGCGACCCATCTCCTCGTCGGTGGGGCGGATGACGCGGAAGAGGACCTTGTCGCCGCCGTCGATGGGGATGGTCTCGCTGAGCATGTCCAGCTCGGGATCGCCCACGCCCAGGCTGACGATCTGGTCCTTGTAGACGAAGTTTCGGGCGCGGGCCTCTTCCATGAGGCGGTCGCGGAACTTGGGGTGCGCGATGTGGATGAGCGCCAGGGCGCGTTCGCGGATGGTCTTGCCGTGCAGTTCGGCGGCGCCCCATTCGGTGACGATGTAGTGGACGTCGCCGCGCGAGGTGACGACGCCGGCGCCGGGGGTGAGGGTGGGGACGATGCGAGAGACGTTGCCGTTCTGCGCGGTGGAGGGCAGCGCGATGATGGGCTTTCCGCCCCTGGAGCGAGAAGCGCCGCGGATGAAGTCCACCTGCCCGCCGATGCCGGAGTAGAAGTAGGTCCCCAGCGAGTCGGCGCAGACCTGCCCGGTCAGGTCGATCTGCAGGGCGGAGTTGATGGCGACCATCTTGTCGTTCTGCGAGATGCGGAAGGGGTCGTTGGTGTACTCGGTGGGGTGGAACTCGATCATCGGGTTGTTGTGGACGAAGTCGTAGATGCGTCGCGTGCCCATGATGAAGGAAGCGATGATCTTGCCCTGGTGCAGCGTCTTCTTTCGGCAGTTGATGACGCCCTTCTTCACGAGGTCGATGACGCCCTCGGCGAACATCTCGGTGTGGATGCCCAGGTCTTTCTTGTCGCCCAGACAGGACAGGACGCAGTCGGGGATGGTGCCGATGCCCAGTTGCAGGGTGGAGCCGTCCTCGATGATGTCGGCGATGTGGCGGCCGATGCGCTTGGCCACGTCGTCGGGGGCGTCGTGCTTGGCTTCGAGGACCGGCTCGTTGCTCTGGACGAAGTACTTGATCTGGCTGGCGTGGATGAAGGAATCGCCGAGCGTTCGCGGCATGTTGGGGTTGACCTCCGCCACCACGACGCGGGCGGACTCGGCCGCGGACTTCACCACGTCCACCGACACGCCGTAGCTGCAGTACCCGTGCTCGTCGGGCGGGGTGACCTGGATCAGAGCGACGTCGATGGGGAGCTTGCCGGTGCGGAAGAGTCGGGGAATCTCCGAGAGGAAGATGGGGGTGTAGTCGGCCCGACCTTCAGCGATGGCGCCGCGGGTGTTGGGGCCGATGAAAAAGGCGTTGTGGCGGAAGCAGGAGCCGAACTTCTCATCGACATAAGGCGCCACGCCCAGGGTCATGATGTGCAGCACGGGGTTGTCCGCGAGTTCCGGGCCGCGTTGCGCCAGGGCACGCACGAGCAGGGTTGGCTCGGCGCAGCCGGACCCGATGAAGGTGCGTTGACCGCGTTTGATCAGGGCGACCGCTTCCTGTGCGGTGACGATCTTTTCCTTGAATCGATCCATAGCGAAACTTCCTGCTCAGGGTGCTAAGCCGCGAGCGGCTAAAGGAGTGAGAGATTGTCGATGTATCTCGACTCGAACTCCGGGTCGAGATTCAGCTCGACGACTTCCATGCGGGAGGCGATACGGTGCATTTCATCCAGGGCCGAACGATCCACCAGCGCGAGGTAGGCGCCGGCGAGCGAGGTGTTGCCCACGAGCTTGACCTGTTCCTTGCGGAAGCCCGGAAGAATGCCCATGGCGATGGCGTTGTCGAGGTTCAGGTGCATGCCGAAGCCGCCCGCCAGGTAGAGCGTGGCGACATGTTCGGGGGTCATGCCCAGGTGGGCCAGCAGGGTGGTGATGCCCGCGGCGATGGCGGCCTTGGCCTGCATCAGCGCGACGATGTCGGTCTCGGAGATCACGATGTCGGCCTGGCCGTGGCCCTTGGTGACGACGAAACTCTTGCAGTGCTTCTCCTGCTTGACCCGGGCGGCGAGAGGTTCGGGCAGGGTTTGAACGAATCGACCCCGTTCGTTGACCAGGCCGATCCGTCGGACCTCCGCGAGCAGGTCGATGTAGGCCGACCCGCAGATGCCGATGGGCTTGCCTTGGCCGATCGTGCTGACGTGGGCCACGAAGGGGTCGAGGTCGAATCGCACGTGGTCGATGGCGCCCTCGACCGCGCGCATGCCGCCCATGAGTCTTGAGCCTTCGAAGGCGGGCCCGGCCGCGGTGGCGCAGCCGAGCAGTTTGCCGCGGTGGCGAGCGATGATCTCGCCGTTGGTCCCGATGTCCACGAGCAGGCTGGGGCCCACGTCGTAGGACAGCCCGCTGGAAAGGACGCCCGCGACGAGGTCCGCTCCGACGTAGGCGGCGGCGGAGGGGAGCAGGTGCAGCGGGACAGGTCGAGCGGCCGGTGCGTTGGCGGTGACCTTCAGCTCCACGCCCACCGTGGCGCTGTCGAGCACACGATGTTCGAGGAAGGGTGGAGTGAAGGGAGCAAAGCCCATGGGCGTGGGATCGACGCCGGCGATCAGGTGCTGCATCGTGGTGTTGCCCGCCGCGACGATGCAGCGCAGGTCCGAGGGGGTCTTTCCCGCCGCGGCCAGCGCCTGATCGATCAGCGGGGCGATGGTCCCTTTGCTCACGGACTTCTGGAACTTCGCGAGCATCGACGGGTCGGTCATGCAGAGGTTGATGCGGGTGAGCACGTCGTCGCCCAGGTGCATCTGCTGATTGAAATTGCTCGCCTTGGCCAGGACAGTTCCGTCGGCCAGGTCCACCGCGAGCACGACGACGGTGGTGGTGCCGATGTCGATGGCGATCCCGACCCCCGGGATCGGACCCCCGATGGGATCGTGGGCGCGCGGGACGTTGACCGCGAAATCGGTGAGCACCTGCGGCTCGTGCGCCAGCATGGACCTAGGCCCCACCGCGATGGCAGCGGTGGTGTGAGCGTCGCACAAGCCGTGCTCGCAAGCGCGGAGCCTGACGGGGTGGCCGTTGGATTCGATCACTCGCCCGGTGAGCAGATGCTTGACGCAGCCTTGAGTCAGTTCGACGACGCAGCCGTCGCACAGGCCGCGGTTGCCGCACCGCGTGTTCAGCGGCAGCGCCTGCTCACGCAGCAGATCGCTCAGGCGACGCCCCACATGCCGATGGTCCAGCGGGACCGTGGCGGGCCCGTCGGGCAGGTCGATGCGAAGTTCGGAAGGGCAGGTCATGGTGGGGTGCGGGGCGTGGGGGATTGGCTAAGTGCTTGTGGCTTCAATGATTCTTTCGTCGGCGGTCAGTCGCAGCGTCTGGCCCGGTTCGAGCACGAGGAAACGATCCTCGTCCCAATCGCCACGGACGAGCGATCGGATCAGGGCGGGGTCGCCCTTCTGGTAGTCGTAGTTCCAGTTGAGCCACTTGGCGCACTCCTTGGTGTAGCTCACTTCCGCTTCGGTGCTCCGCACGGTCAGGTCCACGAAGGTCGCGCGGTTGTAGGTCTTGAACCAGTGCTGCTCGCTCTCCATGAGAAAGTCCGCGTTGTCCTCGCCGTATTGGGCGACGTACTTGCTGCGGAGCTTCTCGTAGCGGTCCTTGCCGGGCATGAGCGAATAACGGTTCCAGCCGGTGGAGTACCAATAGGTCCCGGGGTGATCCTTCACGTACTGAGCGTAGCGCTCCTTGGAGCCCAGCAGCAGGGTGACGCAGTCGTGGGCACGGACGACGACGAGTTTGGTCCTGCGCGTGGTCACGCCCTCGATCCCCCGGCTGCACAGGCCATAGCCCAGCACGATGGCTTGGACGTCCATCCCGGGGAGGTTTTCAATCCGCGCGACGGTCTCCTGCAGTTTCGTCCGCAGCAGCGGCGGATCGTTGTGAAGTCCCTGCTCCACGACCTCGATATGGACCACGCTCTCCACGCCCTGCGCCAGGGCTCTGAACTCTTCTTCGAGCACCGCGCAGGTGACCACCGCGAGACGCACGGGCTTAGACGGGGTTGGGTGGGGTGGGGTAAGCATCGGGGCGAACCAATAATAGGACCGTGGTGTCCTGCTATAGCCTATGTTCCTCGGGCCGGGGTGGTTATGTCTCGCATTCGCATTATTATGCACGATGTCGCTGCGACGCTTGAGCGTGGGCGACGCGGCGGTAGACTATACCAGACTTTCAAGTCCTTTGAACCCACATTCTCTTACTCGGAGCCTCGCACCATGACCGACCTGAAGGCACTGACCGACGCAATCAAGACCGGCAACCGCAACCAGGCCAAGGCGGTGACCGCCGCCGCCATCGCGGAGAAGGCCCCCGCCCAGCAGATTCTCGACGCCATGGTCGCCGCCATGGACGAGGTGGGCAAGAAGTTCCAGCGCAACGAGGTCTTCGTGCCCGAGATGCTCATCGCCGCCCGCGCCATGAAGGAAGCGATGCTGCTGCTCGAACCGCAACTCGTGGCGGCGGGCATCAAGCCCAAGTTCACCGCGGTCATCGGCACCGTCCAGGGCGACCTGCACGACATCGGCAAGAACCTCGTGGCCATGATGTGGAAGGGGGCGAACTTCGGCGTCGTGGACCTGGGCACCAACGTCCCGCCCGAGAAGTTCGTCGCCGCCGTCAAGGAGCACGGCGCCAAGGTCGTGGGCCTCTCCGCGCTGCTCACCACCACCATGCCCGCGATGAAGACCACCGTCGAAGCCCTTCGCACCGCGGGCCTGAAAGACGTCAAGGTGGTCATCGGCGGAGCGCCCATCACGCAGGAGTTCTCCGACCAGATCGGAGCCGATGGCTACGCCCCCGACGCCGCCAGCGCCGTGGACAAAGTCCGTCAATTGATGCCCGCGTAACCTCGTCTTCGCTGCTCAAGGCTGAGCACTGCGCATCCTTACCCGGAGTTCCGCCATGGAACGAAAGTTTTACCTCGACCTCGCCCGGCGCGGTCTGCGATTCCCCGTCGGCACCCACCTCGTGCTCCACGATCAGCCCGACCCGGAGGAGATCGTGCTCGACGGCCAGCGCCTCGGACAGGTCTACGTCCGGTCCGCGGAGCGTTACCGCACCCCGCTGGCCATCCCGCTGATGGACCTCACCGTCGAGAAAGAAGCGATGCTCAGTCTCCTGGGCATCCCCACGGAAACCGCGGGCGATTGGCACTTTCAAGGCTGTCCTACCGACGACCAGATCACCAGGATCACTCGCGGCGCAGGCGCCGTCACCACCCCTCGCCTCCGCGCCAACCTCGACGCCATCCGCCACGTCGCGCAACACTCCGATTGCACGCCCGTCGGCATGTCGATCGGCCCCTTCTCGCTCCTGGTCAAGATCATCCACGACCCCATCACCGCCATCTACCTCGCGGGCACCGGCGCTAGCGCGGACGATGACGAAGAAGTCCGAGCCGTCGAGCGTGGCCTGGATCTCTCCATGGCCATCATCCTCGCCTCGATCAAAGCCCAGATCGACGCCGGCGCGAAAGCCATCTTCCTCTGTGAGCCAGCCGCCAACCGTGTCTACATCTCGCCCATGCAGATGGACGCGGGCGTGGACCTCTTCGAACGTTTCGTGATGACCCACAACCGCAGGCTCAAGAAACTCCTCGACGACCACCAGGTCGATCTGATCCTCCACGACTGCGGCGAAGTCACCGACCCGATGATCCAACACCTGGCCTCGCTCGACCCGGCGATCCTTTCGCTGGGCAGCCCCAGGAAGTTGTGGGAAGTGTCGCACCTGGTCCCCAGCAGCACCGTGCTCTTTGGCAATCTGCCCACCAAACAGTTCTACTCCGACCAGGTCATGCCCATCGAGAAGGTCGAATCGCTCACCCGCGAACTCCTGCAGCGCATGACCGCGCTGAAGCGACCGTTCATCCTCGGCTCCGAGTGCGACGTCCTCTCCGTCCCCGACAGCCACACGACCATCCAACGCAAAGTCGAACGCATGCTCACCCTCTCGGGAAACAACTGACGCCACGCGAGAAGCTTTCTAAGTCGGATGGATCGGATGCGTCGGATCGATCCAGGTTGGAGCCATTACCTCCAGCCGCTTGCGGCTCAGCGCTGCGTTCTCCATCCGACCCATCCGAGTTAACTCCTCTTCCCCCACACGCACCTGGGAGATTGGACATGGTCCTCTGCCTCGAGAAAGCCACGCTCACCAGCCGGGAACGAGTCAACCGCGCCTTTGCGCGGCAGGACCACGACCGCGTCCCGCGACAGGACACCTTCTGGGGCGAGACCATCAAACGCTGGCGGACCGAGGGGCTGCGCGGCGACGCTCAGACCGTGCTCGACCTGCTGCAGCATGACTTTCAAGGCTTGCAGTGGTGTTGGCCCGTCTGCTTCCCCGGCCAGAACAAGACCATCGCCGAGACCGACGAGACCCGCGACAGCCTCGACGGCCAAGGCAAGATCGTCCGCTATTGGAAAGGCAAGAGCGGCACTCCGGAGCACATCGGCTTCGACTGTGATTCCCGTGAGAAGTGGGAGAAGCTCTACAAGCCCGCGCTGCTCAACACCGGCTTGCAGAACGACCCCGCGGCCGTCGTCCGAAACTATCGTGACGCTCGCGCCAGGAACAAGTGGTGCCACCTCACCGGCGTGGAAGTCTTCGAGCAGACGCGCTCGCTCATCGGCGACGAGCTCAACGCCATCGCTCTCGCGGAGGACCCCGATTGGGTCGCTGACATCTGCCAGACCACCACCGACGTTCTGCTCATGAACCTCGACGCACTCATGGCCACGGGCATCCAGCCCGACGGCTTATGGATTTACGGCGACATGGCATACAACCACGCCACCTTCTGCTCGCCCGCCATGTACCGCGACATCTTCTGGCCTCACCACAAACGCCTGGCGGACTGGGCACACGCTCACCGCATGAAGATGATCTACCACACCGACGGCAACGTCAGCGGCGTCATCGACCTCTTCGTCGAAGCGGGCTTCGACGCCTTTCAGCCCATCGAGGCCAAAGCCCACATGGACATCCGCAACCTCTGCCCCCGCTACGGCCACAAGCTCGCCATGTTCGGCAACATCGACGTCATGATCATGGGCACCAACGACCCCCGGAAGATCGAAGAGGAAATCCGCAGCAAGTTCGCCGCCGGCATGGCCACCAAGGCCTACTTCTACCACTCCGACCACTCCGTCCCGCCCACCGTCAGTTGGCAGACTTACCAGCTCATCCTCGACCTGATCAACAAATACGGCTCCTACGAGTGAAGGACGGATCCGCAGATTACGCCGATGACACAGCTTGAATTCATTTCCTTTTGACAGGATCACAAGATCGATGCACGGATCCGATCCATGATTTCATCCTGTCACCCGGTCAAAAGGTTCTTGATTCTCAATCTGTGGTATCAGCGTAATCTGCGGATCCTCTTCTCTTCTCCTGTCACCCCAACTCTCCGTGGTAAACTCCGCCGCGATGCGTGAGATGATCGTCACACTCGACGGGCCTGCGGGGTCAGGCAAATCCACGGTGGCGCGGCTGTTGGCCAAACGTCTGGGGATCGAGTTCCTCGACACGGGCGCCATGTATCGTGGCCTGACCGCGGTGTGCCTGGACCGGGGGATCGATCCTACACGCGACGCTGCACGCGTCGTCGAGGTGGCGCAGCGATGCCCGCTGGCCTTCGATTGGACCTCTGACCCGCCTCGTCTGCACGCCACCGTTGATGGGCGTGATCGTGACCTGACCGACCGTCTGCGCGACCCGGACGTGACCCGCGGGGTGAGTGACGTGGCCTGCCTTCCCGCAGTGCGCCAGGTTCTCGTCGAGGCGCAGCGCCGCATCGGGCGCGAGCACCCGCGACTCGTTACGGAAGGCCGCGACCAGGGCTCCGTGGTGTTCCCCGTGGCGCAGGCGAAGTTCTTTCTTGACGCCAGCGCGGACGTCCCCCCCCCCCGCCCCGCCGCCCCACAGCGGGGGGGGGGGGAG
>CAZBXW010000002.1:296077-458967 GCA_964496285.1 uncultured Phycisphaera sp.
CGCCCGGGGGCCCGCCCGCCCCCGACGACGCGCGGCCCAACTGCGTGAGGCGGGGAAGATCGCCGACGAGGCGCAGATCCTCGAATCCATCCTCCACCGCGACCGGCGCGACTCGACCCGCAGCGACGGCCCGCTGCTCTGTCCGCCCGACGCGCAGCGCATCGACACCTCCACCATGACCCTCGATCAGGTCGTGGCGCAGCTGGAGCGCCTCGTCCACGACCGCGCCGACGCAGCGCCGACTCCCTCGCGGTGAGGCGGATCCATCCTCCTCCGGGTGCCGATGACAACCCTCGAACCCATGAACCCACGCGTGACGGCAGCACAGGAGCGCAAGGGGCACGAGTCGGTGGCGGCCACAGGGTCCGTGGTCGCCTCTCCGTCCCGCTCACTGCTGCGTGGGCTGCGCGATCGGCAGCCGGGACGCTCGATCCTTCGCATTCTCTGGTGGTATTTCCTGCACCATCTGACGTTTCTCTGGTTCCTGTTCTGCTATCGCTATCGCGCCCACGGGACGAGCAACATCCCGGCGCGAGGCGGGTTGATCTTCGTGTGCAACCACCAGTCGTTTCTGGACCCCATCGCCGTGGGCCTGGGCGGGCATCGCAGGCAGTTCTACGCCATGGCTCGGTCCACGCTCTGGCGGACGAAGTGGCTGGGCTGGATCATCGACTCGCTCAACGCCCTGCCGGTGGAGCGGGGCGAGGCGGACCTCAAGGCGGTCCGCACCTGCATCGAGGTCCTGAAGCGCGGCCATGCGCTGCTGGTCTTCCCCGAGGGCACGCGGACCCTCGACGGCACGACGCAGCCGTTCCAGACCGGCATGATGTTGCTGATCAAGCGCTCCGGCGCGTGCGTCGTGCCCGTGGCCATCGAGGGCGCTTTCGAGGTCTGGCCCAAGGGCCGCCGTTGGCCTCGCCTCTGGGGCTGCATCCGCACTCGTTACGGAGCCCCGATCGAAGCGAGCACCTTGACCGCCATGGGCGCTGCCGAGGCGCTGGAGCACCTGCGGGGCGCGGTCGAGTCCATGCGCCGCGGATTGATCCAGCCCCCGCAAGCCGTTGGATGAGGCCCAGAGCACCTCCTTCGTCCCGCCCAGCGCCTTTGCGTCACCACGCCCTTTGACATACACTGCGGGGCTGCATCGCGCTCGGCAGCCTCGGAGGCGATCCCCTCCACGCGGCTGACCAGTGCCCGTCGGCTCCATCAAGGCGTGAGCCTCGACGACGGACCCCCGAGCGCCCTTGGGAGCATCGCTCATGTCCGACCATACCGTCGCCCTGTACGAGGGCCTGTTCCTCATGTCGCCCACCGCCAGCGGCAACCTCGCCGACTCGCTCTCCCACATCAGCGAGATCCTCGCCCGCGCCAGCGCCGAGGTCCTGGTCCTGAAGAAGTGGGACGAACGCAAGCTCGCCTACCCGATCCACGGGCAGAAGCGGGGCTTGTTCCTCCTGACGTTCTTCAAGGCCAAGGCGGCTCAGATCGCCAACATCGACCGCGACTGCAATCTCTCCGAGCAGGTCGTCCGCGCCCTGATCGTCAAGGCCGACTACGCCGGCGACGTCGAGGTCGAGGCCGCCAAGAAGGAAGAGGTCTTCACTCAGACCGAAGTCAAGCTCCGTGAACCGGCGCCGGTGGCCGCCCCCGAAGAGGGCGTCGACGCCTTGGCGGATTGATTCGCTTGACTCCCCTTCACCGGAGCCTTCGCCATGCCCAATCTCAATCGCGTCCTGCTCATGGGCAATCTCACCCGTGACCCGGAGATGCGTTTCACGCCCAGCAACATGGCCATCGCCAAGATCGGCATTGCGGTCAACCGCCGCTGGCGCAACCAGGCCGGCGAACAGCAGGACGAAGTCACCTACCTCGACTGCGACGCCTTCGGCAAGACCGCGGAGATGATCAATCAGTACTTCCGCAAGGGTCGGCCGATCTTCATCGAGGGTCGCCTGAAGCTCGATCAGTGGCAGGACAAAGAGGGCCATCAACGCTCCAAGGTCGTCGTGGTCATCGAGAGCTTCCAGTTCGTGGACTCCAAGCAATCGGGCGAGGCCGGCGGCCCACCGCCCAGCGATGCGGAGTCTGGCAACTACGCGCCGACTCGATCGGCGCCCCGCGCCCCCGCACCGGCACGCTCGGGTCCCGCATCCGAACCCCACCCGCCCGTGCCCGAGGGCGACATCCCCTTCTGAGTAACTCATGCCCCACAAGCCGGGGATGTACACATCCCCGGAGACTCATCCCCGGATGCCTTTGATCCTCAACCCCCGCTGGTGTACCGCCGCGGCGACGTTCGCCCCGGGCCGACGCCTAACTCCCTCTCCTGAAGGAAGGACACCGTGAAGAACCTCAAGCTCCTGCTCACCGAGAACGTCGACAACCTGGGCATCGTCGGCGATGTCGTCACCGTCAAGCACGGTTACGCCCGCAATTTCCTGCTGCCCCGCGGCTACGCCACCAAGCCCACCGACGGCGCGGTCCAGCGTCTGGCCGCCCGCCGCGCCCAGGTCGAGGCCGAGATGAAGGCGCGGCACGAGCAGCTCAAGGCTCTGCTCGAAAAACTCCAGAACTACGAGCTCACCATGCAGCGCAGCGCCAACGAGCAGGGCGTCCTGTTCGGCGGCGTCTCGCAGCACGAGATCGCCCAGGCGCTCCGCAACGAGGGCTTCGCCGTCGACGATCGCGCCGTCCGCATCGGCGTCCAGATCAAACGCCTCGACTCCTACCACATCCCCATCGTCCTGGCCTCGGACCTCAAGACCGAGATCAAACTCTGGATCGTCTCGGACAAGCCGCTCGACCCCGAGCAGGCCAAGGCGATGCAGCAGGACGCCGCCGTCGAGGTCGTCGTCGAAGAGGACAAGCCCCGCAAGAAGAAGCCCAGGAAGTCCGAGGAGCCGGCCGAGGAAGCCTCCGCGCCCCAGCCCGCCGAGAAGCCTAAGAAGTCTGCCAAGTCCAAGAAGGAGTGATCCTTCCCCGCTCGTCGCGTTGGCGGCGGGGCGGTGTGCGTCGCAGGGGCTTCATCCGCGACCGAGCCAGGGCACGTCCGCTTTCCCCTGCGCCAGATTCGCCCTCCGCGCCAGCGCAAAAAGCAGATCGCTCAGGCGATTCAGGTAGACCACGACGCTCGGTCCGATCTCCGCCTCGCGCCCCAGCGCCACGCACAAGCGCTCGGCTCGCCGACAGATCGTCCGCGCCACATGCAGCCGCGCCGCCGCTTCGCTGCCCCCCGGAAGAATGAAGTGCTTCATCTCCGGCAGGCCCGAACACGTCTGGTCGATCCAGCCTTCAAGCTCCGTCGCCTGCGCTTCGCCGATGCGTGGAATGCCGCTGGTCCCCTCACAGTTGCGGGGCGTGGCCAGGTCCGCGCCCAACTCGAACAGACGGTTCTGAATCCCCTGCAGAATCACCGAGAAACCCGGCAATCCTTCGCAGCCTGCCGTCGCCAGCCCCACCGCGCAGTTCAGCTCGTCCACCGTCCCGTAGGCCTCCACCCGCAGACTGTCCTTGCCCACGCGCTGTCCACCGAACAACCCCGTGGACCCGTCGTCGCCGGTCTTCGTGTAGAGCTTCATCCCCGCAGTGTAGGGAGGGGCAGTAGAGCGGCCAAGTGGGCAAGTGGCCCCGTGGCCAGGTGAAACACAGAAATCCCATGCACGAAGCGCCCTTGACCACTGGGCCACTCGGCCATTGCCCTTCCCCCCCCCCTCAGAACTTCCCGTACTTCCACGCTTCGACCACGCTCGTGCCGTCGCCGAAATGCTTGCGGAGCTTCTCCCACACCTCGTCCGTGGCCCAGTTATCGGTGGGAACACGGTCCACAGGCTGATGCCTGACCGCAGCGAGGATGCGTTCACGAGCGCTCATCGCGGGAGCTGCACACATGAGTACGATGTCCTTTGAGGGTCGGACATCTTACCGCTACGCCAGGTGGCGTGCCTGCCGCTTCAAGGTGGTGCGTTCGCGAGGGTGCATCGGCGGTTGATCGCGCTCGAGCGATCCGCGAACTTCCTGCTCGGACATGCCTCGCTCAAGCAGATGTTCACGCAACAGCTCGGCCAGGCGCGGCAGGGCGATGGCGTGCGTTCGGCCCTCGTGCCGGTAGAGCCAGTCTGAAAACGCCATGAACCCGATGAAGGGTGAGCTGTGTCGCCAAAGCAACGGGCCGGTGTGACGGAAGCGGCCGCTGTTGCTCACCAGGTCCCAGTATCGCGCGAATCGCTTTAGCCTCTGCATCGACGGGAAGTCGATGAGCTTCGTCCGCAACACTTCGTAGGGCGGGTTCGGAGAATAAGCCATGCCCCACTCTCCGTCGTGTCGCACGATGGGCGTGCCCCGCAGTCGCTTCAGAACACCGACCTGAATCTCCTGGGGTCCAAGCCCCACCAGCCGATCAAAGCCCGCAGCAAAGGTTGCTTCGTCCTCTCCCGGAAGACCCGCGATCAGGTCCGCGTGTACATGGACACCCGTGTGCTGCCGGAGCCAACGCAGGTTCTCCTCCACCTTCCGGGAGTTCTGCACGCGACGGATGAGGCGGCAGACTTCCTCGTTGAAACTCTGGATGCCGACCTCGAACTGAAGGCTGCCGACGGGAAACCGCACGATCACCTCACGCAACGATTCCGGCAGGTGGTCAGGGATCATCTCGAAGTGCAGAAACATCCCCGGTACATAGCGCTCAAGGAAATACTCCAGAATTGCACGACTAATCTTGATATTGAGGTTAAACGTGCGATCCACAAACTTGAAAGTTCTCGCTCCACGGTCGATCAGTTGCTGCATCTGACCTAGAAACACTTCCGGGTGGAACTGCCGTACCGGGATGTCCAGCGAAGAAAGACAGAACTCGCACTTGAACGGGCAGCCGCGTGATGCCTCGACGTAGATCACGCGATACGCGATGTCCTCATCGGTGTACTCCCCGTAAGGCGTCACCAAGGCGTCCGTGTGAGGCAGATCCGCAGGAATGACGCGATTCAGCGGCCTATCACCGGATAGAAGCTTCCGGCACAACTCCGCGAAGGCGAGATCAGCTTCGCCGGTGATGACGTGATCCGCCAGGCGGCAGATGTCCTGCTCATCCGTCTCGTAACTGACCTCCGGCCCGCCGATCACCACGACCACTTCGGGGGCCACCCGCTTCAACTCCGCGACCAGTCTCGTGCAGGGTTCGACGTTCCAGATGTATACACCCAGACCCACGATGCGTGGATTCTGGTTCAGGATGATCTCAACGATGTCGGTAACCTTGCGCGACAGGTCAAACTCAAGAATGACGCTGCGGGATCGCAACTCGCCAAGGTTGGCGCGGAGGTAGCGAAGCCCAAAGGCACAGTGCGCGTACCGGGCGTTGAGCGTGGTGAGCACAATGTCGGGCATGAGGGATTCACCACAGAATACACAGAGCACACAGAGATCAAGGCAGAGAAGTCAGTCAAAATCTCAACAGAAAGTGGTGTTCCGAACATCAACGAATGCTTCGTGCTCTCGGTGTGCTCTGTGGTGAGGAATCTTGATGACAATCCATGACTATCCGCCCATCTTCTCCGAAAGGAACGCACCGACTTTGTCCAGTGCGATGCGCTCCTGCTGCTGGGTGTCGCGGTGTCGGACGGTGACGGACTGGTCCTGCGCGGTCTGGCCGTCGATGGTGAAGCAGTAGGGGGTGCCCGCCTCGTCCATGCGGGCGTAGCGTTTGCCGATGGACTGTTTCTCGTCGAACTCCAGGGCGTACTTGCCGCGCAGTTCGAGGTAGAGCTTCTCTGCGGTCTCGGGCATGCCCTCCTTGGCCACGAGCGGAAAGAGGCCCGCCTTGATCGGCGCCATGCGGGGGTGGAACTTCATGAACACCTTGCTCGGGCGCGACTCGTCGGGGGTGTACGCCTCGCAGAGCAGGGCGAGCGTGCCGCGGTCAGCTCCCGCGCTGGGCTCAATGACGTGCGGGAAGTATCGCTCGTTCTTCTCCTGGTCGAAGTATTTGAGCTTATCGCCCAGGCCCGAGTGCTCCGCGTGCTGACGCAGGTCGAAGTCGGTGCGATGGGCCACGCCTTCGAGTTCGCCATATCCGGGAGCGGTGAAGGGGAAGCGGTACTCGATATCGCTGGTCCCCGCCCCGTCCTTGGCGTAGTGTGAAAGCTCGTCCTTGTCGTGCTCACGCAGTTGCAGGTTCTCGCTGGTGAGTCCGACCGAGCGCCACCACGCCAAGCGCGTGTCGCGCCAGTAGACGTACCATTCCTTGGCGGTCTCAGGTCGGATGAAGAACTCGATCTCCATCTGCTCGAACTCGCGGGATCGAAAAGTATAGTTGCGAGGCGTCACCTCGTTGCGAAAGGCTTTGCCTTGTTGTGCGATTCCAAAGGGAATCTTCACACGAGACGTATCCACGACATTACGGAACTGGCAGAAGATACCCTGTGCAGTTTCAGGTCGAAGGTAGGTCTTGTTATCCTCGTCGCGGATCGCCCCCGTATAAGTATCAAACATCAGATTGAACTGACGGGCTTCAGTGAGCTGACACTTCTCGAACTGCCCAGGTGATTTACTGGGCTTGAGCGGGCACTGATAGGTATCCAGGTGGTCAGCACGGAACCGTCCCTTACATCCGTCGGTCTTGCAGTCGCGCATGGGATCGTTGAACCCCGCGACGTGGCCGGAGGCGACCCAGACTTTGGGGTTCATGATGATGGTGCAGTCGACGCCGACGATGTCGATGAGATTGCCGTCGGGGCCCTTGCCGGGGCAGCGGACCACGTCGTTCCACCAGGCTTCCTTGAGGTTGCGTTTGAGTTCCACGCCCAGAGGGCCGTAGTCCCAGAAACCGTTGATTCCGCCGTAGATTTCGGAGGATTGCCAGATGAACCCGCGTCGTCGGCAGAGCGCGACGATGGCGTCCATGGATTTGGTAGGAGCCGGTGGTGGCGGGTGACGGGTAACGGGGGTGTCGGTCATGAAGTATCTTTCGATCAGGCGACTTTGCGCTTGCGGGGTTGTGCCAGATGCTTGCGGGCGCGGAGCAATTCGACCGCGACGATTCGATTCTTCTGGTCGTAGTCAACAATCACATCTGTGGCGAGCTGCTCGGAATCGACGATCTTTCCAGTTCGCAGGCGTATGTAAAGAGCGTCGGTATCAGGGTCATAACGGACTTTCATCGTAATTTCTCCTTACGAACTCGACGGTCGAAGAAGGCGGTTACTACACGGATAGGTTCATCTGAAGGATCATAGATTACTCGAAGAACTCTATCGCTGAATTCCTCAATGGGGATCAGTGCGTGTCGAAGGACGGGATCGTGCAAGTCGTGCTGCGAGAGCCACGGCTGTGCTATGGCCCGGCGAACCCAGTCAAGTCGGATACCCCTTTCACGAAGACTGACTTTAGCGTGACGGGTCAGTTTGATGCGCATGGTTACTCATCCGTCACGCAGCCTTCGCTGGCGGTCTTGACGAGTTGGATGTATTTCCAGAGGGTTCCGTTGGTGGCTTTGTAGGCGGGCATCTTCCATTTCTTTCGCCGCCTGGCGATCTCGGCGGCGGTGACGTGGAGGGTGATCTTGCGGGACTGGGAGTCGATGGTGATGGCGTCGCCGTCTTGGACGAGGGCGATGGGTCCACCGTCCTGGGCTTCGGGGGTGATGTGCCCGACGATGAAGCCGTGCGATCCGCCTGAGAATCGGCCGTCGGTGAGCAGCGCGACGTGCTTGCCGAGTCCGGCGCCCATGATGACGCCTGTGGGCAGGAGCATCTCGGGCATGCCGGGTCCGCCTTTGGGTCCCTCGTAGCGGATGATGACGACGTCGCCCTTCTTGACTTTGCCTTGCTCCACGCCCTTGAGCATATCCTCTTCGCAATCGAAGCAACGAGCGACGCCGTTGAAAACGAGCCCCTCTTTGCCGGTGATCTTGGCCACCGCGCCGCCGGGGCAGAGGTTGCCGTACATGATGGTGATGTGCCCGGAGGGCTTGATGGGATTCTCGAGCGGGGCGACGATGGACTGTCGGGGGTCGAGGTCGGCGAGCGGTCTGAGATTCTGAGCCAGAGTCTTGCCTGTGCAGGTGAGGCAGGAGCCGTCGAGCAGTTTGTGCTTGAGAAGGTACTTCATCACCCCTGAGGTTCCGCCCACGCGGTGCAGGTCCTCCATGACGAACTGGCCTGAGGGTTTGAGGTCCGCGAGGAAGGGGACTCGGTCAGAGACTTTCTGGAAATCGTCGATGGAGAGTTTGACGCCCACGGACTTCGCCATGGCGATGAGGTGGAGCACGGAATTGGTTGAGCCGCCCAAGGCCATAACGACGACCATGGCGTTCTCGAAAGCGGCGCGGGTCATAATGTCGCGCGGCTTGATGTCGCGCTTGAGCAGGTTGAGGACCGCTTCGCCGGCCTGATGACATTCCTCGATCTTTCGAGGGTCTTCCGCGGGGATGGAGGCGGAGTAGGGCAGGCTCATGCCCAGGGCTTCGATGGCGCTGGCCATGGTGTTGGCGGTGTACATCCCGCCACAGGCGCCCGCGCCGGGGCAGGCGTGGCGGACGACGCTGTCGCGTTCGCTGCGCGTGACTTTGTCGTTGATGAGCTGGCCATAGACTTCGAGCGAGGAGACGATGTCGAGCTTCTTGCCGTTGACGCAGCCGGCGCGGATGGTTCCGCCGTAGACCATGATGGCCGGGCGATTGAGTCGGCCCATGGCGATGATGCAGCCGGGCATGTTCTTGTCGCACCCGGGCAGGGCGACCAGGGCGTCGTACCACTGAGCCCCCATGATGGTCTCGATGGAGTCCGCGATGAGGTCGCGCGACTGGAGCGAGTAGCTCATGCCGTCGGTGCCCATGCTGATACCGTCGGAGACGCCGACGGTGGCGAACTGCATCCCAACGAGGCCCGCGGCGGTGACGCCTTTCTTCACTTCGTCGCCGAGCGAGCGGAGGTGCATGTTGCAGGGGTTGCCCTCGTACCAGACGGAGCAGATGCCCACCTGCGGTTTGTGCATGTCCGCCTCGGTCATTCCGGTGGCGTAAAGCATCGCCTGGCTGTGGCCCTGGGCGAGGACTTCCGTGACCCGGCGGGAGTATCGGTTCAGGACTTTTCGCTGCCTGGTGCTGGGTGGCATGGTGTTTCTCGATGAATCGCGGAGAGCGGAGCATTCTATCATTCGCGCGAAACGACGATCGGTGCGAGATCGAGTTTGACCGGATGACCGGATGAAGAAGGACGGACCGGGTAAGAGATTTTCTTGCGAGGACCAACTCGGTTGATCCTCTTCCATCCGGCCATCCGGTCAGAAACGCTCTAGCACAGCGATATACTGGGACGCATGTCCAAACCATGGGAACACGCAAAGTCCGCGCCCGGAAGCGACGCGGACGAGTTGGCGGCTCGGTTCGTCTCGTCGCTGGCGTACGACCGCAGACTGGCGATGCACGACATCGCCGGGTCGGTGGCTCATGCGCGGATGCTGCGGAAAGTCGGCCTGATCACCGCGGCGGACCTCCGCGCCATCGAACGCGGGCTCAAGTCCATCGCGCAGGAGATCGCGCGCTTCGGCGACGACTGGAAGGGTTGGCGGCTGGACCTCGAAGACGTCCACATGTGCATCGAGTCCGCCCTGATCGAGAAGGTCGGCGACCCCGGAAGGAAATTGCATACGGGGCGTTCGCGCAACGATCAGGTCGCCTTGGACCTGCGGCTGTGGGCGCACGCGGCGCGCGATGAGATCGACGATGAATTGTTGCAACTCATGGGAGCTTTCGTGGCGCTGGCCGAAGCGCAGGGCACGATTGTGATGCCCTCGTACACGCACCTGCAACGGGCGCAGCCGATCGTGCTCGGCGGCGAACTGCTGGCGTGGGCGGAGGCGCTGAATCGAGCCTCGCTGCGCTTCGTGGCGATGGGGGCGATCGACCCGACCAACCCCCTGGGCAGCGGCGCCATCGCGGGGTCGAGTCTGCCGTTGGACCGAGACACGACGACACGGACCCTCGCCTCCGGCGGGGCGCTGCCGACGCTGACGCTTCCGGGCGACAGCAGCATCGACGCCACCGCTTCGCGCGACGTGGCGGTGGATTTCGTCTACGCCTTGGCGATGACCGCCATGACGCTCTCGCGCTGGGCCGAGCAGTGGATTCTCTACTGCTCCACCGAGTTCGGATTCCTCAAGCTCGGCGAGGCGTACACGACGGGATCGTCGATGATGCCCCAGAAGCGCAACCCGGACATGCTCGAGCTCATCCGCGGGAAGTGCGGCGGAGTCTACGGGAACCTTGTGGCGCTGCTCACCACGCTCAAGGGCCTGCCCATCGGCTACAACCGGGACCTGCAGGAGGACAAGCGGCACGTCTTTGAGGCGTTCGACGCGGTGAAGGACTGTTTGGCGATGGCCACACGCATGGTGAAGTCCGCCCGGTTCGATCAGGAGAAGATTGGGCAGTCGCTCGACCGAGGATTCCTCGACGCCACGAGCCTGGCGGAGTATCTCGTGACCAAGGGCGTGCCGTTCCGCACCGCGCATCAGATCGTCGGGGGCCTGGTGCGACAGTGTGAGAGCCAGGGGAGGGACCGGCTGGCGCAGCTCGACGTGCCTGCGTTCAACAAGGCGTGCACCGACGTGAAGCAACGAGCGGTCGTGAAACGCGACGTTTACGACTGGCTCGGCGCTGCCAACGTGGTCAAGCGGTATCGCACGCAGGGCAATGCGGGGCTCGCGGGTCTCCAGGCCCAGCTCAAGCTGTGGAGCGCTCGCCTAAAGTGAGCTGCGGTGCTCGCTGGGTCGAACCACCGTCTCGCCGGATCACGCCATGCTCATCCTCACCGTGCTCCAAGGCCCCGACAAAGGCAAACGCTTCGAGCTGCCGGACAATGAGCCTCAGCTCATCGGGCGCTCCAGCGAGTCGCTGCCGCTGAGGGACAAGACGATCTCCCGGCGACACGCGGAACTCACGCCCGACGAGGGCCGCTGGTACATCAACGACCTGCGCAGCGCCAACGGGACCTACGTCAACGGACAGCGCATCACCGACCGCTGGCGATTGCAGCTGGGCGATCAGGTCCGCACCGGGAGCACGCTGTTTGTGTTCGGTCATTCGCCGGTGCAGGTGCGAGGCAGCGGCAGCGTCCGCGTGGCGAAGAAGGGCGAGATCGACTCGCACGTCGAGGCCACGGTCGCTTCGAGCGACGACTCGATGATCATGTCGGTGCCCGAGCCCAACGAGGCTGCGGCGCTGCAGCTGCGCATCATCTACGAACTGGTCACGCTCATCGGCTCGGTGCAGGACCGCACCGAACTGCTGGAGAAAGTGATGGGCGTGGTCTTCGAGTTCTTCCAGGCGGATCAGGGATTCATCCTGCTGCAGGAGTCGCCCGACGAGAAGCCTGAGCCGGTGGTGATCCGGCACCGCGTGACGCCGGCGGGCAAGAAGGCGGCCAAGATCACCATCAGCCGAACCATCGTGCAGCACGTCTTGCGCAAGGGCGAGGGCGTCCTTTCGAGCAACGCCATGAGCGATAAACGCTTCACCAGCAGCGAGAGCGTTCACGAGTTCGGCATCCGCTCGGCGCTCTGCGTGCCCATCCGGTTCAAGGACCGCACCTTCGGCGTGATCCACCTGGACTCGAAGATCGCCAACTACACCTACACCGAGGACCAGCTGCACCTGCTCACGGCGATCGGCGTACAGACCGGGCTGGCGATGGCCAACGCCGAGCTGCTGCAGGAGCGCTTGGGTCGGGAACGACTGGCCGCCGTGGGTCAGACCGTCGCTTCACTCTCGCACTCCATCAAGAACATCCTGCAGGGGCTTCGCGGCGGGGCGGACGTCGTGGACCTGGGCATGCGCAAGAATGATTTCTCCGTCGTGTCGGGCGGGTGGAAGATCGTCACGCGGAATCTCGAACGCATCTACATGCTCACCACCA
Source organism: uncultured Phycisphaera sp. (assembly GCA_964496285.1). Classification (GTDB taxonomy): domain Bacteria; phylum Planctomycetota; class Phycisphaerae; order Phycisphaerales; family Phycisphaeraceae; genus CAZBXW01. The sequence goes on from CAZBXW010000002.1 coordinate 307,987, forward strand.
ACATGCTCGCCTTCTCCAAGCAGCGTAAGCCCGAGTTGGAGATGACCAATCTGCCCAGGCTGCTGGGGGAAGCGGTGGCGCTGCTGCAGCGACTCTACGACGACAAGAAGGTGGCGCTGCTGACGGACTTCGACGCGAACATGCCGCCGATCCCCGTGGACTCCGCGGGCGTGCACCAGGCGGTGCTCAACCTGCTCAACAACGCGCTGGAGGCGTGCGAGCCCAGCAGCGGGGCGGTGACGCTGCGCTGCGAGATCACGCAGGACGCCCGCTTCGTCCGCATCAGCGTCACGGACAACGGCGTGGGCATCGAACCGCTCCAACGCAAGCGACTCTTCGAGCCCTTCGTCTCGACCAAGGGCATGCGCGGCACGGGCCTGGGCCTGGTCGTCACGCGAAAGATCGTGCAGGAGCACGGCGGAACCGTCGCGGTGCAGAGCCCGGTGACCCGCGACAACAAGGGCAGCACCTTCACCATCACGCTCCCCACCAGCGCCTCACAAGTGCCCGAGTCCGCGGACACGCACAGCCCGATGGCCGAGCCGAAGGTCGGCGACGGAATCTGATCGACCGTTTGCGTGGCCGATCACGGAGGTCATAATCGACCCGGTGCCCCAGACAACTCCGCCTGACCCCGCGAGGTCCATCTTCCCCGGAGGGTTCGTCCGCGCCTGGAACTTCACGGAGAGCGCGGTGCTCGTGGCGGCGCTGGCGGGGATGGTGCTGCTGCCGCTGATCGAGATGGTGCTGCGACAGTTCAAGCTGGGGATCTCCGGGTCCACCGCGTTTGGGCAGCACGGCAGCCTGATCGTGGCGATGGTCGGCGGGGCGGTGGCGGCGAGGCAGGGGCGGTTGCTCTCGTTGGCGACCACCGAGATGCTGCCCAAGGGTTGGCCCACGCGCTGCGCCAGAATCGTCGCGGGCAGCGTCGCAGCGGTCGTCACCCTCGCGCTGCTCTGGGCGGGCGTCGAGTTCGTACGCAGCGAGTTCGACCCTTCGCGAATGCTGGCGTATCGAATCCCGTTGTGGGTCATGCAGGCGTTTCTGCCCGTGGGATTCGGGCTGATCGCGCTGCGCGTGCTCTGGCTCAGCGGTGATCGCGGGTGGTTGCGAGGGATCGCGTTGACCCTCACCGCAGTGCTGCTCGCGGTGGGGTATTTCGCTACGAATCCTGCTGTGTGGGTCATTCCCGCGTTCGTGGCGCTGGGGATTGGCACACTGCTGGGCTCGCCGATCTTCGCGGTGCTGGGCGGGTCGGCGGTGATTCTGTTCTGGGGGGAGCTGACGCCGATCTCGAGCGTGCATGTGGATTTCTATCGCCTCGTGACCAACCCGACGCTCCCGGCGATCCCGCTCTTTACGCTGGCGGGGTACTTCCTGGCGGAGGGCGGGGCGTCGAAGCGACTCATCGCCGTGTTCGATGCGCTCTTTGGCAGCATCCGGGGCGGACCTGCGATTGTCTGTGTGCTGGTGTGCGCATTCTTCACGAGCTTCACCGGCGCCTCGGGCGTGACGATCCTGGCGCTGGGCGGGCTTCTCATGCCGGTGCTGGTCTCCGCGGGGTATTCGCCGCGCAACGCGCTGGGCCTGCTCACGGGCAGCGGATCGCTCGGGCTGCTGTTCCCGCCTTGTCTGCCGCTGATTCTTTACGCCATCATCGCCAAGATTCCCATCGAGCAGATATTCCTCGCAGCGATCCTGCCGGGGTGTGTCATGGTGACAGCGACCGCGATGCTGGGCGTTTGGCAGGGTCCGCCCCGCCGCTTGAGTCAGGCGTCGCACCCGTTCTCGTGGCGTGCGGCACGAGTGGCCCTCTGGGCAGCGAAGTGGGAATTGCTGCTGCCGGCGGTGTGCATGGTGTCGCTCTTCTCGGGCTGGGCCACGACGGTGGAGGCCTCCGCGGTGACTGCGATCTACGCACTCGCGACGCAGACGATCCTCAAGCGTGACCTGCGACTGGTGCGTGACGTGCCGCGGGTGATGGTCGAGGCGGGTCTGGTCGTGGGCGGGGTGATGCTGATCCTCTGCGTGGCGCAGGGGCTGACGAACTACCTCATCTTCGCGATGGTGCCGGAGTACGCGGTGGAGTGGGTGACGGGATCGGTTCAGAACAAGCTGGTGTTCCTGTTGCTGCTGAACTTGTTTCTGCTGCTGGTGGGATGCCTGATGGACATCTACTCCGCGATCGTGGTGGTGGCGCCGCTGCTGGTGCCGCTGGGCGAAGCGTTCGAGATCGACCCGCTGCACCTGGGGGTGATCTTTCTGGCGAACCTGGAGCTGGGCTATCTGACGCCGCCGGTGGGGATGAATCTGTTCTTGTCGTCGTACCGGTTCAACAAGCCGCTGGGCGAGGTGTGCCGGTCGATCGTGCCGGTGCTTTGCGTGCAGTTGATGGGGGTGCTGCTGGTGACGTACCTGCCGGTCTTGACGACGTGGCTGCCGGGGTTGTTCAGGTGACGCAGCGCGTTCGCGTCGTCGTTAGGGCTTGCGATGCCTGCGGTGAACGGTCTTGCTTCCGGGGGTTCCGGGCTTGGGCTTGAACTTCTTGCCGGCGAAGGCCTCGGCGGCGCCGATGCCCGGTGAATCGTGGATCATCTTGATGCGGTCGCGCAGCTCCGCCGCCTTCTCGAACTCCAGCGCCTCGGCGGCCTGGAGCATCAGTCCCTCTAGCTCCGCGAGCAGTTCGTTGCGGTCGAACTGCTCCTGGCTCTGGACGTTGATCGCCTCCCGCGCGGTCTGGCGTGCCTTGAGTTCCAGCTCGATGCCGCGACGAATCTCTTTCTTGATCGTCTGCGGCGTGATCCCGTGCTCCGCGTTGTACGCCAGTTGTTTAGCGCGGCGTCGGTTGGTCTCGTCGATGGCCTGCCTCATCGCCGGCGTCACGGTGTCGGCGTAGAGCAGCACGGTGGCGTTCACGTTGCGCGCCGCTCGACCGATGGTCTGGATCAGACTCGTGGGGCTGCGGAGGAACCCGGTCTTGTCCGCGTCCATGATCGCCACGAGTGAGACCTCGGGCAGGTCCAGCCCCTCGCGCAGCAGGTTCACGCCCACGAGCACGTCGTACTCGCCTTCACGCAACTCGCGCAGGATGGTCACGCGCTCGAGCGTCTCGATGTCGCTGTGGAGGTAGCGGCACTTGAGCTCGTGATCGAGCATGTAGGCGGAGAGGTCCTCCGCCAGGCGTTTGGTGAGCGTGGTGACGAGCGTGCGTTCGCCCCGCGCCGCACGCTCCTTGGCGATCTGCATCAGGTCGGGGACCTGACCTTGTGCAGCCCGCACCTCGATGACGGGGTCCACAAGCCCGGTGGGGCGGATGATCTGTTCGACGACGGCGCCTTGGCACTTCTCCAGTTCGTAAGGCCCGGGAGTGGCGGAAACAAAGACCGTCTGGGGCCAGAGTTGCTCGATCTCTTCGAAGCGCAGAGGGCGATTGTCCAGCGCCGAGGGAAGTCGGAAGCCGTGGTCCACCAGGACCTGCTTGCGATTGCGGTCGCCGTTGTACATGGCGCGGAGCTGGGGCAGAGTGACGTGGCTCTCGTCGATGAGCAGAAGCCAGTCGTCGTGACGACCCCGGCCCGGCGTCGCAACGGCGTTACGGTCGAGCATGAAATAGTCCAGCAGGGTGTACGGGCGCGCTCCGGGCGGGCGGCCGTCGAGGTGACGGGAGTAGTTCTCGATCCCGGAGCAGTAGCCCACCTCCTGGATCATTTCCAGGTCGTACTTGGTGCGGGCGAGCAGGCGTTGGGCTTCGAGGAGTTTGCCCTCGTGACGCAGCTGCATGACGCGTTGGTCGAGTTCTTGTTTGATGGAGGTCAGGGCGTGCTGCACCTGTTCCTGCGGGACGACGTAGTGGACCGCGGGGTAGATGAAGACGGTGTGTTCCTCGATGAGGACTTCGCCGGTGAGCGGGTGGATGATGTCGATGCGGTCGATGGTGTCGCCGAAGAGTTCGATGCGGTAGGCGACCTCTTCGCCGGCGCAGAAGATCTCGATCACGTCGCCGCGGACACGGTACGAGCCGCGCTTGAACTCCACGTCGGCGCGGGTGTACTGCATATCGTTGAGCGCCAGCAGGGTCGCGCGACGGTCGAGGGTCTGCCCCTTGGAGAGCGTGACGACCGAGCGTTTGTACTCCTCGGGCGAGCCCAAGCCGAAGATGCAGGAGACGGAGGCGACAACGAGGGTGTCGCGTCGCGTGACGAGGCTGGTGGTGGCGTGCAGGCGCAGGCGGTCCAGGTCGTCGTTGCGGGAGGAGTCCTTCTCGATGTAGATATCGCGCGCGGGGATGTAGGCTTCGGGCTGGTAGTAGTCGTAATAGGAAACGAAGTAGCAGACGCAGTTGTGCGGGAAGAGCTCCTTGAACTCCTCGTAGAGCTGGGCGGCGAGCGTCTTGTTGTGACTGATCACCAGCGTGGGGCGGTTGAGCCGAGCGATCACGTTGGCCATGGTGAACGTCTTGCCCGTGCCGGTGGCGCCGAGCAGCGTGTGATATCTGCCGCCGGAGGCGATGCCCTCGGTCAGCGTGTCGATGGCCGCGGGCTGATCGCCGCGCGGCTGATTCTCACTGACAAGCTCGAAGACCTGCTCGGGCATGGGAGGGATTGTATGACGCGCGGGGTTCATGCTTTCGGATTGCAGCAGCTTGCGTCCGTCCTCAAACGCGATCACAATATCCGGTCACACGGATTCCAAGGAAGGAACCATCATGCACGCACGACGGATCGTCGCACTCACGCTCATCACGGTTGCCCTGTCGCTCACCGGCTGCAAGAAGCAGGAGATGGTGGCCGCTCCGGACTATTCGCGTCCGCTGCCGCCGGGGTCCAGTGCTCTAAGAAAGATCGTGGATCAGGCGATGCTGCCGGACTTGACCCGGGCGTATGCTCGACGGGACGAGGGGTTGCTCACCGCGATGCAGCGGAGCGTGGAGTGGTTCAGCAAGCCCTCGACGCAGCGGTTCTTCCCCGCCCCGGGCATCGGCATCACGCACAGCAACGCCCACGCCAGCGTCTTTGCGTTCCGGCAAATCCTCGCCTCCTCCACCAGCGCCGAGCAGTTCCAGCAGACGATCCGCGCCGAGTTCGACACCTACATGAGCGTGGGCTGGAACGACAACGGCATCGTGCTCTACACGGGCTACTGCACGCCGGAGTTCGACGCGTCGACCACGCGCAGCGGCCCGTTTCAATACCCGATCTACTCGCGCCCCAGCGATCTGGTGACCGACCCGGCCACCGGCGCGGTGATGGGCCGACGGGTGGGCAACACGGTGCAGACCTATCCTACGCGTGCCCAGATCGAGCAACAGAACCTGCTCGCGGGCAGCGAACTGGTCTATTTCCGTGACGCCTTTGAAGCCTACATCGTGCAGGTCAACGGCTCGGCCAAGCTGAACATGACCGACGGCAGCGTGCTCTACGTCGGCTACGCGGGGACCAACGGGCACGAGTACACGAGCATCGGTCGCATCCTCGTCGAGGAGGGCAGGATCGAGAAGAACCGTCTGAGCTTGGCGACGCTGCGCGAGTACTTCCGTAAGAACCCGCAGGACCTGCCGCGCTATTCGCAACGCAACGACCGCTTCGTCTTCTTTCAGCAGTACGACGGTGTGAACTGGCCCGCCGGTTCGCTGGGGTTCAAGGTCGAGACCATGCGATCGCTGGCCACGGACAAAGACGTCTACCCCCGCGGCGGCGTCGTGCTCGCCAGCACCAACACCCCCGTGTCGGACATGCTCGGGTCACCGGTCACGGTCAACGAACGATTCGACCAGCTCATGCTCGACCAGGACACCGGCGGAGCCATCCGCGCCCCCGGTCGGGCGGACATCTATATGGGGCTCGGCGCTGCCGCGGAGCAGCTCGCGGGGCGTCAATTCTCCGAGGGCTACCTCTACTACTTCTTCCTTAAGCCGCACCGACAAGCCTACTGGGCGGGACTGATGGCGGGAAGAAATTGAAACAGGGCACAGGGTCTGCGGTCCAGGGCTGAATTCCTTTAAGATCATGCCCTGCTTTCACTCTAAACTTTAGACCCTCGACCTTAGATTCTTCCATGACCATCTATCTCTGGCTCGCCTTCGTCGCTCTGGTCTGCGTGTTTCTTGCCCTCGACCTGGGCGTGTTCAATCGCAAGGCGCACGTCATCCACACGCGCGAAGCGCTGATCTGGACCGCGGTGTGGGTCGTGGCGGCACTGCTCTTTAACGTGCTGCTCTACTTCATCTACGAGAACGACTGGATGGGCATGGCTGACCTGCCCAGTCACGAGAAGACGGGCAAAGCCGCGGCCCTGGCGTACCTCACCGGCTACGTCGTCGAAAAGTCCCTCTCGCTCGACAACATCTTCGTCATCGCGGTGATCTTCAATTTCTTCAGTGTGCCGCGGCAGTACGAGCATCGCGTGCTCTTCTGGGGCATCCTGGGCGCCTTGGTCATGCGCGGCGCCATGATCGCCGGCGGCTCGGCGCTGGTGGAGCGCTTCGACTGGATCACCTACGTCTTTGGCGTCCTGCTGCTCTTCACCGCGGTCAAGATGGCGCTGGCGGGCGACGAGCAGGTCCATCCCGACCGCAACCCGCTGGTGCGCATCGCGCGCACACTCTATCCCGTCAGCACCGAGTACGAGGGGCAGAAGTTCTTCACCCGCATCCAGGGCAAACGCGGGATCACGCCGCTCTTTCTTGTGCTGCTGGTGGTCGAGAGCACCGACGTTCTCTTCGCGGTGGACTCGATCCCGGCGATCTTCGCCATCACCCGCGACCCGTTCATCGTGTTCACGTCGAATGTGTTCGCCATCCTCGGGCTGCGCTCGTTGTTCTTCGCCCTGTCGGGGATGATGGCCAAGTTCAGGCACATCAAGCACGCCCTGGTCTTCGTGCTGGCGTTCATCGGCGTCAAGATGCTCATCGAACATTACTATCACATCCCCATCCCGGTGACGCTGGCGGTGATCGCCGGCGCCATCGGCGTGGGCGTGGCCGCCTCACTCGTCGCCTCGCGCAACGAGCCAGCCGCCTAGCCCCTCCAAGCCGTGGATGTTCTCGTCCCCGGATGAACCGGTCGGGCGTTACACTCACCTCCGATGTCCACGCCGCAGATCGCCATCGCGGAGTATCACCGCGCCTTTCGGATCCGTCTGCTGCACGTGCGGGGCAGGCGGCACCCACGGCACGCCTTTCTCATCGACGAGGCGCTGCGGTTCGGCGAGCCGATCGTGGTGCCCAGCGAGGCGGGCGACACGCTGGCGTGGGCGATGCCGGTGATGCGCAATGCGCAGGTGCTCGGCGGATTGGTGGCGCAGATTCCTGAGAAGCGGGCGATCACCACCCAGCGTCCGGGGACCGGGGTGGATGTTCGTCGCGCCTGCGAGGCGCTGCGTGACTTGTGCGCCAGGCACAACCTCTCGAACATGGCGCTGCTGGACCAGCGGCGCGAGGAGTCGCAGCGCGAGCAGCAGCGAGCCTACGCGATCCACGATTTCAAGAGCGCGACGAGCTACAACCTGCGTGGGCTGTACATGGTGGAGGAGCCGCAGCTCGTGGGGGCGCTCTACCGGGGTGATCGAGGCGCGGCGCGGGAGATTCTCAACCGCCTGCTGGTGGGCATGGTGCACCACGCGCGGGGACGGTTCGAGCTGGTCAAAAGCTTCTTCATGGAACTGGTGGTGACGCTCTGCCGAACCGCGGTGGAGGCGGGCGGCGCACCGGGAGAGATTCTCGGAGGGAACTACGCTGCGCTCACGGAGCTCTCGGGCATCACCCGCGACGAAGAGCTTGCGCCTTGGCTGCACCGCACGCTCGAGCGCCTGCTCGAAGCGATTGAACGTCAGAAGCAGGCCGGCCCATCAGTGCTGGTGCGTCAAGCCATGGAACTGGTCGAGAGGCATCTTCCGCGGGCGGTGGGGCGGGACGAGGCTGCAGCGGCGGTGCACCGCTCGCCCTCGCATTTCTCCCGGCTCTTCAAGCGAGAGACCGGCGTGAGCTTCCACGAGGCGGTGACGCGTCGTCGCCTGGACCTGGCGGCCCACTGGCTGGCGCGCACCGACCGATCGATCAAGCAGATCACGCACGACCTGGGCTTCACCGACCAGAGCTACTTCACGCGGGTGTTTCGCCGCCGCATGCGGGTGACGCCGGCGAGGTATCGGCAGACCGCCAGAGGGGGCAGCATCCGTGGATGAGTGCGTCCCCGGCTTAGCGGGCGGCGTGCTTGTGGGTGATCGGGTGCGGGCGGTTGTGTCGGGTGATGTCGCCGCGCGCCATGTAGATGACGTCCTCGGCGATGTTGACGGCGTGGTCGGCGATGCGCTCGAGGTTTCGGCTGACGGTGAGCATGGGCAGGATGCGCTCCACCGCGTCGGTGTGCTCGCGAACGGCGTTGGCCAGCAGGCGGTACATGGCGCGGTGCATCTGGTCGACCTCGTCGTCGGTCTCGCGCACGGTCTGCGCCAGGGCGGGGTCGAGGTTGACCAGGGCGTCCAAGGCGCGCTTGAGCATGCCTCGGACCTTGCTCCCCATGCCCACGAGGTCGAAGTTGTCCACCGTCTGACGCGGAAGCAGGACCATCGGCTCCACGCGTTCAGCGATGTTGACCGCCAGGTCGCCGATGCGTTCGAGGTCGTTGTTGATCTTGAGCACCGCCACGACGAAGCGGAGGTCCGCGGCGACGGGCTGGTAGAGCGCCAGGGTGTGCAGGCACTCCTCTTCGAGCTCGATCTCGAGCGAGTCGATGCGGGAGTCGCCCTCCACGACGCGTGCGGCCAGCGCCACGTCGCGCGTCTCCACGGCGCGGATGGCGCCCTCGACGGTCTCCTCGACGACGGTGCCCAGACCCAAAACCATTCTCTTGAGTCGGTCGAACTGGCGCTGTAAGTGCATGGACATGATCATGTGGTTCCGTGAATCGCGGAGGGGCGGGGGAGCAGATCATCCCCGGCTCGCGGGGCGAGGCCGATCATCCGAAGCGACCGGTGACGTAATCCTCGGTCTCGGCGGTTCGCGGGTTGGTGAAGATATCCACGGTCGGGCCGTACTCGATCAGCCGTCCGAGGTACATGAAGGCGGTGTAGTCGCTGGTGCGGGTGGCCTGCTGCATGTTGTGGGTGACGATGAGGATGGTGTACTCGCCCTTGAGTTCGTGGATGAGGTCCTCGATCTTGCCGGTGGCGATGGGGTCCAGGGCGGAGCAGGGCTCGTCCATGAGCAGCACCTCGGGCTCCGCGGCGATGGCGCGGGCGATGCACAGGCGTTGCTGCTGACCGCCGGACAGTCCCAGGGCGCTGTCCTGCAGGCGGTCCCGGGCCTCCTCCCACAGGGCGGCGCCGCGGAGTGAGCGTTCGCAGACCTCGTCGAGCACGCTCTTGCGTTGTTCGCCGTCGATGCGGAGTGAGTAGACGACGTTCTCGTAGATGCTCATGGGAAAGGGGTTGGGCTTCTGAAAGACCATGCCCATGCGCTTGCGCAGCTCAATGACGTCGACGGTCTTATTGTAGAGGGCGGTCCCGGCGAGGGTCATCTGGCCCTCGATGCGCACGCTGTCGATCAGGTCGTTGATGCGGTTGACCGAGCGGAGCAGGGTGCTCTTGCCGCAGCCCGAGGGTCCGATCAGCGCGGTGACTTTCCCGCGCGCCACGGACATGTTGATGTCGAACAGGGCGCGCTTCGAGCCGTACCACAGGTTGAAGTCCTTGACCTCCAAGACGAGGTCTTCGGTCTGGATGGCGTCGTGGGTGACGGTGGGGACCTCTTCGCCGCGGGCGATGGCTTCGAGGCGAGCGGTGCGCGAGGCGTTCGCGGGTTCGCCGGGCATCGCCAGCGGCAGCGCCAGGCCGAACTTGGGCGTGCCGGGGCCGGGGTCCTTGGTGAGTTCGGTGGGGGGCGGCGTAGCGGTCATGGGCGTGTTCTCAGGGCGGCGTGGCGGGCGTCAGAACTGGTTGGCGACGAACTTCCTGCGGAGTCGGGTGCGGAGCCCGATGGCCGCGAGGTTCATCATCGCCACGATCAGGATCAGCAGCAAGGTGGTGGTGTAGACCATGGGCTTGGCGGCCTCGGAGTTCTGGCTCTGCAGGCTCAGGTCGTAGATGTGAAAGCCCATGTGCATGAAGGAGCGTTCGAGGTGCAGGAAGGGCCAAGCGCTGTCGAAGGGAAGCTCCGGGGCGAGCTTGACCGCGCCCACGAGCATGAGCGGGGCGACCTCTCCGGCGCCGCGCGCCATGGCGAGGATCATGCCGGTCATGATGCCGGGCATGGCGCGGGGCAGGACGATGCGCTTGATCGTCTGCCACTTCGAGGCGCCGCAGGCGTAGGAGCCTTCGCGCATGGAATTGGGGACCGCCGACAGCGCCTCCTCGGTGGCGACGATGACCACCGGCAGCGTGAGCAGCGCCAGGGTGAGCGAGGCCCAGATGATGCCGCCCTTGCCGAAGGTGGGGTTGGGCAGCTTGGCCTCGAAAAACAGGGTGTCGATGCCCGCGCCCATGAGGTAACAGAAGAAGCCCAGCCCGAAGACGCCAAAGACGATCGAGGGGACGCCGGCGAGGTTGTTGATGGCGATGCGGACCGCGGAGATCATCGGGCCCGCCTTGGCGTACTCGCGCAGGTAGAGCGCCGCCAGCACGCCAAAGGGGACGACGGCCAGCGACATGATCAGGGTCATCATGACGGTGCCGAAGATCGCCGGGTAGATGCCGCCTTCGCTGTTGGCCTCGCGCGGCTCGCCGCGCAGGAACTCCGACCAGCGAGAGCCGTACACCCCGATCTTCCCGAAGAAACCCAACTGGTTGGCCGGGAACGCGCGGACGATGTCCGCCAGCATCAACTCCTGCGTCTTGCCATCGCCGGTGGTCATGACCATGCGGTAGCGATCGTTCTCCGCTTTGAGCTTGTCGATCTGGCTGCGGACACGGCCGAAGTCGGAGTTGACCGCCTCGCTCACGCGTTGGAACTGCTCGATCGCGAGGCGGTGCTCGGTCGAATCCTTGCCGTGGTCGAGCTCCGCGGCGCGCACCGCCAGTCGTGCCCTTTCCTCTCGGGCGTTGATGGCGCCGATCTCGTGCGTCTCGAGATCGCGCTGTTCCTGCCAGCGGTCGCGTGAGGGTCGGTGCAGCTCTTGAAACTTTGCCCACGTCTGCTCCGCGCCCTGCGCAACGACTTGGCCGTCGAGCTTCAGGGCGGCGGGTTCGCCGTAGAACCTTCCCCACTCCATGCGTTCGACGAGGATCGACCAGCGCGGGAAGGACTGGCCGCCGGGCTTGATCTCGTAGTCGCTGACCCAGCGGAAGTGCTCGCCGGTCAGCTCGTAGTTCCCGATGCGCACGAGCTGCCGTCGCAGCAGGCCGTCGTTCTCAGTCAGCTCGTTCTGGGCCGCCGCACGCGCCTCGGGGCTGAGCGATTCGAGCAGTTGCGGAGTGGGGGCGAAATGATCCACGCGTGTGACCTCGCCCAGGGAGACTTGGCCGTTGAGGTTCTCGATGCGGTGGAGCCTGCCGGGCCAGAACGTTCCCACGCCGTTCAAGAGCACCCAGAGCAGCAGCCCCAGGATCATGACCAGCGCCAGCCCCAGCGCTCCACCGGTGATCCAGATCATCGGCTCGCCGTGGGCGATCAATGACGCCTGGGGCTTGGCGCGTCGTCGGCGGGAAAGGGCGGGGCTGCGCAGCGCGTCGGGCCGGCCCAGATCATCCGGGTCGGGCGCGGACGGACGCGGGCTTTCCAGGGCGGAAGTCATAACTGGAACGCCCTCTTGCGGAACCGCTGACGGACCGACTCGGCCACCGTGTTGAGCACGAAGGTCATCACGAACAGGCACAGCGCCGCCAGGAACAGCGTGCGGTAGTGCGTGCTGCCGCGCACCGCCTCGGGAAGCTCCACCGCGATGTTGGCGCTGAGCGTGCGCAGCCCGTTGAAGATGTTCCACTCCATCAGCGGCGTGTTGCCCGCAGCCATGAGCACGATCATGGTCTCGCCCACGGCGCGGCCAAGGCCGATCATGACGGCGCTGAAAAGCCCGCTGGCGGCGGTGGGGATGATGATGCGCGTGGCGGTCTGCCAGGGCGTAGCGCCGGCGCCCAGCGAGGCGGATCGCAGGTGCTCAGGCACGGTGGACAACGCGTCCTCCGCCAGCGTGTAGATGATGGGGATGATGGCAAAACCCATGACGAACCCGACGATCATGGCGTTTCGCTGGACGTAGGTGTCCACCACGCTGCCACGCGGGTCCAGGCCCCCGACACTGAGCAAGCCACCGAAGATCGCGGCAGCGGCGCACGCCAGGGCGGCGCCCAGGAGGAACTTGCCCAGGCTCAGCAGCGCGAGCTGACCGCGCGTGCATCGGGCGGTGAGGTTTCGCAGAGGCGGATTGACGCCGCGGGCGATGAGCATCGCCACGCCCACCGCGGAGATCGGCAGGAGGATGAAGAACCAGCCACCCCAGCCCGACCCGACCTGGCCGTCGAGCCAGGCCTTGATGTCGCCGGCGAAAAGCACACTCTCCATCGCCGGGCCCAGGAGCATCGCCGCCAGGATGCTCGCCGGCAGCGTGAGCAGGATGCAGAAGAAGCGCCACTGAGCGTAGCGGATGGCCATGTGTTGAGGCAGCATCTGCCAGAGGTGAGCGCCGAGCAGGAACCCGGCGGGGATCGCGACAAAGGCGGCCAGAACCTGCGGGACGTAACCCTCGACGAAGCGCGCGATGACATTTCCCGCGAGGAAGCCCAGGACGACGCTGGGCAGCGAGGCCATGAGCTCGATGGTGGGCTTGAGGTAGGCCTTGACGCGGGGATGCAGGAACTCGCTGGTGTAGATGGCTGCCAGCAGCGCCAGGGGCACGCCAAAGAGCAGCGAGTAGACGGTGGCCTTGATGGTGCCGAAGATCAGCGGCACCAGGCCGAACTTGGGCTCAAAATCGTCGGTGCCGCCGGTGCTCTGCCAGACGTGCTCGGGCCCCGAGGCGCTCTCGTACCAGACGGGAAGGAACAGTGAAGCCAGGGTGATCTCAGGATGTCCGGGGTCCAGCGTCCAGCGCCAAAGGCCCGAGTCCGATAGCGCGAGAAGGCCGTCGTCCTTGGGCGCGACGCTCACGCTCACGATGGGCGAGCCGTCGGTCCGCAGGTCCGCCAAGAGCTTGTGGCTGGTGACCTGATACAGCCGCGCCGAGCCGTCGGCGTAACCCAGCGCGATCAAGCGCGTGCGCGTCGAGGCGCCCATCGCCGTCACCGCCGCGTTGGGTCCGGGCAACCGGTGCGCCGGGGTCATGACCCAGCCGTCCTTCGTCGGTGCGCTCTCCGGCCGCGTGCGGAACCACGCCACGGTGCTGCCCGTCGAATCGCCCACGAGGAACGTCACCTTGCCGAGCATGTACCCGAACCGCGTCACGGTCACGCCGACCTGCGGGGTCAGGTCCAGAGTCTCGGCGATCATCGGGCTCGAGCGGTCGCGGCAGTCGAAGCGGATCGCCTGTCCGTCCTCCCACACCAGCAATACGTTGTCGCCCAGCCCGGTGAGCTTCAGATGCATGGGAGGGCCACGCCTGGGGTCCGGCTCAAAGGGCAGGTCGGACTCGATCAGTCGGGTGGTCACCTTGCGCGTGCGGATGTCCTTGCGCTGCCGAACTTCCTCGAGCTTGAGCTTGCCGTCGGCGGTCAGCACACAGAAGGTCTCGCCCCCGCCGCCGACCGTCTGGTCCATCAGCAGCACCGCGTGCTGGCTGACCTTCAGCGGCTCCTGCAGGTCCACGCCCACGGAGTGAAAGCGAAACTGATCCTCCGGGGTTCGCTTCACGACGCCCTTGACGCCGCCGATCTCCGCCACGCACGTCTGTCCGACCTCGAGGTCCAAGGCCTGCCGCGGTGTTTCTTCTCGGGAGAGGAACCGCACGTCAAAGCCGATGCGTCCGCGTCGGATCGTGCCGTCGTCGTACCCGAGCGACGCGGTGGCGTCTTCGCCCGAGAAGGTCCAGGCGGTGAGCTTCGGACCTTCCGACGGCGCCAGGTCCACCTGCCAGAGCAGGTCCTTGGTGTCGAGCTGAAAGACGTTGACTTTTCCGTCGGGGAGCATCGCCCAGCCTATGAGCTGCTGCTCGTCGGACTCCACGTGCAGCGGGCGCTGGGTCGCCTGCGACGACCACTGGGTCTGGGCGCGTCCGCTGGCACCGAGCTTCGCGGGCAGAAAGACCGGCACCGCCACGTACACCAGGAACACGCAGACCGTCAGCACCGCGAGGATCGTGCCCACGCCGCCCACGGTGATGAGCGTCCGCGCCGCCGCGTCGATCAGGTGAACGGTCGGCTTGGTCTTGCGGTCGCGGGTGCGTCCGGTGAAGGAGGTCGGATCGGGCATGGCGAGGTGGCGAACGAAATCGGGTGAGAGAAACTCAGATCGGGGCCTAGAAACACACAGACCAGCGGGGCGTGCGGGCGAGGTTGTAAGCTCCCCCAAGTTCGAGGCCCTGAAGCGGGGCCCCAGCGCCGCGGCCGAAGGACCTACTCACAAGAATCTTTCTGCGGTTGCGATTCGCCGGAAGCGCCGGGGACGGATTCGATGCCCAGCTCGGCAAGAATCTCGCTGGCGATCGCCGCGGTGACCGGGAAATAACCGTCCTTGAGCACGTCCTTCTGTCCCTGCTTGCTGAAGACGTACCGGATGAACTCGCGTCGAAGCGGGTCGAGCTCGCGTCCGGGCTGGGCATTGACGTAGACGTAAAGGAAACGCGCCAGCGGATAATCGCCGGAGTAGGCGTGGTCCACGTCCGCCGCGACCGCCTCGTCGCCATCGCTCGCCGACAGGGGCACCGGCACCACGTCCGCGGTGCGATACCCGATGCCGCTGTACCCGATGCCAAAGGGATCGCTGGCCACCGCCTGGACGACGCCGCTGGAGCCGCCGGGCTCTTTCACGCTGTCCTTGAAGTCGCCCTTGAACAGCGCTAGTTCCTTGAAGTAGCCGTACGTCCCCGACGCCGAGTTGCGCCCGTAGAGACTGATGGGCTTGTTGGCCCAGTCGCCGGTGAGGCCCAATTGTCCCCAGTGCGTGATGTCCGTCTTGTGCCCGCCGATGCGTGTCTTGCTGAAGATCGCGTCCACCTGACGCAGCGACAGACTGCGGATGGGATTGTCCTTGTGAACGTAGACCGCGAGCATGTCGATGCCCGTGGTCAAGGCGGTGGGCTTGTACCCGAACTTCTTCTCAAAGGCGTCGATCTCCGCCGCCTTCATCTCTCGGCTCATCGGGCCGAACGTCGCGGTTCCCTCGATCAGCGCCGGCGGAGCGGTGGTGGATCCTTTGCCCTCGACCTCGATCTTGACGTTGGGGTACATCTTCTGAAACCCCTCCTGCCAGAGCGTCATCAGGTTGTTCATCGTGTCCGAGCCCACGCTTTTGATCGTGCCCGAGACGCCCTCGACGGGCGTGTAGTCGCTAAGTTCCGGGTCCACTTCCAGCTGCGCCTGCGCCGGAGCAGCCAGCGCCGCCGCCAACGTCAACGCCACCGCCGCGCTCCTGATCGCGTCACACACCGCCATTGCGAGTCTCCAGAACGTGTTGTTGACCCTGATCGCTGCGCCTCTGGTGGAGGCGCTTCCGTAAAGACTATCTGAGCAATATAAATATACGGTTAGTGAGGAATGATTTCAGGACAAAGGGGACAAGTGCGTAAGAACTTGAATCTCATTTAATTATGGGCGTAAAATAGGCCCTTCGGAAGGTTCGCAAAAACTGTTACGATCAACGCCGCGCTCATGAAACCACCCGCACGAACCCCGCGAAAGACCGATCGCCCGCGCCGACCTCCGCCTGGTCCGCGACGCCTGGACACCCACTGGGCCTCCGTCGCCGACTGGTACGACGCGCTGGTGGGCGACAGCGGCAGCGATTATCAGCAGAACGTTGTGTTCCCCGGAGCGATGCGTCTGCTGCAGATCGGGCCTGCGGATCGAGTGTTGGACGTGGCCTGTGGGCAGGGGGCGTTCAGTCGTGTTCTGCGCACCAAGGGCGCCGCGGTCACCGGCGTGGACGCCGCCTCGAGCATGATCCAACTGGCGATGGAGCGCAGCGATCCGTCCATCCAGTTCCACGTCGCCGACGCGCGCGATCTGGCGGCCGCTCCCGACCTGGCGGGCAAACGCTTCACCGCCGCGGCGCTGCTGCTGGCGATCCAGGACCTGGACCCGATCGAGCCGGTCTTCAAGGGCATCGCGGCGCTGCTCGAACCGATGGCGCGGTGCGTCGTGGTCATGATGCATCCGTGCTTCCGTGTGCCCAAGAACGCCGACTGGGGCTATGACGAGGAGCACCGCACTCAGTACCGTCGCATCGACCGGTATCTGCTGGCGTTCAAGGAGAAGATCATCACGCACCCGGGGCAGGGTGACGGTCTGCACACCTGGACGTTCCATCGTCCGCTGCAGAGTTACGTGCGAGCGCTGTCCGGCGCCGGTCTGCTGGTGGACGCGATGGAAGAGTGGCCGAGCCATCGTGTGAGCGACTCGGGTCCGCGCGCCGCCGCCGAGAACACCGCACGCCGCGAGATCCCCATGTTCCTGGCGCTGCGGGCAATCAAACGCTAGGCTCCACTCGACCTTTCTATCGCAGACGCTTCTGCCCAGAGGTGATCAGACCAGCAGCTCGCTGCCGGGCAGGCCCCACTGCTTGAGTTCCTGACGGAACTTGGCGGACTTGTCCACCACCACGAACTCGCCCTCGAGCGTGATCCGCAGGCGCTCCAGCGGCCGCGGGGCAGGCCCCTCGAAGTTCACGCCATCGACGTAGAACCCCGAGCCGTGGCAGGGGCACTTGAACTTCTGGTCCGCCGCGATCCAGTTGGGGATGCAGCCCAGATGGGTGCAGATGGTCGAGAGCGCCACGAGCTTGCCGTCGGCCAGGTGAACGATCCAGACGTTCTGAGGCTTGAACTGCTCGTAGACACCGGGCGTGGGATAGTCCGAGAGTTTTCCGGCCCTGAAGGTGCTCGGCGGCTCGCGCGTGACTTTGGGGACCAGGAACGACTGGAAGGCGCCGCCCAGGGTTCCGGCGGTGGCGGCCATCAGCGCCCAGGCAGCCGCGGCTGCGCCGCTGATGCCCGCGACGACTTCGCGCCGCGTGAGTCCCTTGGCCTTGTCCCGGATGCGCTGCGCCACGCTGGTGGCGGGCCTGGCAAAACCTGAGCCGACCATCGCCGCCGCCATCGCGTCGGGCGGCGCGTCAGCGGGCACAGCACGGGCGATGGCCTCGGCGGGCGCTTTAGCGCGGCGGACGCCCACGGTCGCGCCGCCGGCGCTTCGACTGCCGCTGGTCCTGGACTGCGAGAGCAGCGCCGCCCACTTCGGGTCCGGTGCGCCCTCGGGCGGGACCCAGCCGGTCTTCTTCGTGGACGCCGTGTGCCCACCCCCACCGCCGCCGCCGCCGGCAGCCGCCGCCGCCGGTTCCTTGCCCGCCCAAGGCTCTGGCCCTTCCACTTCGATCGTCTCGAACTTGATCACCTCCACGGGGCAGCCCTCAGCCGCCACGATGATCGAGGGGGTCAGCGGCTTGGTGAACTCGGCGTTCTTGGCGTCGGGCCGAATCACGCACGTCTCCTCCTGCACGTCGAAGACCTCCGGGCAGTCGGTCTCGCAGGCGTCGCACACGATGCACCCCGGGGCGATCCAGACTTTGACAACTTGCTTATGGGTGGCGGCCATCGGTCAATCCCGTGGGGAGTGCTGCATGATCTGCGTGGCGCGGTTTCTCACGCCCAGGCTCGGGTCTTTCTTCGACAGTTCCTCGACGCGTGCTCGAACTTTCGGGTGGCCGATCTTAGCCAACGCCGCCAAGGTGGACAAGATGACGCGGTCCTGACCGGCGGCGCTGAGCTTCTGATTGACGCCCGGGCCCTCCCACGCCGCCGGCAGCTGCGCCAGCGCCTCCCGATTCAGCAGCACGTCGACCACGAAGCCCGCGCCCGCTTCATCGCCCAGCAGCGTCAGCGCCACCGCGGCGTTCCAGCGTGCCTCGCGATGGGTCGGGTCGGTGCTCCGCAGCGCGCCGGTCAGGGCCGCGATGGCGTGGTCCGGTTGGGCCGTGGATGCCTGCGCCAGTTTTCCCACCGCCAACACCGCTTCGGTGCGCACCGCGGGGCTGAGGTCCGCGGTCAGCGGCAGCAGGCGAGGCTGCACCGAGGCCAACTCCGCCGGCTCGGGCCAACTCAGCAGGGCACGCACCGCGGCTTGCCGAACCCGCTCCAGCGGCGATCCAAGACCGTCCGCGACGATCGGGATCGCCGACGCCTGTCCGAGCTGGCCCAGCGCGATGAGCAGGTACGCGCGGAGCATGTCCTCCTCCTCCGCCACGCTCTTGTTCAGGATGTCCTGCAACTCGCCGCTCAGTTCAGCGCGCTGCGCCGGGTCGCGCATCTCTGGGATCTTGGTGGCGAGCGTGGCGGCGGCCAGGCTGCGATCCTTGTACCGTGGGTCCTGTATGCCCAGGGCGAGCTTGCCCGACCCGCTGGACTGCCTTAGCCGTGCCACCAGGTCCTGGACGTTCTCCTCCCGCCCCGCGAGCAGGGCAAAGAGCGACATCAGCGCAATGACCGCCACGACGATCAGGGCGGGGATGACCACGAGTTGCGCCGCTTGCCGTCCGAACGAGGGCGGCGGCGGTGGCGGCTGCGCCGGGTCCGCCTGAGGGGCGTCGGAGCCGGGCATCACAAGGTCCTGCCGAGCTGGGGCCGAGGGGTCGGAAGAAGAGTCGTTCATAAGCGGGCAAATCGCCACGGAGAACTCAAAACCCCCGCGCGTCGAATGATAGTGGCCCCACCGGGCAGGGGCAACCCTCCGCGCCCGGTCGTTCGTGCCGCCGCGCGCGGTCAGTGCTCGCCCTTGCTGCCGGTGCTGGTGAGCTGCTCGAAGAAGTCGTTGCCCTTGTCGTCGACGATGATGAAGGCGGGGAAGTCCACGACCTCGATCTTGCGCACCGCCTCCATGCCCAGGTCCTCGAAGTCCACGAGTTCGACCTTCTTGATGTTGGTCTGGGCGAGGATGGCCGCGGGCCCGCCGATGGACCCGAGATAGAACCCGCCGTGCTTCTTGCAGGCGTCCGTCACCGCCTTGGAGCGATTGCCCTTGGCGATCATGACGAACGACCCGCCCTGGCTCTGGAAGAGATCCACGAAGGCGTCCATGCGGCCGGCGGTTGTCGGGCCGAACGATCCCGAAGGCATCCCCTGCGGCGTCTTGGCGGGGCCGGCGTAGTAGACGGGATAGTCCTTGAAATACTGCGGCATGGGCTTGCCCTCGTCGAGCATCTTGCGGATGCGGGCGTGCGCCAGGTCGCGTGCCACGATGAGCGTGCCGGTGATCGACAACCGCGTCTTGATCGGGAACTGACTGAGCACCTTGCGGACGCGGTCCATGCCGATGGACAGGTCGAGCTTCACCGGCGGCGCCAGCTCCGGCGCCTGAGCCGGGAGGTACTTGCCCGGCTCGAACTCGAGCTGCTCGATGAAGACGCCCTGTCGGGTGATCTTGCCCTTGATCTGGCGGTCCGCGGAGCACGAGACGCCCAGACCGATCGGCGCCGAGGCGGCGTGCCGCGGCAGGCGGATCACCCGCGCATCGTGCGCGAAGTACTTCCCGCCGAACTGCGCCCCGATGCCCGACTCGTTGGCGATCTTGAGCACCTTGGCTTCCCACTCCAGGTCCCTGAAGGCGCGTCCGCCAGCCGAACCGGTCGTGGGCAGATGGTCCAGGTACCCGCACGAGGCGAGTTTGACAGTCTTGAGCGTCATCTCGGCGCTGGTCCCGCCCACGACCAGCGCCAAGTGGTAGGGCGGACAGGCCGCGGTGCCCAACTCCTTGAGCTTGGTGCGCACGAAGTTGGGCAGGTCATTGTCGTTGAGCACCGCGGGCGTGGCCTGAAAAAGAAAACTCTTGTTGGCGCTGCCCCCGCCCTTGGCGACGAACAGGAACGTGTACTCCTCGCCCTGATCGCCCAGGATGTCGATCTGCGCCGGAAGGTTGCACCCGGTGTTCTTCTCGTTGAACATGCTCAGCGGGGCGATCTGCGAGTAGCGCAGGTTCTTCTGCTGGTAGGTCTCGAAGACGCCCTGCGACAGGGCCGCCGCGTCGTCGAAGTCGGTCAGGACGAACTGCCCTTTCTTGCCCATGACGATGGCGGTGCCGGTGTCCTGGCAGGAGGGCAGTTGTCCCGCCGCCGCCACCACCGCGTTCTGCAATTGCGTGTAGATGACGAAGCGGTCGTTGTCCGAGGCGCCGGGGTCCTTCAGTTCCTCGCAGAGTTTGGCCAGATGCCCGGGCCTGAAGAAGAAGGAAATGTCCGCGAACGCCTGCCGCGCCAGCAGCGTCAGCGCCTCGGGGGCGACCTTCAGATACGACCGCCCCTCGATCTCCACGACGCGGACGTGGTCCTTCGAGAGCAGGCGATAGGGCGTGGAATCCTTCTCCAACTGAAACAACGGTTCGTAGGTGAAAGAACTCATGGCCTGATCGTAGCAGATCACCCCGCGGGGGTTCGTCGGTTCGTCGGGCGTTCGTGGCCTGTGCGCAGCGTCTGCGCCGGGGTCGAGCCCTGGGCCGCGGCTCATTAAGATTTGACAGGCAGCGAACGTCGATTAAACTACTCGGCTCGACTTTGAACCGCTCCAGCAGGTGCAGCCATGAACCGACAGACGACCCTGGCCAAGAACAACGACTTCCCGCGCGGCTGGTGGCACGTGGACGCCACCGACGTGGTGCTCGGCCGCCTCTCCGCGAAGCTGGCGATGATCCTGCTGGGCAAAGCCAAGCCCACCTACACGCCGCACCACGACGTGGGCGACTTCGTCGTCGTCACCAACGTCGAGAAGCTCAAGCTCACCGGGACCAAGTTGGATCAGAAGTTCTTCCAGACGTACTCGGGCTACCCCAGCGGACAGAAGAACTTCAGCTATCGCTGGATGATGCAGCACAAGCCCGAGCTGCTGCTCGAGCGTGCTGTCCGCCGCATGATGCCGCACAACAAGCTGGCGCGTCACCAGCTCAAGAAGCTCAAGATCTACCGCGGCGCCGAACACCCGCACCAGGCGCAGAACCCTCAGCCGCTGAGCGTGTGAGACCTATCCTGAAGCGCGGCGCGGACGCCGCGGCTATGAAAGACATCCAACCATGACCCAAGCCCCCGCCGCCCCCGCCGCCCCCGAAACACCGCAGGCCGCCCCGCTCAAGCAGCCGACCAAGCCCGATCAGAAGGGCTACTTTCTGGGCACCGGGCGACGCAAGACCTCCGTCGCGCGGGTGCGGGTCAAGCCCGGAAGCGGTTCGTACCTGGTGAACGGCCGCGAGGTGGACAACTACTTCTCCGAGGTGCGCGACCGCACCGACGTGCAGGCGCCGCTCAAGGCCACGAGCACCCTGGGCAAGATGGACGTGCTGGTGAAGGTCCACGGCGGGGGCTACGCGGGCCAGGCCGGCGCGGTGAAGCTCGGCGTGGCCCGTGCCCTGATGGGCTACGACCCGGCGCTCGAACCGATCCTCCGCGACCACGACTTCCTCACCCGCGACTCGCGCAAGGTCGAACGCAAGAAGTACGGCCAGTCCGGCGCCCGCCGTCGCTTCCAGTTCTCCAAGCGCTGAGTTTTTTCTCCTCTTTCTTTCGTTGGGTGTCTTCGCGCCTTCGCGAGACACGCTTATTGATGTTCCGAAGTGCGTCTCACGTCGCCCGGGGCGAGCAGGCGCAGCTGCGCCTCGAAGACGTTGCCTCGTCGTAGTCGGCGGACCATCACCTCCACGTCGCCCTCGTGGAAGACCTCGTTGAGCTGCGGCTTCTTCAGACGTCTGAGGATCCACGCCGAGAGCGAGCCCTGGTCGGCTTGGGGCAGGTCGATCCCGGTGCGCGGTTTGATCTCGCTCACGGGCAGCCCGCCTCCGACCATCCAGACGTTGCCCTTGAGCGACTGGCAGTGCGCGGGCAGACGGTCGAACTCGTCCTCGATCTCGCCCACCAGTTCCTCGACGATGTCCTCGAGCGTGACCAGCCCCAGGGTGCGGCCGTTCGTGTCGCGCACGATGGCCATGTGGAAGTGCTGGGTGGTGAAGACGCGGAGCAGGTCGGCGGCGGATTCCTCGGGGCTGGCGAAGTGGACGGGCCGAATGATCCCCTTTAGCGTCGGGTCTCCGGGGTTGGTGCGGGTGCGGTAGATCATCTCCTTGAAGTTGACGTAGCCCACCACGCGGTCGCGGTCGTTCTCCTCGCAGACGGGGAATCGCGTGTGCGGGTCGAGGTGGGCGGCGATGATCGCCTGCGGCAGCGACATCGCGGTGGTCAGGAACGAGATGTGCTGGGCGTCGATCATCACCTGCCGGATCAGCGTCTCGTCCAGGCGCGTGGCGCGGGAGATGATGCGCTCTTCCTGGGGAGAGATGAGGTTGGACAGGCGCGCCAGGCCGGCGAGCGAGGTGAGCTCTTCGAGCGTGGCCGGGGCCCTGGTCTTCCTCTTGGATTGACGCTCGAAGGGACGGTTGACGAAGTGGATCAGGTGGATCACCGGCGCCAGCACCTTGATGAGCACCGTGAGCGGCTGGGCGATGACCACCGCGAACTCCCGGTTGTAACGCACGCCCAGCGTCTTGGGAAGGATTTCCGTGAACTGCAGCATGAGATAAGTGAAGACGAGCGAGAAAACCACGATCCACCGGTCGCCAAAGAGCTTTTCGAACTCTGCACCGGCGACCGAGGCCCCGATGGTGTGGGCCGCGGTGTTCAGCACGAGGATCACCGCGATGGGCTTCTCGATGTTCGCTTTGAAGCGCGACCAGACCGCCGCGATCGCGGGGTTCCGCTGCGAGAGCTGCCCGACCTGGCTGGGCGTGAGCGACAGCAGCGTCGCCTCGCACAACGAGCAGAGAAACGAAACACCCAGGGCCACGCCCACGCTGATGATGAAGAGAGTCATGCGAAGTGCTCAATGAGCAGTCAGGAATGAAGGATGAACAAGGGATGGACAATGCGAGAAAGGCCAATGATAGGTGAAACCAGAGGTCATTGGTCATTGCCTGATCGTTCGTCCGTTCCCCATCGTTCGTCGATCATTTATCATTCCTCCGTGCGTTCAACGACGCGTTCCACAGCATCGCAAGTGATGATCTTCCTCGGCCCACTGCTGTTCGCGGGCGGCTTCCTGGCGATCTGGCGCACGGGACAGAGGAGCGTGTTCTACGCCCTGCTGGGGCTGATCGGGTTGATCGTCTGGGCGGTCGGAGCGTGGATGTCAATGAAAAAGGAACAATGAACAATGACCCATTCGCGCCTGCCTAGGCACATGGGTCATTCCCACCTTGTTCATCCATTGTGGATTGCGCATTCTCAATTGCCCATTGAACTCAGTGCGCTGCCGCCTTGGCTTTCGCGCCCTTGGGCTTGGGCTTGGCGTCCTCGATGGACTGAGCGATGGCGTTAAGCCAGCCGCGCAGACGCCTGGCCGCGTCGGGCAGGTACTCCTGCGCCGGGGTGAGCGAGGGGAGCCAGAGTCGGTCCCACTCGACGCTGAGGTAGCCCGCGTACCCGATGCCCAGCAGGCGTCGCACGCTGTGTTCGATCTCGACGCTGCCCTCGCCCAGCGGGACGAACCCCGAGCCTTCGCCGATCTGCGCGTCCTTGACCTTGACCAGTCGGATGCGACTGTTGAGCATGGGCAGACTCACCGCTGGCCCTTCGCCCGCGGCGGCGGCGTTGGCCAGGTTCCACGACAGGCCCAGCATCGGACTGTCGATCAGGTTCAGCAGCCACCACCAGGGCTTGGCGGTGGCGAAGGAGCCCGAGTTCTCCAGCAGCAGTTGCACGTTCAGGTCCGCCGCCTTCTCCGCCAGCGGGCCCAGCCGCTCCGCCACGCGGCCC
The DNA here is from genome assembly GCA_964496285.1 of uncultured Phycisphaera sp. Taxonomy (GTDB): domain Bacteria; phylum Planctomycetota; class Phycisphaerae; order Phycisphaerales; family Phycisphaeraceae; genus CAZBXW01. Next base: position 331,847 of record CAZBXW010000002.1, read on the forward strand.
ATCACGCTCTGTCGGCTCTCGCCCGGGTCGATGCGATTCACAAACACCCGCACGAAGGCGCAGCCCAGCTCCGCCGCCCACTGCATCGCCTCGACCGTCAGGGCTGAGTCGCGGTGTCCTTCGCCCACCGCTCTGCTGTGCAGCGACACTGAAGTCGACAGACACACCAGTTCGATCCCCGCCTCGCGGAAGAGGAACTTCACCTTGCGCGGGTCGCTGTGCACCGGGTCGCAGGCCAGCTGGCCCGAACCGGCGCCCAGCGTGCGCAGCTCCACCCCGTCGTAGCCCATCACCTTGGCCTGGGCGGCCACCTGCTCGAGCGTCCAATCCGGCGTGGCCACGGTGCTGAATGCAAGCTTGATGGACATGCGTCGGATTCTAAAGGGCGCACCGCGGATTGCAAAGGCGAACCAGCCTCGGTTCACCCAACTGAACCGCCAAGACACGATGGGGTCCGATGAACCAACTCAGTTGTTCCAAGGCCCCGCGCTGAATCCGGTCGATCCGGCTCGCATCCGGTCATCCGGTCGAGAACGATTCGCCCGAGGCGTCACCGCTCAACTCAGACCCACGGTCACCGGGACCGGCTGGGGCCTCACGTCGTGCGTGGGCTGCACCGCGATGTTCAACGGCAGGCGTTTGCCGTCGGGGCCTCGCGGGGGAAGTCGGTCGTTGTCGATGATGCGCTGGATCGCCATGATGCCCTCGATGAGCGTCTCGGGGCGTGGCGGGCAGCCCGGGACGTAGACGTCCACCGGGATGAACTGGTCGATGCCCTGCACCACCGCGTAGGTGTCGAACACCCCGCCCGTGGAGGCGCAGGCGCCCATCGAGATCACCCACTTCGGCTCGGTCATCTGCTGGTAGATGCGCTGCAGCACCGGGAGCATCTTGATCGCCACACGGCCGGCGACGATCATCAGGTCGCTCTGGCGCGGCGAGAAGCGCATCGCCTCGGCGCCGAAGCGCGCCAGGTCGAATCGGCTCGACGCGGTGGCCATCAGCTCGATCCCGCAGCAGGCGGTGGCGAAGGGCATGGGCCAGAGCGAATTGCGCCGCGACCAGTTCACCAGCTTCTGCAGCTGCGTGGTCAGGAACGTGTCAGCGGGCAGTGCGGTTTCGATCCCCATAGGTCATCTCCCAATCGGTGTCACATCATAGCAGTCGATCTGCCGCTTGCGGCTTAGCGGTATCATTCAACGGACCGATGAAAAGCGGGGGCCGACGCAGTGGCGGCCCGATAACCGTGGCGATCCCAGAACCCTCCTCCAACCTCGCTGGCGATTGGCCCGTGGCGCCCGCGCCCCAGCGCACGGTGGTGCTGCACACCCGCGTCGTGACCGAGACCGGCGGAGGCCCGGACAAGACCATCATGCTCGCGGCGCCGTTCCTGGCGCACACGAACTACTGGCTGGCATCGGCCTACATGCACCCCCCGGGCGACGCGGGCTTCGACGCCATCCGCAAACGGTTCGCCGCCCTCAGCAGTCCGCTCATCTCCGTGCCCGACCGCGGCCCGCTGGATCGCTCGGTCCTCCGCACCCTCCTGGAGGTCTGCAAACGCTACAACGTCCGCATCTGGCACGGCCACGACTACAAGTCCAACCTCCTGGGCATCATGCTCCGACCCTTGTGGAAAATGAAGCTCGTCACCACGGTTCACGGCTGGGTCAAGAACACCACGCGCACGCCGCTTTACTACGCGGTGGACCGCTGGAGTCTGCCTTACTACCACCATGTCATGTGCGTCTCGGACGACTTGTACGAGAAGGTGCGTGGATTGGGGGTGCCCGAGGATCGCTGCACGCTGATCCTCAACGCCATCGACGAGAAGACGTTTGACCGCAAAGCGCCCGCGGCGCAGTCGCCGCTGCGGAAGGAAGTCCCCGCCGGAAGGCTCGTCGTCGGCGCGGTGGGGCGGCTGAGCGCCGAGAAGGCGTTCAACCTGCTCATTCGGGCGGTGGACACGCTCATCAAGGAGGGGTGCGACCTGGAGCTTTGGATCGCGGGCGAGGGCGACGCGCGGAGCGAACTGGAAACGATGATCGCTCAACTGGGCCTGAACGACCGCGTGAAACTGCTGGGCTTCCGCAGCGACACGGTGGCGCTCTACGAGGCGATGGACCTGTTCGTTCTCTCGAGCCTGCGTGAGGGGCTGCCCAACGTCGTGCTCGAGGCGATGTCGATGCGCGTGCCGGTGGTGAGCACGAGAGTCGCCGGTGTGCCCAAGCTCATCACCGAGGGTCGCCACGGACTGCTCTGCGAGCTGGGCGATGCGGCGTCGCTGACCCACGCGATGCGTCGAGCGGTGGGCGACGCGGCCCTGCGCGCCCGGATGGCGGAGGAGGCGCGCGCCCTGATCGAACGCGAGTTCTCCTTCGCCAAACGCATGGACAAGGAGCGCGCGGTCTACGACAAAGTCCTCGGCGCCGCTGACCCCACCCCCAACCCCCAACCTCCCACGCCCACCGCGGCATGAGCATTGCCAAACAACTCGGCGCCGCCGCGGGCTGGCTCATCGCCCTGCGCTTTCGTCTGCGCTACACCTTGATGCGCCGCGTCCTGGGGCCTGGCCGCGCCTTCCTCGACGCCTCCGAGGCCATCGCACGCGTGCCCGGGCACCTGGGCGTCTACGCTCGACAGTCGTTCTACCGCAGGCACCTGGCGGGCGTGGGCGGCGATGTCTACTTCGGCTTCATGACGCTCTTCTCCAAGACGCAGACGAAACTGGGCCACCGCGTCTACGTCGGTCGCTTCTGCACCATCGGCTGGGCGGACATTGGCGAGGACGCGATGATCGCCGACGGCGTGCAGATTCTCAGCGGCGGTCGCACCCACCTGCCCGCCTCGCACGACAGCGCCGCGGCTTCGACGCTGCGCGACAACGCGCTGAACTTCCAGCGCGTGACGATCGGCCGCGGCGCGTGGATCGGCGCCGGAGCGATCGTGATGGCGGACGTGGGCGAGGGAGCGATCGTCGCCGCCGGCGCGGTGGTCACGAAACCGGTGGCCTCGGGCAGCCGCGTGGCCGGGGTGCCCGCTCGCCCGTTACCTCCGAGCGTCGGATAGCCGATAAATCTCCCATGCTTCCCCCGAGGCCGCGGAGCACGCGAGTATGGCATTGACAGGCGCCACTCTGCGCGTGCTCCTGGTCCGCGACCGCGACCGTGACATGGGCGTGTCCATGGCGGACGGCTTTACCGCCGCGGGCTGCGCGGTGAGCACCTGCGAGCGCTTCCGTCCCGAGACCTGGTCCGTGGCGCAGGGCCGATTTGACCTGCTGGTCGCCTACGGGCCGCACCAGGGGTCGATCCTGCCCGCCTTGGACATCCTGCGTCGCTGCGCCGCTCCGCAGCCTCGCTTCGTCTGGTGGCTCAACGAGAACGCCCCGGACATCAAGCGCGGCCCGATCACCGCGGCGCTGCGCGCCGAGCTGCGCTACTTCGCCGACCGCGCCGTGGAACGCTTCTTTGGCCGACCCTGGATGAACGACGTGACGACGCAGAGTCGGCTGGTGTCCTTCGCGCACCGCGACCGGGTGTACGGCGAGCTTCGACATCTGATGAATCGCCGCCGCGTGGACCTGCTGGCGGTCACCTCCGAGCGCCGCTGCGACTGGCTCAAGAAGCGGGGCTTCCGAGCGGCCCATATCTCCATGGGCTACGACCCGCGCTTCGGTCAGGACCTGCAGACCCCGCGCGACATCGACGTGCTCTTCCTGGGCACCGTGGGCGACGCTCGCAGAGGCTCCATCCTCCAGGCGATCGAACGTGAACTCAAGCTGCACGGACGCTCGCTGGTGATCGAAGACGGGCGCAACGGCTACGTCAACCTCGAGGCGCGGACCCAGCTCATGAACCGGGTCAAGGTGCTGGTCAATGTCCTTAAATCGCCCACCGACTTCACGGGTCATCGCGTGCTCATCGGCGTGGCCAACCGCGCCCTGGTCGTCAGCGAACCGATGCTCGACAGCGACCCCTTCAAGCCCCAGAGGCATTTCGTCGCCGCTCCGCCTGACCAACTGGGAAGAACCATCGTGGATTGGCTCGAGCGCGAATCCGAGCGCGAGGCCTTCACCGCCAGCGCCTACGCCGACCTCACCACGAGGCTGACCATGACGCAGATGTGCCGACGCGTGCTCGAGGCCGCGACACCGCGGCAGGCGGCGTGAACCATGCCCAAGCTCGTGGTCATGTACAGCAACGATCCGCCCACGCCCGGGCACCTGGCGCGTCTGAGCGGCTTGGGCGCGCAGGTCGTCGAAGCGCGTGACGAGGCCACGGCGCTGCGCCAGTGCGTCGACGCCGACGCTCTGCTGGGCCAGCGATTCCTGTATCAGGCGCTGGGCGTGACGAAGCAACTGCGCTGGGTGCAGTCCACCGCCGCGGGCGTGGACCAGCTCTTCACCGATCGTCTGTTGCGGGCGGCTCCGCTGCTGTGCCGATGCCCGATCTTCAGTGACGTGATCGCCTGGCACGGCGTAGCGCTGGCGATGGCGATCCTGCGCGATCTGCCGCGCGGAGACCGCACCCGCTTCCTACCGCTGCCGCGCAAGGCCGTCGTCGTGGGCATGGGCATGATCGGTCAGGAGCTGGCGCGGCTGCTCCGAGGCATGGGCGTTGACGTCACGGGCGTCACGCGTGAACACGGCGCTTCCTGGCGCGAGGAACTGCCGGGGGCGGACTGGGTGTTCCTGGCCATCCCGGGCCGGGATACGAACCGCGGTTTCTTCGACGCCCGCGCCATGGCGAAGCTGCCGACCCATGCGGTGATCGTGAATCTCGGACGCGCGGTCACGCTCGATCACGCGGCGCTGCTGGAGGCACTGAGCCGCGGGCGGCTGGGCGGCGCGGGGCTGGACGTTGCCGAGGACGTGGACCCCACCGTGCTCGAGGGGTTGCGCAGGCTGCCCAACGTCATGATCACGCCCAAGGTCGCGGTGTTCACCCCGCAGCGCCAGGAGAAGCTCGAACGTTTCATCGAGGAACAAGCGGCGCGGTTCCTGCGTGGGGACCAACCGCTTCACAGTGTCGCGCTCCCGAACTCCGCCGCGTAACGTTGCGGACCAAGCCCCGAACGAGAGCCTCGCTATGCCCCACTACTCGGATGATTTCATCTTCACGCTCTTCACCAACAACCCCGACCTAGCGGCGAAGGCCGACGCGGCGGGGATCGACCGCATCGGACTGGACCTGGAGTACGTGGGCAAACAACAACGTCAGGGCCACCTCAAGGCGTGGATCTCCGACCATCAGGAGTCGCAGATTCCCAGGCTGGCAGCCGTGCTCAAGCGTGCTCGGTTCTTCGTCCGCACCAATCCGATCCACGCGGGAAGCGAAGCGGAGATCGAGCGTTTCCTCGCCGCCGGGGCGCGGACGCTGATGCTGCCGATGTTCTACACGGTGCAGGAGGCGGCGAAGTTCGTGGAGATCATCGGCGGCAGGGCGGAGGTGTCGCTGCTGGTGGAGACGCCCGCCGCGGCCATGCGCCTGCACGAGATCGTGCGTCTGCCGGGCATCGACGAGATCCACATCGGCCTAAACGACATGCACCTGGGCATGGGACTCTCGAGCCATTTCGAGGTGCTCGCCAGCGATTTCATGCGGATCCTGAGCGACACGGTCAACGGCGCGGGCATCCGCTTCGGCTTCGGAGGCGTGGGTCGCTACCACGATCCGCGGCTGCCCATCGGTTCGGACGTCGTCTATGCTCAGTACGCGCGCCTGCGGGGCAAGGCGGCCCTGATCTCTCGCGTCTTCACCACGCCCGACTACCGACAACTCGACCTGCCCGGTGAGTTGCGCCAGTGTCGCGAGCGTCTGGATTACTGGGCCTTGCAGACGCCGGAAGTGCTTTTGACGCAGCGTGAATCGCTGCGCGACCAGATCGCATCGACGTTCGGGCTAGGCGCCCCTCGTGCGGCGTAGTCTCGCCAAGATGGCCGGGCCTTATAGCCGGGCCAATCTGGCACGGCCGGGGTTACAATAATCCGGCGTCCGATAGCGGCGGCACTCAGATCAGGGCCGGGGTGAGCCGATGTTAGTCCGGCTAGGTTGGGCGCGAGGCAAGTTCGTATCACAGGCGGGGTTGGCTTGATCCAGGTTGTCGAACAACCCAGCGATGCGGTCACGCAGCGGGTGTGGGCGTACCTCGCGGCGCGGTTTGCGCCGGCGCCGGTGCCGGTCGAGTTCGACCCGCGCTGGCTTGGCGTCCTCCGCTACGCGCTGAAGCATCGCCCGATGATGCTCCTGGCGCAGAGCGGCGACAACGGGAGCGCCGCGCTGCATGGTTATCTGCCTCTGGCGCTCGTCTCGTCGGCGCTGTTCGGGCGGTTCCTGGTGAGCCTGCCTTACCTCAACCGCGCCGGCGTCGTGGCGGACGACCCCGCCACCGCCGCGGCACTGATCCAGCACGCGGTGCGCTTGGCGGAAGAACTGGACGTGCGCTACCTCGAACTGCGGCATGAAACGCCCGTGCCCGACCCGGCGTTGCCGGCGCAGCGCGACGAGAAGGTGCGCATGGTGCTCACGCTGCCGCCCGACGGCGAGGCGCTGTTCAAGGCGGTGGGTCCGAAGGTGCGCAACCAGGTGCGAAAAGGGGACAAATCCGATCTTTCACTAGCTTGGGGCGGGGCAGAGCTGCTCGGGGAGTTCTACGATGTCTTCGCGGTGAACATGCGCGACCTGGGCACGCCGGTCTATCCCCGGAGGTTGTTTGCCGCGATCCTGGAGGGCTTCCGAGGCGGCCAGGCGGAGTTGGCGGTGGTTCGTCAGCAGGGTCGGTGCATCGCCGGGGCGATGCTGGTTCACGACAACGCGCCGGGTCAGCCCCCGCACACGACACAGGTTCCCTCGGCCAGCAGCCTGCGCCAGTTCAACCACACCAACGCGAACATGTGGATGTACCATCAACTGCTGCTTCGAGCGATGGCGCGCGGCGCTCGGGAGTTCGACTTCGGACGATCCAGCGTGGACTCGGGGACGTACAAGTTCAAGCAGCAGTGGGGGGCGCAGCCGCGCGCGACGGTGTGGCAGTATCATCCGCGCAAGGGGGACATGAACTCGATGCGGCCGGACAACGCGGGCAACGCGCGGAAGGTGGAGCTGTGGAAGCGGCTGCCGGTGTGGCTGACGCGGCAGATCGGGCCGAGCATCGTGCGGGGCATCCCATGAGCCAGATCGACAGGCCCAAGAGCGAGTACCGACTTTCGGCGGAGGACACCGCCGCCGCCGAGGCGCGTCTGCGCCAGTTGCAGGCGGCGGCGATCCGTGGCGCCGGGCCGGAGGTCTCCGGGTCAGCCTCGGGATGGATCGGCGGGGCGATGCTGCTGCTGGCGATCATCGCGGTGGCCTGGCACTCGACCTTCCGGTGGATGTTTCTCCGATGGTTCCCGGGCTGGGACACGACTTTCGGCAAGGCCGACCTCGCCTTCACCAAGCGCTTCACCATCGGGGACTCGTACTACTCGCACGGCCCGTTGGTGCCGGTGGCGTGCCTGGTGATGGGCTGGCTGATCTACCGCAGGCTCGGCGCTCCGGTGCGACGAACCCGGGGCTCGACGCTGGCGGGCTGGGCGTTGTTTTCGGGGTCGCTGCTGCTCCACGTGGCCAGCGTGTTCGCGCGGGTGGGCTTCACCTCGGGCTTCGCGCTGATCGGAGCGCTGGCGGGTCTGCTGCTCGTGACCGGCGGCTGGCCTCTGCTCAAGGCCTTTGGGCTGCCCGTGGTGTTCCTCGTGTTCATGGTGCCGTTGCCCGAGGTGACCATCTCGGGGATCAACTTCGAGCTTAAGCGGATCGCCGGCGAGGCGTCCCTGACGGTGACCAACCACGTCTTTGGCATCCCCGCGGTGATGGAGGGAAGCTTTATCTTTCTGCCCCCGGGCCCGGACGGTCAGCCCAAGTCGCTGCTGGTGGGCAACGTGTGCGGCGGCCTGCGCAGCCTGATCTCGCTCACCTGGTTCGCGGCGCTCTTCGCGGTGGTCTGCCGGTCGCGGGGCGGATGGCGTGCGTTGATGCTGCTGCTGGCCGTGCCCGTGGCGGTGCTCTCGAACGTGGTGCGGATCACCATCCTCAACGTCGGTGCGCACTTCTGGGGCACGCACGTGGCCAGCGAGGGACACCCGCTTCACGACTGGAGCGGCCTGCTCGTGTTCGTGGTGGCGCTGGCGATCCTGATGACCGTGGACGCGGTCATCGTGGGCCTGGGGCAGACGCTGGGTCGGCCGTGGTCGGACCGTCGGCTGCTGGGGTTCCTCGAAGGGGTGCGGGGCGAGCCGGGGGCGAAGCTGCGCCTGTTGCGACCGGCGGTCGTGGGGGCGATGCTGCTCACCGCGGTGCTCAGCGTGATCTACGCGCGTCAGAGCGCCGCGCAGAACCGCAGCGATTTCGCCCGTAGCGCGGTGCCGATGCAGATCGCCTTCGCCGGTGTGCCGCAGGTGGGGGCGGACTTCACCATCGACGACCGATCGCTGGCGATCCTCGAGACGCGCGACTACCTCTTCCGCCGATTTCGCCCCCTGGGGTCGGACCCGCGGCAGGTGGACCCGGTGGACCTGGTGATCGTGTTCAGTCCGGACAACCGCAAGGGGACGCATCCGCCGGACGTCTGCCTCGAAGGCGGCGGGGCGCAGATCGTGTCGCGGCGGACGCAGAGGCTCGACCTGCCGGGGATCGGTGAGGTCTCGCTGCGGGAGTTCGTCACGCAAGACAACGGCCTGAGCACGATGCACATGTTCGTGTACAAGTGCGGCGACCGTTACACGATAAGCTTCTGGGTGCAGCAGATCACCATCTTTCTCAACGGCCTGACCGGCCGCAACGCCGCGGGTGCGTTGATTCGATTCACGCTGCCGGTCTCCGCCACCGGCGTGGACGAGGAAGCGGTGCGTCGCCGACTGCTCGACGCCGCCGCGGCGTTGATGCCCGAGATCGACCGCAATCTGCCCTAAGAGCCATGAGCCCCGCGCTGCGACTACTGGTGCCTGTTGCGAGCATCGCCCTGGTGTCGGCGGCGGGTTGGCTGACGTGGCGAGCCTTCACGGCGCCCCGGTTGGACCAGGACCGCATCGCCATCTACCGGGCGCAGCTGGACGACGCGGACCCGGAGGTTCGCCTGGCGGCGGCCACGCACCTGCGCGCCGCGGAGGCCGACGGCCCGACCGAGCGTCTGGCAGCCGGTAGGGCGCTCTACGAACTGGGGCGATACGATGCCTGTCGTCAGATGCTCGGACCGCTGGCAGCGTCCGGACGCGGCGTGGATGCGGTGGCGGCCCAGGCGCTGCCCATTCTGGCGGACTCCTACCTCCTGCAGGCCGAAGAACGCTTGAACCAGGGCACCATCGGCTCGGTGCAGACGCTTCGGGTGGAGATCGAGGAACTGCTCCGGGAGGCGCAGTCGATCGTGGACCTGATGCGGATGAACGACTCGACCGGTCCCGAGGGTTCCGCCGCCTTGGCCCAGGCGCGTCTGCTCGACCAGCGGGCGCAGCTGCTTCGTCTGGTGCTCCGCGTCGTCGATCTGCGACTGGCGCGCGCCAGGTCGGTCGACGACGCCTCAGGCGTGCAGGAGCTGGGCCTGGAGGGCGGAGACCTGCGTTCCCAGATCGACGCTCTGGACCATCGGATCCAGGCGCTCTGTCGTACCGCGTTGCAGCGATCGCCCCAGGACGCCCAGGCGATGCAGCTTCAGTTTCGTGCGCACCTGCGTCGCAGTGAGCCCGACCTCCCCGCGGCGCGGGCGATCGCCCAGACGCTGGCGCGGCTGTCGGTGCTGGACCTGGGCGTGGCCGGTGGTGTGGCGCACCGCCTGATGACCCTCGATTCGCACATGGGGCTGCCCGTGGGCGAACCCGAGGTCGAGCAGGCCTGGGCGCTGCTGCGGCACCCGAACCTTCGGCGGCGCGGATCGACCGCCAGCCAGCGGATCGAGTTCAGTCTCGCCCAGGCGCTCGTGGCGCTGCACCGCGATCAACCGGCGCAGGCGATGGAGCTGGCGCGGGCGGTGCTGGATCGCTACGTGGACCACCCGGCGGCCGCCTCGCTTCTGGCACGCGCGATGACGCAGATGGGTCGGCCCGGCGACGCGGTGAAGCTTCTGTTGCCCATCAACGAGCGACTCCGAGTGCCCGCGATCCAGTCGGCGCTGGGGCTGGCGTACCTGGAAGCCGGCCAGTCCGACTCCGCCCGCGCCACCCTGCGGCAGTGCCTGGAGTCCGAGCCGGACAATCTGCCCATCCGTCTGGCGGTGATCCGATCGCTGATGGTCGAGGGGCGAACCCTCGACGCGGCGGCGGACATCGCCGCGGCGGTGCTGGTCAACCCGGACCATCCTGAGGTGCGCGCCAGCGAGGTGCGATTGGCGACCGAGCGGCGCGACGTGTCGCGATTGGCGCTGCTTCTGGCGCGGCAGCGCGGCACGGGCCCACGCTCCGTGGTGCAGCCGGCGATGCTGCTGGCGGCCATGACCGTGGGTGATCTTCCACGCGTCGAGGCGGTGATCGATGAGTGGGACGCCCAACGCGCCAGGCTGCCGGAGCTGACGGCCTGCGCCCAGGCGTGGCGGGCCGCGTCGCTGCAAGCCAGGCCCATGCTCGCCGCGACTTTGGCGAGGCTTGGGCTGGACCTGCTCGACGACAACCCGCTGGCGCACGCGTTGCCCATCCAGACGCTGGCGTTGGCCCCCTCTGATTCGGTGGCGTCGATGGTGTACATCGCCTGGCCCCAGGAGCAGGCGCTGCGCGTGGTGGAGCTGGCGCTGGAAGAGTCGCCCGGGCACGCGGGACTGCTGGAATTGGCGGCGGAACTGAGCCTCTGGGCCAATCGCCCGGAAGAGGCGCAGAAGTTCATCGCACGGTTGCGAGCTTCGCCGATCAAGCCCACGCTCGCCTCGGCGCTGATCGAGGCTTCGCTGGCCGGCCGAACGGTGGCGCTGAGCAGCGAAGTGAGCAAGGTGCTCGGCCCGTTGACGTTGATGCGCACCGCCGTGGCGCAGGGGCAGCCGACCCACGCGGTGGAGCAGCTGCGCAAGCTGCTGGCGGAACAACCCTGGGCGCAGCCGGCGGCGGCGTTCCTGCTCGAGGACGCACTGACGCGGCGGGACCAGATGCTCGTGGACACGACGCTCGAGGCCAGCGACGCGGGGGGCAATCCCATGGGACTGCTGCTGCGCGGGGTGATGAACGTCCGGCTCAGCCGCTACGACGCGGCGCTGGAGTCGGTCAAGGGCGTGGGTGAGCAAGCGGGCGCCGAGCCGGAGCTTCTGCTGCAGCTGGCGGAGGTGCGCGCCCGGGCGCACCTGGGCCTGGGCCAGGCCGAGCTGGCCAGCGGCGAGTTCCAGAACCTGGTGCACCTGTTGCCCTGGCACGCGGTGGAGGCGAGGCTGCTGGCGTGTCGGGTGCTGGAAGACGGCGGACGCGAGCGAGCGGCGGAGTTGGCGTGGTCGGCGTTGCTGGCGGACAGCCAGGTCACCGACTGCCCGCCACGAGTTCTCGACGCGGTCCTGGCGCACGCCGCTGAGCGTGTGCCCCCGGCGATGCTCCGAGACCTGATTGAGACGATGCTCGAGGGCAAGCCGGGCGATCCGTTGCTCACGCTCTACCTGGCGCAGTCGCAGATTCGGATGGGGCTTCCCGAGGATGCGCAGGACACCGTGCGTACGCTCCTGCGTGAGCACGAGCATTCGCCGCGGGTGGTCACGGCCCTGGCGATGTCGCTGGCCTCTCAGGGCCGAATCGAGCAGGCGATGCAGACGGTGCAGCCGTTGCTGGCGCGCGGCGAGCCGCTGGCGTCCCGACTCGAGGCGGCGCTGCACGCCGCGGCGCAGGTTGGGGGCAAGTCGCCATGAGGTGGGCGCTGCTCATTCTGGCGACGATTGGCGTGCAGCCGCGTTGCGCCTGGGGGCAGGGGTCGGACGATCCGTTTGTCGAGGTGGCGGCGCGGGTGCGCTCCGCGGTGGCGGCGGTGGGCGTCTACGACCGTCGCGCCGCCCCGAGCGTGCGTTACTTCGGCACCGGGTTCGTCGTGGACGAGCCGGAGCTGCGAGGCCTGAGCCTGGCGACCAACGCCCACGTGGTGGAGGCGATCCGCCACGCCGATGCGACGGAGCAGCTGCGGGTGTTCTTCGTGGACGACGTGGCGGTGCAGGGCAGGAGCGCCAAACTGGTCGCCATCGACACTCACCACGACGTAGCGCTGCTGCGCTTCGAGGGCGCAGCGATGGAATCGCTGGAGCTGGAGCTGGAGGCGGCGCCGCGTCAGGGGCAGGGCATCGGCGTGATGGGCTACCCGATCGGGACGGCCCTGGGGCTTGAGCCGGCGGTGCATCGAGGCGTGATCGCGGCGGTGGTGCCCGCGGTGCTGCCGCTACCGCGGGGTGTGGAGCTCACGCCCGAGCTGCGGCAGGCGATCCAGGAGCCTTATAAGCTCTATCAGCTCGACGCGGTGGTGTTCCCGGGCAACAGCGGGTCGCCGGTCTTCGACGCCCAGAGCGGCCGCGTCCTGGGCGTGATCAACAAGACGCTGGCGAAGAAGACACGCGAGCACCTGCTCGAAGAGCCCAGTGGCATCGCGTATGCTGTGCCCATCCGATATGTGCGCGAGCTTGCGATCAGGGCCTCACGCATCGCGCCGGTCAGCGACCCATCCAAACCCACCGGGACCACGACTCCCACGGAGTAAATCATGATTCGCCCCATCCTCATCGCGGCGTTGACGCTCCTGACTCTGTCGCTAGGCGGCTGCGGGAAAGACCCCGACCACGAGCTGCAGCGCGCCAAGCTGGCGATGGCGAACAACCGCCCGGACTCGGCGCTGAACCTGGTGGCCTCGGTGCTCGAGGCGCGGCCGGACGACCCCGAGGCGCTGCTGGTGCGTGCCGAGGCGCAGACGCGGTTGCTGAACTTCAAGGGCGCCTCGAACACGCTGCGGCGGCTCATGGCGCTGCCGCTGGAGGGCGAGATCGCCCTGCGCGCCCGCCGGTTGTGCGTGGTCTGGTCCTTCGCCAACACGTTCAATCTGCTGCGCAAGAGCGACTTCATCACCAACGCGCCGATGCAGGAGGAGTTCGACCAGGCCACGGCGTTCGGTCGGGAGCAGGCGGCGTGGCTGGCGGACAAGGGCGGTCGGCCCGCCGAGGCGGAGTTCGTGCTCGCGCGTCTGGCGATGCGCGGGGTGGCGCGGGCGGAGATGACCCTGGAACAGGAACTGAAGAACCTGGCGAACCTCGACCCCGAGGGCAACCCCGTGGAGGGCCCGGGCACCACGCTCGGGACGCTGCGGCAGAACATCGACCAAGGCCGGCAGGACGCCCGAAAGCACCTGCTCGAATCCCTCAAGCACGACCCGGCGTACGCCGAGGCCACCGCCGACCTGGCCATGCTGCTGCGCAGGGAGAGCGACTGGGCGGAGCTCTGGCACCTGGCGGACAACGTCGCCAAGCAGACGGAGGTCCCCGAGAACGTCGCGAGCGAATTGATCCTGGGCATGCTCCAGACCCCCAACACGCAGGAGAGCGACGCCCGGAAGCTGGAGGTGGGGTGGCAGTTGCTCAACCTGGTGCCGGTGGCCTCGCACGCGCGGCCGGGCTGGCAGCTCGCCGCGGCACGACTTCACCTGCAGGCCAACGAGTTCGCCAAGGCGCAGCCGCTGCTCGAAGAAGCCTCACGCAACGCCCCGAACGACCTGAACATCCCGTACCTCCTGGCGCGGACGCTGCTGGGCCTGGACCAGCCCAAGGCCGCCAAGGACATCCTCGACAAGGCCATCTCCAAGGCGGGCGCCAGTTCGCAGATGCAACTGCTCTACGGCACGGTGCTGCTGCGCACCGGGGATCGCGCCCTGGCCAAGGAGGCCTTTCGTCGCGCCACCGATCTGGACCCTGAGAACTCCCAGGCCCGACAAATGCTCATCCAGACGCTGGCGGCCGAGAACGCCCTGGACGCGGTGGAGCGCGACGTGGAAGAGTTGCTGGCGGCCAAGCCCAACGACCCGCAGGCGCTGCGCCTGAAGCTGCAACTCGAACAGGCGCGCGGCGGGCACAGTACCATCGACGAGCTGCTCCAACGCGTCGCGGCGATCCTCTCGCCCACGCCCGAACACCTGCGCCTGCTCGTGGACGGGCACACCTACCGGGCCAACCACAGCAAGGCTGAGGAGTTTGCGCGCCGCCTCGTCCAGGCGCAGGGCGACAAGGTCGAGAACCACCTCCTGCTGGCGGGCACGCTGCTGAACCAGAACCGCGACGATCAGGCTCGGACGCTGCTCGAATCGCTGCGCGACAAGTTCCCCGACAACCCCGACATCGACTCGTTGATGGGTCGGTTGTACCTGTCGCAGCGGCGTTACGACCGGGCCCAGGAAGTGCTCGACCGCGTGGTGTCCAAGGCTCCCTCGAACGTCGAGGCCCGGCTGAGCCTGGCGCAGGCGCTGGCGGGCCTGGCCATGGTCGAGGACGCCACGGAGCAGATCAACCGCGCCCTGGAGCAGTCGCCCAACAACGTCCGCGCCGTGGCGCTGCTGGCGGCGATCCACGAGATGACCGGCGAGCGCAGCAAGGCGGACGAGGCGCTGGCACGCATCGACGAGAACCAGGTCTCCGAGCAGGAGTCGCCGGTGCTTAAGGCGCAGTTGCTGGCGCGACGCAACCAGTTGGACGAGGCCGCCGCCGTCTGCAATCGCGCCATCGCCGCGGGCAACGCCGACCCGATGCTCCGGCGTCTGCTGGCGGTGATCCACACCCGAGCCGGACAGCTCGACCAGGCGGAGTTTCACCTGCTGGCGCTGGTGCGTTCGCAGCCGCAGGACGCGGCACACTTCCTGGACCTCACGCGCTGGTACATCGCCAATAAACTGGCGGAGAAGGGGCTGGCGGAGTTCCAGAAGCTGCAGATGCACAACGAGCCGCTGGCCCGGCTGAGCCAGGCGTCGCTGCTGGCGTCGATGGGCCGATTCGACGACGCCCTGTCGGCGATCGAGCCCATCCAGGAGACGCTGATCCGCAAACGTGAACGAACCGCCCTGGCGGTGGCGGAGGCCGGGGCACGACTGCACCTGGCCAAGGGCCACTCCGAGAAGGCCAAGGCCATGTACGACCGACTCCTCCAGGCCGACCTCTTCCCCTTCGAGGCGCGCCTGAACCTCATCGACCTTCAGGCCGAACGCTCCGACCCGGCCCGCACCCTCGAGCAGCTCGACGAACTGGCGCGCAGCCTCACCATCGAGCAGTCCCGGCTGCGTCTGCAGGTGATCCAGCGCTACACCCGGTTGGGCAGGCCCGATCGCGTGCTGGCGATGCTCAACCAGTGGATCCAGGAGCGTCCCGACTCGTGGCAACTGCTGCAGATCAAGGCCGGGTCGCTGCAGCGGCTGGGTCGCTTCTCCGAGGCCTTGCCCGTGCTCGAGAAGGCGATCACGCTTTCGCCGGAGAATCTTTCGCTGCGTCTGGACCTGGCCACCGCGCACATCGGGAACTTCGACTTCCCCAAGGCCCACGAGGTTCTGGAGCAGACCGGCAAGCTGGACACCGGGGCGCGGATCACCGCCCTGGCGGGCCAGGGCCAGTTGTTCATCGAGCTGGGGCTGATGAAGGAGGCGGGCAAAGTCTATGACACGATCGAGAAGCTGGGTCGGCCCACGGACCCGCGCGTGAACCTGGCGATGGGTCTGTCGCTCAACGCGCTGGGTCAGACCGAGCGCGCCCGAGAGCGGCTCAGCGCGGTCCCGGTCTACGCCAGTCAGTACGTCGGGGCGCAGGTGGAACTGGCGCGGATGGAGCAGGCAGCGCTGCAGGTGGACGAAGCCCGGACGCGTTTGGAAGCGCTGGCCTCCGACCCGCGGCACGCCGCCGCCGCCAGCCGCGAGCTGGTGCGTCTGCAGGCTCAGAATCGGCAGTTCCAGGAGCTGATCCGCTTCGTGGATCGAGCCTTGGCGGAGGAGCGGCTCTCCCAGCCTGAGCGCGACGCCTGGCTGCGCACCCGCGTCTTCGTGCTCGCCGACAGCGGGGACTGGCTGGGCGTCCTCAAGACGCTGGATCGGCTGGTGGAGATGAACCCCGCCTCGCCCGAGCTCGCCGGCGCTCGTATCGCGGTGATGATGCGTCTGAGCCAGATCGAGAGCGCCAACCAGGCGGTGGCGCAGTCAGCGGCGCTGAGCAGGCACCCGCTGGCGGCCCTGCTCCGTGGCGCATCGGGGACGATGCCCGGAGAGGGCAGCGAACAGCTGAGCGAACTGGACCGGCTGATGCTCGCCCTGGCGCGGGGTGATCGCGCCGCCGCCAGCGCCGCGTTGGAAGCCCTGCCGCCGATGCGCTCGATGTTCAAGGACGATCTGCTGACGCTGATCAACCGACCCGACTTCGCCGGCCGCGACATGACCACGCTGGGCCGAAATCTCGCTCTGGGCATGGTGGCGATGCGCACCGGGCTGCCGCAGTTGGCCGCCGACGTCTGCCGCGGTGTGATCAAGGCCAACCCGGCGTACGTGCCCGCGTACAGCCTGATGCTCGACGCCCTGTCGCAGCGTGGCGAGCCGCTGACCGAGGTGCGCGACGCGGTCCTCAAGAACCTTCCCTCGTCGAGCGTGGCGCTGCTGATCGCATCGCGTGAGAAGGTGCGACTGCTCGACCACGCCGGCGCCGCTGCCGATCTGCGCCGACTGCTCGAGCGCGTACCGGATCACGAGACGGTGCGCTACGAACTGGCCAGCGCCCTGAGCCTGAGCGGCGAGATCGACGCCTCGATCAAGATTTTCGAAGAACTCTGGTCGAGCAAGGCGGGCGTTCGCATGGCTGCGGGCAACGACCTGGCGTACCTGTTGACGGAACACCGCAGCGATCGTCTGGACGACGCCTACGCCATCGCCCAGGAGGTCCACAGCGCCGCCCCGACGAGCGTGGCGCTGCTCGACACGCTGGGCTGGATCCAGCACAAGCGAGGTCTTCACGACGAAGCGCTGAAGCTGCTCTCTCGAGCCCTGCCGCCGCTCAAGTCGCTGCCCGAGGTGCACTACCACATCGGCCGCGTCTACGCCGCTCTGGGCAACAAGGCCTGGGCACGCTACCACTTCGAGCAGGCAGCCTCGGACAGCTCTCAGAAGACCGAGGTGTCAGCCTCGCGCGAGGCTCTTAAGGGCCTCTAAGAAATGCGAAAGCGGTGTTAACTTGGATAATCTGCTAACACTCATTTAGCGTTGAAATCACGAAAATACGCGAGTACGGGCCTTGCATCCGTCGGGGATCATGATAGAGTAGACGCATCCCGTGGGGTCGCGTGAGTGGAGAAAGCACCCTCTCGCAGGCTAAGCGTCTTGTTGACGCTGTACCGCAAGAAACGTGGAGGTCGTCGCTCTTGTCCGGAAGCGATGGCTGGGGAGTGTCCCGGACAAGTTTCTAAGGAGATCGTGTGATGAAGAATCGATTCATGGTTGCTGCGATGCTGGGTTCGGCCATGGTGGCCAGCTCTGCCAGCGCAATTCAGTTCGGGTTTGACCCGGACGGAGCTGGCGTGTTCGTCCCGACTATCACCAACGTCGTCGAGTTCGACTGGGGTGTGGGTAACGTGTTGGCTGACAACGCTCTGGTGTCCCCGGGCGGCGTGGTTGATCCTGTCGGCTCGACGTTCTTCACCTACTACCAGGCTCGCCTCCAGGGCTTCGAAGTGGGCGTGGGCTCGAACGCCAATCCCGGTGGCGGCTCCAGCGGCGGCACCCTCCTGCCCTTCGGTCATGAGATCACCATCGTCGCGGGCTTCCTCGAAACCGTGACTGCGGTCGGCGGCGGCGGAACCACCGCCAGCTTCTCCGTGACTCCTGACGCGGCCAACTTCGTCCGCATCTACTACGACACCACCGGCGCCGACGGCATCTTCAATGACGGCATCTTGGTCCTCGACGGCACCCCCGTCTCTGGCGACTCCAGCCTCGACGTGCTCGACCCCAACGTCAACAAGGGCGCCCTGAACATCGTGGCCAAGATCAACTCGGTGGACACGAACTTCTTCGTGGACCTGCCCGACCTGCTCCTGCTGAGCCTGTCTAACCCCGGCACCGTGCAGGACCTCGGGGGCGTGCCGAACCTGACCACCTTCACGGACATCAACGGCAATACCGTCACCTACGACGCGAGCACGGAAGACTTCGCCTTCCGCTCCGACGTGAACACTCGTCTGGAAGTGATTCCCGAGCCGGTGACCGCCGCGATGGGTCTGATCAGCCTCGGCGCCCTGGGCTTCGCCGCCCTCCGCCGCCGCCAGGCCTAAGTCCGACCTCCACGTCAGAATCCGTAACCTCAAACCCCTCGGTTCGCCGAGGGGCTTTTCTTTTGTGGGGGGCGCTCCGACCGATGGCCCGGTCATCGCCGGGAAACGACGGCGGCGCCCGCGACCTGATCCGGTTCGATTCGGTCGTGAGCCTAAGCGCTCTTCACTGTTGACGCAGCGCGACGTCGATCTGTGTGCGCATCTACGCCACGTCCGACAGTCGCAGCGGCGTGGAATCGCTCAGCACGCTCCTGGCGTGGGTGAGGTTCTCCACGACCTTGGCGAAGAACCGGGCCCCCTGTGCCCCGGCCATCACCCGGCGGTCGAAGTTGAGCATCAGGTGAGTGGTCGGCCGCACCTCGAGCCGACCCGCCACGACGAACGGACGCTCCTTCACCAGGCCGAAGGAGAATCCCAGGGGCCAGGGCCAGGTTGTGACCAGCATGTCCACTCCGTACTTCGCCGGCGAGCTGACGATGGCTGCTGCTCCGCGGTACCGCACCCAGGCGCCGGGCAGGTGGACCGGAAGACGCACCAGCTGTTCGGTCATCCAGCAGGGCAGACGCTCGACGAGTCGCTTGAACGTGCGCCACTGTTCGTTGGTGTCCTCGGTCGCGTGTGCCAAGCCTCGAAGCCAGTGGGTGAGGTCTGTCAGGCTCGAGCGGTCTGCGCCGCGAGCTACGTCCACGAAAGCGCAGGCCTCGGCGCCGGGGATTTCACGTTCCGCCGCCACCGCCACGTCGATGTTCTCGAAGCGCTGCAGCGTGGTCCTGCCCCACAGCCGCCACCAGCAGCGCACCACGCGACGGTTGGCGTAGGGGTGCTCGCGCAGCGCCAGGGCGATGGCCTTGACCACGAATGCGGTGTAACTGGGCCGCTGCGTTCCGCCTGCGCGACGGAGCTCTTCCACTTCGCTCAGGTCCACCTCGGTCACGAGCGACACGGTATTGCCCGGTCGCAGCTCGTGCTCCGCCATGCGACGGTTCGCCTCGAAGCAGCGATTAGGCGGCTCGATGCGGTAGGGGGGATTGCCAGTCATCCTGCTTTCGAGCATCGGCGTTCGCCGCCGCCTGCTCGATGATCTGGCGAGCGCAGCGGGGAAAGATCGGCCGATCGTGAGGGCTGGGAAACCTTTGCGACAGCTCCGTCGCGGACCTTCGGAAACTCGGGTCGTCCAACAGGCGTCGCAGCGCTCTGCGGACCGCGGCGGGGTCCGTCCAGGCGCCGCGCAGGGTCAGCCCCGCCCCGGCGCGTTCCACGCACGCCATGTTCAAGAGCTGGTCCATGTTGGACGCCAGGCCCAGCAGCGGTGTGCCCGCCGCCAGCGCCTGCTGCGTGCCCAGACTTCCGCCGTTGCACACCACGACGCTGGCGCGTCGGGCAGCCTCGACCCCCGGCAGATAGTCCGCGGTGAACACGCCCTGGCCGCTCGAGGCCTCGACTCTGCCCGCCGTCGATGCCAGCACCGTCAGGCCCTCGCTGCGCAGGGCGCCGACCACCATCGCCAGCAGGTCGCTTCGGCCCGAGCTGCCCAGTGTCACATAGGCGATGGGTTGATCGGTCGGCACTCGGTTCCACCAAACCGGCTTGCTCCCCGGCGGCGACCAGAGCACCGGACCAATCTCCATGTATCGCTCGGGCAGCCGACGCATCGGCACGAGCCCCGGCACGTCGGTGAGCAACGTAAAGTCACCGTCGAGGTACGCCCACCTCACGTCCCAGCCCAGCGGCGGCATGCGGTGCTCACGACGCAGGCGACGCATCGCCAGACCATGCACCGCCGAGGCCACCGGCCAGCACCCGCGGAAGATCGCCTGCGCTGCGCCCACCCCGAGCCACCGCGTCATCGGTAGGTCCGGCACCGGCAGCGGAAGCTCCGACTCCACGCTCCAGTACCCGTTCGTCACGTTCGCGTAGGGCACGTTCGCCACTCGGGCGCTGACCGACAGCGACAGACGCATATCGCCGACCACCAGGTCCGGCTTGAACCGCGCCAGGATTCGAAGGTCCTCCTCCACCTGGCTGCGCAGCGTCGCGAAGTCCATCACCGGCGAACCGCGACGCAGTCGACCCAGGAAGACCTCCGAGTCAAGACTGTGCAGCGTCAGGTGCGTGAAGCTCTCGCTCCGCAGCAGGCCGTCGTAGCGAGCGTCCACCGCCACCGCGGTGTCGAACTCGTCCGTGGGCAGCGTCCGCGCCAGCGCCACCGGCCGCGCCACGTGCGCCAGCGTGACGCCCTCAGCCATGAACAGCACCCTTGGCTTATGACAGTTCATCGCGCAAGGCCTCACGCGGCGCGGGGGTTGCTCACGAGCAGGCGATCCATCGGCAGACGCAGCGATCGACTCACCGGATTCGGTCCCCGGCCCACTCGCGCCAGGAACACCGCGCGCTGCGCCGCGTCGGCGCCGAACATCGTCACCAGTCCGCCCGCCAGGTCTCTGGCGCGTTCCACCGCTCGGCGCTGACGAGTAAAGGCGATGCCCTGACGCAGATACCGAGCGAAAATCAGAGGCGTCATCTGCGGTTGGAGCAGCAGCCCAGCCTCGGTCGCCGCCAGCCACAGCCGCTGCACCGCTCCGCCCGCCGCGACGTAGTCGTCCAGCTCTCGTGCCGGTTCACGCGCCGTCAGGAGCACGAACCCGCCGCAGCGCAGCCCGGGGAGCAAGTCCAGTTGCAGTCGGGGCAGCAGGGTGCCGGCGAGGTAGCGATTCATGAACGACACCCGGTCCCACGACCGCATCGCCCAGCGCATCAGAGCGGTGCCCACGGGGTCCAGGCCGATCGCTTCGTCCGGCAGTCGGTCCTCGCTGAAACGCGAGCGCCACTGGATCGCCTCCAGGTGCGTGCGATAGGCTTCAGGGATGGTCAGCCGGATGCCCGCGTTCTTGGCCATCAGCAGCGCCAGCCGCGCCCGGTCCACGTTGCTGGTGCGCCAGTGGAGCTCGAAATCCGCTCCCGCAGCGTAGGCCATCGCCCCCCGCGCCGAGGCCGGGACGGCGCGGGTGGTCATGGCGCGGCGTTGGGTGACGCGCGTGGTGATGCACTTGGCTAGCGGATGGGGCCTGACCTTCGAGCAGGGCGCGAAGTCCACACGGAAGTCAGGCGCGTCGTTGAGCCGGTTCACGTCGGTACGCCAGCCCTCGGTGGTCGCCGCCAGGCGTAGTGTTTCGAGCAGAATCCCGTGCGCCAGGTGGCTTGATCGGCCGTCCAGGTCGTAGACGCAGTCCTGCCGGGTGTCGCGTCCGTGCACGATCACGCCGCGTTCGCCGATGATCTCGAATCGCCAGGGCTGCGTGTTGTCGCCGCTGGGCGCCCAGCGCGCCAGGTCCAACACCCGAAGAATCGGCGAGTCTATCGTGATCGATGTCGGCGCGGGCGTGACCGGCTTCCGCAGGAACTGCCGACGCGCCACCGCGAGCGTGAGCCGCTGCAGTGGATGACGATTACCCCATCGACGGCGCGTGTGCGCCAGGCGATTGCGGTAGGCGTCGAACTGCAGTGCGTGCGGAGCGGCGAGCACCCTGCCACGCTTGAGCAGGAGCTTGAGCGCCTGGCTCACCGCCAGACCGGCGCACAGCTCGCACGCCATCGCGGTGGAGGGGCCACGCTGCTCCTGCAGGTTCACCGTCGAGGGGTCCACGAGGTAGCCGCGGTGCAGCCCGGCGGGCGCGAGCCCGACCAGGAAGCGCAGCAACTGCTCCTGACGCGGCTGCGCTTGCAGGTCGAAGTACTCGTCGAAGCTCATGCCCTTGCCGGGAACGAAGCAGAGCAGCGCCCCGCCCATGCCCAGCGGGGCCGCGGTGATCGCTGGGATGTTCCGCCTCCAGCACTCGGCGAAGACCATCCGTCTGGCTTCGATGGCGAAGAAGTCCAGGCTGTCCACGTAGAGATCGACCCCGCTCAGAAACTCCTGCACGTTGGAGCGCTGGACGCCCGCGGGGAAGGACGTGACCGTGACGGTGGGGTTGATGCGCAGCGCCTGCTCCCGCATCACCTCCACCTTCGCTCGGCCCACCTCGGGCAGCGACGCGCCCGCCTGACGGTTGAAGTTCGCCAGTTCGTAGACGTCAAAGTCCGCCAGGTGGAACCGTCCCACGCCCAGGCGCAGCAGCGTGAGCAGATGACTGCCGCCCACGCCGCCTAAGCCCGCGATGGCCACGCACGAGCTGCGCAGCACGCTCTGCTCCTGGCGCGTGACCCATCCGATGTTGCGCGAGAAGGCCTCTTCGTAGCTGAATCGAGGGTGCTCCGTCTCCGGCGGGGCGATTCGCTCAGGAGTGGAGATGGAGGCGTCTGGCGTCGCCATGAGAGTCGAACTCCCGTGGTCAGGCCACGCCCTTGAATTGGAAACTCGGACCGTATTTGTCGCGGAGGAACCCCGCGATGCGCGGGTGCGACGCCGCCGGCAGATCGAATCGGAAGCGATGCCCAAAGACCTCCGCCGAGAGCGGGTCGGCCACGTACATCGCCAGTCCCCTGCACAGCGGGCTGCGCTGCAGTTGGGCGCGCAGGTCCAGGTGCAGGAAGACCACCGCGTGGTCCTTGACGGTGGGGTGCACGGTCTCTGGACCGGCGATCTCAAAGCCGAAGTACTTCTGATAGAAGGCCGCGTGATGCGGGTGCACGCCAGCGACGATGTCGTGGTGCTCGCTGAACTGCGAGCGCCAGAAGACGTAGCGCATCATCTCCAGCACCGCCGGCAGCGAGCGCGTCATCTGCTCGCGACGGTCCGCGAAGAGCCCGACCTCCATGAGTCGCTTGCCCGCGCCCCGCAGCGTGTCGAGCTGCTCGCGGTAGACGCAGTCCAGCGGCAGCCCCCGGATCGAGTCGTGGATCATGGTGAGCGTCGAGACGACCTGTCGGTCCAGGGAGCCGATGATCACCGTCGAGTGCTCGCCCACCGCCTGCGGCACCGTGTGAAGCTCCTGCTCGTTGGCGTCCACGAGGCTGATCCGGCGGTAGGCGTGATAGACCAGCTCCCACGCGGCCAGCACGTCGTCGAGGCGCTCGGCCACCTGGAAGGACAAGCCGCAGCGTTCGCTGCGCTGGGGCGTGGATTGGGGTTCTTTCTCCGCGTCGCTCAAGGGCGACCTCCCACGGTGAAACAGATCCGACCACAATGCTTATCGGTGAGATCGAGGCATTGCTTGGGCGCGCCCGGGCATCGCTGGGCTGGATTTCACCGTGGTGGGGTCCCTTGCGTTGCCGCTGCAAACCCGCGAAACTCTGGGGGGTGCTCAAGCTCGCCACCATCCTGGACAACCCCGGCGAACCCTTGGCGGAGACGCGCTACCGCGACCCGGCGGCCCTGCGAGGCCTGGGGTACAACGCGCTGGCGCTTTATGAGACCGTGGGATTATCCGGACTCGAATCGCCCGACGCAGTGGCCAACCCCGAGATGCGCCGCTGGGTCGCGCAGCAGGAGGAGCTCATCCGCGCCCGCATCGCCCAGGCACGCAGCGGCGGGCTGGACGTCTATCTCGTCTACGACGTGCTCACGTTGGCGCGCGACACGGTGTCGCGGCACGTGGGCGCCTATGCCTGCAAGGGCAGACCCACGATGCTCTGCCCCGCCTCGGAGCCGGCGCTGAACCACTCGGCGGTGGCGCTCGAGGCGCTGATGGACCGTCTGGGCGGGCGCGAGATCGCCGGCGTCGTGCTGCGCTTCGGCGACAACGACGCCCTCCGCCTGCCCTACCTCCTGGGCAACGACATCTACGTGCCGCACTGCGCCCGCTGCGCCGCGCTGGGCAGGGCCGACCGTATCGCCGCGGTGCTCGAACGCTTCCACGCCCTGGTGGTGACCAGGCTCAACAAGCGGCTGGTCGCCCGCGCCTGGAACGTCAGGCCCGACGGCATGCACGACTCGGTGGAGCTCTGCCGACGTGTGGCGCGGCGGCTGCCGGGCGAGGAGGCGGACGACCGCCTTGTGCTCTCCTTCAAGTTCTCGCACACCGACTTCTGGCGCTACCAGCGCTGGAACCCCGCGAGCCTGGAGTTCGGTCGCAGGCCCATCATGTACGAGCTGGAGTGCCAGCGCGAGTACGAAGGCAAGGGCGGCATCGTCAACTGGCAGGTCCCGCTCTGGCGCGACGGTCCGCCCGAAGCGCCGCCGGAAGCCGGGCACGTCCAGGCTCACGGGCTCTACGAAGCGGCGCAGCGGGTGAACCTGCGAGGCCTCTGGGCCTGGGTGCGTGGCGGAGGCTGGGGCGGCCCGTTCGTCAAGAACGAAGCCTGGATCGACGCCAACGTCTTTGCGGTCCCACTCCTGGCGGACAACCCCGGCGCATCGCCCAGCGACCTGGGCACGCGCTGGATCCGTGAGCGTCTGGGCGCCAGCGAGCCGGCCGTGGTGGAGGCCGTCCAGCAGATCCTCGAGCACTCCCCGAGTGTGGTGCTCAAGGGGTTCTATATCGCCCCCTACGCCCGGGGCCGCGCCAGGCCTTGGCATCCCAACGCCGACTGGATTCAGGACGATCTGATCGACGCCCAGGCCGCCTGGCGCATCGTGCAGCAGATGCCCGAGTCGCTGCTGGACGACGCGGTGCGTGAGAAGCAGGAAGCCTCGGATCATGCCTCGCACGACCGGGCGGTGCTGCAACAGGTGATGAACGAACAGAACCGCAAGCTGCTCGAGCCGCTGCTGGACACGCTGGTGTACGCCGAGTCGCTGTTCGAGACGCTGCGCGACCTGATCGCGGGGCTGGCGGCGTACCGCCGATTCCATCGCCACAAGGACGCCGCCAACGCCGAGCTGGCGCGGCAGCGCCTGCTCATGGCGCAGTCCCACTGGCAACACCACACCCAGCGTCACGGCTCCCTGCCCGGCGCCGCCACCGCCTTCCGAGAGGCTCACTTCTGGGAACTGACGCAGCAGATGCTTTCCGAGGTTCAATCCAGCCGCGGGTGATTCAGTTTTTGACCAGATGACCGGATGAAGACCGGATGGACCGGATTCGTTCTGACTGAGTTGGATCTCCTGGGTAAATCAGGTTCTCATCCGGCAGTCCGGTCAGTCACCAGGTTCAGTGAGCCTCGAACCAGCTGGCTCCGTGGGCCGCTTCGACCTTCAGCGGGACGGTGAGCGTCATCGCCTGCCGCATCTCCTCCGAGACGATCTGCGTCATCCGATCCGCCTGCTCCCGTGGGCACTCGAGCACCAGTTCGTCGTGGATCTGCAGCAGCATCCTCAGCGGCAGTCTCTGGCGCTCGATCCGGCGGTGCAGGTTGACCATGGCCTTCTTGATCAGGTCCGCGGCGCTGCCCTGCACGACGGTGTTGATCGCCAATCGCTCGCCTAAGGCGCGCTGCGCCGGGCCGGTCATCCGCACCTGCGGCACGTCGCGTCGGCGACCAAGGATGGTGGTGACGTAGCCGAGCTTCTCCGCCTGCCGCACGCAGGTGTCGAGGAACGCGGTGATCCCTTGAAAGCGGCGCTTGTAGTCGGCGATCATGCGCTTGGCGGCGGCGAGGTCCATCCCCTCCACGCGCCGCTGCAGCCCCACCGCGCCCATGCCGTAGACGATGCCGAAGTTGATCGTCTTGGCGAAGGATCGCTGCTCCGGGCTCACCTGCTCCAGCGCCACGCCGAACACCTGCGAGGCCACCGCGGCGTGGATGTCCATGTCCTGCGCGAAGGCCTCGAGCAGCCCCGGGTCCTGGCTCAGGTGCGCCAGCATCCGCAGCTCCACCTGCGAATAGTCGGCGCTGAGGAGCGCCATGCCCTCCTCGGCGACGAAGGCCTTGCGGATATCCCGGCCGACCTCGCTGCGGATGGGGATGTTCTGCAGGTTCGGGTCGCTGGAGGAGAGTCGGCCGGTGGCGGCCCCGGTCTGATGGAAGCTGGCGTGGACACGCCCGGTGCGCGGGTGGATCGCCTTGCGCAGCGCTTCGAGGTAGGTGCCCACGAGCTTGGTGAGCTGACGATACTCGAGCACCAGGCGAGGCACGCGCGTCTGCTGCTCGGACAGGCTTTCGTCGCCGGCGAGCTTTTCGAGGACCTCGCTGTCGGTCGAAGCACCGGTCTGCGTGCGTTTGCCGCGCGGCAAGCGCAGGCGGTCGAAGAGCACCTCCGCCAGTTGCCGGGGCGAGTCGATGTTGAAGTCGCACATCGCCGCGTCGTGGATGGCGGCGCGAAGCTCGACGATGCGCTGGCCCAGCTCCTGCGACTGAGCTCTCAGGACGTGCGGATCGACACGGATGCCCGCGGATTCCATGTCCGCCAGGACCCTGACCAGGGGCATCTCCACTTCGTCCGCCAGAGGGGTCATGCCGCGCTCCGCGAGCATCGGCCGAAACAGCTTGTACAGCCGGAGCGTGATGTCCGCGTCCTCGGCGGCGTAGGTGGTGATCAGCGGCAGCTCGACCTGGTCCATGGTGCGTTGTCGTCGTCCGCGGCCGCCGGCGCCGATGAGCTGAGTGATGGGGATGGTCTGGTGCTTCAGGAGCGACATCGCCAGGGCGTCCATGCCGTTGCCGGGCTGCTGCGTCAGAGCGCTGGCGATCATCGAGTCGAACACCACGCCGCGCAGCTCGACCCCCGCGTGGCGCAGGACCAGCAGGTCGTACTTGATGTTGTGCCCGGTCTTCGACGGCGCTTCGCTCTCGAGGATCGGCCGCAGCTCGCGCAACACCGTGGCGGCGTCCAGATGCGAGGCCTGCTCGGGCGAGCGCAGCGGGACATACACACCCCTGTGCTCCTCCCAGGCGAAGCTCAGCCCGCACAACTCCGCGTCGTGCCCCAGGCCGATCGTTTCGGTGTCCACCGCGATCAGTGTCTGCTGTCGCAGCGTCGCGACGAGTTCACGGAGTTGATCGATCCTGGTGATGGCGCGGTAGTGGTCCGCGTTGGCCCTTGCCAGCGGAGAGGCCTGGACCGGGCCCATGTCGAAGAGGCTCGTGGGCATGGCCTCGCTGGGCGCAGCGGTCGGCGCCTCACCCAGCAGGGCGTCCAGATCGTCCTGGTGCCTGCGGAAGCCCAGTTGCTGGAAGAGTCTGCGGATCGCCGCGGCGTCGATGGCGCCGACCGAGGCGCTTCGCAGCGTGAAGTCCAGCGCCAGGTCGCGCTTGAGCGGGAAAAGCAGCCGCCCGCGCTGCAGGTCGGGCAGCGCGCCGCGGATGCTCTGGCGCTTCTTCTCCGGCAGCTTGTCCAGATGCGCCAGCAATTGGTCCAGCGAACCGAACTCCTGGATGAGTTTGGCTGCGGTCTTGGGCCCTACGCCAGGGACGCCCGGCACGTTGTCCACCGTATCGCCCATGAGCGTCAGCACGTCCACCACCTGCTCCGGACGCACCCCCTTGTCGCGCAGCAGCGAGTCGGTGTCCACGGTGGCATCGGTATGGATGTCGTACATCGTGACGCGGGGGCCGAGCAGCTGTTCGAGGTCTTTGTCTTTCGAGACGATGCGGACGTGGACCTCCTCGCTGGCAGGATCGTCGAGCACGCGCTGCACCACGGTGGCGATCACGTCGTCAGCCTCGGCGCCCGGGAGCGAGAGCAGCGGAATGCCCATGAGTCGAGTGACCTCGAAGATGCGCTCGATCTGCGGCGGCAGGTCCTCCGGCGCAGGGGCGCGGTTGGCCTTGTACTGCGGGTAGATCTCGTCGCGGAAGGTCTTGCCCGGCAGGTCGTGCGCCACCGCGACGTAGCGCGGCCGGTGCTGCGTGAAGAGCTTAAGCAGCATCCCCGTGAACCCGAACGTGGCGTTGGTCGGCTCACCCGTGACCGGGCTGCTCATCCCGCCTCGGATGGCGTAGTAGGCGCGAAAGATCTGGGCGTGCCCGTCGATGAGGTAGAGCGTGCGATTCGCCTCGGGCATGGCGTGATTATGCGTGCCCGGCCACGCCGACGCAATGAAGCCAACACGACGGCGGCTGGCCCGGTCGAATGATCCACACAAACTCCGGGCGCAGAGGTGATGCGTGCCCGCGCCGTGATATCCTGTCCCCGCAGAGGTTGCTCCTGGCGAGATGCGGCATGGATCACTTCGCGGACCGATTCTTCGAACAGGCCCGGCTCAAGGGCGCACCGGTGTGCGTGGGGCTGGACCCCGTGGTGGAACGGCTGCCCCCGGCGTTGCGGGACGCTGCCGGTCCCACCGCGATCGAGGCTTTCTCGATGCAGGTATTGGAGGCGACGGCGGACCTGACGCCCTGCGTGAAGGTGCAGTCCGCGTGCTTCGAGCGTTTTGGCTCAGCGGGCGTGGCGGCCCACGAGCGGGTGATGCGGCGCGCCCGAGAACTGGGCCTGCTGGTGATCAACGACGCGAAGCGAGGGGACATCGGCCTCAGCGCCGAGCACTACGCGGCGGGCTGCCTGGATGACGCCGACGCGCTGACGATCAACACTTACTTTGGGCCCGACGGGATCGAGCCCTTCGTGCGGCGTGCCGCGCTGGCGGGCAAGGGGCTTTTCGCTTTGGTCCGCACGAGCAACCCGGGCGGGGCAGCGCTGCAGTCGCTGTCGCTGGGCGACGGTCGTTCGGTGTGCGACGCGGCGGCGCAGATGGTTCATGCGATCGGCGAGGGACCCGGGCTCGTGGGCGCATCGGGCTACAGCCTGCTCGGCGCAGTGGTGGGCGCGACGAACCCGGGCGACGCGGCGCGGCTTCGGGGACTGATGCCAAGGCAGTTGTTTCTCGTTCCGGGATACGGTGCGCAGGGCGGCAGCGCCGCGGACGTGCGCGCCTGTCTGGCTCAGGATGGAGGCGGTGCGATCATCACCGCCAGTCGCTCCGTGATCTACGCTTTCGATCGCGACCGCGAGGGTCAGTGGATCGAGGCGGTTCGTCGTGGCGCGCTGGCGCTGCGCGACGAGATCGCGGGCATCCTGGGGCCGGCGGCCGGGCCCCTGTCACCGGGGGCGGCGGGGCCATAAAAGGCATGTTTTCTCGGTGTTTGGTGGGCGAAAAAGGCTGGACAGCGCGCGGCGGGGCATGGTATCATTTGGCTCCGAATCGCTGGTGTCGCTGGCGACGGTCGCTGGCGCGGGGCGAGCCAAGTGCGTGACGCAGAGGCTGGGCGGATCGATCTTGCCTCTGGCGGGTTCTGGAGTGTTCTGCGATGAAGATCTACGTTGGCAACCTGAGTTTCAAGGCGACCGAGGACGACGTGCGTGACTTTTTTGCCCAGCACGGCGAGGTCTCGGAAGTGGCGATCATCTCCGATCGTGAGACCGGCCGGTCGCGCGGCTTTGCCTTCGTGACGATGCCCGACGACGCCCAGGGTCAGGCGGCGATCGGCGCGACCAACGGCCAGGACTTCATGGGCAGACCGCTGGTGGTCAACGAAGCGCGTCCCAAGACGGAGCGGCCCGGCGGGGGCGGGGGCTATGGCGGGGGCGGGGGCGGACGACGCGGCGGGGGCGGATGGTCCGGCGGCGGCGGACGTCGCGGAGAGATGTAGCCCTTTCAGATCAGACGGTTCGAGGTTTGCGGGTCAGCCGACCGTGATGTGGGCGAAGTAGCCCCCGTCGTGCCAAAGCTCGGCGAGCCCTTCCGGGAGAGTCGCGCTTTCGCGCTCGATCCGACCGTTGGCGACCTGCGCAATCCAGCGTGCCTGCCGCTCGTTCTCGTCGTTCTCGATGGAACAGGTGCTGTAGAGGACTTGACCGTTGGGCGCGAGCATCTCCAGGGCGTGCCGAACGATCCCCCGCTGCAGTTCCAAGAGGGACTCGAGATTGGCTGGGCAGCGGTAGCGCGCCTCGGGACGGCGAGCCAGCACCCCGGTGTTGGAGCAGGGCACGTCGAGCAGGATCACGTCCGCGCCGCCGGGACCGACCGTCGCGGCGAGATCACGCAGCGACGACGCTTCAATGCCCGGGATCGAGAGCAGGTCCGTCACGCGGTCGGGCGAAGCATCGCTGGCAATGATGCGCGCCCCCGGGAGCAAGTCGCGGAGCTGCCGCGTCTTCGTGCCACGACCCGCGCACACGTCCACGACCACCTTCGCATCGCTCCCACGCAGGGAATCCACCGCCATCGCCGCGGTGGGGTCCTGCACACGACGCCTGGGGTCCGCCGCGAGGTGCTCCAGGAGTTGTGTGTGGGTGCCCTGCCAGAGCGCGCTGCTGCTTCCATCGGTGACGAAGATTGGCGGCGTCATCACGTTTCGCCGGCACATCGCGCTGGTGCGTTCAACACCGAATCGCTCGATCCATCGCTGCACCAACTTCCGGGGGTGGCTGGTGGCGACGGACAGATGCTCGTCAACCGTCTTGACCGCGGGCAACGCCCCCGGGAGTAAAACGAATCCATCATCCGTAGGAATCTTGCTGGGCGAGGGTTCCCAAGCCTGCTGGTGGACGACCTGCTCGACCATGCCCGCGAGCTTTCGCAGCACCGCGTTGACCAGCCCCGCCGCCCCCGGGCCGCGACGCACCATCGACTTGGCCAACTCCACCGACTCGTCCACGATCGCGTGCAGCGGCATGCGGTCCATGAAGAGCAGCTGCGCCGCCCCGGTCAGCAGCACCGCCCGCATCGAATCCTCCAGCCGATCCATAGGCCTCCGCGTACACTTGTTGAGCAGAAACTCCAGCGTGATCCACCGCTGCGCCACCGTGCGCGTGATGGCCACCGCCAGACCCGCCTCCCGCGGGGGCAACGCACCCACCGGCGGATGCATCGGCTCCAGGTCCGGATACTGCCTCGCCGCGTGCATCACCGCCAGAGCGGCGGAGCGGCGGGCGGAAGGAGAATGGGCAATGCTCAATGCAGAAGTTCCAATGGATGAACAATGTGGGAATGACTGATCTTACAGACATGCCCTTGAACATTCGTTCAAGGATCATCCATTGCTCATTCCGTACTCTGAATCTTCAATTCTCAATGAACCGGCGTCGCCGCCACCTCGGACTTGCCCGGTTCGGGGTTGAGGGCCTTGCGGACGTCGGTGAGGAGCTGATCGACCTTGAAGGGCTTGAACAGGACGGAAGAGAGGCCCTCCTGGCTGGCGCGGACGATGGAGTGGTGCGGGTCGTAGCCGAACCCGGTCATCAGGATCACGGGCAGACGTTCGTTCTGTCGCTTGGCGGCGGCGAAGATCTCGTAGCCGTTGCGGTGGGGCATCTTGATGTCGGAGATAATCAGGTCGAAGGCCTTCTGCTCCACGAGGCTGATGGCTTCGTAGCCGTCCTTGCACACGGTCGCGTCACAGCCGAGCTTGACGAGGATGTCGTGGATGGTCTTGCGGATGTTGGGCTCGTCGTCGGCGATGAGGACGCGTTTGCCCTGGAGGAGTGAGTCGCCCTGGTGCGGCTGCACGTTTCCGGCGCCGAGGATGGACTTGGGCCCCGCGGCCACGTCGCTGATGGCCTTGCGGATCAGGGCCACGTGATCGACGATGGAGTTGAGTCGTTGGCGCATGGTGTCGTCGCCGATGTACTCCTCCATGAGCGTCTGGGCCTCGGTGACGATGTCGTTCAGGGGTTGGGCCATTTCCTGGACGACGCTGTCGGCCAGTTGCCCGGTGGTGGTGTAGCGTTCGACGACGAGCAGGTCGAGGATGTTCAGCGCCAGGGCGACGTACCGGCCGAAAATCTCGGCGAACTGGCGGTCGTCCTCGTCGAAGGTGCCCACGTCGGCGCTCTCGATGTTGAAGATGCCCACGACTTTGTCGAGCAGGAAGAGCGGGACGGTGAGCGAGCTTTTGCAGTGGGTCATGCCCATGACGTAGCGAGGGTCCTTCTCGACGTCGTGGCAGATGTAGCTGCGACCGGTGGCGGCGACGTAGCCGCTGATCCCGTTGCCCTCGGGCTGGGCGTAGAGGTCGATCTCCATCGCCTCGGGGGGCAGGCCCTCGGCGATGACGAGTTCGAGCTTGTTGGTGCGTTTGTCGAGCAGACGAATCGCGAAGTGATCGAAGTGCATCAGGTCGCGTGCGTAGCGCACGATCTTGTCCTGGAGCAGTCGCAGTCGATCGCCGGGCGAGAGTCGCGCAATGGCATCGCCCTCGAGCCGCGCCAGCTCACGACCGGCGTTGTCGATGGCGTCGATCTTCTGTTGCAGCCTTCGACCGCTCGTGGCGTCCCACACCACCGCCACCACTTGCTTCACGACGCCGGTCGTGTCGATCACCGGGGAGGTGATCATCTCGAAATAGCGCGAGTCGTCAGCCTCGAAGGTGTACTTCTTGCTGCGCGTGACGGTGGCTTCGCTCATGCCCCCGGAGTGCTTGGAGAAGAGCGTCAGCGCCTGTGAACAGACCTGCTTGACCTTGAGGAACACGCCGGCGGAGAAGGCCTGCATGCGCTTGTTCGACCAGGCACAGCGACCGTCGGAATCGACGATGCAGACGCCCTCGCCGATGGTGTCGAGCACGAGGGTGGACTGCTGGCCCACCAGGCCCCGCTCCAGCGGCAGAAAGTCGCCCACGTCGGCGAAGACCGCGTGGTACATTTCCCGGCGTAGAGCCGCCATCGCCTGATCCAGCGTCGGAAAGCTGTCCACGTCGCAGTAGCTGCTCAGCGCCTGCGCAATGGGGTGTTGCGAAGTGACCTTGCCGCCGAGGAGCAGAACCCGTGGACGCGAGGAGGTCATCGTGGATCAAACCCCCGAATGACACGGGATTTGAAGAGCTTATTGTATCGTCGGGGGCGCGGCGATGTCAATGATCTTAAGCGTCTGATAATAATCGACTTGCCGTGCCAAGCCGGGGATGTCCCCATCCCCGGTGGATATCGCCGCATTGCCGTAAACCCTAACCACGTCTCAATGCGGCATCGGGAAAGCCCGGCAAAGACCTGCCACTTCCTCACGCACCTGGGCACAGACGCGAGGTTCGCCCCTGGCGGTCAGGACGCGGTCGATCAGGGCAGCCACGGTGCGCATCTCGGCTTCGCCCAGTCCGCGCGTGGTCAGGGCCGGAGCGCCCAGGCGAATGCCGCTGGTGAGCTTGGGCGGTCGCGTGTCATTAGGCACGCCGTTCTTGTTGGCGATCATGCCCGCCGCCTCGAGCCAGTTCTGAGCGTCGATCCCGGTGAGCTGGTCGGACTTGGCGCGCAGGTCCACGAGCATCAGATGATTGTCGGTCCCGCCCGAGACGAGTCGGTACCCGCGCGTGGTCAGCTCGCCGCCCAGCGCCTTAGCGTTGCGAACCACCTGCTGAGCGTACTGCTTGAACGGAGGCTTGAGTGCTTCGCCGAAGCAGACGGCTTTGCCCGCGATGACGTGCATGAGCGGACCGCCCTGCATGCCGGGGAACACCGCCTTGTCGATCTTCTTGGCGATCTCGGGGTCGTGGGTCATGATCATCCCGCCGCGCGGCCCGCGGAGCGTTTTGTGCGTGGTGGTGGTCACGACGTGGGCGTGCGGGAAGGGCGAGGGATGCACGCCCGCCGCGACGAGCCCGGCGATGTGCGCGATGTCCGCCATGAGCAGAGCGCCGCACCGGTCGGCGATGGCGCGGAAGCGGGCGAAGTCGATCACGCGCGGGTACGCCGAGTAGCCGCAGAGGATCATCCTGGGCCTGTGTTCGAGACAGAGCTTCTCGCAGGCGTCGTAGTCGATCTGCTCGAACTTCGGGTGCGATAGGTCGTAGATGAGCGGGTAGTGCACGGGCTTGAAGTACTTGCCCGAGAAGTTGAGCTTCATGCCGTGCGACAGGTGCCCGCCGTCGGAGAGCAGCAGCGAGGCGAAGACATCGCCCGGTTCGAGCAGCGCCAGAAAGACCGCGGCGTTCGCCTGCGCCCCGGAGTGAGGCTGGACGTTGACGAACGGGCAGCCGAAGAGCGTCGAAGCGCGGCTGATCGCCAGTCGCTCCACTTCGTCGTGGTGGGCGCAGCCGCCGTAGTAGCGAGCGCCGGGGTAGCCCTCAGCGTACTTGTTGGTCAGGCACGACCCGACGGCGGCCATCACCGCGGGCGAGACGTGGTTCTCGCTGGCGATGAGTTCGAGCGTGGTTTCCTGCCGCTCTTGTTCGGCCGCGATGATGCGGGCGACGTCGGGGTCGGTCAGGGCGTAGGCCGGTGCCAAGGGCGTCTCAGTGGGGTTCATGCGGACATAATACTCACCCACAGCGCGGTTGTGACGCAGCTGTGCCGCCGCCCCGAATCGACCGGTGTGCGGCAGGCGCAGCTAGGGCGTCAACTCTTGCACGCTGAATAGGGTGGTGCTCGCTGCGCCGCCCACGACGAGGAGGTCGTTCTGCAGCAGCACCTGGTTCGCCGTGGCACCGCTGGGCAGCAGGCCCATGTCCTGCTGGTCTACGACCGCACCGCTTCCGCGGTCCAGGCGATAGAGCGTAAGCCGACCGGGCGCCGCGCCGGCCACGTCCACGCCTTGGGCGAAGACCTGACGATTCCCCTGGGCGTCGATGTGAATCATCACCCGCACCTGACCCCGCGCCTCGACCCGGCGAAGCAGCTCCTGCGCCGCCTCAGGAAGCTCGAGGTTCGCCCTGGCGCCGGCGCCGTCAGCCGCCACGCAAAGCAGCAGCAAATGTTTCTCGCCCATCGCCTGCGCCCAGCGCCGAACCGGATCGCTCACCGCGTCGCGCCAGAGCAGTTGCCCGTCTTCGCTCAGCGCCACGCTCTGCTCGGGCAACAGCAGGTGCCAGCGACGCTGCACGAATCGCGGCTCAAGGGCGGCGTCGCCCGCCTGTGGAAATCCCAGGTGTCTCGCCAGCGCTCGGCCGGTTCCCGCATCGAGCACGCTCACCACGCCCTCGCCATCGCCCAAGAGCAGCGAGCCTTCGTGGACCCGGCCCCAGACCGGCGCGTTGCGGCCCTGGTGCTCCGTTCGCCAGAGCAGTTGGCCCGTGTCGATGCGGTAGCACGCGAGTTGCGCTTCGGAGCAGAAGAAAAGGTGTCCGGTGTCGTCCGTGCGCGCCCAGAGCACCGCCTCTTTTTCCTCGATCGCCGGGAACCGTGGCAGCCCCGTGTGGGCGTCCAGCACGCTCACGTTGCTGCTCTGAGCGTCGGTGTTCGGGGCACTGACGCCCACGAGCAGGACGTTCTCGTCCTCCACGGTCACTGCACGCAATTCGGACGCGCTGACCTGTCGCCAAAGCACTCGCCCGGTCTCGACGTCCAGCCCGAACATTCGGCCCGGCGCGTCCGCCAGCACGAGCACGCCGATTCCCAGCGACAGAAGCGTGCCCGCGCCGGGCGCAGCGGCTGGGGCGTTCTCGTCCGGCCCCAGCGCCGGGTCGAGCTGAATCGCGCCCAGGAACAGACGCTGCTCCGCGGGCTTGGCGGCCTGCATCTGCGACGGGTCCGCCACCGCGTTGAGCAGCTCGGTGCAGGACAGCGGGCCCCACGCCAGGCTTCCGGTGCGCAGGTCCACCGCCTGCAGTTGATTGTTCGCCTGCGCCCAGACCAGTGCCAGCTCGCCTCGGACGCCCAGCAGTCTGACCGGTCCTTCCGGCGCAGGCGCGTCCCACACCGGCGTGAGCGTGGGGAGCCGACGCAGGCGCAGGCGACCCTGGGCCTGCGTGAGGATCGTGCCATCTGCGGGCGGCCTGCCGCGATCGTCCTGCTCGGGCCAGAGCATCACCTCGGCAAGCGTCACCGCGTGCCGGAATGGGGCAGTGGACGTCGGCAGCCCCGGCTCGAGCAGAGGCTGCGTCAGCAGTTCGGCGCGCCACGCTTCCAGGTCGGTGGGTCTTCCCGAGCGCAGCGGTGTGAGGCCCGGGAAATCGCGGCCCGCGCGGCTAAGGCAGTCCGCGGCGCGGCGAGGCTGCCCGGAGGAATCGTACAGCTCCGCCAGGCGTCCGACGATCCGCTGCGCCAGCGCCGCCTCGGGGTTCAGGCGATACGCCTGTCGCAGGTGCGCGATGGCGGTCGCGGTGCGTCCGGACTCCTCCTGCGCCTGCGCCGCCAGCAGCAGCGCCGCAGGCGCCGTCCGCGCCATCGGGTAGCGATCGGCCACCTCGAGCAGGGCCGCGGCGTCCAGCGGCTGGGCCCGCGACAGCTCCATCAGGCGCGTCGCCGCGAGCGATTCGTACCGCGCATAGACGCGCTGGCCTCGCTGCTCGATGAGCGTCCGCAAGCGAAGCCTGGCTTCGAGGCCCGCCTGACGCGTGCCCGACTCGGTCTGCCACAGCTCGACGCTGAGCGTTGGACTGCTCAGCACCGCCTGGTAGTGGTCCACCGCCTCCTCGGGCTGATCGATCTCCACGAGCAGCCCCGCCAGCGCCATGTGGTAGGCCACTTCGTCCGCGGGGCTGCTGGTGATGGTGGCCATTCGGTCGAGGATGGCGCGTCTGAGGAAGGCGCTGGGCACGCGCTGAGGATCGACGAAGACGAGCAGTTGCCGGAGCACCCCCGTGGCGCCTCGCGGGTCCACCGGGGCGTCGGTGGGGTGCTGCAGCGCCGCCAGCGCCGCGTCGATGCCCTCCAAAGCCGCGTCCCACCGCTGCGCCCCCAGCGCAAGGTGCGCCAGCGCCAGACCCGGCTGCGGATCGGCGGGCCAGAGGCGGACCTGACGCGAGAGCTCTTCGTACGCCCGGGGCCAGGACACGTAGCCGCTCACGCTCCGCGGGCCGACGATGATCAACTGCTGGTCCAGCGCCAGAACGTTGCCCGGGACATCCAGGGGCTGCTGCCAGGCGATCGCCCCATCACTGAGGTTGATCGCCACCAGACGATCCTTGGTGGGCAGGATCAGGTGTCGGCGAGTGACGCTGGCGGCGCCGAAAAGCCCGGGCTTCTCCTGCGTCGATAGCTCGCAGCTCCATCGCGGTCTGAGTGTCCTGCCGTCGTAAAGCCGCACCGTTGTGCCCACCGTCAGAAGGTCCTGCTCCACCGCGATGATCTGTCGCGCCTCGCGCAGGTCCGCGTCGGCGAACTGCTGCAGGATGGTGCCGTCCGCCGGGTCCACCAGCAGCGACGGATCACCGGGATTGTCCTCGCCAGGCGCGACAAAGAGCCCGATGGGCAGCAGGACCAGCCCTCTCTGGGGCGAGGGTTGGCCCGCGGGGTTGTCCGGGGCGCGTTGCGCGCCGCGTGCGTCGGGGCCGCGATGGACGGTGAGCCAGCGAACATGGCCATCGCTCGCCTCGAGACAGGCCACCGCGCCCATGGGGTCCGCGACGTACAGACGCTGCCCGACCCGCAGCAGTCGCGTCTGGCCCACCGCGTTGTAACGCTGGGCGCTGGCGGCGCTGGCCAGGTGACGACGCCAGAGCAGTCGCCCGGTGGCGACCTCCACCGC
Source organism: uncultured Phycisphaera sp. (assembly GCA_964496285.1). Taxonomy (GTDB): domain Bacteria; phylum Planctomycetota; class Phycisphaerae; order Phycisphaerales; family Phycisphaeraceae; genus CAZBXW01. Next base: position 369,248 of record CAZBXW010000002.1, read on the forward strand.
CGCGACGTAGGCGTCCTGAAACCCGGCCATCTGCGCCCGTCGCAGTCCCACGAAGGCCACGCCACCGCCGCCGGTGGGCGTGCCGATGAAGAACGTGTTGCTCAGCGATTCGTCGAGGTCCACCGGCTTGCGTCGCCAGAGCTCCGCGCCGCTCTGCAGGTCCAGGCACACCAGTTCGGTGACGCTGTTCCGCGCGTTCCAACCCAGGGCTCGGCTGGCCAAACCCAGCACCGCCAACACGCGGTTCTCCTCCACCCGCACGCCTCGCGGTTCGTTGAGCAGACGCGCCGTCTGCCTTACGCCCGCCAGACGCCCGCGCTGCGCCTGTGCCTCTTCCGTCGCCTTGGTCTGCCAGAGCGTTCGACCCGAGTGACGGTCCCGCGCGGTCACCGCCAGTCCGTCGTTGATGATGACACGGTCGTCCACCGCCACGGGCAGCGGTGCGGTCAGGCCCGGCTGTTCGTCTGATTCGCCTCGCACCCGGCCGCGCGGCAGAACGTGCACCGGCTCAGCCACCGCCTCGGGCCAGGCCAGGCGCTCCGTCCAGAGCGCCGACTCCATCGCGTCACTGAGCGTCGCCGGCGGTCCGGGCTCCAGCAGGCTGCGCACCATCGGTCTGGGCGTGGCTTGTCGTTGCGAGCCCCACTCGCGCAGACGATTCAACGAGGTCTGATCGCCCAGGTCCTCCAGCGCCTGGCGATGGCGCGACAGCCGACCGGGCACCTGCGCAAAGACGCCCACCGCCGCCTGCAGCAGGTGCCAGCGCGACGCGTGAGCCGCCCGGTCCGGATGGTTCGCCACGTCGTCGAGCAGATCACCCGCAGCCAGCGCTTCGGCGCGCTCCAGGCGAAGGGACGCCAGGAGCATCGTGGCCTCGAAGCCCGAGGCGCACAGCGCGTAACGCTGCCCCAGGGCGATGAGTTGCGATTCGTCCACAGTCGGCTGCGTGGCGGCCCGGAACGCCGCCTGGGCCGCGGGCTCGAAGGACTCGCGGTAACGCGCCAGCAGCGCCGCCTCGCCCGCGAGCCTTTGACGCACGAAGCGCTGGGCGTCGGTGTAGACGCCCTCACCCACGGGCATGAGCTTGTTCGCAAAACGTTCCGCGATGTCCTGGTACAGCGCCGCGGACTCCGCCAATCGCTGCTGTTCGTGCAGGCTCTGTGCCTCGCGCGCCAACTCGATCGCCGCCGGCGAGTCCTCCACATACACCGGAAGCCTGCCCGTGGCGGGCTCAGCCGCGGCGATACAGCGGATCACGCCCAGCAATTCGATCGCTGCGACCAGCGCCCAAACCCAGCCAAGGTGCCCACGGCTCTCTCGCGTCACGACGTTCATTGTAGGTCGCCTGCGGGTCGAGGGAAGGAGTCAGGAATCAGGAATCAGAAGTCAGGAGTCAACTCAGTTGGGCAACAGTCTTGACTCCTGATTCCTGTCCCCGTCTCCTCTCCGTTTCGGCAAAGCTCTGCTAAATTGTGAAATCATGAGCGCGCGATTCACCATCGTGGGGCTGGGCGAGGCGTTGTTCGACGTCTTTCCGGACCGTCAGGTTCTGGGCGGAGCGCCGCTGAACGCGGCGATCCACGCGCATCAACTGGCGATGGCCGTCGGCGGCAGGGGCGTGGTGGTCAGCCGGGTCGGGCAGGACGATCTGGGCGCCGCGGTGGTTCGTGAGCTGACCGCTCGCGGGATGGATGCCTCCTTCGTTCAGAGCGATCCCGATCACGACACCGGCAAGGTCTACGTCGGCCGCGACGAGCGCGGCGAACCGACCTACGAGATCGTCGCCAACGTCGCCTGGGATTGGCTGAGCTTCGACCCCGAGGACGAAGCCCTGGCGCAGCACTGCGAAGCGGTGTGTTTCGGCACGCTCGCCCAGCGTGAAGGTCAGACCCGCAACGCCATCTACCGTTTCCTCGACGCGGCTCGACGCGCGATCCGACTCTTCGACGTGAACCTCCGTCAGAAGTTTTACGACGCGCGCATCGTCGCGCGCAGCTGCGAGCTGGCCACCGTGGTCAAGCTCAATCACGAGGAACTGCCCGTGGTCTGCAAGCTCCTGGCGCTGCGGGTGGGCGAGCCTTCCGGCGCCAACTGGATCGACCGTCACGCGGCGGCGATCCTCGCGCGCCACCGACACCTCACGCACGTCGCGGTGACCCGAGGCCCCGAGGGCACCGTGGTCTACACGCCCAACGGTCGCACCGAAGGCAAGCCCGCCTCGTTCGATCAGCAGCCCGGCCGCGACAGCGTGGGCGCGGGCGACGCCTGCGCCGCGGGACTGCTCGTGGGCCTGCTCCAGCGCTGGCCTCTGCAACGCACGGTGGACCTGGCGAACCTCGCCGGCGCTTACGTCGCATCGGTTCCGGGCGCGACACCCCTCTTGCCCGCGACGCTTCTCGAGGCGGTGCGGTGAACGAGGGAATGTGTTGAGCGAGCCGGGGCGTCCTCGCCCCCGGCGCCGGGGCCGAGGACGGCCCGGCTCGCTGCGATGAAAAAAACCCCGCCGGTGGGGCGGGGTTGTAAGTCAACCTGAGATGGGGTCGAACGTCAGTTCGACGCGCCGCCGGGGCCGAAGGTGATCTTGTCGCTGCCCAGGGCGCCGTGCTGCGTATCGCCCAGGCCGCCCAGCCCGCCGCCGGTGGAGACCGGACCGGTCGATTCCTTCTTGGTCTTGGACCGCTCGGTGTCGGCGCTCCACTGCGCCCGCTTGAGCGACAAGCCGATCTTCCGTTCGTCCATGTCCACGCGAAGGATCTTGACCTCGACTTCCTGGTTCTGCTTCACGACGTCCTGTGGGTTCTCGACCTTGTGGTCGGCCAACTCGGAGATGTGCAGCAGACCCTCGAGGTCCTCCTCCAGCTCGACGAACACGCCGAAGTTGGTGATCTTGGTCACCTTGCCGCGGACGATCATGCCCGGCTGGTAGTGGCTGGGGATCGCCTCGACCCACGGGTCCTGCGTCATCTGCTTCAGGCCCAGCGAGACGCGCTGCTTGCCCTGGTCCACCTCGAGCACGACGCACTTGATGGTGTCGCCCTTCTTGATCAGCTCGTTGGGGTGCGTGACCTTCTTGGTCCAGGACAGGTCCGAGACGTGCAGCAGACCATCGACGCCCGGCTCGATCTCCACGAACGCGCCGTACGAGGCGAGGTTGCGCACTTTGCCGTCGATGACCGTGCCGGGGGGGTACTTCTCCGCCACCAGCTCCCACGGGTTGACCTCGGTCTGCTTTATGCCCAGGGAGATTTCCTGCTTCTCCTTGTTGATGTCGAGCACGACCACGTCGGCTTCCTGACCGATCGAGAGCATCTCGCTCGGATGGTTGATGCGTCGCGTCCAGGACATCTCGGAGATGTGCACCAGGCCCTCCACGCCGTCCTCGAGCTTGACGAAGGCGCCGTAGCTGACGATGTTCGTGACCTGCCCCTTGATCCGCGTGTTGCGCGGGTACTTCGTCTCGATGTCGTCCCAGGGGCTGGATTCCTTCTGCTTCAGGCCCAGGGCGATCTTCTCTTTCTCGCGGTCCACCGAGAGCACCTTGACCTCGACCTCCTGCTCGATCTTGAGCATCTCGCTCGGATGGTTGAGCCTGCCCCAGCTCATGTCGGTGATGTGCAGCAGGCCGTCGATCCCGCCCAGGTCGATGAAGGCGCCGAAGTCGGCGATGTTCTTGACCACGCCCTTGACGACGTCGCCCTCCTTCACCGCGTCGAGCAGCTTCTTGCGCGCCTCGGCGCGCTCCTCTTCGATGAGCTTGCGCCGCGAGATCACGATGTTCCTGCGCTGCTCGTCGATCTTGAGAATCTTGGCGCGGATGCGGTCGCCGATGTAGTCCCCGATGTCCGCGGGCCTGCGGATGTCCACCTGCGAGGCGGGCAGGAACACCGGCACGCCCACGTCCACCAGCAGGCCGCCCTTGATCTTGCGCATCACCTTGCCCTCGACGGTGTCGCCCTCCTTGCACTGGCTGACGATGCGCTCCCAGCCGCGGATGCGGTCGGCCTTGCGCTTGGAGATGACCAGCGTGCCGGTGTCGCTCTCGACCTCTTCCAGCAGCACCTCGACGATGTCGCCGATCTCCACCGCGTCGGGCTCGTCGAACTCGTTGCGGTCGAGCACGCCCTCGGACTTGAGTCCCACCTCCATGAGGTATCCGTCGCCCGCCCGGCCGATGATCTTGCCCTTGAGGATGGACCCCGGCTTGAAGTCCTGAATCTGCTCGCCCAGGAGCGAGTCGATCTGGCCCGAGGCGATCTCCGTGCCCAGCGCTTCCTCGACCATCGCCAACGCCTCAGCGTCGTCGATGTCCAGACTGGAGATGAGATTTTTGTCAACCATGAGAAATGAACTCCTTAAAAGGATTCATGCCCGGCACGCCAACACGGTCGTGCAACCCGGGCCGCGACGCAAGGTCTCGCATCGCCTGGTGTCACGGACGCCTCGGATCGCCGCGACGCACGCCGCGGGAAACGACCTGAAGCGAGCCGAGCAGTATAACATCCTCCAGGCCATTCGGGGACGGTTACGGTAGAATGTCGGCATGGGAAGCGAAGACCGCAACAACTGACGTGTCTGTCGCCGGGGACCCTGCCGCGGAAGAGGAGCCGTTCTACGCTCAACTCACCCCCGGGGAATGCTTCGAGATGGTGTTCGATGCCAACCGGCGCTGCTGTGCGATGCAGGGGAAGAACTGGGATGACCAGCGACTACAGAGACATGTTGTCCGTGTTGAGCGACGAGGGCGTTGAGTGCCTCGTGATCGGGGCCCATGCGGTCGCAAGGACAAGCTTGACGCCGATGATTTTGAATCAGGAAAGATGCGCTGGGGCACTTACTTCGCCGGCTTGATCGTCAATCGCCAGTCCACCGCGTTGTTGTCCAGCGACGAGCCTTCCATGAAGACCTGGGCCTTGGAGGGCATCGCCAGGTAACGCCAGTCCATCGCGGGCTCCAGTCGCCGCCCGGAGGCGTCGAAGAACTCGAACTGGTACTGCACCCTGGAGCCCTTGCTCGAAGTGCGCAGACGCACCGGGACGGTGACGCGCATCGGCGAACCCTCGTGCGCCCCGCCGGCGAGGATGGGCGTGTCGTAGACGAGGTAGGGCCCCAGGTCGCCCAGGGCGGAGATCTGCGGGTAGGCCTCCGTGGCCACCGGGTCGCGCCTGACCCCGTCCGGCGGCATCGGACCGCTGGGGTGGCAGCCGGCGATCAGGCCGAGGACCAGAGCAGTAAAGAGCGTTCGAGTCATGGCACGTCTCCTTGTGCAACGGGTTTTGCGGTGAGAGTGGATTGATAGTTTCGAACCTGCGAACTGCGGGCACGGTAGGGGGGGTGCTGCTGCCCAAAGAGCCTCATGAACGCCGCGGTTCCACCCATCGGCGCCACGAGCGAGCGTCCGCCTTCGAGCACATGAGAATCATACCTTCCGTCGGCATCTTCCACCGCGAGCGATATTCCTTCTGCTCGATACAGCTCACGCAGATCGTTCGTTGTAAGGTTGTCGAGCAACCCCTGCCGATGGTACTCGGCCATGGCCATGTCACGCGGCAAGCGGACACAGTGACCACCGAGAATGTAGGGCAGACCGCCGTGAATGTCCGCGCCGGTGACGTCGTTGGCGTAGACGATCTGTCCGCTCGTGGCCCATGAGGGAGCGGGCAGGGAGGGGTCGTGCCCGCTCAATGAGACGAGCCGAACGTACCGGAGCTGGGCGTCCGCGCCGGGCTGAGCCAGTCCACGAAGCCGAAGCCTGCTGGAGGGGACGCCCTCGATCTGGAGGGTCACGCTGTCTTCGCCGGCGAGCCTGAGCGGTACGACGTAGAGGCGCTGCGGGAAGGCGTCGCAGTAGCGGACGTCGGCGTGTGCGGAGGCCTTGACCAGCAGCGACATCGCCGCCGCGCCCAGGCCGGCGTACACCGCGGCATCGGAGTCGTTGGCGGCGCCGACGCCCGCGGCGATCAGTCCGCCGTAGAGCAGCGCGTCGCCCAGCAGGCTCTTGGCTCTGCGAACGTCCTCAAGATTGTTCCACATGTGGTCAGCCGCCATGCTGTTGACATCGCAGACCGCCGCGAATGCCTGCGTCTCCTGGGCACTGACCGCCGCGGTCAGGTTCCGGGCGTCGCTGGGAAATCGTGGGTCGAATCGCGCCAGGGCGTTGTCCGGACCGTAGGCGATCTTCCGCGGCCCCAAGCCATAGCTCACCACGAGGATCGTGTCGTAGTCCCCGGCCACGAGAAGGTTGGAGACGGGGCGGACGCGGGGGTCCAGGTCGCCCGCGGCGCGCAGGTAGTCCCGCGCCTCGTCGGATCGGCCCAGTTGCTGAGCGGCGATGCCGCGAAGCATGTATCCGAGCGTGAAGTTGCTCTGGACCACGGCGTAGCCCTGATCGAGGTAGTCAGCCGCCTCGGGCGCGGACGTGGACTGCCCGCGAGCCTGTCCGCGTTCGTACGCCAGGGCGCGGGCGGCGATCTGGGCGGTGTTGATGCGCTGGCCGGTGGAGGCGTCCTTGCCGAAGTCGCGCAGGGTGAAGAGCGAGTTCCCCGCAGCGGCTCGGGCGTTGTCCCACTGACCCATCTGCGCCTGCTGGATGGAGTAGTAGGCCAATGCCAGTGCCTGCTCGAACGGTTCTCCCTTCCAGAACTTCACTCCCTCGTAAGTAATGACGGAAGCGACGGTCTTGTCCTCGTTGACGCCGCGGGTTCGTAGGATTTCGTATATCTCCTCAAAGACGATCTGAGCGGCGTCAGGCCTGCCGTCGGCGAGCATGAGCGAAGCGAGCTTCATGCGGTCGAGCAGGTACTGGCGGTCCTCCAGGTCCCGGGTCATCTCGCGTGCTATCCGCTGCCGGGCAAGCCCGAAGTCGCCGCGTTGGATGAGCGTCGTGGGACTCAGACGCATGGGTGCGGTGCAGCCGAGCAGAAGGAGGGACCAAGCGACCAGGGGACCAAGGGACCAAGCGAAAGCCAAGGTGTTGCGCCTTGGTCCCTTGGTCCCTTCATCCCTCGGTCCGTTTCCTTTCAATCCCATACGTGCCCCCTCGCCGAGCGTTTGTACTCGAAGCGGTCGGTCCAGGCGGGCACACCCGTGGCGAGGTCGATCAGCTCGAACTCGCAGTAATAGGTGTCGGTCTGCGCCAGGGCGCTGGCACGCTGGAGGGAGCGGAAGGTGGCGTTCATCTGGTGCGTGGGACGACGCTGCGAAGCGAAGTCTTCGCTGAAGGTTTCGAGGTCTTCCTCGTCGCGCAAGCGGCGGGCCTGCTCCGCGGGGATCACGAAGGCGAGATTACGCTGCTGCGACAGGGCCTGCATGGGCAGCTCGGAGCGGAGTCTGGCCACGATGTACCACTGTTCGCTGGGGGTCATGACATCGTCGGAGAGATTGGTGACGCGGTCGATGGCGACGACCCATCGCGGACTGCCGGGGGTGCGCGAGATCAGGGCGTCGCTGCGGGCGAGGCTCTGCGCCATCTCGAAGGCCATGGCGGAGAAATCAGCGACGGTCATGCGGGTGCTGCGCTGCGTGGCGCAGGCCATCAGCGACGCTGCCAGCGCGATGGTCAGAGCGACTCTGGACATGGCCGTACGCCGATCAAGGCTCGCTCTGCTTCTGTTTCAGGTCGTAGCGCTTGGAGAAAACGATCTCGTTGCTGGCGAAGCTCACGAGTTGGAATTCCATGTAGTATTGGTTGACGCGTCCGCGGCTGACGCGGTAGAAGTCGCCGTTGAGGGCGAAGGTGGCGTTGGGGTCGTAGGGCGCGGGCTCGACCGGACCTTCGGTGGGCAGGACCATCTCGCGCTGGCGGAGCTGATTCATGCGGGCGCGGTTCTCCACGAAGCTCAGCCGATCCGTCGCGTATCGGCTGTTGAGCAGGTTGTTGCGCATACGCGAGCGCATCATCTCGAACTCGTCGGAAGAGACGACCTGGGTTTTGTTGTTGATGTCGCCCACGATGACGGTGACCCGTCCGGGAGCTGAGGCCACCTCGCGCATCGAGGCCAGGTCCTGCACGAGTTCCTCAGAGGCGATGTCGGAGAACTCGACGAGCGCCACGGGCAGGATGCGGGGGTCGCCGGTCTCGTGGCGAGTGGTTTCAGAGACCGACAGCCGCCCGTCGTCCTCGCCCGGGGGCGCCTGGACGCAGCCCAGCAGCGGCAGAGCCAGGATCAGACCAAGGAGCGGAGCGTGTTTCATGGGCGAGCCTTTCGCAAGGGGGTTGACATCATTCTAGGGTTCCGTCGGGCCGCGGCGCGAAGTCTTGTTGAACGGTTTCTGTGAAAGCTGATTTCGTCGGAAGGACCGCCGCGCCGAGGCGTCGGAGAGGCGATAACTCCAGCGAGAGAGCTGCCCGACGATGCGGGTGGGCAGCAGCACAGCCTGGACGAAGTTGGAATAGAAGCTGACGGTGATGAAGTGAATGGTCTCGCGAGTGCCGGTGGCGGCGGGCTCGACCAGTCGCAGGGAGATGAGCAGGGCTGCCAGTCTGCCCGCGGTGGAGAAGATGAAAAGCAGACCGTGGTAGGTGAGGGTGACGTTCACGAGCGGGAGGAAAAGGTTCACGTCGTGAGCCCACTTGGCGAAACCGGCGGCGATGAGCCCCGAGAGGACGCCCCCGAGCGACGCCGCCACGCCGTTGAGCGCCACATAGGCGGGCCCCGCGCCGCGATGTTTGGAGCTGGAGAAGTCCAGCAGCATATTGAGATTGGCGATCTCGACGCCCGGCCAGCACGCGGTGACGCCCAGGACCAGCAGATACCACCACCAGTGCCCCTGGGGTCCGATGAAGATCCAGCCCAGGGAGCCGATGGTGACCACCGCGCCCGCCACCACGAGCACCGACTTCTTGCCCACGCGGTCGACGATCGCGCCCCAGACGCTGTAGGTGAGCACGAGCGTGATCGTGGGGACAATCACGAGCACCAGGTGCGCCACGGTGTAGCTCAGATTCATCGGGCCCAGGACGAAGAGCCAGATGTACTGGCCCATGAACCCGATGGCCAGGGTGAGCGTGAAGTTGTAGGCCAAGTACCATCGGAACGCGGGGTTGTGCAGCGGCGTGCGGAACGCCTCGCGCCAGTGGATGCGTAGGCGGGGCTTGGCCGCCTGCGCGTCGCGCACCTTTCGAAAGAGCAGGATGTCCAGCACGCCCAGCAGCCCGGCCAGCGCGAGAACCGCGCTGGTGAGCCGGAGCATGAAGGAGCCTGAGTCGCCCGCGTCGTCGGCCCTGCTGGCCAGGTCGAGCAGGCCGGAGATCGCCAGCGTGGTGACCAGGCCCACGATCTGGCCCAGGCGCGCCCGTTGACCGAAGAATCGCCCGCGCAGCCGACGCGGGATCAGGTCCGCCATCCAACTCGTCCACGCCGGCGCCGCGAGGTGACAGAAGCCCCACGAAAGCCCCACCGCCAGCAGGAGCCAGGGCCAGGACTCGGTGATCGGTCCACCGACCAGGATCGGAATCCCCGCGGCCAACACCCAAAACATTCTCGAGATGGTGGTGCTCACCAGGAACAACGACTTGCGATGGCCCCAACGTTCGATGACGTAGCTGCCAGGGATCTGCAGGAGCGTGCCGAGGAACGGCAGCGACGCCAGCAGGCCAAAGCCCCAGTCGGGCATCCCAAGCTCCCGGCTGAACTCCACCAGCAGCGCCCCGCTGATGACGTAGACCCAAAGCGCCCCGAAGAACCAGGCCCACATGACGCGCTGCAAGTCTTGGCGCAGCGTGTCGCCGGGGTTCGAGTTCGCTTCCGTGCTCGGCGTTGTCATGGATGCGGTGCAGCCGGGGGCGGTTGAGGTCGCGCTGCGGTTTTCATCCTACGTCACCCACTTCCGCAGGCAAGCGGTGAAGGCTCTGCACGACACGCGATGTTGTCCCTGTGCAACATCACCACCTGCCCGGTCGTGCAGGCGCCAGGCTGGGCAACGCTCAGAAACCCATGAAAAACAAGCGATTCGTGCGCGCCGTGCGTTCTCACAGTCGCTGGCACTGGGCTTGCAGTGTTCGGTCCGAGTCGGCGCAGTGGTTCTTTAGGAGGGATCGCCCGCTGACGTCATCGCCCGTCGGGAAAGGAGAAGCCCGGCTGGGAAAGGAGAGACGCTGTGAGCAAGATGCTCTTTGTGATCGTGGGCGGGGTTTGCATCGGAGCGGGCGGAGCACTGGCGATGGCGCGCGAACACTCCCCGAGCTACCTCGCCATCGAGGGCGCCAAGCTCGACCGCAGCAAGGTGCACCTCGTGGATCGTCGGCTTGTCGAGTCCGCGGCGGTGGTCGCGCACGACCTTTCCGAGCAGCCCGTGCGTCCGCACCTGATGGAGCTTCGCGTCATCGGTCAGCCCGTTTACATCGACGCCGATTCGCCCGACACGCGCGAGATGATGAATGAGCTTCCCGCCGGCCACCGCTACCTCAAGGCGCTCGCCGCCTGGCACTCGAGGCAGCCCTACACCAAGGCCCGCGTCGTGACCAAGGCCCCGAAGCACCAGCAACACGTCGCAGGCCCCATCGAGCCGCGACTGATCATTCAGAAGCCCAACCTGCAACCCGACAGCCAGATCCCGATCCCCAATGTCCCCGCTGCACCGCAGACCCCGGAGAAGGAAAAGTCCAACAAAGTCGCTTCGCTCTGACCTGAGCCATTCGCGATTCGCGATTAGACATTCCCCCAGACCCCTGATCGGGCACGGCCTGACGTATCCCCTGCGTCGGGCCGTGCTGCTTTCCCGCCGCTTGCGGCTTGGCATCGTTGCTCCCACCATCGCTACAATCGCAACATCATGTTCTGCGATCTTCACATGCACTCGACCGCCTCGGACGGGAGCGATCCGCCCGAGGCGCTGCCGCGGTTGGCCAAGCAGGCCAGGCTCGCCGCGATCGCGCTGACCGATCACGACACCACCGCGGGTCTGCCCGCCTGCGCCGCGGCCTGCGCCGAGCTGGACATCGCCTTTGCTCCGGGGATCGAGGTCTCCGCCGACCCCTTCGCGGTGCTGCGCGAGCGTGAGGGCGACGCTGGGGCGCACCGCTACGGCACGCTGCACGTCCTGGGCCTGTTCGTGCGTCACGACGATCCGATGCTCGCGGAGATTCATCGCCGCATGAGTGCCGCCCGCAACGAGCGCAACCCCGCGATCGTCGGCAAGCTGCGCGACCTGGGCATGAAAATCGACTACGCCGAGGTCGAGGAACTGGCGCTGACGCTGGGCACTCAGGTCATCGGCCGCCCGCACATCGCGCAGGTGCTCATCCGTAAGGGGTACGTCAAGAGCACGCAGGACGCCTTTAAGCGTTACATCGGACAAGGGGCCCCGGCCTACGTCCGCCGCGATCGACTGGACCCCCGGCACGCCATCGAGGCGATCCACCACGCCGGCGGCCTGGCGGTCATCGCACACCCCGTTCAGCTCAAATGTGCCGACGACGAACACCTCGAACACTACCTGGCGCAGCTGAAGAAGCTCGGCCTGGACGCGGTGGAGACCCGGCACAGCGATCATCCTCCCGAACTCGTGGCACGCTACGAATCCATCGCCGCTTCACTGGGACTTTTAACTTCCGGGGGGAGCGACTACCACGGCTCACGCAAGGGCATCGCCCTGGGAAGCCAGCGCGTTCTGATGGAAACTTTTGAGCGTCTGCGCCAACGAGCCGCCGCCCCGTTGGGCGTATAATCTTGGAATGTCTGTGGCGGTTCATTCCATCTCGACCATCGAAGAACTCCTGGCGGCGGGGGACATCGGCAAGTGCGAGCTGATCCGAGGAGTGTTGCACATGATGGGTCCCGCGGGACCGAACCACGGCGATCTGGCGAACATCATCGCCTACCGACTGACCGACCATGTGCTCAAACACAAGCTCGGGAAGGTGTTCGCTGCCGACACCGGCTTTGTCATCTCGCGTCATCCGGACACGGTGCGCGCCCCCGACGCGGCGTTCGTACGCACGTCCCGACTGATGAACGCTCCGAAGCGGGGGTTCTTCAACGGGCCGCCCGACTTGGCGGTGGAAGTGGTTTCGTCCGATGATCGAGCCGCGGAGATCCGAGCCAAAGCCAAACATTGGCTCGAAGCCGGCTGCCTGGCGGTGTGGGTCATCGATCCGCCTTCGAGGACACTGACCGTCCACCTCGCGGAGCAGTCGCCGCGAAAACTGGGCATGAAGGACACGCTCCGCGCCGGCGAAGAGTTGCCGGGCTTCGTCCTGAAGATCGCGCAGTTATTTGAGCCCGCCTGAACTCGGGGGTCGGTACGCCCGCTCGATCATCGGGTGTCCACGGAGCTTCGGGAGCAACGCGCCCGACTCGAGCGAGGCGATGACTCTGCCTCTGGAGGGGAGCGATTCGAGTTCGTTGGGTGGCCAGAGGCTTTTCAGAGGTCTGGGTTGTCTTAACCGATTCATCGGCGAGAAAGCCTCTCCTCCCAGCGCCTTTCGAAGCGGCGAATGGTAGCCTTCGGTGCGCGTTGCTACAATCCGCATCGAAGTAACGCAAACCCACGGAACACGCCGCATGATCCGCGAACTCGCCAACGGACTGGTCGCTCAGGCGGGAGTCGACTCCGACGCCTGGGGCATCTGGCTCGCCATCCTGATCCGATTCACCATCACCGCCACGGTGTTCGCGGGGCTGATGAGCCTCATCGTGATGTTCACCATCTGGTGGGAACGCAAGGTGGCGGGTCACATCCAGTCGCGGGTGGGGCCGATGCACGTGGGAGGGTGGCACGGCTGGGCGCAGTCGCTGGCGGACGGCATCAAGCTGCTGAACAAAGAAGATCTGATGCCGCGCGGCTCGGACGCGTTTCTCTTCAAGTTCGCGCCGTACATCGGCTTCGCGCCGGTCTTCGCCGGGTTCCTGGCGTTGCCCTTTGCGCCGCTCTGGGTCTTCGAGATGGGGCTGAACATCGGCGTGCTCTACCTGCTGGCGGTGCTGGGCGTGGAGGCCATGGGCGTGATCATGGCCGGCTGGGGGTCCAACTCCAAGTGGGCGGTCTACGGCGCCATGCGCGAGGCCTGCCAGATGGTGAGCTACGAGATTCCCCTGGGGCTTTCGATCATCTGTGGCGTGGTGGTGGCTGGGACGCTGAGCCTAACGGAGCTTTCCTACCTTCAGGGCGGGGGTATCTGGGATTGGTTCGTGTTCCATAATCCGTTCATGATGCTCGCGTTTGTGCTCTACTACATCGCCTCGCTGGCGAGCAACAAACGCGCCCCCTTCGACCTGCCCGAGAGCGAGAGCGAACTCGTCGCGGGCTTCCACACCGAGTACTCAGGCATCCGCTGGTCCTTCTTCTTCTTCACCGAGTACGCTGCGATGTTCATCGTCGGGGCGATCCAGGTCACGCTCTTCATGGGCGGCTGGAACAGCCCGCTGGGCGATGGCGTCCGCATCGCGGGACAGCAGTGGCTGGGCGATCCGGTCTACTGGCTCGTGGGTTACGACCCGGTGCGCGCCGGGCAGGTCTACTTCAGCGGCGCGCTGACCGCGGCGGACACCTGGGGCGAGAAGGCCACACTGCTGGGCGTGGGCCCCGTGGGGCTGTTCATCGTCAACGCCTACGGCGCATCGTGGTTCATCGCCAAGGCCATGCTGGTCATCTTCACCCAGATCTGGCTGCGTTGGACTCTGCCGCGCATCCGCATCGATCAGGTGCTGCACACCTGCGTCAAGGTGCTGCTGCCAGCGAGTCTGGTGGCGCTGGCGGGCGTGTGCGGCTGGGTCTGGCTCGTGCCTCAGCCCTCCTCGGCGCTGGCGGCGATGGCGGACCCGACCACCGGACTGCTCATCCCCGGTGGAAACCCCATCGTCCGACTCGGTCACTTGGCGGGCGACAACAGCCTGCCGCAGACCGTCACGCAGGCCGTCCTCACGCTCGCGGCGCTGGCAGCGGTAGGCTCGTTCCTCTGGGTCATCCTCTGGGCCTGGATCAACCGCGATCAGATGCCGCGAAAGACCATCTACCCCGACATCATGCCCGTGGGCACAGAAATCGCCTTCATTCCAGGCAAGCCCGCCGACATCGCCGCGACGCCTGAGCCGGCTTGATTCGTGGTATGCGGGCGGTTTGTTTCCTGACAGGATGACATGATGCGCAGGAACAACAGGATCAGGAGAAGAATGCAGATTTGAAATGCATTTACATGGAATGATTTTATCCGGTCGATTCGGCGCATCTTGTAATCCTGTCGGAATGTATTAATCCCCAAGCCTACCCTTGCCGCGTCATGAGCGCACTTTGGCCCTTCGTGTGGCAGTGTCTGAGAACACCCGCTCGCGCGGCGGTCGTCGACGATCGTCGGACCTACGCCTACGGGCAGTTGCTCGGCGGAGCGCTCTTCGTGGCGGAGGCGATCGAGTCGCGCAGCGAGCGCGCCCACGTGGGTGTGATGTTGCCCACCAGCGGCGCGTTCCCGATGGCGCTGATGGGCTGTTGGTTTGCCCGTCGTGTCGTGGTGCCGCTGAACTTTCTGCTCGCTGCCGAGGAACTGCACTACGTAGTCCGTGACAGCGATATCGACACGATCCTCACGACCCGGCAGCTCGTGGAGTTCCTGGGCGGGGAATCGAAACTCCCCAGCGACGTGAAGCTGCTCTACCTCGAAGACCTCGACTACAGCGGGGTCCCGCCGCTGCGCTGGCCGCCCTTGGCTGGCGGTGATGATCTGGCGGTCCTCATCTACACCTCCGGGACCAGCGGCAAACCCAAGGGCGTCATGCTCTCGCACCGCAACCTGCGCTTCGACGTCCGCGCCTCCATCGAGCACGCGGGGATCACCAGCGCCGACGGGTTCCTGGGCGTGCTGCCGCAGTTCCACAGCTTCGGGCTCACCGCCCTGACGCTCCTGCCGCTCTACATCGGCTCGCGCGTGATTTACTCCGCCCGCTTCGTGCCGCGTCGCATCGTCGAGCTCATCCGCCAGCACCGCCCGCAGGTCATGATGGCGGTGCCCTCGATGTACGGCGCCCTGCTGACGGTCAAGGACGCCAGCGCCGAGGACTTCGCCAGCGTTCGTCTGCCCGTCAGCGGCGGCGAACCACTGCCCGAGTCCGTCTTCAATGCCTACGAGGAGCGTCTGGGCTGCCGACTGTTCGAGGGCTTTGGCATGACCGAGACCTCGCCCGTCACGCACTGGTCCACCCCCGGAAGGTTCAAGCGCAAGAGTGTGGGCACGCCCTTGCCGGGGGTCACGCAGATCGTCATCGACGAGCAGCATCGGGTGCTGCCGCCCGACACCGAGGGCGAAATCCTTCTGGCGGGCCCGAACGTGATGCGGGGGTACTACAAGCTCCCCCGGCTCACCGACGCGGCGTTCGTCGAGATTCAGGGCCGACGTTATCTCCGCACCGGTGACGTGGGCCGAATCGATTCCGAGGGCTTCCTGTTCATCACGGGCCGGAAGAAGGAGATGCTCATCATCGCCGGGGAGAATGTCTTCCCGCGCGAGATCGAGGAGGTCCTCAATCTCCACCCCGCGGTGCGGGACTCCGCGGTGGTGGGCGTGAAGGACGATCTGCGTGGTGAGCTGCCCATCGCCTTCGTGGAGGCGCGTCCGGGCGTGGCGTTCGACGAATCCGAGGTGCGGACGTACCTCCGGCAGCGTCTGGCGCAGTTCAAGATTCCGCGCGAGATCCGCGTCGTGGAGCAGCTGCCGCGAAGCCCCACCGGCAAGATCCTTCGCCGCCAGTTGAAAGTATGATGCCCCCATGAAACCCGAACCCCTGCTTGCCGAGCTCAACCGCCTGCGTAAGGACGTGGGCGAGGACCCCGCCGACGTCGAGTGGCTGGCGCTGCACCACGCCTTCTGCTTCATCAGCTACAAGATGGGCGATTTCCAGAAGTACCTCAACGAAGCCGAGGCACGCGGCGAGTTCGACGAGTTCAAAGAGGCGCAGAAGTCCTGACTATTGTGTCGCGCACCTGGTTTGGGTAGAATGTCGTTTTCACCAAGGGGAGAGGAGACTGCAGCGCCATGTCCGACGAAACTCAGCGTCCCGAGGGGCAGGGCGGCACCGCGGTGCGACCCGAGCCGGTGGTCAAGCCGCCCAAGCCGCTGCCGCTCTGGAAGGTGCTGCTGCATAACGACGACGTGAACGACGTGGTGTACGTGGTGGACACGGTGCGCCTGCTCACCACGCTCGACAAGGAAGACGCGATCAACCGCACCCTCGAAGCCCACCGCACCGGCGTGTCGCTGTTGCTCACCACCCATCGCGAACGGGCGGAGTTGTACAAGGACCAGTTCACCAGTCGCAATCTCACGGTCACGATCGAGCCGACCGAGAACTGAATCCCGCTGCGCCGCACGGATCCGAGCCGCGCTTTCCCCAGCCCGGTGTCTTTGCGGACCCGAACAGGCCGACTCCCCACGCTCAGCCCACGTCGACCAGGCCGATGGCGGAGCCGAGCGTCTGCGAGAGCTTGCGGTGCAGCAGGGTGTGCTCTGGCCGGGTCAGCGTGGGGTCCGCAGCGACGATGGACCGTGCGTCGCGTCGCGCCTGCTCAAAGAGTTCCAGGTCTTCCGGGATGCGTGCCAGGCGCAGGTCCGCGGCGCCGCTCTGGCGCGTGCCGAAGAACTGACCCATGCCTCGGATCTCCAGGTCCGCCTGGGCGATCTTGAAGCCGTCGGTCGTGGCGGCCAGCGCCGCCATGCGCTTCTGCGACTCTTCAGTGTTGGTCTGGGCGATGTAGACGCACAAGCTATTGACGCCTCCGGTGCCGCGGCCCACACGTCCTCGGAGCTGGTGGAGCTGCGCCAGACCGAAGCGCTCGGCGTGCTCGACGGCCATGAGCGTGGCGTTGGGCACGTCCACGCCCACCTCGATCACCGTGGTCGCCACAAGGACGCGGGTGTCGCCGGCACGGAAGCGCTCCATGATGCGCTGGCGTGTGGCGGGCTTGAGGCGGCCGTGGATGAACTCGAGCTTGACGCCGTGGAAGAACTTGTCCGCCAGGTCCTTGCTGTGCCGGGCGACGCTCTTGAGCTGCGCGAGCGACTCGTGCCCCTGATCGTCGATGGCGGGCACGACGACGTAGCACTGCTCTCCCGTAGCCACACGCTTGGCCAGGTAGCGATAGACCTCGTCGGACTTCTCGGGCCCCACCACTCGCGTGAGGATGGGCGACCTTCCGGGGGGCAGGCGGTCGATGGTCGAGACGTCCAGATCGCCGAACACGGTCAGGCTCAGCGTCCGCGGGATGGGCGTGGCGGTCATGACCAGCGAGTGTGGCGTCAGGGGCTTGGCGTCCGGAGTCTGGGGCGTGCGAAGGACGGCTCGCTGCTGGACGCCAAAGCGATGTTGTTCGTCGACGACGACCACGGCCAGCGAGTGGAACTTCACCTTGTCGGTGAGGAGAGCCTGCGTGCCCACGACGATGTCCACCTCGCCCCCGGCGATGCGTCGCAGCAGGTTCCGGCGCTGCTCACTGCCGGGGGGGCAGCTGCTGCTGGTGAGCAGCACCAGTCGCACCGCGGAGTCGCGGATCATGGCTTGGATGCTCAGGAAATGCTGCTCCGCCAGGAGTTCGGTGGGCGTCATGATCGCGCCCTGGCGTCGTCCTGCGGCGGCCATGAGCAGGGCGTAGAGCGCCACCACGGTCTTGCCCGAGCCCACGTCGCCCTGGAGCAGCCGATTCATCGGCGCCGTGCGGGACAGGTCGCCGGCGATCTCGCGCACGCAGCGGTCCTGCGCCTCCGTGAGCGCGAAGGGGAATCGCTCACGGATGTGGCGGTCGATGGCCGGGCTCCAGCGCAGCGCCGGGGCGAGCAGTGCGGTCTGGTTGAAGTGACGCTTAAGCTCGATGCCCAGTTGGAGCAGCAGGCACTCGTTGTACGCCAGCCTGCGTCGCGCCGCGGCGGCTTCGTCCAGATGCGAGGGTTGATGGATCATGCGGAACGCGTCCGCCAGCGCGGGCATATTCAATCGCTGGATGATCGGTGTGGGAACCGGGTCCACGATCAGCGGCGCAACCCGCGGAAGATTCTGGGCGATGAGCGATTCAATCACGGTCGAGGGCAAGCCTTCGGTGGACTCGTAGACCGGGCGAAGCCGCTCGCTTCTTCCGGGGGTCGCCGCGTCTTGCAGCTGCTCCCACCTGGGATTGACCATCTGCGGATAGCCCTGGTAGGACTGGGTCTTGCCCTGAACGCGCAGGAGCATGCCCGGGTGGATCTGCTGACGGAGGTAGGGGGCGTTGAACCAGACGAGTCGGAGCGTGGCGCGATGATCCTGGAGCGTGGCCTCGAAGCGCGGTCTGCGCGCCAGATGCGCGACGCGGGTGGCCTGGATGGTCCCGCGCGCCGACCCGACGCTGTTCATGGGCAGTTCGAGGATGCCGCCCTCCTCCTGCTCGTGCTCGTAACGCAGCGGCACGTGCCGGAGCAGGTCGGTGAGGTTGTGGATGCCCAGGCGTCTGAACTGCTGGGCGCGCCGGGGTCCGACGCCCTGCAGATCGCCGACGAGCGTGGCGGGTGTGACCGCGACAGACATGCCGCGATCTTAACCCCTCAGATGGCGGGCATCACATTTCCGCCGCAGACGGGCAGGTAGGCGCCGGTGATGAACGAGGCCAGGTCGCTCGCGAGGAAGAGCACGGCGTTGGCGATCTCCTGGTCCGTGCCGCGACGCCTGAGCGGGACGTGGGCCTCGTAGGCGGGCTGACGCTCCAGCGCGGTGCCGCGGTAACGATCGCTGATGGTCCAGCCCGGGGCGACCTGGTTGACGGTGACGCCGTGCTCTCCGACCTCGCGCGCCAGCACACGAAGGACACCGTCCATCCCGCGCTTGCCCGAGACGTAGGCGCTCTGCGAGGGCGAACACTGCATGGCGCACTCGGTGTTGATGGCGATGACTCGGCCCCACCGACGCTCGATCATGCCCGGCACGAACGCCTTGGCCATGTGGACGTTCTGCATCACGCTGGAGCGGAACTGGCTCTCGTAGTCGCGCTCGTCCTGCTGCAGCACGCTGGTCCAGCCGTACTGGATCACCGCGTTATTGACCACCACGTCGATCGCGCCCATCGCTCCGGTCACACGCTCGCCCATGGCCAGCACGTCGCTCTTGCTGGTCACGTCGGCGTGGACCGCGAGCGACTGGCGACCCAGTTGTCGGACTTCATCGCGCAAGGCCTCCGCGGCGTCGGCTTTGCTGTGGTAGTGGATCGCCACGTCCGCCCCCGCCTTGGCGAGCGTACGAACCATGACGCGGCCCAGCTCGCCCGTGGCGCCCGTAACGATCGCTCGCTTGCCGCTCAGGTCGATGCAGAACATGGGACGACATTATTGATTCCCCAAAGGCTCCATGCAATCGAGCAGACCCCCCGGCAGCATAAGATAGGACATGGATGACCTTTGATCGGGCATGGCGGCCATTCGGATCGATTGGTTAGGCTTCAAGCATGGTCGAAGAATCTCAACGCCTGATGGCGCTGTTGCGTGGCGAGCGTGTGGATCGTCCGCCGCTCTGGGAACCGTGGTTCGCCATGAGGAAGATGCTTCACGAACGGTACGGGGGCAGCTATCTCAGGATGGCACGCGAGCTGGGCCACGCAGCCGTTCCCATCGGCGGTCTGGAAACCCTCAACTGGTGGCAGAAGAACGTGGACAAGACCCAGGCAGGGGCGTGGTACGGCGGAGGCGCTCTGCGTGATCCGGAGCAACTGCGGCAGAGGCCCGAGCCGGACTACGAGGCGCAGATCGCCCCGCTTCAAGCGGCAAACCAACGAGCGCACGATGAGGGCCGCGCCACTTGGCTGGTCATCGGCTGGTGCTTCGACCGTATGGCGGGTTCGATGGGACTCGAAGAGTTCGCCATGGCGTGCTACGACCGACCCGAGTTTGTGCACGAGGCGATGCGGTGGTGCGAGGCGCGCAATCTGGAGGGCGTTCGCCGAGTGGTGAGCAAGGTGCGGCCGGACTTCGTGCTCTACAACGGCGACTGTGCCTACAAGACCGGCACGATGATCGCCCCGGCGATGATCCGTGAGTTCTGCTTTGAACCCACGAGAAGAACGGTTGAAGCGGTGCGCGAGTTGGAGATTCCGTTCGCCTTCCACACCGACGGGAAGCTCGACGACGTGATCCCGATGCTCACGGAACTGGGCATCGCCGCGGTGCATGGGTGCGAGGCGCAGGCGAACGACCTTGGCTATCTGGTCGAACAGTTCGGCGACCAGATCGCGCTGTGCGGGAACATGGACGTGGTGTTTCTGTCCCAGGCCACGCCCCGGGAAGTGGAGCGAGCGACGCGGGAGATGCTGCGCGTGGGGTCTCGGAAAGGGCGTTTCATCGCGGCGTGCAACACCTCGCCGATGGACTACATCCCGATGGACAACTACGTTGCGATGACCAAGACGATCGCGGAGCGCTAAGCCGCAAGCGGGGACGAAAAAAGGGTCTCGACCGGGGAGGCAGGCCGGTGCGAGACCCGATCCAGGGCTGGGTTGTCGTCGGCGGTGTCATTCCCGCTCGACAAGGGAAGTATGCGAATCGCCGCCGGTTCGGGCCAGCACGCCGGTCGAAGTTTCTGGGCTCGTGCGATCGGGGATCGGTCTGTAACGCCTGGCGAAAGGGTGTGGGCGACCGCCCTGCTATACTCGACCCGCCATGCGCGCAAAGGCGAAGATCGGCATCTTCCCCGGCACGTTCGACCCGATCACCAACGGGCACATGGACGTCATCCGTCGTGCGCAGTGGCTCTTCGATTCGCTGGTGGTCGCCATCGGGCACAACCCCGCGAAGTTCGAGCTCTTCTCGCAGCAGGAACGCCTGGAGATGATCCGGCGCCTGGTGCGTGAGAACTGCAGTGAACACGTGCGCGTGGAGAACTACGAGGGCCTGACCGTGGACTTCGCCAAACGGTTGGGCGCGACCGCCATCGTGCGTGGCCTGCGCAACGTGACCGACCTGAACTACGAGTTTCAACTGGCGCTGACCAACCGCGCCATCGCTGAGATCGAGACCGTCTTCATCATGACCGGCGAGGCCTTCGCTTTCACCAGCTCCACGCTCATCAAGCAGATCGCCTCGGCGGGCGACATCGACAGCCTGCGTCGCCTCTTGCCTACCGTGGTGCTCGATGCGCTGAAGGAGAAGAAGCGCCTCTACGGCGGGACCGTGCCCTGGAGAGCCGAGGACGGACTGAAAGATTAGCGATGAGCGATCGGCTCTTGGCCCGAAAAGGCGGGATTCGGATCGAGCCAATGGCTGACGGTTAACAGCGAAGAGCTTCTCGTGGATTATCGCATCCTCAGCATCGGAGCGCTGTCGGCCCACGAGTTGTGGGGGGAGAAGTCGCCCGCGCGCCACGCTCACGCCACGACCACGCTCGTGCGCAGCGACGGGCAGGTCATCGTGGTGGACCCCGGGCTTCCGGCGCCGGCGATGGCGGCGGTGTTCAAGGAGCGATCCGGCCTTGATCCCGCCGCGGTGACCCATGTGTTCCTCACGAACTTCCGACCGGCGCACCGGCGTGGGATCGACGCTTTTCCCAGGGCGCAGCTGCTCATCTCCGAGATGGAGCGCGAAGCCGTGGGCAAGCTCCTGCTCTCGCAATACGAATCGGAATCCGAGGAGACCGGGCGGGACATCCTTCGCAAGGAGATCGAACTGCTGCGTCGCTGCGAGGCGGCGGCGGATCGGCTGGCAGAGCAGGTGGACCTGTTCCCGCTGCCGGGGTTCACGCCCGGGACCTGCGGGCTGCTGCTGCTGCAGACCAACTCGACCACGCTCGTCGCCAGCGACGCGGTGGCCACGGTCGAGCACCTGGAGAGCGGGCGTGTGCTGCGCAACAGCTACGACGCCCAGCAGGCGCGCGAGAGCCTGGTCGAGGCGCTGGAGATCGCCGACGTGATCATCCCGGGCCACGACAACATCGTGATCAACCCCACGCGACGAGCGGTGTGAGCCCGCTCAGAATCGCATGGACAGACCGAAGATCGGGCCGTGCAGCACCACGTCCCAGGTCAGTCTGCTGCTGCCGCTGCCCTCGGTGTAGTCCATGGCCACCGCACGATAGCCCGCGTAAAAGGTCGAGGGCAGATCAAAGAGGGTGAAGTCCACGCCCAGCACGCCCAGGGCGGACCAGGTCATGTCGGAGGAGACGCCGAACCCCCCGATGTCCCCGGACGCCATGAGATTGATCGGGCCGATCAGCGGGACGGTGGCTTTCACGCCGAAGATGGGGTCGATCCACGATTCGTCCCGATCGAACGAGGGGAGCGAGGCGGGGTCGATCTCGAACGCCAGAATCACGGCGCGGGCGCCGACGAAGGCGTCGAGCGTGACGGGGCGCTGTTGGGCTTGCGGGGCCTGGATCTCGATCAGGCGATACATCAGTCCGAAGTCGATCACGCCCATGTCGGTGGAGAGGTCGACATCCGCAATGCCCAGCGGTCCGGTGATGTCGTCGATCTTGATCAGGGTGTAGACGCCGTCGACGAAGCCGGCCCATTTCCCGTGGCCGATCTCGAGTCTGCCGGCAAAGCCCAGCACCGTGTCCGACGCATCGAGCACGTCGAAGAAGGTCGCGTCGACGGTGTTGACTTCACCGCGAGCGCCGACCTCGCCCTCCATGCCCATGAGCCAGATCCAGGAGGTGAGCTCGCCTCGCCAGCCGTCGTTCGAAGGAGCCGCGGCCTCCTCCGCGTGGCTCCTGCCGGTGGCGAGCAAGGCCATCAACATCGCGAGCGTGAACCGGAGTTTATGCATCTTGATCGATCCTTGGAAACAGGGTGAATCCTGGGATTACAGACCGACGCGGAAGATCATCGGGAAAAGGCCCATGCCTTCGGAGTGGTCCGTCACGACGAGGAAGTCCAGCGGACGCCTGAAAAGCTGCGTCCAGCGTAGGGCGAGTAAGGCGGAAGCTTGGGGAACACCTGCAACGTCGGGCCGATTGGACCAAGCATTTCACCAGCTCGAACGGTGGCAGTGTATCGATGAGCGATGAACGCGGCAACACCGGCCTGCGGTTGAAAAGATTTCGACGCTGCGTCGGACCGTCCCGAAAGCGCCGCAGACGCCCGCTGCGCAGCGGGGAATCCGCGCCGCCGCAGGGGCCCAACTCCTTATCAAGACGCGGGCGGGCAATCCATCAGGCAGGTGGTCCATCAACAGGTTGCGCAGGTGCTCACCAGCGGAAGCGTCGGTCCGGCTCGCGCATCATCTCCATGATGTACTGCGCGTTGGGCAGATCGACGCGGTTGTAATGGTCCGCCGCCTGCTCGGGGCTCCTGCCGCCTTTCTCGTGGCGGTCGAGGATCCATCGCCGCGCCTTCTGCACCGGCGTGTCGAGCAGCCAGGTCTCGGTGAGCACGTCCGCCAGCTCCGACCACGGCGCCTCGTCCACGAGCAGGTAGTTGCCCTCGGTGATGACCAGTCGCGTGGCGGGACCGATGCGCTGGATCGGCTCGTCGCGCAGCACCGGCTCGTGCTTGGCGCGGTCATAGATCGGGAACACCAGCGAGACCGATGCGTCCCGGGCGCGGCGAAGCAGCTCGATGTAGGCGGTGGCGTCAAACGTGTCGGGCGAGCCTTTGGATTCGAGCAGGCCCGCCTGTTTGAGTCTGCGACTGGTCAGATGGAAGCCGTCCATGGGCAGAATCACCGCCAGGCCCGGATCAAGCTCCTCCACCCGCTCCCAAAGCTTCTGGGCAAAGGTGCTCTTGCCCGCGCCGGGGACCCCCGCGATGCCGATGAGGGTGCGGCGCATCAGGTCCATGCTCGCTTCGTCCACGAGGAATCGCGCGAGCTTGGCGAGCTGGGCTGGGTCGAGGATGGTCGCAACGGCGGCGGGCACGGGGATAGGTTACAGGAGACTGGCGAAGTGGCCTAGTGGCCCAGTCGCCAATAGCGCAGAGCCAGGCCGCACTTCCCATTTCACTCGACCACTTGGCCGCTTCATCTCACATCGGGCCGCTGATGCCGCCGTCTTTGCGGATGCGCCAGAAGTGGATGGCGATGAGCAGCGCCGCCGCCAGGGGCAGAGCGATGCAGTGCAGCACATAGAAGCGCATGAGCGTGTTCTCGCCCACGCTGGTGCCCGCGAGCAGGAGGAAGGCCGCGTCGGAGCGCGCGGTGACGAGCGGGATGCCCCCGAGCTGGACGAAGTCGGTGAACGGTCCCTGCATGCCAAAGAGCGGCGTGGCTTTGCCCATGTTGGACCCGACGGTGATCGCCCAGATCGCCAGCTGGTCCCAGGGCAGCAGATAGCCGGTGAAGGAGAGCAGCATGGTGATGACCAGCAGGATGACGCCCACGCCCCAGTTGAACTCGCGCGGCGGCTTGTACGAACCGGTGAGGAAGACGCGCATCATGTGCAGCCAGATGGCGATGATCATGGCGTGGGCGCCCCAGCGATGAATCTCGCGCAGCAGCCCCAGCGTCACGTGCGAGCGCAGCTCGATGATGTCCGCGAACGCCTTCTCCGGCACCGGTCGGTAGTAGAACATCAGCAGCACACCGCTGATCGCCTCCGCCAGGAAGAGGAAGAACGTCAGCCCGCCCATGCACCAGGTGAAGGAGAGGCGGATGCCGCTCTTCCGCACCGCCACGGGGTGGAGGTGGAGGAAGACGTTGCTCATCACGACCATGACGCGGGTGCGTCGGTCGCGCGGGATGCCGTGGCGGAAGATGGAGTTCCAGACCTGCGAGTTGAAGATGTAGTCGAGGGCTTTACCGATCATGGCGGGAAAATCTTAGCGGGCCCGGGCTGGCGTGCCAAGCACGAAAAATCGAACTCGGATGGATCGGGTGAATCAGACGGGTCGGATCAAACCATGTGGTATGGGTTTTCATCCGATCGACCCGATCCACCCGAGTTGAGAACCAATCGTTATTTGCTCCCGCCCGTGCGTTCGCCCAGCTGGCGGTTGAGCTGGATCAGGGCGCTGCCGCTCTCCCCGGCCAGGTCGATCAGGGCGACCATCTCGCCCAGCAGCTTCTCCTCCTCGACCTGCTCGTCGATGAACCAGAGCAGGTGGCTCTGCGTGGCGTAGTCCTTGAGCTCCTGCGCCAGGGCGTAGAGCTCGTTGACCGCGGCGGTGTTGTGCCGCTCCAACTCCAGCGCCACCTGGAACATCTCGCGGATCGAGGTGTAGGTCGCGTGCGGCTTGTCCACCGCCGCCAGGTCCAGTCGCCCGCCACGGTCCATCAGGTGCTTGTAGAGCTTCATGGCGTGCTCCATCTCCTCCTCACGCTGCATGAGCATCCACCGCGCCATGCCCGCGAGGTTGCGGCTCTCGCAGAACGCGGCCTTGGCGAGGTAGTTGTACGCCGAGTGCAATTCGAGATTGATCTGCTTGTTGATGGCGGCTTCGATACGCGGGTTGAGCATGGCGAGTCTCCTTGAAACGTGGCCAAAGGATAACACACGCACCGTGTCGGCGCGTGGTGAATTCATATCCTGGATTGCTTCTGCTCTGTTGAAACCCCTCGCTCACGAGGAGGAGGGTGTCAAGGTGGACTTCCCCACGAACGGTGGGCGCAGTTTCGGGGTTTTGTGAGACTGGCCTCGAACGCTTCGTGACTGCGATAGTCTGGCGTGCTGCGCAGTCGAAAGGGGCTGGAGAACGCCTCGAGACAGTCGAAGATCAAACCCCGGGCATCGGGGCGTCGAGAACGACGAGTTGACCCTCGGAATCAGCGCCACATTGCGATGTGGGGCTTCCATCAAAGTGGATTCTCAGCAGAGCAGAAGATTTCTAATCACCCGGGATGAGCCGCCCAGGGCACGTTGGAAAATGCAGAATGGAAGAAAGAATCAGGTGCGCACCGCGGACTGCGGATTGCCCGGGGACTGTGGGTTGCCCACCAGTTCGAGATTGGTCTTGAAGCGTTCGAGGGCCTTGAGCAATTGCTCGACCTGCATGGGCGGGGGCATGTTCAGCAGCCGCCGGCGCAGCGCGGTCATCGTCGCCAGCTCCGACTCGTTCATCAGCAGGTGTTCCTTGCGGGTGCCGCTGGCGGCCAGGTCGATGGCGGGGAAAAGGCGACGCTCAGCGATCTTGCGGTCGAGGATGAGTTCCATGTTGCCCGTGCCCTTGAACTCCTCGAAAATCACCTGGTCGCCGCGGGAGCCGGTGTCCACCAGGGCGGTGGCGAGGATCGAGAGCGAGCCGCCCTCCTCGAAGCGACGAGCGGCGCCGAAGAGCTGCTTGGGGATCGCCAGAGCGGAAGCGTCCAAGCCGCCGGACAAGGTTCGGCCCGTCTGAGCGATCCCGGGCGCGACGTTGAAGGCGCGGCCGACACGGGTGAGCGAGTCGAGCAGCACGACCACGTCCTGACCCGCTTCCGCAAGTCGCTTGGCGCGTTCGATGGCGAGGATGGCAAGTTTGACGTGCTTCTGAGGCGTGTGGTCGTTGCTCGAGGCCAGCACGATGCACGGGACATTCCTGCGAAAGTCCGTCACCTCTTCCGGCCGTTCGTCCACGAGCAGCGCAATGACCTTGACGTTCGGGTGATTCTTCTGAATGGCAAAGGCGATGTTCTGCAGCAGGGTCGTCTTGCCGGCCTTGGGCGGTGAGACGATCAGGCCGCGCTGTCCGTACCCGATGGGGCAGAACAGGTCGATCAGGCGGCAGGCGGCGGGGCAGCCGGGGTATTCGAGCGTCAATCGCGGAGCGGGATCGACGGTGGTGAGGTCCTCGAACTTTCTTCCCACGGCACGGCTGGCGTAGTCGCGCGGGTCCAGCCCCTCCACCGCGGTGATGCGCTCGACCCGAGGCGCGTGCGGAGCGATGGCGTCGTCGCCCTTGTTCTTGTTCTTCTTCTTGCCGTGGCGTCCGTGCTGGAACTGCTGCGGGTGTTGCTGGTGCTGTTGACCGTTGCCTGTGGGTCGGCCCAGTTCGACAGTGATGAGCGCACCGGCGCGGAGCTGGAACTGTCCGATCAGCTGCGCCGGGACGACGGGGTCCGCCGGCGAGCTGACGAGGGTGTTGTCGAGGATTCGCAATCGGCCGTCGGCGCGATGGGACAGTTCAAGAATACCGGTGTGTGCTGTCATGTGGCTTGCCGCGGGGCACGAAGCCCAAGGCGGCGACTCAAAAGGAACGGGAGATATCTGACTGCACCCCGGCTCAAGAACCTGGCGCCTGCGTGATCGCTACGGGTGCGAGGCGTGGGAGCGACCCGTGGGCCGACCCGCACTTTCACAGCCAGATTGGACATTACCCCCCGGCAAGCGCCCCTCTGGACGCCCGTACTTTTACCTCAATCGGCTAAACAACGCAAGGGCTTGGAGGGCGGACTCACGACTGGGCCGGACCGACGGGGCTGATAACTCATCCGTCGCGGGCGATGAGCGATTTGACCCGACACGATGCGGGGCACTACATTATTGATAACGGATTATCACTTAGCTCCAGCCCGCTACGCTCGATCTCGCGATGTCTATCTCGTCCGACAAACTCCTGGCCCTCTATTGCGTGCTGGTGGTCGCGGCGTCGCTGGCGGGCGGATGGGTCCCGATGCTCGTGCGTCTGACGCACCGCCGGGTCGAGCTGGCGATCAGCGGCATCGCGGGGTTCATGCTCGGCGTGGGGCTGCTGCTCATGCTCCCCCACGCCCTGATGGAAGCCCGCTCGATGCAGGGCGCCCTCTACGCTCTGCTGGCCGGTTTCCTGGCGATGTTCCTCATCGAGCGATTCTTCAGCTACCACCACCACGACGTGGCGGAGTCCGACGGGTCAGACGATCACCCCAACCACGGCGGCCACGTCCACAGCCACGGCCACACCCATGAGCATCCCCGACACGATCAGCCGCGCACCCATCGTCTGACCTGGAGCGGCGCCGCGGTGGGCCTGACACTGCACAGCGTCCTCGACGGACTGGCGCTGGCGGCGGCGGTGGCGGCGGGCACGATCCACACCGGCCAAAGCCCGGACGCTTCGCTCGCCAGCCTTGGTGTGTTCCTCGTCATCTTCCTGCATCGTCCCTTCGATTCCATGACCCTGGTTACTCTGCTCACCACCGGCGGCTGGCGCCGCAGGACCGGGCACCTGGTCAACGCCCTCTTCGCCATGGCGATCCCCTTGGGCGCATTGCTCTTCCACTTGGGGTTGTCGCAGTGGCAGCACGAGCAGCAGTTCATCGCCTACGCCCTGGCGTTTTCCGCGGGCACTTTTCTCTGCATCGCTTCGAGCGACCTGCTGCCCGAGCTTCAGTTCCACAGTCACGACCGTCAGCCGCTCACCGCCGCGCTGCTGCTGGGACTGACCTTGGCCATCGTCATCACCGTCTTCGACACCCACCAGCACGATCATTCACTTCACCTCCCGGAAGGATCACCCGCCGGTGACGCGGGCCCCGTCCACGATCACAGCCATCACGACCACGACCACGACCACTGATTCGTCGGCCGATCCTCGGCGGAGCTATGATGGTCCGTCCCATGGCTACGAAACGCGCCACTCCCAGGAGGTCCGCCGTCCGCACCGTGGCCTTCGTGAGCCTGGGCTGTCCGAAGAACCTCGTGGACAGCGAGAAGATGCTCGGGCTGCTGGCGGAGGAAGGCTTGGTCCCGGTCCCGCACGAGCAGGCGGCCACCGACGGGGCCGACGCGATGGTCGTCAACACCTGTGGCTTCCTCGAAGCTTCGAAGATCGAGAGCGTCGAGGAGATCAACAAGGCTGCGGAGCTTAAGAAGCAGGGCAAAGTCGGGCGTCTGATCGTCGCGGGCTGTCTCGTCCAGCGTCACCGCGCCAAGATGCTCCAGTGGTGCCCGGACATCGACGCCATGATCGGCGTCTTCGACCGTGACCGCATCGTTCAGGCGGTCCGCGGTCCGGCGCCTTCTGAATTCCGACATCCGACATCCGAGCTCCGACATCCGCTGCCCGTCTACTCCTCCATCGCCGCCAGCGCCACGCTCGCCAGGAAAGAGCGCCACATCACCGCCCCCGGGTACTTCGAGTCCGACTCCGCCCGGCTGCGACTGACGCCGCGACACTACGCCTACCTGCGCGTTTCCGAGGGGTGCAACCAGAACTGCGCCTTCTGCACCATCCCCTCGATCCGGGGCAAGATGCGGTCCAAACCCGTGGAAGCGATCCTCGCCGAACTGCGCGAGCTGATGAGCGACGGCGCCTTCGAGATCAACCTCATCGGCCAGGACACCACAAGCTACGGATCGGACATCGGCTACGCCCCGGGATTGGTCGGTCTGCTCGAAGCGATGAATCGACAGGCGATGAGCGAGGGCGGCGCCTGGCTTCGCCTGATGTACGCCTATCCCTCCTGCTTCACCGACGCCATGATCGACGCCATCGCGCGGCTTGCGGGGATCGTGAAGTACATCGACATGCCGCTGCAGCACATCAACGACGAAGTGCTCGACGCCATGCGCCGCAAGACCTCGCGCAAGCTCATCGAAACACTGCTGGGCAAGCTTCGTCGCATCCCCGGCATGGCGCTGCGCACGACGTTCATCTCCGGCTTCCCCGGTGAAACTCAGGCGCAGCACCGCGAACTGGTCGCCTTCGTCCGCGACTTCGGCTTCGAGGCGATGGGCGTGTTCCCCTACAGCCCCGAACCGGGCACTCCCGCGGGCACGCTCCACGCCGACGGTCAGGCGATCCCCGACGACGTGATCCAGGCTCGCATCGACGAACTGATGACCACGCAGCAGCAGGTGGCCTTCGCCCGCAACGCGACACTGGCCCAGCAGAACGCGGAGTTCGATGTCCTGATCGACGCCCCACAGAAGCTCACCGGCCGCGCCACCGCGGGCGTCACCAAGGGCGGTCAACTCTACGTCGGACGCACCCCGCAGCAGGCGCCGCAGATCGATGCGCACACTTTCGTGATGTCCCGCCAGAAGCTCGCACCGGGCGAAGTGATCCGTTGCACCGTGGCCGACCACGACGGCTACGACCTGGTCGCTCGCCCCACAGCGGAGGCGGAAACAAGGGTCAGCCTGCCGCTGGCGCAGCGTTGAGTTTGGTCTTCGTTCGTCTGGCGTCGGTCGAAATCGAGGTTATGCTTGGTCTGTCGCCACGGATGGCGCGGGAGTGCCGCCGTGACCCTCGCCCTAAAGCCAACGCCTACGCCCCGGCTGCGATATCGGCCCGCACCGATCCCTCCATCCACGCAGAACGGTCAGCCCATCCGCGACGCCGCTGACCCGCGCTGGGTGCTCGCCCTGCGCACCAGCGAAGTCCTTCAAGGCTGTGTCCTGCCCCCGGAACGGCGCGAATCCCTCAATCGCCTGGGCAAGATCATGGGCCTGACGCCATTCGACACCGCCCTGGTGATCGCCATCGTCCAGGACCAGGCGCGACGAGGGGTGACGCCCGCGATGTGCCCCTCTGCCGGTGAATCGCAGTTGCGCCTCATCCCGCTTCCGGCAGTCATGGCACGTCACCGATCCAAGTGGACCATAGCCCTGATTCTCGCCACGGTCCTGGGCGCGGAAGTGCTGCTCATCGCGGCCCTGTTCTGAGGCGGCAAGAGCAGAGTTTCACCACAGAGCACACAGCGAGCACGGAGAAATCAAAAAGCGAAAGCCATTCATCTTCTTCGTGTCTTTGTGACCTTCGTGTCTCCGCCTAAAATCGAGCGACGCAGAGAACCTCTTCGAAGGATTTGTTCTGCATCTCTTTGTGCTCTGTGCGTGCTCTGTGGCGAGACCTCTCCGCCCCGTCGAATCACATCTGTGACTCGATGCGCTGCACGACCTGCTCGCAGCGAGGCAGGTACTCCGCTCCGAAGTGGTGGACGTGCAGCATGAGCGTGTGGAGCCAGTAGACCAGGCAGCGACGCTCAAACCCCGGGCGGGGCGGGTGTCTGCGCTCGTAGTAGCGAAAGAAGGTCTCGTCCACGGTCTCGAACAGGCGCAGGTGCGCCAGCTCGAACTCCACGTCGTAGAAATAGGCCCCGCCGTCGATGAAGGCGACGATGGTGGGGTTGTCGGGGCTACGGTCGTCGACGAGGATGTTCTGCGCCCAGAGGTCGCCGTGCACCAGCGTGGGCGTGCCCGCTTCGGGGAGCCATTGGTCCAGTTCGTCGATGAGTTTGCCCACCACCGCCCTGCCGCGCGAGCTCAGACGCTGCTGCACCACCCGGTAGACCATCTCGAGGTTGGGCCCGAACTTGTCGAGCCAGCGGTCGTAACGGCCCGGCTCCAGCGCCGTGCCATAGGTGTCACGGGTCACCGCGTGCAGATCGCACAGGTGCCGCGCCAGTTCGATCTGGATCTGTTTCCAACCGCCCGCGCTCAGGCGTGAGCGCTGCAGCGTCCCGCCGTGAACCTTCTGCATCAGCAGCACCGTGCCGCGGAAGGCGGGCGAGCCGTAGATGCAGGCGAAGGGCTGCGGGACCGGGAACGTCGTCCGCTTGCGGTACCACGCGAGCATGGCGAACTCGTGACGCAGACCCAGCTCCTCGGGCTGGCGATGCGCCTTGGCGATGATCGAGCGCGGCACGCCGTTGGTCGTCCACTCCGTGACGCGATGGAAGACGCCCTGCGCCACGTCCAGAACCTCCGTCACCGTCAGCTCGCGCGAGAGGTACTCGCGCACCAGTCGCGTGGCGACGGCGGGGTCGATCTCCATCCTGGAAGGCGCCTGCACCGGCATGCACTCACTCGCGTCCTGTCTCCGCGGGGAATCTCAGTCTAGCATACCCCTAAGGGCGTTCCCGTCCTGGCCAGGGATACCGAGTCCGCCCGCGGGGGTGTTAGACTTCTCCATCCATGGACGAATCGGACCTCAGGGCTCACCTGGCGCTGCTGCTGACCCCCGGGTGGGGGGCGACGCTCACGCGGCGCTGCGTGGACCAGTTCGGCTGCGCCGCCGCTGTGCTGCTCGCCTCGCCGCCGCAGCTCGCTCAGGTTCAGGGGGTCGGCGAGACTCGCGCCCAGACGCTGCACCAGTCGCTTGCGGCGACTCAGGCCCAAGGTCTGATCGATCGCGAGCTGCACCGCATGGCGCAGCTCAACGCACGCATGGTCACGCTCGGGTGCGAGGACTATCCCAAGCTTCTGCGGTTGATTCCCGACCCGCCGCCGGCGTTGCTCGTGCGCGGGCGTCTGCAACCCGAGGACGCTGTGGCGCTGGGCGTGGTCGGCTCACGTCGCTGCACCGGGTACGGACGCGAGCAGGCGGACCGCTTCGCCTCGTTGGCGGTGGCCAGCGGTCTGTGCGTGGTCAGCGGCGGGGCGCTGGGCATCGATGCCGCCGCCCACCGCGCCGCGCTGCGTGCCGGTGGACGCACCATCGCGGTGCTTGGGTCGGGCCTGGCGCAGCCGTACCCGCCTCAGAACGTCCCGTTGTTCGACCAGATCGTCGCGGAGGACCGCGGGGCGCTGCTGAGCGAATTGCCCATCACCGCTCCGCCGCGCGCCGAGAACTTCCCGCCCCGAAACCGCATCATCTCCGGCCTGTCGCTGGGCGTGCTGGTGATCGAGGCGGCGCTCCGCAGCGGCGCCCTGATCACCGCGCGACTGGCGGCGGAGGACCACGGCCGCGAGGTCATGGCCCTGCCGGGCAGGGTGGACTCGGCCGCCTCCGCGGGCTGCCACCAAATCCTGCGCGAGGGCTGGGCGTCCCTGGTCACGAGCATCGCCGACGTGCTCGAATCCCTGGGCGAGACCGGGCAACTGCTCAAGGCGCACCCGCCCCCGTCGGCGTCGCTGCCCCGGCCGACGATCCACGAGCACCACCTCACCCCGAGCCAGCGTAAGATCGTCCAACTGCTCGAGCAGCCTCGCTCGCTCGACGAACTGATCGAAGAGACCGCGTTGCCCGTCCACTGCGTGCAGGCGGACCTGACGCTCCTTCAGGTGCGCGGGCTGCTGCGAAAATCAACCCAAGGATTCGAGCGATGCCGCTGAGAGTCGTGCAGATCAACCAGGCGCGTGACCTTCTTTCTCAGAGCTGGTTCGTGGCGCTGCGCCAGAGCGCCTCAGCCACCGGCACGGAGGCGGCGCAGGTGGCGGAGATCCTTCGTGACGTGAGCGAGCAGGGCGACGAAGCGGTGGTGCGCTATATGCGTCGCTGGACCGATCCAGCCTTCGACATGGCACGCATTCGTGTCGCCGAAGCCGAGCTCGACGCGGCGCTCAGGTCGCTCGAACCAGCGCTGCGCGACGCCTTGGCTGCCGCCATTCAGAACGTCCGCGCCTACCAGCAGCACATCCTGCCCAAGGACCCGCCTCCGGTGAAGATCCGTGGCGCGGAGATGGGGCTTCGATTCACGCCCGTGTCGAGCGTGGGGCTGACGGTCCCCGGCGGACGAGCCGCGTACCCCTCGACGGTCGTGATGCTCGCGGCGCCGGCGCTGGCGGCGGGGGTTGCGGTGGACTCGATCAGCGTGGTCAGTCCGCCGCCGACCTGGGCCCAGGGCCAGGCGGGGGGTGATGTTTCGCCGCTGGTCCTGGCCACCTGCGCCATGCTGGGCATCCGCCGCGTCTACCGCGTGGGCGGGGCGCAGGCGATCGCCGCCCTGGCCTTCGGGACTGCGACGATCCCGCCGGTGGACATGATCGTCGGGCCGGGCAATCTCTACACGCAGCTCGCCAAGCAGCAGGTCGCCGGCCGCGTGGGCATCGACGGGTTCTACGGCCCCAGCGAGATCGTCACCCTGGCCGACGAATCGGCGGACCCTCAAAGAGTGGCCTCGGACCTGCTGGCGCAGGCCGAGCACGACCCGGGCCGATGCTTCCTCGTCGCATGGTCCAGCGCGGTGATCGAATCGATCATCGCCGCCCTGGCCAAGCAATTGCCCGAGCGTCGCCGACGCGCAGCGATCGAGCGATCGTTGCGGGAGTTCTCCGCCGCCGTGCTCGTCCGTGACCAGGCGATGGCGTGCGAGGTGGCGGACCTTTTCGCTGCGGAGCACGTCAACCTCGCGGTGCGTGACCCCCGTCGATGGATGGCGAAGCTGCGCCACGCTGGGGAGTTCTTCCTGGGCGACCACACCCCCGTGGCTGCGGGCGATTACTACGCCGGTCCCAGTCACTGTCTGCCCACCGGGACGACCGCGCGATTCAGCAGCGGCGTGAGCGTCTACACCTTCCTCAAGCGCAGCGGCTGGGTGGACTACGGCTCGTCCATGCCCCGCGAGGCGATCGATGCGGTCGCACGCCTGGCGGAGTCGGAAGGGTTGGACGGCCACGCCCGGAGCGCCAGAACACGGGAGCGCTGAGCCGCGAGCGGCGGGGCCTCAGCGGTAGCGGTCGAGCGTCTGGATGACGATGCGGTGGATGTCCAGAGGGTGGGCGATCATGCGCCAGTAGGCCTCGACGATGCCGGTGCCCGCGGTGGCGAAGCTCAGCGTGCCCAAACCAAAGAGGCGTTCGCGGAGCGAGAAGCGCGTGCTGGTGTGCTGGACGTTGCGCAGGGCGGTCTCGAAGATGTGGATGCGAAGGACGCCCTCGACGCGGATGACCCGTCGGTCGGTCAGGACGTAGACCCGGCCGAGCCACTCGAGGAACTGCCAGAACAGGCGCATGCCCACCAGGGCGGCGCCCAGCAGCACCAGGTCGCGTCGGCCCACGTGGGTCAGCCCGGTGGCGTCGATGAGCAGAGCCGCGGCGACGATGGCGATGAGCCAGGCGATCGAGCCCAAGGCGTCGAGCACGATGAACCAGGGGCTGGGCTTGAGCAACAGGATGATCAGCTCGCCCGGCTGAAGCACCTGCGCCGGCAGCATCGCCGTGGCGCGGGCGGAGACCTCCGGCGCCGCGTCGGTCTCGCTCGAGGCCTGGTGGTGCGAGCGGTCAGCGGCCACGCAGCACCTCGGGCTTGAGCGTCACGATCTCCGGCAGATTGCGGTAGTACCCGTCGAAGTCCAGCCCGTAGCCCGCGACGAACTCGTCGGGGATGTCGAAGGCGACGTAGTCCACCGCGCAGGCCAGCGCCTCGGGACGGCCCTTGCGCAGCAGCACGCACGACCGCAGCGACGCGGGGTGTCGCGCCCGCAGCAGGTCGCACACGAGCTTGAGCGTCTGGCCCGAGTCAAGGATGTCGTCCACCACCAGCACGCGCTGGCCCTGCAACGAATCGGGCAGCATCGACAGCTCCTTCTTCAGCACCGCGCCTTTGCTGCTGGTGCTCGCCCCGGGGTAGGAGCTTACGCTGGTCAGTCCGATGCGCATCCGCATGGGCAGGTGCCGGATGAGGTCCGCCACGAACATGAACGAACCGGTGAGGATGGGCACGATCATGATGTCGCGCCCCTGACCGTCGCTGGCCAGGTCGCGCGTGATCTGGGCCGCCAGCGCCTCGATCCGCTGCGCGATCGCCCGCCGATCAATCAGGATGCGCTGCGCGTCGGGGTGCATGGGAGAGGATCCGCGGATGACGCAGATGACACCGATTCAACTCAAATACGTTCAAAGCATCTTGACAGGATGACAGGATGAATACATGGATACTCTGGAACATGAAACAAGCGTGAAAACAAGCGTTGATCCTGTTCGATCCTGTCATCCTGTGAAAAACGCTTTGATTTGAATCTGCGTCATCCGCGGATCTGTCTTTTCATTTCAGCGTGGCGTCGGCGCGGGTGGTCTGGTCGGGGAGGACCTCCACGTCGAAGGTCACGGGCGGGATGCGTTCGCTCTCGTGCGAGGCTTGGAGGGTGTGCTTGCCCGGGGGCAGGCCCAGGATTTCGAATCGGCCCTGCCGGTCGGAGACCGCGAAGAACGGGTGGGGCATGACGTGCATCCGGCTGCCCATCCAGGGGTGGACGTCGCACTTGAAACTGGTGTCGCGCTCGGGCTTGGCGAAGCGGCGCTTCTCGACCATGCCCTTGACCGGCATGCCGATGTTGAACTCGCCGTTGGCGGCGCTGCGGAAGTGGACGTTGTGCAGCGTGTTGTCGCTGTTGTGGATCTCCACTTCCTGGCCGGCCATCACACCCAGCACGCGCGGGATGTAGACGCAGCCGACCTGATCGACGATGGCCGCCACGGCCGGCGGCGAGGCGGCGGGCACCTCGCTGACGACCTCGATGAACACGTTGCGCATCGACCCGTCCTCGTTGACCGCCACGAGGTCGTCGACGACCGGCTCGCTGTGCTCGCCGACGCAGAAGCGGTCGGCGCTCATGTCGATGACCCTGGGCCGGGGTCGCCGTCCCTCGAACTTGATCAGCCCGACGACGCGGGTCTTCTGGCCGTGGGCGCCGGGGCCGGTGTAGGGCGCGGTGGGGCCTTCGATGAGTTCGATGGTGGTGGCGACGGGGGCGGGTGTGGGGGTTGCGGAGTCAGGGGTGGGCGCGGGCTGCGATCCGGGGATGGGTCCATCCCCGGCTTGGGGCTGCTGGGTCGCAGGTGTGTCACCCGTGGGTTGAGTGGGCGTCGTCGCTGGTTTGGGCAGGGGTTTGAGTTCGACCTTGGGGGCTTCCTGACCGGAGAGCTTTTCACTCCCGGGTGTGTAGCGACGCAGGCCCGAGGCGTAAAGGAAGTCCAGCAGCACGTCGCGCTGCTCTTGGCCGGTGTATCCGAACAGGGCGTGCTTCTCGTCCTTGAGCGAGCCGGGATACTTGGCGAAGGCCGAGTCGCCGTCGGGGAACCACTGAGGCATCTGGGCGCTCTTGGAGATGGTCAGTGCCGGGGCCTGGAGCGTGGCGTCGGACCAGTTCCATTGTAGCCGCCGCGCCGTGAGCGTGAGGTTCGGCGCGGTGTAGTTCGAGAGCGCCGGGTGCGTGATGGCGGGGGGCAGTTCGACGGCGGGCTGGGCTTTCTCCTTGGCGGGGGTCTCTTCTTCACCGTAGCCGTCGTCTGTTTCTTCGCCGTAGCCCTCGTCGTCGGCAGCGGCGGCCTGCGGGGTCGCGGGAGCGGCGGTGGAATCTTCTTCGCCGTATTCGTCGTCGACTGCGGGCGCCGCGGGTGCTGCGGGCTTGACTCCGCCACTTCCGGGCGGGTTCTTCATGTCGAAGAGCTTGATGAGCGTGGCGTCGTCGCCAAAGGCGTGGCACTGATAGCAGCGCAGTTCGTTGAACAGGGCCTCGCCCCGCGCGAACCGCTCCGCGTCGGGCTCGGGCCTCAGCGTGTTATTGAAGGGATACGCCACGTCGTAGGTCTTCGCGAGGAAGCGCATGTCCTTCACCACGCGGTCCCAGTTCGCCCGGCGCTCCGCGTCGTCGGTGCTCTGTCGCGGGTCGAGCTCGCGGTCGGTGGCGAGTTCCATGTGCGTGGCGTAGCTGGCGATGCGTTGGCGCACCGAGGCCAGCCGCGGGGCGTCGCTCCAGTGGACGTTCGGCGGCGCGGAGCTGTTGAAGTTGTCCACGGCTTGAACGTAATCCCCCAATCGCTGCGAGGTCTGCTGCGCCCATGCGGCGAAATAGTCGGCGATCTGCGTGGAGTGCGGCAGGCTGTGCGCCTGATCGGCGCTGAAGAAGCTGGGCATGCGGACGCGGAGCCAGGGGCGGACGGGGTGGACGTTCTGCAGGAAATAGACGAGCCAGTCGGGCTGGGTCTTGGAGCCCTGGCCCACGAGTCGCGGCGGGGCGTTGACGAGCGCCGCGTAGTTCGTCGAGCCGTCGTCGTTGAACACGCCGTAGAACTCCTGGATCGAGACGTCGTTGCCCTCGACGTTGTGGCAACCGTAGCAGTTGTAGAGCGTGGCAAGCTCGCGGCCACGGACCACGGCGCGGTCGCGGTCGGTGATGGCCTGCCGCTGAAGGGATTCGGAAACGAGCGGCTTGCGGACACTGGTGACGTAGGCGACCAGGGCGTGGACCTGCTCATCCTTGAGGAAGAACTTGGGCATCTTGAGCTTGTCATAGGGCCGACCGGGATTGAGCGAGGCCAGGTCGCCCTCGAGGGATTGGCGTCCGCGGTCGTAGACGCGCGTGTTGTGGAGCTTGTGGTAGAGCCAGGGCCGCCGCTCCAGCGCCATGTGCTCCCAGGCGACATCGCGCTGCGCGGTGTGGCTGGCGCCCGGGTGAGCCGTGTCCGGCACGGGGGTGATCTGCGTGGCGTCCTGCGACAGGCCCTCGTGCGAGACCTTCCAGACGGTAATGGGCTTCTCACGCTGGCGCTCGAAGGTCTGATCGAAGTAGCCGAAGTCCAGCTTGTGGGGGTCCTTCAAGCCCCAGTCGTCGAGGTTGGTGCAGGCGCTGGTGGCGTTCTCGAAGCCGTTGATCCCGTGGCAGCCGTTGCAGCCGTAGTGCCCGATCATCTTGCTGCCCAGGAAGGCGAGCTTCTCGTCCACGGGCATGGCTTGAACGCTCGGTCGCACCATCTCGGGCGTCGCGCCGGCGCTCTGCAGCAGCACGACCAGCTCGGTGAGCATTTTCTGTTCATCGTCGCTGAGCCTGGTGGGTTTGCCCGCCTCGTCGAAGCCGAAGTCCGCGACCTGGTAATCGTCGGGCCGCTTGAGCGAGAGCAGGTAAGCCGTCAGATCGTTGGCGTCCGTCTCGTCAAGACGGAAGCTGGGCATCACGGTGTAGCTGCTGTAGTGGTGGGGTTGGCGGAGCCAGTTGTAGGTCCAGGTCCGAGCCTGCAGCTCGGTTCGGTGCGCCAGGAGTTTGGTGCCCACGCCCGAGAGCTCCGGGCCCACGAGGTCCACCTTGCTCGCCAGGTGTTCCTTGGCGTAGGTGTGACGCTCGTTGTAGGTCCAGGCGTCGTACTGCTTCTGGGCGTCGGCCTTGGACAGACCCTGGCGTTTCACGAGGTCCTGGGTGATCCACTTCTCGCCGTGCTCACTCATGTTGGAGTGGCAGGAGAGGCAGCCGACCTGGTTGAATAGCGCCCGGCCGCGCACCGCATCGCCGGTGGCTTGAGGCGGAGCTTCCTGCGTCAGCGCGGGCGTCCCCTCCGGGGGCTTGGCGCTCATCAGGTAGTGCGTGATCGCGGTGGTTTCGACGCGCGTGCGCAGGATGTCCACCGGCGCGGAGTTGTTCTCGAGCATGAAGAAGTGCGGCATCCGCGTGAGCGGTCGGAAGGCCTTGGGCGACCAGGTCCAGCTCGCGAGCATCTGCGGCGAAAGCTTCTCCTTCACATGCACCAGGCTCGGGCCCACCTTCTTGATGTCCAGGTCGTCCTTGAGGTCCTCGACGCTGTGGCAGTTGACGCAGCCGAGCTTGGCGAACAGCCGGCGGCCCTCGAAGAGCCGGGGCGCTTCCCCCACGAGATCGAAGACCTCGGTGTGGCACTTGTTGCAGCTCGACTCGACGTATTCGAGCGAGTGCATGGGCTTCTCCCAGTGCATGTAGGTCACCGGGTACCAGTGGTACTTCTTGTTCCAGTAGTCCTTCTGCTTCACCGCCATTCGCAGGCTCGGATCGCCCGCGGGGTCGAGGTAGGCGGCGGCTGCTGCGGTGTCGTGCGCCGGGGCGAAGGGTGCGGGATGGCTCGGGTCGGTGAGCTTCACGTCGTCATGCGTGGTGCCCACGGAGTCCTGATGGGCGTCGTGCGAAGCGGTCTGCGAAGCGGTCGAGGCGTGGAGGACCTGCGCCTGGTCGGCGGCGACCGAGGCGCGGAGGCGCTGCTCGATCTCGCCTTCGGAGCCCAAGTGCCGGATCAGGGCCGCGGGCACCGGCGAGCCGGTCTGGCGATCCACCCAGACCTCCCGCGGCGTGTGCACCGTGTGCTCGAACATGGTCTCCTGCCCGGAGCCCTCGTGGCAGGCGGTGCATCCCATGGTCTTCATCGGGTGCTTGCTCTCGGACTCGACGTAGAGGTCCAAGCGCGGGTGCGCCAGCAGCACCGGGCTGGGATCGAGCATGGCCAGGCCCTCACCCTTGCGGAGTTCGTTGTAGCGCTCCGTCAGTCTCACGCGATAGAACTCGCTCAGGTGCGCGAACTCTTCGTCGCCCAGCTTCTGGCGCAGCAGGGATCGCAGGTCGTCCACGAGGAAACGCGCGGGCTCCTGCCACTGTCTGGCGGTGACCAGCACCTTGCCGTCGATCTCGGTGGCGGGGCGGGTGAGCGTGGCGTTGAGTTCGGCCACGAGCCCAGCGGCGTCGGCGACGGCGGGCAGCCCGGCGCTGGCACGCATCGCATTGACGGAGGCGAGGGTGTTCTTGACCAGTTCGTCGATGGCGGGGCCCGCGCGATGGCTCTGCCGCACCGCGCCGGCGGCGGTCATCCAGAACTCGACCATCACCACCGGGCGGTCCAGCGCGGTGACGTCCTGGTCGCTCATCTGCGCCAGCTGGCGCTCGAGGAACGCGGTGAGTTCGCCGCGCTCGAAGCGCGGGTCGCTGATGTTGATGTGGCAGCTGGCGCAGCGGTCCACGGTCTCGACGGTCAGGAAGTTCAGGTCCGTGCGCACGTCGTTGACGACGACCTGCTGCACGCGTTCGGAGGGGTTGAACCAGTCGAGCAGGGGCTTGTTGCGGATGAACTCCATCAGCGCCGCCGGGCCGGTGGGCTGGAGTTTGCTCAGGCGCTCGCGGGCGGTGGCCAGCTCGCGCTCGTCGTTGGCACGCTGCTTCTCCAGTTCCGACAACGCGGCGCGCAGGTCACGGATCCTGGCGCGGTTCTGCGCCACGGTGCGGTCGATCGCCACGATCCGGTCGTTGAGGAGCTTGAATCGGCCCTGAGTCGCGGCCAACTGTTCCTCCAGCATCGCCACGCGTTGCGGGTCGGCGCCCGGGTCGAGCTTGGCACGCTCGATCTGCTGGATCAGCGGGCCGATCTCGCCCTTCTCCGCGGCGGCGGGCAGGCTGATGCGGTTCTTCTCCTGAAGCAGCTCCTGCATCTTCGCTTCGAGCTGGGCGATCTCCTGAAGGGGCAGCGCTTCCTGCTTCTGCGCCATGGCGCGCTCGAGCTCCTCGATGCGCCTGCGATGCTCCGCCGAGTCGAGCGTGAGCTGAGCGTCCCGGGTCATGGCGGTGTCCCAGGCGACGCTGGCGCGCTGGTAGGCGCGCCATTCCTTTTCGTTGTCGCGCACGACCAGCCAGAGCGTGGCCCCAAACAGGGCCGCGGCACAGACCACAAAGATCAGGTTAAGTCGGCGGATGTTGTAGAACGTGTCGGTGGGTACAGGCATGTGCTCAAAAGCCCTGAGTGCGAGGCGATTCCGTGACGGAGTATTTGTATCCCATTTGACGCGGCAAGCCAAGCGCGGGAGTGATCCGCAGAGTACGCCGATTACACAGATTCGATCCCCGAAGAAGAGTTGACAGGAGGACAGGATCAAGACGTGGATGAATTCAATCAAAATCCTGTCCGATCCTGTGATCCTGTCAAATTCATTCTTGGATCGAATCCGCGAAATCGGCGTAATCCGCGGATGCATTCTTTCCCGTCACCCGAATTGCCAGCGCGGGCGATTGGGATACAATGCCCGCATGACCAGCCGGGTTGGGATCGCTGTTGAGCGCATCGTTCCGCGGATTCGCCCGCGGTAGCGGGCGGTCCTTTCGATCAAATCACTCGAAACCGTCACCGCCACCGCCCCCGGTAACTCACCGGGCTGAGGACAGCCCGCTCGGATTGCAACGTATGTCACGCTTAAAACCTCTTCGCCGCGTCGAGATCTACGACACCACCCTCCGTGACGGCACGCAGGGCGAGGGGGTCAGTCTCTCGCTCGTGGACAAGCTCAAGATCACCACCCACCTCGACGCCCTGGGCATCGACTACATCGAGGGCGGCTACCCGCTCTCGAACCCGAAGGACGCGGCCTACTTCGTCGAGATTCGCAAGCTCAAGCTCCAGCACGCTCGTGTCTGCGCCTTTGGCATGACCCGTCGCAAAGGCATCGCCCCCGACGAAGACCCGGGCATGAAGGCGCTGCTCGAAGCGGGCACGCCGGTGGTCACCATCGTGGGCAAGACCTGGGACCTGCACGTGGACGAAGTGCTGGGCGTCTCACGCGAAGAGAACCTCGCCATGATCCGCGAGTCCGTGGGCTTCGTCCATCGCAAGACCGGCTGCGATGTGTTCTACGACGCGGAGCACTTCTTCGACGGCTACCGCGCCAACCCCGACTACGCCCTGGCGACCCTCCGCGCCGCGGTCGAGGGCGGAGCGGCGCGCCTGATCCTCTGCGACACCAACGGCGGGTCCATGCCCGCCTGGGTCAAGCAGGTCGTCACCGAGGTCTTCGAGAAACTGCCCACCCCCGGGACCACCTCGCGCCCGATGCTGGGCATCCACGTCCACAACGACAGCGGTCTGGCGGTCGCCAATTCCCTCGCCGCGGTCGAGGCCGGATGCCTCCAGGTCCAGGGCACCATCAACGGCATCGGCGAACGCTGCGGCAACGTCGATCTCACCACCGTCGTCGCCAACCTGCGCCTGAAGATGAACTGCGACTGCCTGCGCTCTTCCGCCAACGGCGACGCGCTGCAAAGGCTGACCGAGACGAGTCGATTCGTCTACGAACTGGCGAACATGAATCTCGTGGCCAACCAGCCGTACGTCGGTCCCGCCGCCTTCGCGCACAAGGGCGGCATGCACGTCCACGCGGTGCAGCGCGTGGCCCGCTCCTACGAACACGTCCCGCCGGAGAAGGTCGGCAACACCCGGCGCATCCTCGTGAGCGAGCTGTCCGGGGCGAGCAACGTGGCCGCCATGCTGGGCGAGAAGTTCAACATCGCCAGCGACAAGGCGGCGCAACGAAAAGTGCTCGAACGCGTGCAGGACCTGGAGCACCAGGGCTACCAGTTCGAGTCCGCCACCGCCAGCTTCGAACTGCTGATGCACGAGGTGCTCGGGACCCGCCCGAGTTTCTGGAGTCTCGACCACTACCGCTTGGCCATCGTCAAGAGCGACGGGCAGGCGCCCACCACCGAGGCCATCGTCAAGCTGCGCGTGGGCGAGGTGGTGGAGCATCAGGTGGCCGAGGGCGACGGCCCGGTGAACGCGCTGGATGCGGCGCTGCGTCGCTGCCTGGAGCACCACTACCCGCTGCTGCGCGACGTTCACCTGCGCGACTACAAGGTGCGCGTGGTCAACGCCACCGCCGAGACCGCCGCGAAAGTGCGCGTGGTCGCCGACTTCGCCGTGGTCGATCCCGACAAAGCCGACCGTTACTTCTCCACCGTGGGCGTGAACGAGAACATCGTCGACGCCTCGTGGCAGGCGCTCTCGGACGCGATGACGTTTCACCTGATCGAAACGAAGAAGACCGCTGATCGATGATTGCTGATTGCTCGATCGAATCAAACGTCGGCAATCATCCTTCAGCAATCAGCGATCGGCAGTTCCCTTCAACTCCACCATTCTCCGCCGCAGCTCCTCGGTCACCTCACGATGTTCGGCTTTCGGATCGGGCGTGTAGGGTTTGCCGAAGCGCACCACACAGTTTCCGCGCAGGGCGAAGTGCCAGAACATGTGCTTCCACAGCGGGGTTCCCTCGATCCAGACGGGGACGATGACGGCGCCGGTGCGCTGGGCGATCATGGCGATGCCGTCCTGAAACGGGGCGAGCTCGCGCTGGTCGCGCTGCAGGCGTCCCTCGGGGAAGAGTCCCACGATGTCGTTGTCCTTGAGGCGTCGGATCACGGCGCGAATCTGCGCCAGGTCCGATCCGTCCTGCTCCAGCGCGATGGGCTGGATGCTGCGCCATAGCGGGCTGAGGATGCGGAACTGGTAGCTGGTGAGCATGAGCCAGCGGACGGTGCGGAGGCAGCCGGCCTGTATCAGGAACGGGTCGAGTCCGGTGGTGTGGTTGGCGGCGAGAATGACCGGCCCCCGGAATGGGACGTGGTGACGGCCCTCGAAGCGCAGGCGATGCCAGACGAAGCAGTAGGCGCGGTTGAAGCGCCAGAACATATTGACCAGCCGCTTCGGTGCGGGGCCTTGGCCCATGGCGCGGAGCGTGCCCCAGCCCGCGAGCAGGATGATCAGCGTGGCGAGGAAGGGCAGGAGCGTGATCATGCGAGCGTCCGCGCCCGGGAGCTGCCAGATGCAGAGGTTGACGGTCAGGCCCGCGGCGGTGTTGAGCACTTCGCGCAGGCCAAAGACGCGCCCGCGCATGTAGTTGGCCGCGATCGCCTGCGTGAGCGTGTCGGTGCAGACCCGGGTGACGTTGCCCGCGAAACCCACGCC
This sequence comes from uncultured Phycisphaera sp., assembly GCA_964496285.1. Classification (GTDB taxonomy): domain Bacteria; phylum Planctomycetota; class Phycisphaerae; order Phycisphaerales; family Phycisphaeraceae; genus CAZBXW01. The sequence continues at coordinate 413,191 of CAZBXW010000002.1, forward strand.
GAACGCCAGGACCCAGCCCAGGGTCAGCAGGGGGTTGATCCACAGCAGCAGCACACAACAGCCCGCCGCGGTGAGGGCTGCGAGCATGAGCCAGTGCGACTCGCGCAGGCTCGGCAGCAGGGCGAGCAGGATGCTGCTGAGCAGCATGCCCAGGCCCAGCATCGCCTGCATGGTCCCGATGGCGGAGATGAGCTGGGTCTCGTCCAGCCCGTAGCGCAGCTTGCACAGGGCCGCGAGTGCTCCGAGCACGAGGTACGCCAGGCACCAGAAGGAGATGTTGAGCGCAAAGAGCCCCACCAACGAGCGGTGCTGACGGACGTAGCTCAGCGCCGCGATGAGCCGTGCCAGTTCGCTGGGGCGTTTGCCGGTGGGGCGCGGGTGCGGAGCGATGCGGAGGAAGGCCCAGAAAGAGCCGGTGATGAGGTAACAGGCGAACCCCACGATCACCGCGGCGGCGATGGAGAACTCGGAGATGATCCAGCCGCCCACGCCCAGGCCGATCATCGCCGCGGTCGAGGCGATGGCCAGGATGATGGCGTTGGCGCTCTGCAACTGTCGCAGCGGGACGATCTGCGGGACCATGGCGTCGCGGGTGGGGCCGAACACCGCCGCGAAAACGCCCGTGAGCATCAGGATGCCGTAGGTGGCGAGGTAGGCGAACGACGCCAGCGGATGATCCGGAGCAATGGCCTGGCCCTGATAGTTCGGGGCGAAGTAGAGCAGCAGGCCCACCGCCAGCGCCAGCACGAGCGCCCGGCCCTCGTCGCAGACGAACATGATCCATTTGCGCGGCAGGGTGTCGGCGAGGTAGCCGCCGATGGGCCCGATGAAGATGAAGGGCAGGAAGAAGAAAAAGAAGACGCCCGCCTGGATGCTCGCGGCGTCGGCGCCGACCTGGTTCATGCCCAGGAGCGGGTAGGCCGCGAGCTGGATGAGCCGATCGCCAAAGCCGCTGGCCGCCACGCTCGACCAGGTGAGTTGGAAGTTCAGGTTCCGCCACATCGGGCGATCGGCAACATTTCCGGGGGCAACACCGGTGCTCACGGGCATCGGTCTGAGGATACCAGACCCCGCGCCCACTCGACCCCAGCGCCCGTGGCGGATATCCTGCTCCGTATGGACCACAAGGCGATCTTCAGTCGCACCGTGGCGCACTATCTGGCCCCAATCAAGAACTACCTCGACGACGCGGCGGTGACCGAGGTGATGGTCAATCGCCACGACGAGATCTTCGTCGAGCGCGACGGCAAGATCGAGCACACCAACGCCCGGTTCACCGACCTCGAAGCCTACGAGGCCGCGGTCAATAATGTGCTGCAGTTCACCGGTCGCACGCTCACCGAGGATCAGCCGCTGATCGACGCGCGACTGCCCGACGGCTCGCGCGTCCACGTCGCTCGTCCGCCCTGCGCCCGCTTCGGCACCGCCATGACCATCCGCAAGTTCGTCAAGGCCATGCTCGACATCGACTGGCTGGTGGAGATCGGCTCGCTCACCGAAGAGGCGCGGCAGTACCTGAAGATCGCGGTGCGCGGCGAACGCAACATCCTCGTCGCCGGCGGCACCAGCTCGGGCAAGACCTCACTCCTGAACGCTCTGTCGAGCTACATCCCCCAGGGCGAACGCATCGTCGTCATCGAGGACTCCGCGGAGCTGCAGATTCAGCAGTCGCACGTCATCTCGATGGAGACCCGCCCGCCCGACCGCTACGGTCGCGGACAGGTCACCATCCGCGAGCTCTTCCGTTCGTCACTGCGTCTGCGCCCGGACCGCATCGTCATCGGCGAAGTCCGCGGCGGAGAGGCCTTGGACATGATCCAGGCGATGACCTCCGGCCACGGCGGCTCCATGGGCACGCTGCACGCCAACAACCCGCGCGACGCCCTGAATCGGCTCGAAACCATGGCTCTTATGAGCAAGGTCGAACTGCCCCTGCACGCCTTGCGCTCCCAGGTCTCCAGCGCCATCGACGTCGTGGTGCAGATGAGCAGACACATCGGCTCGCGCAGGCTCGTGACGCAGATCAGCGAGGTGGACCCCCTGGGCGATGATGGCCGGTACCGACTGCGCGATATCTACACGCTGTCCACGGGGCCTTCCGGCGACCCCGGGGCGACTTCCGGCGGGACTTCCGGGGCAACTTCCGGGGGGGGTGATGAAAAAGACGTCAAGGAAGTGCAATTGAAATGGACCGGCGAGCGTTCTGCCATGGCGGGGCGGTTGCGGCCAAGCGAACAGGCACTGCTTACGCCGCTGGTGGAGAAAGTATTTGTTGTGGCGTAAGATGTGATTGAGCCGATGGTTATTCCGATGTCCAAGCTCCTGCAACAGGACGACGCCGCCACCTCGCTCGAGTGGGCCCTGATCCTCGGTGCGGTGGCGATTCCCAGCTACTGGATGAGCCAGTTCGCCCTGAGTCTGCTGGTCGAACACTACCGCATGATCGCGCTGCTCAACAGCCTGCCGGGGCCGTGATGAATCACAGGTGCGCACGGATGCACACAGACAAAGCCGAGCGTAACTCAGAGGGGTCGGATGAATCGGATCAAGTGGAGGGGAATGATTCGACTCATCCGATTGATCCGATCCATCCGAGTTGATTCCGCATGAGACTGGGGATTTGAAACTCCGAATTTGAAAGGACCTCCCATGCTCAACTTTCTCAGACGACTGTATCGTGACGACCGCGGCGCGGAAGGCCTGGAGAAGCTTTTGATCATCGGCGCCATTGTGCTGCCGCTCTTGGCGCTGCTGGTGATCTTCCGCGACAACCTGACGGAATGGCTCAGCGACAAGTGGGGCGACGTCAAGAGCGACGCGGACGACTATGACCCGACGCTGCCTTGATGCCTGAACCGGGCGTCATCGCGTTCGCCCTGCTCTGCCTGGTGTTGTTGTGGGCAGCCTGGAGCGACGTGCGCACCGGACGCGTCCCCAACTGGCTCACCCTCGGGAGCATCGCCTTGGGCTTGGCCCACTGGTCCATCGCACTCGGTCAGCGCGGCGCTGTCGCCAGCGCCCTGGCGATGGCGGCGGGTCTGGTCCCCTTGGCGCTCATCTTCGCGATGGGCGGCTTGGGCGGCGGCGATGTCAAGCTCATGGGCGCTGTGGGGGCCCTGAGCGCCGACTGGAGAGTCGTGCTGGGCTGCGCCGTCTATGCGTTCCTGATCGCTGCGCTTTGGGCGGTGGTCCTGATGCTCCGCAACCGCATCGTGAAACAAACGTTCGCCCGCATCTTCGGGGCGATGCTCTTCCTCCTGGCACGCGCCAAGCCCGACCTGACGACGCAGAGCCCGCGCATCCCCTTCGCAGCGGCCCTGTGTGTCGGGGGCATCCTCGCGGGGCTCGAGCGTCTGCTGAAAATATCGCTGCCCTGGGGTGAGATTCTGCGTTGAAAATCCTTCCGGACAGGACGACAGGATTGAGCAGGATGAAGCGGAACAGCTCAAAATCGAGCGGAAAACGACTTGATTTCATCCTGTCTTATCCTGTCGTCCTGTCAAGAAACGACTCCGCCACGCTCACCGTCGAGTTCGCGTTGGTGCTGCCGATCTTGCTTTTTCTGGTGCTGGTTCTGACGCAGACGACGCTGATGCTCGCGGCCCAGTCGTACGTGAACTACGCGGCCTTCGCCGCCGCGCGGGCGGCCATCGTGCAGGTGCCGCGCGACCTGGGGCCCGACGAGCCTCTGAACCTGCTGCGCGTGGGCGGGGTCAAGCACGAATCGATCCGTCAGGCCGCGGTCTTCGCCCTGGTCCCGGTGAGCGGTCGCCTGCGTGAGAGCAGCGTCGATCCGAGCTCCTACGTCGCTGGGCTTAAGGCGCTCTTCCGCGGCTACGACGCCCCGCCGCCCGCCTGGGTGGACAACCTGATGGCGGACCGCCTTCGCTACGCCCACGCTGCCACCGAGGTCGATTTCTTCGTCACCACCACGCCCGACTCGCAGAGCGTGGAGTTCGACGAACTGGGCGAGGGCGAATGGCACCTCTTTGGCCCCAAGGATCCCGTCACCGTCCGCGTGCGTCACAAACTGGCGCTGACCGTGCCCTACGTCAGCGCCATCTTTTCCGACGGCGAAGAGGGCGGGCAACGCTACTCCCTCGTGACCGCACGATACACCCTGACCAACGAGGGTATTGACCGCGCCCTGCCGCCCACGCCGCCGATCCCGCGCCGGCCGTGAAGCAATGATTCAAGAGTTCTCCCGGTGACGTTACGATGAGTGCCATGACCTCCAATCCCGCAAGCTCCTCCGGGCTGTCCGTGGGCGATCGGCTCGACAAGTTCGAGATCGTCGCGCAGATCGGCGCCGGAGGCACGGGCGTGGTCTGGAAGGGCTACGATCGCCTGCTGGACCGCCACGTCGCCGTCAAGCACCTCAACCCGCAGCTGAGCGTCGAGGGCGGCGAGGCCCTGCGCGAACGCTTCCGCGCCGAGGCCCACCTCCAACGCAAGCTGGCGCAGAGCGACAAGCACCTGGTCCGCGTCATCGACTTTCTCGACGAGCCGCGCGGCTTGTTCATCGTGATGGAGTTCGTGGACGGGCCCTCGCTCGAGCAGATGCTCGCCTCGCAGCGGGGCCCGATGGACGCACGGCAGGCCATGGGCATCGTCGGCGCCGCCGCCATGGCGCTGCGTGCCATCCATCAGCAGGGCGTGATCCACCGCGACCTGAAGCCCTCGAACATTCTCCTGCCCGCCTCCGGGGGTCTGAAGGTCTGCGACTTCGGCATCGCCTCGCTGGTGGACGACCAGGAAGCCCTCTCCGTCGGGTCGGTGCGTTACATGGCGCCCGAGTGCTTCGCGGATGAAGCGGTCGACGCCCGGGCGGACCTCTACGCGCTGGGCATGGTGGCGTACGAGATGCTCGTGGGCCGCGAGAAGTTCGACGAGGCTTTCAAGATGGTGCTGCGCGACCAGCGCAACGCGGCCCTGCGCTGGATGAAGTGGCACACCAACCCGCGCGCCAAGGCGCCGCCGGTCAGCTCGCTGACGAAGGACACGCCCCCGGCGTTGGACGAGTTGGTCGGTCGCATGATCGAGAAGGACGCCGCGGCACGCCTGAGCAGCGCGGAGGAACTGCTCGAAGCGATCCGTCGGCTCTACGCCGCCCCAGCGCCGCAGGCGTCCGTGGCCGGCGTTGCCCGCACCGACTCCGGATCGACCGCCATCGACGTGGCGCCCACCGCGAAACTGCCCACGCGCAGCCGCTGGCCCACGATCCTCGCGGCGGTGTTCGCGCTGCAGTTGCTGGCGCTGGCGGGCTGGTGGGGCTACGGGCAGTGGAACGCGACCCAGCAGGCGCGCCAACGCCGAGAACAGGCGCTGGAGCGCTTCGAGGCGGCGAGGCTGGACATGCAGGAGCGCCGCTTCGACGTGGCGCTGCCGGTCTTCGAGCAGCTTCTGGCGCAGTGGCGCGACGACGCTCAGCTGGGGCGAGGCAGCCAGGAGCGTGCGCTGTGGTGTCGGGCGAACCTGGCCGCAGACGCCGACCGCATCGACGAAGCCCGCTCCGCGCTGACGCAGCTCGAGTCCATGGGCGTGAAGTGGGGCGATCTGCTCTCGACGCTGGCGATGCGGCTGAACCAGCGCGAGGCGTTCCTGAAGGAGATCGCCGCCATCGACGGCCTGATCGACGCCGGGCAGCTCGACCAGGCACGCCTGCGCCTGAGGCAGCAGCAGGGCATCACCTACAGCGACACGGAGGAGGCGGCGTTCCGTGAGCGTGCCACGCGACTGGAGGGGCAAGTCTCGCGCGCCCGCATCGCGCAGGTGCTGGCGGCGGCGCGGGAGCTGGTCAAACAGGGCAAGCGCGTCGAGGCCTCGGCGCTGCTGCGGGAGTTCCGAGAGCGCACCCCGGCCTCGGAGGTCGAACGCGAACTGGCGACCCTGAACACCGACATGAGCTACGACAGCGCCGTGGCCGAGGGCCGGAAGGCGCAGAACGAGGGCCGACTCATGCCGGCGATCCAGGCGTTCGAACGCGCCCGGCAGATCCGGGACGACGGCTCGCTCACGCAGCGCATCCGCGGGCTTCTCAGCCAGCACGCCTACGAGCGGGGCCGGGAACTCGAGTCCCGGGGCGACATGACCGGCGCCAACGACGCGTACACCCGCGCCCTGGGCCTGAACGATCAGAACCAGGAAGCGCGGCAGGCGCTGAACCGGATCAAGACCGCCGACCAGCGGCAGCGCTTCTTCGACGCGGGCCGCGCCGCCATGGGCGAGCGCAACTACGAACAGGCCATCGCGCAGCTCAAGCTCGGGCTGGAGCTGGGCGAGGACGAATGGGCTCGCACCGAACTGTCGCGGGCGCAGCTCCTCCATGCGGTGGCGCAGGGGCAGGCGGCCCTGTCGCGCGACGACGTGGAGGCGGCGCAGGCACGCTTCAGCGAGGCGCTGGCGATCGACCCGGAGCACGAGCCGGCGCAGCGGGGTTTGAGCAACGTGCGGACGTGGGTCCAGTACAAAGCCCTGCGCGACGCGGGAGACAAGTTCCGCGCCCAGAGCCGATTCCGCGAGGCCAAGCGGGACTATCGCAAAGCGCGCGACGTGCTGGAAACCCCGGCGATCCTCAAGCGTCTGGAAGAAGTGGAGTACGAGAGCCTGATCGCGGCGGCCAAGGCGGACATGGACGCCGGCGCCTGGGCCACCGCCCGCGCCAATCTGCTCATCGCGCTGCGCATGCGCGACACGCCCGAGGCGCAGGAGCTGCTGCAGAAGGTCAACGCCAACCTGCCCCCGGAAACGCCATCGCCCGCGCCGCAGGAGGAGCAACCATGATGCGAGCCTCGACCGCCCGCGCCCACCGCCAGTTCGGAGCTGTGATGGTCGTCACGCTCCTGGGGATCATCACGCTCGCGGCGCTGGTGATGTACGTAGCGAACCTGGGGCAGCAGGCCAACCGCCGGATGCTCACGCAGAACGACGCGGACGCCACGGCCATCGCCGGCGCGGGCTGGGTGGCACGCTCGTTCAACAGCGTGGCGATGAACAACGTCGCCATCGCCCGTTACCTCGCGGCGGTGGCGGTGATCGACGCCATGCCCATGGCGGTGGACTTCACGATCGAGGACCAGAGCGCGATCCTCGACCGCGTGCAGCAGCAGCAGGCCGGCTCGCTCCCGGGCTTCTGGCTCGAGCAGGGGCTGGACAGTCTGGAGCAAGACCTGGTGAACGAACTGGCGATCCTCGAACCGATGCAGGCGCAGTTCGACTCGCTCGACGTGCGCGAACGCACCTGGTACGACACGCCCACGGGTCAACGCGGCGAGTTCTGGCAGGCGATGCGCTCGCTCGACGAGCAGAGCCAGGCCACCCTGGGCAACCTGTCGAACCTGGCGCAGCTCAACGCGGTGCGCGGCGGAGCGGCGGCGGACGACCGGGAGAGCGACGGTTCGGCGCAGCAGGCCTTCCTCCTGCCCGCCACGCCGGACATCCCCTGGGTCCGCGGCAGCTTCGACGACTTCGAGCGCCCGGTGCGCAGCGGACTGCTCCCGGCGAGCATCGACGACAAGACCTACCGCCGCGGACCGTGGGACACGGTCTTTGCCTGGCGCAACTACGCCGGCTACCGGCGCGAGGGCTACTGGATCCCGGGCGATTCCGACACCGCCAGCGGCGGGCGGGGCAGCGTGCCCATCGGCAGCGGCGCCGGCGGCGACAGCGGACGGTGGGTCGCTACGGGTCCGCCGCGCCGCCTCGCCTACTCGCCCTACGGGCCCTACTCCCGCATGTTGCGCGAGACCTATTGGTATCAGCACCGCATGAGGCACAGTCGATTCAGTTCCTACGTCCAGGGCATCAGCGGATGGAATCTCTATCAGGCGTTCCCGCGCGGCCGAGAGCCGCGCCCCGTGGTCAACCCCGAATGGGTCACCGACTTCGCCGAAGCGGTGGCCATCCACGACGCCGGCACGCCGCGCATTCGTGAGACGGCCTTCGTCGCGGTGGAGATTCGCAGCAAGCACCCGCGGGGACACCCGAGCTTCGGGACCGAGGGGACGTGGGCCTTCGGTGACGCCCGGCACCGCATCCGTGAGAGCCCGCGCGTCGTGCGCGTCCGTGGCTGGATGGACCCGCGCAGCTGGGACGCGCCCAAGGTCGCCGATCACATCTGGCGCGACGAGTGGAGCTACACCGTGTTCCACGACCGCGCCATCGGCATCGAACGAATCAACGACGCGAGCGGCAACCCCGTGGAGCAGCCGGTCTATCGCATCGACGACTTCGTCTTCGTGGGCGTGAACGTGGGCGAGAACGTGACCCTCGAGAATCCCTTTAATTTCGCCTCTCGTGAGGGCCTGCCTGCTCCGACCGATCTGGACCACAGTGTCATGGGCCACGACGACGAGTCGCGCTTTGGCCGACTGACCTTCCTCGCGGTGGCGCGGCGAGGCGACGAGGCAATCCTCTGGCGCGATCGCCACGCCGGGGGCAAGCCCTACCCGTACAACGTCGCCCTGGCGCAGGCGGCGGTGTTCAACAATCACTCCTGGGACCTCTGGACGCAGATGTGGTCGGCGCAGCTCGAACCGGTGTCGCGCTACGACGATTGGCTGACGGCCATGCGCTCCGGCGACACAAGCGCCCTGGTCGCCGCCGACGTGCCGCAGCAGGACTTCGCCGACCTGACGACCTACCTCACTCACGCCGCCGAGTTCGCCAAAGCCACCCTGAGACACTGACATGCGATCCAAGCCTCCGACATCGGACCTGCAACGCTCGACAGCGCTTCGTCGCGGCACCGCCATGATCGAGACCGTGCTGGTGCTGCCGTTGCTCGCGATGATCCTGGCGCTGGTGATCTACTTCGGTCAGGGGATGGTGCGGGTGCAGCACACGCAGGCGGCGGCGCGCTACGAAGCGTGGCGCTCGCCCACAGCCGCCTCGGGCCCCGCGCACGACCAACCGCTGGGCAATCCCCAGATCAATCAGGCGTTCTTCGCCGGCAACGCCGCGAGCGTGAGCGTCGAGGCGCATGGCCACTTCCCCGACGATGCGGCGCAACTGCTGCGCGACGCGGGCGCAGCGTGGAGCCAGTCCACCGGGCGACTGGTGCGAGAGACGCAGAGCGACCTGCCTCGCGGCGCGGCGATCGACCTGAGCGTGGAGCACGCCCCGACTCTGTCGATGCTCACGGAGTTCAGCGGCGCGGTGGTTCGCCGACACGTCCGCATCGGTCACGACTGGAAGTTCGTCAATGGGTTCGCCCCCGGCGCGGAAGCGCGCGAGCCGTCGCACCTGCACGCCACCAACAACTACGCCATCCGCGACATCTTCTTCCCCGAGTTCGACCAGGCGCTGGCCAACACCGCCGGCGACAACGGGCAGTCCAATTCACTGGCGGCCTTCCTGCGGTCCATGTACCTCCACGACACGGGCTACCGCGGGCCGACCATCCTCACCTCCGAGTGACGCCCGGCGGTTATGATGTGCGTGCAGAGTCCCGGATTCAGGGGTGGAACCACAGGCGGCTCGGATGGTGACGACGCGTCACTTGGTTTCTGAACTTCCACCGGCGGACCCTCGGCTCCGTGCCCGGGGCTCGGGAATATCACCACGATGAACACGCCCAATCCTCCTCCCGCTCAGGCGAGCACGAAACTGGTTTTGGTGGCGCTGGGCTTGGCGCTGGCGGCGGTGGTGGTGGTCAACCTCTACGTGCAGCACGTGCGCAACCAGGTCGCCGCCGACTCGTTCACGGTCTATCGTCTGAACCGTCCGGTGGAGGTGGGCGACACCTTCCGCGAGGACATGGCCGACGCCCTCAGGTGGCCCCTGTCCTTCCGCGACAGCGCCCGTGGGTTCGTCATGGACGAGGCGCTTCGCAGCCACGTGGGCGATCGCTTCCAGCAGTCGGTGGACCAGGGCCAGCTGCTGCAGAGCGAGCACTTCCTCGAGGCCGCCGGGGCGCGGGAGAGCTCGCGCATCCCGCTGGGGATGCGTCGGCACAAGCTCACGATCAACCCGCGGAACGTGCCGGGCAATCTCAGGCCGGAGATGATCGTGGACATCCTGGCGCCCTTCAGCACGGGCCGGGGGGTGGAGCCGCTGCCGGTGATGGAGGCGGTGCGGATCGTGGCGGTGGGGGCGCGCACGGCCGAGTCCTACGCCGACGACCCGCGTCGCGCCCGACCGGCCTCGGGGTTCCATACGATCACCATCGAGGTGACGCCCGAGGAGGTGGTGCAGCTCTCGACGATCGAGAAACTGGCGGTGGGCGACTTCGAACTGGCCGAACGCAACCCCGCCGACACCGAGCGAAAGTTCATCCCCGGCGGCGGCGTCAACCCGCGCCTGATCGCCATCATCGAGTCCGCCAAACCGCAGATTCAGAGACAGCGATTTGAAGTTACGGGAAATGCCGATGACGCGGATCAATAACCCCGTGGAAGCGTGGACAGGATGACAGGATCGGACGGGATGATGCGGTTGTCTTGCTCTGATTTTGTCTTATCCCTGCTCTCATCCTGTGGTCCTGTAAGAACTGAATTGAATCGGATCGAATCCGTGCCGTCTGCGTAATCTGCGGGTCCTCCCTCGCTCGAACCTCATCATGGAACTGTGGCTCTACGATCACTCGACGAACCAGCGGCGCACAGTGCGGGTCGAGGCGGACCCGATCGTGATCGGGCGTGACGAGTCGTGCGACGTGGTGCTCAAGGGCCCGTTCATTGCGCGGCGTCACGCCCGGATCGTGCGCAAGGGCAACCAGATGTTCGTGGAGAATCTGGGTCGCAGCTCGACGCTGGTGGCCAACCGAGAGGTGGCCCCGGGGACGCCGGCGCGGGTGGACTTCGGCGACGAGGTTCAGGTGGCGCAGTTCTCGCTCACGCCGGTGCGTCCGGACAAGGCGGCCGCCGGCCCGGGCGTGGACCGCCGCGCCCTGCAGGAGCGGCTGGTCGCCTTCGAGCAGAAGGTCCACGCCGAGCTGCTGGAGCGTATGAACCTCCGCGTCACCGGGGACGTGCGCAAGACCGACGCCGCCTACCAGGCGCAGATCCTCGAGCACCTTGAGGAGATCCTTGGCCAGCGCGCCGAGCAGATGGACGAGGACCTGGTGCGTCACACCGTCCACACGCACCTGCACCGCGCCGTGATCGCCGAGGTGGTCCGCCAGTGCCAGGGCAAGGTCCAGACGGACTACAAGCCCGCCGACGCCCGGCTGCTGGACCCCAAGCGCGAGCAGTCGATCAACGAGGTGGTGGTCTCGATGGTGGACCTGATGCCGCTGTTGTTCGACCCCGCCAGCGTGACCGAGGACCTGACCGTGGCGGAGGAGTCGTACGACGATCTGTTTGGCCAGACCTATCCGTCGATGACCAAGAACCTGCGTCAGTACGTCGTGCGCCGCTCGGTGTCGAAGGACCTGCAGGACATCCTCTTCGGCCTAGGCCCGCTGCAGGACCTGCTGGAGATGGCCAACGTCAACGAGGTCATGGTCGTGGGCAAGGACCGGGTGTACGTGGAGAAGAACGGCGTGATCCAGCCCACGACGCGGTCGTTCTTTTCCGACGAGGTGCTGCTGTCGATCATCGAGCGGATCCTCACGCCGGTGGGTCGTCGGGTGGACACCTCCACGCCGCTGGTCGACGCCCGTCTGGCCGACGGAAGCCGCGTGAACGTCATCATCTCGCCGCTGTCGCTGGTGGGGCCCTGCCTGACCATCCGCAAGTTCGGGTGGATCCCCTTCACCATCGACGACCTGATCGAGCGCGGCACGCTCAGCCCCGCCTGCGCCACGTTCCTGCAGTCGTGCGTCGTGGGACGCAAGAACATCGTGATCTCCGGCGGCACCGGGTCGGGCAAGACCACGCTGCTCAACACGCTGGGCGCCTACTGCCGACCCAGCGAGCGCATCGTCACCATCGAGGAGAGCGCCGAGCTGCGCCTGCCTCAGCCGCACGTCGTGGCGCTGGAGGGTCGGCCCGCCAACGTCGAGGGACGCGGGGCGTACACCATCCGGGAGCTGGTGCGTAACGCGCTGCGGATGAGGCCCGACCGTATCCTCGTGGGCGAGGTGCGCGGGCCCGAAGCCTTGGACATGCTCCAGGCGATGAACACCGGGCACGACGGGGCGCTCTCCACGCTCCACGCCAACGCGCCGCTCGAGGCGCTGCAGCGGCTCGAAACACTGGTGCTCATGGCGGTGGACATGCCCGTCCGCGCCATCCGGGAGCAGATCGTCACCGCCATCGATCTGGTCGTGCAGATCGCTCGCTTCCCCTCGGGTCAGCGGCGCGTCACGCACATCTCCGAGGTCTCCGCCATCGACCGCGACACCGGCATGATCCGCGTCGAGGACATCTTCACCCTCCGCGACCCCACCCAGGAACGCCTGCGACACACCGGTTACGTCCCCGAATTCACGCAGGAGATGATGGCCAAGAACATCCTTGACGTGGAGGTTTTCTTGTAGGAGTCAGGGAATAGGGGATAGGGGTTGGGGGTTAGGGAGAAATCAAATCTCCAACCTCCGCCCCCCAACCTCCGCCTCCCAACCCCCATGCCCACCACCTGGCCCATCCTCACTTCGCTGATCGTCTTCGCCGCGGTGTTCATGTCGGCGATGTACGGCTATCCGTGGGCGCGGGTGGTGCTGGCGCGGACGGAGGCGTGGTACGAGAAGGTGCTGGTGCGGCAGTTGCTCATCGACATTCAACCGCGCCTGGCGGTGGTGCTGGCGGGCCTGTGCGTGCTGGCCACGGGCCTGGCGGGCTATCTCGCGCTCGAGTCGGGCCTCTGGTTCCTCATCGGATGCGTCGCCGGCGCCTTCATCCCCAACCTTGTGGTGCGGCATCTCGAACAACAGCGACGCCGAAAGCTCGACGCTCAGATCGTCGATGGCATCACCACCCTGGCCTCGGGCGTCCGTGCCGGACTGAACCTGGTGCAGTCCATGGAGCTTCTGGTCAAGAACGCTCCGGACCCGATCCGACAGGAGTTCGCCCAACTGCTGCGCGAGTACAACCTGGGCATGGACCTGAACCAGGCGATGCGCGGCGCTGCCAACCGCATCGGGTCGAGCTACTATCGGCTGCTCTTCACCGCCATCGAGATGCACCGCGTCCGCGGCGGCGACGCGGGTGAATCCCTCGACCGCATCGCCCAGAGCGTCCGCGAGATTATCCGGCTCGAAGGCAAGATCGACGCGGTCACCGCGCAGGGCCGAACCCAGGCGAACATGATGGCCGCCATGACGTTCGTCATCCTGATGATGCTCTACGGCATCAACCCGCAGGGCGTGGACCAGATGTTCATCGAGCCCGTGGGCCGCGGACTGCTGCTGACCGCGGCGCTGCTGATCGCCGGCGGCTTCTGGTGGATCCGCAAGATCATGCAGGTCGAGGTGTGAAAGAAAAGCAGCATGAGCAATGCGGAAGGAACCATGGATGCAGAATGTGGAATTGAATCAATGAAGCGGACGACGCCGATGACCTTGTGGTCGAGCATGAACGGTCATTGGCCGTTCCGTCATGGTTCATCCATTTTTCATTCCGCATTGTCCATCGAGAATTGACCCGAATGTCCTTTGAGTTGCCGCAAATCTTCGTGAGTGTGCTGCTCTTTGCCGGGGTGTTCCTGGGGGTGTGGGCGTTGTTTGGCTACCCGGTGCCGTCGGAGCCTGCGACGCACCGACGCATCGTCGCGGCGCTGGGGCTGACGCAGCGTCAGACGGTGTTCGAGAACCCGGTGCTGGCGCCGGTGATGAATCTGGGGCTGGCGCTGGCGCGCAGGCTCGGACTTCCGGGCGTGCGGGCGCGCATCCGCGGCGACCTGGACGCGGCGGGCAACCCCAACGGCTACAGCGTCGAGGAGTACCTGGCGATCTGCGTGGTCAGCTCGGGCTTGATGGCGCTGGGGACGCTCCTGGTGGTGTTGACGCTGTTCGGGACCGCGGACCCGGTGACGACGCCGGTGCTGGCGCTGGCGGGCTTCTTCGGGCCTCTGATGGCGCTGCGCAGCGCCGCGAAGGCGCGCGCCGCGCGCATCGTCAAGCAGTTGCCCTACACGCTGGACCTGATCGCCATCACCATGGGCGCCGGCAGCACCTTCACCGAGGCGGTGGACACGGTGATCCGTGACGACCCGAACGAGGACCTGAACCAGGAGCTTCGCCTGGTGCGCGCGGAGATCGACTTCGGCTCGGCACGGGCGGCGGCGCTGGCGAACCTGGCGCAGCGCATCCCCATCGAGTCGCTGCGCTCGATCGTCGGAGCGGTGAACCAGGCCGAGTCGCTGGGCACGCCGCTGTCGGAGATCCTCAAGAACCAGTCGGAGATGCTGCGGGCAGCCCGGAGCGTGCGCGCGGAGAAGCTCGGCGCCTCGGCGAGTCTGCGGATTCTCATCCCCTCGATGCTGATCCTGCTGGCGGTGGTGCTGGTGCTCTTTGGACCGATGATCGTCCAGTACGTTCAGCGGGGAGGATTCTGATGTCGGGCCGGATCCAGGTGCAGTGGCTGGTGGGGCCCACGGCGGGGCAGCGGGTGATGCTCACCGGCCCAACGGTCTCGTTCGGCCGCGGCGGCGAGAACCAGCTCGTGGTCGTCGGCCAGTTCGTGTCGCGGCGGCACGGTGAGCTGCGCATCGAGAAGGACCGCTGGGTGCTCGCCAACGAAAGCCCCAACGGCACCAGCGTCTCGCGTCGCAAGGTGCGAGGCAAGCCGCTGGAGCTGCGCGACGGCGACGTGGTGAGCGTGGGCGGACAGGACGTGTTCCAGGTTGTCCAGGCGATGGTCCAGCCCGAGGCGGCGAGCCCGCCGCCGGCACCGGTCGAGCAGCCCACGACCGCGGCGCCCGTCTCGCAGCGCATGACCCGCAAGACCAAGCTCTGGCTGGGCATCGCGGTCTACCTGGTTCTCATGCTCGGCGTCATGGTCGTGCTGCGTTCATTCGCCGGCAAGGAGGACCGCAGCATTCAGACCGCCGCCCGGCTCACGCCCGAGCAGATCGCCTCGGAGGTCCGCAGGCCGCTGCCCAAAGTCCAGCCCGACCCGCGACGGGCGCGCGCCGAACTGCAACGGGCGCGGGAGCTGCTGGAGCAGAAGCACACCCGAGCCGCGGCGACCTACGAGGCCTACCGCGCTTACCAGGAGTCGCTCCGCTACGCGGGGGTCGAACGCTTCGACGAGGGCCTGGATCAGCTTCGCTTCCAGCAGACGCAGCAGGACATCATCGACGATCTGACGCGACGCTACGAGGCGGCCTACGTCCAGTTAACCGCGGGCAACTTCCGCGACGCGGTAGCGGGCTTCCTCGAGGTGGCTGAACGCTTCCCGGACACCTCGAGCCTGATCTACCAGAACGCCCACGCCCAGCGCGGCAAAGCCAAGGGCTACGAGAAGCAGCGGTGAGCCAACCGCCCCGGAGGCGGGCATTGCGTTGGCATCGTCTCAACCCGTGGCGCTGAGGCTGCGCTGCGTGTTCAGGTCGGCGAGCAGGGCCTCGATGGGGGTGCCCGCCAGGGCGGAGGGGGCGAAGTCGAACCGCCTGTCGAAGACCTCCGCGGGCACGGGGTTCTCACGGAAGAGCATCAGGGCTGGGTGCGGTGCGCCGGCGCGCTGGACGTTGGTCATGTCACAGCGGAGCAGCACGATGCGGGCGTTGCGGATGGCGGGGTAGGAGCGCGGGTCGGAGCAGGGCTCGAACCCGAACCAACGGGCGTAGAAGCCCGCGTTGCGTTCTGCCACGCCGATGAGGATGTCGGTGACGCGTTGCTGCAGGGCGTAGTGGAAGGCGAAGCGGGTCAGTTGAAAGAGCGTCTCGGCGGTGCGCGCCAGTCGCAGGCGACGGTCCGCGAACAGGCCCAGTTCCATCAGCCTGCGTCCGGAGCGCCGCATCGATTCGAGCTGCTCGTGGTAGACCTGGTCCAGCGGCAGACCGTCGGCGGTGTGCGTCCGCTGCGGGTCCACGGGGTGATCGATCAGTGCCGTGAGCGTGGTGACGATCAACTGGTTGATCGACCCGACGACGACCGCGGTGTGGGGATCGATCGCCGCCGGCGCCAGATGAATGCGGTGCGGGTTGGGATTGATCAGGTTGTTGTAGCGGTAGTAGACGTAGACCAGACGCCAGGCGTCGACGACCTGCTGCGCCTGTTGCGCCACGCCCAGTTGCAGCCCCGGCGCAGGGGGGCATTGGGGTTCCTGCCGCCGCCACGGGGGCCTGGGAAACAACGCAGACATAGAGGCTTTATCGGGTCTCCACGAGCGGAGGATAAGCCCGGGGCGTGGGGCCCCCGCGACCTCAGATTGAGCCTCAAAAGAGCCGCTGGACGCCGAGGGCGTGCGTCTAGCGCTTCTAATCCGCGTTCATCGGCGTCCATCGGCGGCTCGACCCGTTGATTCGGAGTGGTGTATGCCCCGGCTCGCGATTTGAATTGTCGATCCGGCTCCCTACACTTCCGCCATGAGCACGACGATGACGGACCTTGGTTCGACGCCCGATGCGGCGGGGCACTTCGGACGCTTCGGCGGGGCGTTCATCCCCGAGACGCTGGTGGCGGCGGTGGAGCAACTGCGGCTCGAGTACGACAAAGCGCGCAACGATCCCGCGTTCCGCCGGCGGCTCGACGATCTTCTGGAGCACTACGTCGGCCGCGCCACCCCGCTCTACTTCGCGCAGCGGCTGACCGAGCAGGTGGGCGGGGCGAAGATTTATCTCAAACGCGAGGACTTGGCGCACACCGGGGCGCACAAGATCAACAACTCGCTCGGTCAGGCGCTGCTGACGTTGCGCATGGGCAAGAAGCGCGTGATCGCCGAGACCGGGGCGGGTCAGCACGGCGTGGCCACCGCGACGGCGGCGGCGGTGTTCGGCCTGGCGTGCGACGTCTACATGGGCGTGGAGGACATGCGACGTCAGCGGCCCAACGTGCTGCGGATGCGCCTGCTCGGGGCCCGCGTGGTGGGCGTGGAGGCCGGCTCACGCACGCTCAAGGACGCCACCAACGCCGCCATGCGCGACTGGATGGAAAGCTCCACCGGCACGCACTACATCATCGGCTCAGCGGTGGGGCCGCACCCCTTCCCGATGATCGTCCGCGATTTCCAGTCGGTCATCGGACGCGAGACGAAGCAGCAGTGCCTGACCCAACTGGGCCGGTTGCCCGATGTCGTGGTCGCCTGCGTGGGTGGGGGCTCCAACGCTGCGGGCATGTTTCACCCCTTCATCCAGGACACACAGGTCAGACTCGTAGGCGTGGAGGCGGGCGGTCGCAGTTCCGCGCCAGGCGAACACGCTGCCACCATCTCCTTCGGGAAGCCCGGCGTCCTGCACGGGTCGATGAGCTATGTGCTTCAGGACGAGGACGGCCAGACCGCCGCGGTTCACTCCGTCAGCGCCGGCCTGGACTACCCGGGCGTCGGTCCTGAACACGCGCTCTGGCACGACTCGCACCGCGTCGAGTACTCTTGCGTCACCGATGCCCAGGCGCTGGAGACCTTCCAGCAGCTCACCCGTGCCGAGGGCATCATCCCCGCTCTCGAGTCCAGTCACGCCGTCGCCCATGCCCTGAAAATCGCAGCCGGCTTGCCGCGGGATCAGGTCGTGGTGATCAATCTCTCTGGCCGGGGCGACAAGGATTTGGACGAGGTGGTCCGCGTGCTGGGGATGTGACTCGTGCCGAGCTGAATCCGTGGGCGAGGGGTCGATCGGTTTTGACCGGATCACCGGATCGAGCTGGATTAGGACGGATAGCTTCGAATTGTGCTGATCGTTTCAATCGCTCGGGTCGTGTCAGTCATTCATTTACACGAGCTTGGGTTTGCACTCGGCTCACAATCATTGCAATCAAAGTGTTAGCAATCACTGCCAGCCATAGTTGCTAACTTGCCAAACAAAACATCGTTCATTGTATCCCAAGTCAAAGTTGTCCATCGTATATCTATAACAATTTCAGCCGCTCACGATACTTCGTTAACAAATTAACGATTTTGAGAAAGTAGTTGAGTCTCGCCTGAGGAATCACCCGGGAATCGCCCTCTCGTGGGTGATGACGTCTTGAATGATCGCATCCAAGGCGCAGTCTGGGCGGAAACTGATCCATGAGCGAATCAGGGTCAGATCGGGGACTCTGCGTTGCAGATCCTCGAAGCCTGCCTCGTAGGCTTGTTCGTAGGCGATGTGCGTAATGGTCGAGCAGCTTCCTGTGAGCTCGATGACCCGCTGCGCCAGGGCGTTCATGGAGACCTCGTGGTCGGAGCCCAGGTTGACGACTCTGCCCAGCGAAGCGGAGCAGTCCGCCAGGTCAAGCAGGCCGCGAACGACGTCGCTCACGTGACAGAAACAGCGCGTCTGTTCGCCCTGGCCAAAAACGGTGACAGGTTGGCCCGTCAGCGCCTGACGAACAAAGCGGGGCAGGACCATACCGTACCGTCCGGTCTGGCGCGGGCCTACGGTGTTGAAGAGTCGCACGCAGGTGACGGGCAGTTGGGCTTCGTGGTGGTGCGAGAGAGCGAGAAACTCGTCAAGCATCTTAGCGCAGGCGTAGGCCCAGCGGCGGGCGTGGGTCGGGCCAAGCACGGTGTCGTCGCTCTCGCGGAAGGGGACTTTCATCCCTTTGCCATAGACCTCGGAGGAGGAGGTGACGAGCGTGCGTTTGCGGTGCTTGCGAGCGGCGGTGAGAACGGAATCGGTCCCCTCGACGATGCTCTGGATGGTGCGCACCGGCTGCTCGACCACGAGCATGACGCCCACCGCGGAGGCCAGGTGGAACACGAGCTCAGACCGCGCCACCAGTTGCTCCACGAGCGGGCGGTTGAGCACGGTGTCCACGACGAGATTCAGTTGGGGCGAAGCCGGCAGGTTCTCACGTCGCCCGGTGGAGAGGTCGTCGATGACGGTGACACGATCGCCGCGTCGCAGCAGAGCGTCGGTGAGGTGCGAGCCGATGAATCCGGCGCCGCCGGTGACGAGGACGTGCATGGGGCTGGACCCAAGCGCACGGAGAGTCGAGACAAACACCCGCGCTCAATAGTAGGTTTCGTTGGACAGTGTCAGGAGCTCAGCTGCAGTGGCGTTCGAATAGCTGGTCGAGGCGGTGCCCTTCTTCTTAAGGTCTTCCGCGTGCCCGTCGACATAGCCAAGGCTTCCCCTGAGCGGGTCGCTCGAGCTGTGCCAGCGGTTGCGGGAATCCGAGGCGGTGCGATCAGAAGACAGGGGCGTGTCGAACGCGACGACCTTCTTCGAGGGCAGCCTGAACTCGGTGGTGCGGTGCCCCTCGACCGCCGCGATGCCGCTGTTGACGAACATGTTGGTGAACGTGGAGTTGTCGAGGTAGCGGTACGAGGTTCCCGAAGTGGAGAATCGGCTCGCCACGCCGCCAACCGAGTCGCCCGCGTCCAGCGGGCACTCGAACACCTCTTTGGAATTGCTCATGGTCGAGAGCAGCAGATCGTCCACATCCCAGTCCACGGTGGCGCTGACGGGGAAGTAGTTGCGGTTGTCCTTGCAGTAGGTCCCCATCGACACCGCGATGTTGCCCAAATTGCTCACGCACTTGACCGCGCCGCTGCGGGTCTGCACCGCGGAGATCGCCGGGATGAGGATGCCCAGCAGCACCGCGATGATGGCGATGACCACGAGCAGTTCGATGAGCGTAAAGCCACGGGAGCGAGTGCGGGGCATAGCAGGGGCACTCCGGCGGGGGGATGCGACTCTTACATTGTAGCTTCGAACTAGCCGATCAGTCCGCTGGAATCTTCGCTGGCCTGGCCTCGCACGATGACCGGGTCGCACTCGCCCTCGACCGTCACCTGACCCAAGGTATTGACCACACAGACGGGAACCTTGCCCGCCTTCCAATCCGCCAGCGGGAGCAGGGGCCAGCGCTGCGCCCAGTGGCGATCCGGGTCGATGCTCACGCGCACTCCGCCGGGAGAGAGGCGGTCGATGACGAGGCGGGCGCGGGAGAGCAGATATCCCAGGCTGACGATGCCGCGCGGGTAGAAGCAGAGATTGTTCGTGACGTAGGTGTCGATGAACCCGGAGCTTTCCGCGTGGGTGTTGTTCATCACCTGCAAGTCCCAGTAGCGCGAGGTCGAGCCGTGGCCCACCTGACCGAGGTAGCGCATGAGAATGTCGCGCCAGATGTTCTGACTCACCCAGACGTTCTCCGGCTCCACCGAGGTGTGACCGCAGCCGTAGGGACTCTTGGTCTCTCGGATGGCGTTGTGGGCGTCCTGCACGAGTCGATCCGGGTCGAGCATCGGCGGCTGCCCGCACAGCAGAGGCAGCAGCAGACCGTTGCCGGTGTAGATCGAGTAGGCGTCCCAGCCCACGATCTCCTGCTGTGGCAGTTGCTCGCCGGTCCACGCATCGACCACGCCCGCGGCTGACCTGTCCACGCACACCGCGTAGTGGTCGCCCAGCCAGGCCTCACGGTCCACGCGTTCGCACGCCTGATCGACGATGCGTTCGTAGCGCCGCGCTTCTTCGCTGTGACCGCAGCGGTCCAGCATGTCCGCCGCAGCCCGCAGCGCCGCCAATCGCTTGACCGCCAGGTAGGTCTGCTTGCGCGAGAATTGCACCGCGGGCAGGGCGTCGTCGATGGTGTTGGCGGTCCCTTCACTGGGGAAGCCGCTCTCGTCGCGATCGGACCAGACGAGATAGCGCGTCAGCGACCCGATGCACTGGAGGTTTCGCTTCACCGTCGCCAGGTCGCCGGTCCAACGCACGTAGGCCTGCATCATCAGCAGGTAGTTGGCGTTCTCCTCCACGGGCATGTCGTGCGGGTAGGCCTGTCCCGTGGCGGCGGCGCCGGCGCCCATGTCGTGACTGAGGATGCCTCCGCCGGACCCGGCGTGCGGCTTGACGTGGTGCGTCCACTGATCCAGTTGCATCGCCAGCAACTTGGGCCACAACGACAGGTAGAACAGGCAGACGTTGTACTCCACGTCCACCGTCGAGTGGAAGAAGCAACTGCCCTCCCACACGCTGAACCAGCCCTCGCTCGTGTCGGGCTGACCCTCCACGTCGCACCAGTAGGTGTTGGCCAGGTAGGCGCCGAAGCTCTGATCGATCAGGTGCCGCTGCGTCTGCTCCAGCGGCGCCTGCTCGAAGATCTTCTCGAGCAAGCGCGATCGCGCCAGGTAGTCGTCGCGATGCTCGATGGCCTCGGCGGTGACCGATTCGAGGCTCGGCCAGTAGCGGTTGTAGCGCAGGCGGGCGCCGCGGGTCGGCTCGCCCGTGGCCCCCACACGCAGCACCGGCTCGCTCACGTGCGCCGCCCACACCAGACGCCACTTCACGCCGCTGCCCGTCTCGGTCACCGGCAGTTCAAGCTCCAGTCCTCGGCCCGTCTCGTCCACCACGCAGCCGGGGTTCAGACTCACGATCCGTTCCCGCGCCGCCACCGTGGGCCCCTTGCCCGGGGCGTCCGCGTCGAGCGTCGGCTCCGTCGGGCACTGATAGGCCAGATCGATCCGACCGTTGGTCTGGGCGCTGGCGCTGATCTGCGTCTGGGCGCGGCCAAGCCTCAGAAACAGCTTGACCTTCTCGGGCGTGGGGCCCGCGACTCGGCTCCAGCGAATCGCCCTGCTCGGACTGACCCGCATCTCCAGGTAGAACGCGGGCAGCAGACAGATCCGCTCGTTCTGCGGGTAGAACACGCTGTGAACGTTCAACTCAAAACGCAGCCGATACCGCTCGCTGTGGCCACGGAATGTGATGGAGTTGAACCGCTCGAACTGCTCGGGGCTTCGCAGCGTCTGGCCCTGATCCGAGAAGGGCAGCGTCCGTCGCGTCCCGTCGGGTTCGATCAGGCCCACCATCAGGTCCAGCGGGCGGTCGAGGAACCGACCCAGCGCCGAGTGCATCACGCGACGCTTGTAAGGCTCAAACAGGAGCGAGAATCGACTGCCGAGCCGGGCGCTGGTCCACGTCATCAACTGCATACGAAACGATTCCCACAACTCCCCGAGGGCTGGCGAATCTACCGCATACAGCCTGACGGGTAAAGCTGGGGTTGCCGTTATCGACAGATTGGCGGATGAAGTCAGGGGTCAAGTCCGCTGCGCAACTTGCTTGACTCCTGTCTCCTGACCCCTGTCTCCCCGCGTCACTCTCCGGCCGTCGGCGCCACCTCGGGGTCGGTCTGCGAACGCACCGCCGCGATCTTGCTGCTCAGCCGTTCGTCAAGGCCTCGCTGCTCCGGGTCGTCCTTGGCGTCGCTCGGATCGAACTGCGACAGCGCTGCGCTCCACAGGCCCACCGCTTCTTCCTTCTTGCCCGCGCGATACAGAGCGTCGCCCAGATGATTGAGAATCACACTGTGATCGCCCCCGGGCCGGGCGCGGGATCGGCTCAGCCAGGTCACCGCGTCGTCGAACCGACCGAGTTTGTAGTAGACCCAGCCCAGGGAGTCGAGATACGCGGCGTTGTCCGGCTCGGCCTCCAGCGCCTTCTCGATCATCCGCTGCGCCTGGTCGAGGTTCTGTCCGCGGTCCGCCCAGGAGTAGCCCAGGTGATTGTTCACCTCCGGGTCGTCGGGAAACTCCGCGAGCAATTCGAGCATCAAGCGCTCCGCCTCGGGCCAGCGCCCGGTGTTCTGAAACGCGATGGACTGCTCGAGCCGAGCGTCCTTGCTCAGCGCCGGGGCGCGCCGGATCACCTGCGCCATCTGGGCCGCAAGGTCCTCGGGCCGATTCAGTCGGACGTAGCACCGCCGCAACTGGTGCATCGCCAGCCGCAGCGTCTGCTCGTCGTCGCTGCCCAGGGCCTCGGTCAGGTGCGCGGCCGATCGCTCGTAATCCTCAAGCTCGAAACTGACCAGCCCCAGGCGCAGCGACCGCAGCGGACCGGGCGGGTCGAGCAGCACCAGGCGCTCCTGCAGCATCGCCGCCTTGACGCGGTCGCCGTCGCGCTGGGCGTAGTGCGCCGCCGCCAGCGCCAGCAGCCTTCGATCGTTGGGGAACCGCTCCAGGGTCTGGTCGAGCAGGGCGTCGCCCTCGGCCTGACGCTGCGTCTCATGAAGCAGTTGCAGCAGCATGGCCACCGCCTGCACGTCGCGCGGGTCCTCACGGAGCAGCCCGCGGAGCAGTTCCTCCGCGACCCCGTGCTCACGCGAGGCGGCGGCCCACTCGGCACGCTTCAGACGCGCCAGTCGGCTGTGAGGGATCGTGCCCAGCAGCCGCTGCATCAGCCTCTGCCACTGCCGCAGCGCGTCGGGCACCAGCGAGGCCTCGCGGCCCGGAGGGTCGTACAGGGCAAACAGCGACTCGTACACCCGCTCCTCGTCGGGCTTGGCGTTGAGCAGGTCCAGCAGCAGCCGCTCCGCCTCCACCGCCCGGCCGAGCCTCACCAGCAACCCCGCCTTCTCCAGCGACAACGACACGTCCGCCGGCCTCTGCACCAGCGCTCGGTCGATCAACTCCAGCGCCTGCGCCGAGCGATCCGTCTCCGCCAGCACCTGCACGCGAAGACGGATCGACTCCGCGTCCTGGGCATCGCCCAGACCGTCAAGGATGCGCTGCGCCTCGTCGTACCGCTCCTGCGCCACCCACAGCCGCGCCAGCGTCAACTTGGCGTGGTCCAGTCCCGCGTCGCTGGCAAGGCTCAGCGCCTCCTGCGCTTCCTCCAACTGGCCGCTCTGCATGAGCACCACGCCGCGCAGCAGCAACGCGCCGGGCGACTGGGCGTCGGACTCGGGCATGGACTGCATCGCCGTCAACAGGCGCGACGGCTCGGTCACCGTGCGCAGCAGCGCCACGATGTAGGCACGGGCGTGGGCCGGGTCCGCTTCGATCGCCGCCACCGTTGTCCGAACCGCGGCGAGCACGCCGGCGTCGGTGACCGGAGCGACGACCTGACGGTCGAGCATGGCCTGGAAGACCGCTTCGTCGCCCGGACGCTGTGCCAGGTGATCGCGCAGGAACTCCGCGCCCCGCGGCGCGTCCGTGAGCTGGGCGATGACGATCGCCAGCGCGGTGGGGCGTGCCTGCGCTTCGTAGAGGCCCCGCAGCGTGGCCGACAGCTCGTCACGGTCCACGCCGTGCTCCGCCAGGTAGGGCAGCAGACTCACCGCGGTGTTCCGGGTGGTCGGCGCTTCGACGGCGCTGAGCACGGCGTCGCGCGCCGCCTCGGGTCGGCCGATCCTCAGGTTGGCGTACGCCAAGCGCGGCAGCAGGCTCGTCGCGTCCACGCCCTCTTCCTCGCGCGCTTTCTCGTAGGCCTGGATGGCCTCGAGCGGCCGCCCCAGCCGACACAGCGCGTCGCCCATGGTCGTCATCGTCTGCGCCCGCTGCCGCACCAGCAGGCCCAGCTCGCGCACCATCATCGTGGACCGGTCCACGCGGGCTGCGCCCCGCAGGTACTCGCTGAACAGATCGATCGCCGCCGCGTCGTGGCCCTGCCGCTCCAGGGCGCTGGCGAGATAGAACTGAGTGACGGCGGGCATCGCCGGGTCCGTCTGTCGCGGATCAAACGAGAGGTTGTGGTTCAGCAGCACGATCGCCAGGGGCCAGTTCCGCTGCGACAGGGCATGGCGACCCAGCAGGAGCAGGCTCTGGGAGTCGCTCGGGTCGGCGCGGAGCGCCTGTTCGAGATAGACCGCGGCGCGGACCGCGTTGCCCGAGCTGGCGTAAATTCGCCCCAGCAGGCTCAGCAGCTCCGGCTCGTTGGGCGCCAGGACCAGGGCGTTCTGCAGTTGACGGATCGCCTCGAAGACGCCCTCGCGTCCCCGCAAATAGGCGGCTCGACCGGCAAGATAGGCGCGCTGCGCCGCCACGGGCGGCTCGGCACGCGACGGGACGGGTTGCGGATTGGCCAGGAACTCGGGTTGGGGGATCGTCGCCACGACGTCCGCCAGGGTCAGTGACGCCTTGACCAGAGAGTCGCCCTGGCGTGGCCTAAGCGTGTCGGGATCGATGCCCGGGGGCGGAGCCACGTCCAGCAGACGCACCGGCGGCGGCTGGGACGCGGAGCGCGGTGACGCCTGGCACCCCAGCACCAGTGCCCACGCCAGCAGCAGCGGTAGAGTCACGAAGCAACGCATACGCCCGCAATGATAGCCGTCCTGAGCCCCACGCGAGGGACGCGCTAGGCGATGACCTTGTTCAGCGGGTAACTGATGATGCCCGTGGCGCCGGCGCGGGAAAGCCGGGGCACCAGTTCGCGCTCGATGCGTTCCTCGACGATGACCTCCACCGCGACCCAGTCCACGTCCGCCAGGGGATTGACGGTGGGGCTCTTCTGAGCCGGGAGCACCTTGAGGATCTGCTCCAGCCGGGAGCGCGGCACGTTCATCTTCAACCCGACCCGCGACTTGGCGGCGATGGCGCCACGCAGCAGCAGCGCCAGGTCCTCGATCAGCGGGTGCTTCGTGGCGTCGGCCCAGGCGCTCTTGTTGGCGATCAGCCTGGTGGTGCTGGTGAGCACCGTGTCCACCACGCGCAGCTTGTTGGCCTTGATCGACGAGCCGGTCTCGGTGATGTCCACGATGGCGTCCACGAGCCTGGCCTTGACCTCGGTGGCGCCCCAGGAGAACTCGACCTTCTTGACCTTGACGTTGCGAGCGGCGAAGTAGCGCCGCGTGGTCTCGACCAGCTCGGTGGCGATGATCCCGCCGGCCAAGTCCTCGGGCTTGTGGATGCGCGATTCTTCGGGCACGCAGAGCACCCACCGCGCCGGGCGCGAGGTCGCCTTGGAGTACGCCAGCTCGCAGACCTCGTGCACGTCGGCGTTGTTCTCGATGATCCAATCGTGCCCGGTGATGCCCACGTCCAGGACGCCGTCCTCGACGTAGCGTGCCATCTCCTGGGCGCGGAACATGATGGGCACGAAGCGCGGCTCGTCGATGCTCGGGAAGTAAGAGCGTTCGGAGATCTGCAGGTTGTACCCGGCGCGTTGGAAGAGGTCCGCGGTGGATTCCTGCAGACTTCCCTTGGGCACGCCGATGCGCAGCAGGCCGGTGTCGGTGTCGGGCATGGCTACTTCTTCCTGGGCTTCACAGCCTTGACGTTTTTAGCGGTCTTTGCCTCGTGGGGCTTCTCGGCGTCGGGCTTGAACCGGGCGTCGGCCCAGCGACGCAGGGCGTGGTGCACCGCCAGAGCGTCCTCCGACTTCACGTGGTGCTCGACGAACGAGGCGATCTCCTCCACGCTGGCCTCGGGATGCACGACCTCGGCGCGGCGGAGCAGCTGCGCCAGGTGGTCGTCCACGGGCGTGGCGTGCGCGCCAAAGCACAGCAGCATCACCTGCGCCACGACGTAGGCGGGAATCCCCGGCAGCGAATCGAGGTACTCGCGCGCTTCCTTCTTGCTCCTGGCGGAAAGGTGCGCCAGCGTCACGTTGTGCTCACGGATGAAGATCTCGCGCAGCGCGTCGAGCAGCCGCGCCACGCGCTCCTCGGCGCGGGGGTAGCCCGGACCCAGGAAGTTGACCACCTCGTGCGGGTGGCTGACGCGCAGGTCGTTGTGATCGACCATCACCGCCATGACCCGGGCGTAGGCCTCCTGCGCCAGCCTCGTGGTGGCGTTCCACTGCAGGAAACTCAGGACGAACTGCGTCACCGGCTCGGGCGGGTCCGTCGGCTCGTGGCGGTGCGCCTTGAGCAGCTTCTTCAGAAAGGGCGAGAGCTTTCGGGCGTAACTTCCAGCGTTTTTCACGGGAGCGGGGCCTCCGGAGGTGTGGGGGGCGTTTCACGTTCCATGCCGCGCGCGATCGCCTGCATCACCGCGGCCTGCTTCTTGAGCGACCCATCCAGGCGGAAGTCCAGCCGCGGCATCGTCCGCAGGCTCACCTCCTCGCCCACCGTGCGACGGATACGACCGGCGGCGTGACGCAGCCCGTGCACCACCAGCTCCTGCTGCGACTCGGGCATCACCGACACGAACACACGGGCCTCGTGCAGGTCGGGGCTCACGCTCACGCGCGTCACCGTGATCATCCCCGTCACCCGCGGATCGCCCAGGCCCTGCTGCAACACCGTGCCGATGGCGCGGCGGAGGGTGGACTCGATCTGCGGCAGGCGGTGGGACATGGGGGGAGAATCGAGGATTAGGAATTCAGAACGAAGAACGGCGGGGTGGGACTGCTTTGAGGAGATTGGGGGAATGGGGCGAACATGAGTTGGTTTATTTGCCGGTGAGGATTTCCTTGGCGTGGTCGGCCAGGACGCATTCGGTCTGGGCGCGGAGTTTGTCGAGGATACGGTCGAGGACGCCCTGAGCGTGGGCGACTTCGCCGCTGGCCATCGCGATGCCCAGCGTGGCGCGGCGAGGGTCGTCCAGGTCCGCCACCTCCGCCACGCTGACCATATGCTCGCGGTGCAGGCGGTCCTTCAGGCTCGACACCACCCGGCGCTTGTCCTTGAGCGACGTGGCGTGTTCGATGCTCAGCGCGACTTGGAGGATGCCGATGACCATGTTGGGGCAAGGGGTGCAGGGAGTGGGGATCGCGGCTTTGGGTTGAGGTTCGGGGGTCCGCCCCGATCCCTGATCCCCGCACCCCCAACGCTCCTATCCCAGCGTTCGCTTGACCTTCTTGACGTCGTAGCAAACGACTGTGTCGCCGGGCTTGATGTCGTCGAAGCCGGCGAACTTGATGCCGCACTCGAAGCCCTGCCGGACTTCCTTGACGTCCTCCTTGACGCGTCGCAGCGATTCGACGTTGCGGTTGTCGGTGACGACGATGCCGTCGCGGACGAGCCGGAGCTTGGCGGCGCGCTGGATGGTGCCGGTGGTGACCATGCAACCGGCGACGGTGCCGACCTTGCTGATGTTGAAGGCCTCGCGCACGGTGGCCTGCCCGAGCTCTTCTTCCTTGGTCTCCGGTTCGAGCATGCCCTCGAGGGCCTTGCGGACCTGGTCGGTGGCTTCGTAGATGATGCGATAGATGCGGATGTCCACGCCGCGCTGCTCGGCGATGTCCTTGACCGCCGCGGGGGCGATGACGTGGAACCCGACGATGACGGCCTCGGAGGCGTCGGCCAGCAGGACGTCGCTCTCGGTGATGCCGCCGACCGCCGCGTGCAGAACGCGGACGCCCACCTCGGCGTTGCCCAGGTCCTCCAGGCTCTTGCGGAGCACGTCGATGGAGCCTTGGACGTCGGCCTTGAGCACCACGCGCAGCTCGCGGGTCTTGCCCGCCGCGAGCGACTCGGCGAGATTGGCCAGGGTCACCTTCGTCTTGGCCGCCAACGCCAGTGTCCGTTCCTTGTCGCGGAACTGGTTGGCGATCTCCTCGGCCTGCTGCAGCGTGTCGGTGACGTAGAACTTGTCGCCGGCGTCGGGGATCATGTCGATGCCCGAGAGCTCCAGCGGGGTGGCGGGCCCGGCCTCGGTGATCGGGTTGCCGCGGTCGTCGGTCATGTCGCGGACGCGCCCGAAAGCGCGGCCGATGACGATGAAGTCGCCCACGTTCAGGTGCCCGTCCTGCACGAGCACGCGCGCCACGCAGCCGCGGCCGGCCTGCATCTGCGCCTCGATGACCGTGCCGCGCGCCGTGCCGCCGAAGTCCGCCTTCAGCTCCAGCAGCTCCGCCTGGTAGTCGAGCACTTCGAGCAGGTCGGTGACGCCCTTGCCCCCGGTGGCGCTGGTGCGCACGACCTCGGTGGTCCCGCCCCAGTCCACGGGGTTGAGCCCGTGCTCGGCGAGCTGACCGAAAATCTTGCGCACGTTCGCCTCGGTCGCCTCGGGCTTGTCGATCTTGTTCAGCGCCACGACGATGGGCACGCCCGCGGCCTTGGCGTGGTTGATCGACTCGACCGTCTGAGGCATCACGCCGTCGTCCGCCGCCACCACCAGCACCACCAGGTCGGTCATCTTCGCGCCGCGGGCGCGCATCGAGGTGAACGCCTCGTGGCCCGGCGTGTCCAGGAAGACCACGGTCTTGTCCTTCGCGTCGTGGCCCTTGATCGTTACGCGGTAGGCGCCCACGTGTTGGGTGATGCCCCCGGCCTCGTGCGCCGCCACGTCGCTCTTGCGGATCGCGTCGAGCAGGCTCGTCTTGCCGTGGTCCACGTGGCCCAGCACCGTGACGATCGGCGGCCGCGCTCGCACCTCCACCTGCTCGCGCCGCGCGAACTCCGCCTGAATCTCCTGCTCCGCGGTCTTCTGCTCACGCACCACCAGGTCGATGTCGTGCTCCAGGCAGACCTCCATGGCGGCCTCGGCGGCGATGGCGGAGTTGATCGTCGCCATCGTCCCCTTTTTGAAGAGGTACTTGATGATGTCCGCCGCCTTGATCCCCGTGACGGAGGAGAGCTCCTTGATGAAGATCGGCTCGGCGATCTCGACCTTACCGTCCGCCGACGCCGGTCCCGCCGCGGGAAGGGTGTGGTCCTCGCGCTTCTTCAGGTCCCGGCGGCGCTGCTTGAGGTAGCCCGGCGCGCCCTTGAGGCGAGCGTCGAGCTCGATGAGGTCCGCCTCGGAGAACTGAGTGGGGCCCGAGGGCAGCGCCTCGGCGGAGCGACCACGACGCAGATTCGCGGATCGGCGACGGTTGCGAGCGGCGGCGGACTCGGCCTCCTCGGGCGCCTGGGCGCCGGCGCCGCGGCCACGGATCGGGCCGCGCGAACGTGCGATGCCCGGAACTTCCCCCGGACTCGAACCGCCCGACGCCGGCCGGTCGCCCGCGGGGCGGCGAGGCTTCGGGGCGCGGATGTCGTCGGCCTTCTCGATCCGCACCACGGTGGGGCCTTTGAGCACCGCCTGCTGGGGCTTCTCGAGCTGCTGGCCCGCCGGTCGAACCACCGTGGGCCGGACCGGGACGTTGATCTTGCCCACCGGACCCACTGGCTTGCGCGCGTGGGCCGCCACCGCGGGCGCGGCGGGCTCTGCGGGCCTATGCGGCACCAGCGGCGCGGGCTTGAGCGGCGGCTCGACCTGCTTGACGGTCGGATGCGCCACCGGCGGCGAGACCGGTGTCACCGGCACGGGCGGCGGCGGGGGCGGCGGCGCTGCGGTCGGGTGGGCCTTGACACTGGGGGCCGCGGACGACGGAGGCTCAGCCACCGCGGTGGAGGTCTCGTGCGACGGAGCGTCGTGCTCGTGGGAATCGTCGTGGTCGTGATCGTGGTGGTCGTCGTGCTCGTGGTCGTGCGCCTCGCCGCCGATCTTGCGCCGCCGCGCACGCTTGACCTTGGTCACGTCCACCTTCGCTGCCGTCTCCACCGCGGTGGCGGCGTCGGCGGGCGCGGGGGCGGCGCTGAACCATTGACGGATCGTCTCCACCAGGCCCAGCTTCACCGGCGACATGTGGTTGACGATGTCGGGCACGCCCTCGGCCTGACACTTCTCCACAATCGCCTTGCTGTTGACGCCCAGCTCCTTGGCGACCTCGAATACCTTCTTGATCTTGGCCAACGCTGACTCCTTGCGCGGGACTGAACCGTCCCGGCTCTGTTACGGCTTCGCGGCCCCGTCGGACTCCTGACGCTTCTCGAGCATCGCCACAATATCCCCGCCGCCGCCGGCGTCGGCCGACCCGGCCAACGGCGCGGCGCTGCCCGAGGCGTCGAGCGGCGCCGGGGCAGGGAGCGAGGGGCCTTCGCCAAGGATGCTTGCGGCCTGAGCCGCCCCGGGCATCGTCGCCAGGGCAGCAGCCTCTTCTTTCTTGCGTCGCTCGGCCTGCTCTTTCTCGCGCGCCTGCTCCTCGGCGACGACCTTGGCTCGCTCCGAGGCGGTCTGCACCATCCGCTGCGCCTGATCCAGTTCGCAGCCGATCGTCTCGGCCACGTACTCCGCGCCGACCTCCTCGACATCGAAGACACTGATGACGCCCAGCGCCGCGAGCTTGTCGATCTGCTCTTCGCTGACGCCCTGGACCTCCTTGAGGCACTGCTCCATCGTGTCCAGGCTCTTGGTGAACTCGGCGGGGGTGAGGATGTCCACGTCCCAGTTGGTCAGACGGGCGGCCAGACGAACGTTCTGCCCGCGTTTGCCGATCGCCAGCGAGAGCTGGTCCTCGTTGACCACGACGGTGGCCCTGCCCAGCTCGAAGCAGAGCGAGATCTCCACCACCTCCGCGGGCTTCAGCGCGTTCTGGATGAGGATCTGCGAGGACTCGTTCCAGCGGACGATGTCGATCTTCTCGCCGCCCAGCTCGTCGACGATGTTCTTGATCCTGCTGCCGCGCACGCCCACGCAGGCGCCCACGGCGTCGACCTTCGAGTCGATCGACGCCACCGCCAGCTTCGTGCGGTGCCCGGGCTCGCGCGCCATGGCCTTGACCTCGATGACCCGCTCGGCCACTTCGGGGACCTCGACCTCGAAGAGCCGCTTGATGAAGTCGGGATGGGCGCGGGAGAGCACGATCTTGACCTGGCTTCCCGCGTCGCGCACGTCCAGGATCAGACAGCGGACGCGTTCGCCGGGCTGGTGCTGCTCGCCGGGGATCTGCTCGGAGCGGGGCATGAACCCCTCAGCTCGTCCCAGCTGCACGACCAGCGCCCCGCCCTCGTAGCGCTGCGCCACGCCCGTGGTCAGCTCGCCTACGCGGTCCACGAACTCGTTGTAGATGCTCGAGCGTTCGTCCTCACGGAAGCGCTGGATCATCACCTGCTTGGCGGTCTGCGCGGGGATGCGCCCGAGCGACTCGAGCGAGAGTTCATCCTGACCGCGCCAGAGTCGGATGGTGCCGTTGAGTCGGTCGAGTTGGCAGGTGAACTCTTCGGTGTCCACCGCGTTGAAGTGCTTGCGTGCCGCGGAGACCATCGCCTGTTCGATATCCTTGTAGAGCGACTCCTTCTCGACATTGCGGTCGCGCGAGATCGAATCGATCAGGCGCAGGAGTTCAGAATTGTTCATGGTCGGACCTTTCTATTTAGTTGTCGAAGCGTGAGACGAAGTCGAATCCTTCCGCAGATGACGCGGACCCAGATCAAGGGGATCAGGGAGCGGTGTTGTTCATGGTTTGAATCTTTATCATTTGCGAAATCTGCGGATCAAGCATTTCTTAAAACGAACAAGCCACGATCCTGCCGGGCTGAGGGTTCGTGGCTTGCCACCGATCCCGTGGGACCCCAAGGGTCACGGGCGAGGTTGAAACAAACCTCAACCCATGTCCGGGTCCTCCGGGGGGCAGCCCTGCCTGTGTCGTGTGCCGCGACGAGGATGGGTGGTGGCCCGCCTCATCGTCGGAAACACGCCTTCAAGCCCCGATGTCGCTCAGCCTTGCGCATCGCAGCAATCTCCACAGTCTGCGGACCGTCCGCAGATCGAGCATCTTCGCACACGAACCCAAGGGTGTCAAACCCAGGCCGGGGCTGAGCGCCAGGAATCGGGGGGCAGGCGTCAAGGCAGGTGCGCCGTTGACTTGCCCTCTGACCGCTGATCCCCGGCAGTTGCATCCCGCACAGGATCGCGTCATAATACGGGGCTTCACGGTTACCCAAGGACTCATCCGCAATGGCTCACAGTGTCAGCGCCCGTAAACGCGTCCGTCAGAATCTCAAGGCCCGCGCCCGCAACCGTTGGCGCAAGGACCGGATCCGCGTGGCGGAGAAGGACTTCAACGAGTCGGTGCTGCACGGGTCCGTCGAGGACGCGCAGAAGAAACTCGTAGGCATGTACAAACTGCTGGACCAGGTGGCCTCGACGGGCACGATCCACAAGAACGCCGCCGCCCGCAAGAAGAGCCGCCTCTCCGCCCGACTCAACGCCAAGAAGAAAGCCCCCGCTGCCACGCCCACCGCAGCGTAAGAGCGCCCGAACTTCTCGCGTCGCCAGATACGATTCGAACATCCTTCCACGACGGAGGCGCCCCATGCCCACGGGTCCACTCACGCCGGATCAGGTCCGTCAGTTCAGCGAGGACG
Source organism: uncultured Phycisphaera sp. (assembly GCA_964496285.1). Classification (GTDB taxonomy): domain Bacteria; phylum Planctomycetota; class Phycisphaerae; order Phycisphaerales; family Phycisphaeraceae; genus CAZBXW01. Next base: position 445,949 of record CAZBXW010000002.1, read on the forward strand.
GCTACCTCTTCGTCCGTCCGCTGCTGGACGCGGAGGAGGTCAAGCTCCTGCTCACCGCGGCGCACGAGGACCGCCAGGTGCAGGCGGCGGCGTACGGCGTGGACGACGCGGCGGGCCGCAAGAGCAGACTTTCGCTCTGGAACCATCCCGGCGAGGACATCTGGGGCATGGTCGCTCGGTCCAGACGCATCGTGGACGCCATGGAGCAGCTCCTGAGCGATGAGGTCTATCACTATCACTCCAAGCTCATGCTCAAGGAACCGAAGGTCGGCGGAGCGTGGGAGTGGCACCAGGACTACGGGTACTGGTACCAGAATGGGTGCCTGCTGCCGGACATGGCCAGCTGCCTGATCGCGTTGGACGAAGCGACGAAAGAGAACGGCTGCCTGCAGGTGTTGCGCGGCACGCACAAGATGGGCCGCGTCGAGCACGGGCGCTTCGGCCAGCAGACCGGCGCCGACCCCGAACGCGTGGAACAGGCGATGAAGCGTTATGAGCTTGTCCACTGCGAGATGAAGCCCGGCGACGCGGTGTTCTTCCACGGCAATACCCTGCACGCCTCGGCCGCCAACACCTCGCCGCGTTCGCGCTGGTCGCTCATCTGCTGCTTCAACACCCGGAGCAACAACCCGTACAAGGAGCACCACCACCCCTGCTACACGCCGCTGCAGAAGGTGGACGACGGTGCGATCAAGCGCGTGGGGCTGAAGCTCTCGAACCAGGCGGGCGGGAACAAAGGGTTCCTCGATCCCAAGACGGACAAAACGTCGGTGGGCGCGGACACGAAGTAGCCCGCTCATCGAAAACACACCCGTGCAGCGCTCAGCGGACCGCGGCGTGCGTGTAGATTCCGCCACATCATGAATCGCACCTTGGGTTGGGTCAGTGTGGTTTTGCTGCTGGTGCTGGGCGCGGCGCTGGGCTACCGCCAGATCAACAGCCCGGACATCGGCTTCCACCTGGCCACCGCCGATTGGATCGTCGCGCACGGGTGGGTCCCCCAGACCGACCCGCTCTCCTACACCGTGCCGGACCACGCGTACATCGACCTGCAATGGGTGTTTCAGTTGGTGATCCATGCGCTGCAGAAGGCCGCCGGTCCCGTGGGCATCGTCGTGGTCACCATCCTGGCGACGTTCGCCTTTGCGGGATTGACGTCGCTGCGTTCAGCCCGTCGCGAAGGTCGATGGTGCCTGGCGCTGCTCCCGATGACGATGCTCTTCTTCCTGGGGTCCACCTGGGAGCCCCGGCCGCACCTGCTCTCGTGGCTCTGGGGGTCGCTGCTGCTGCTGGCATTGGAAGAGCGGGGTCGAACGCGTAAAGACGCCTGGCTTCTAGCGGTGCCGTGTGTCATGGTGCTCTGGGTCAACAGTCATTCGCTCTTCATCCTGGGGCTGGTGATTCTTGCCGCTTTCGTCGCGGCGGACCTGCGACACTGGCCCACGCTCGACAGAAAGCTCTGGGCCGCGGCCATCGCCGGGGCGCTGGCGTGCCTGGTCAATCCCTATCACCTGCGCGGATTCCTCCTGCCGCTGACCCAGTTTGGCATCATTCAGAGCGGAGATGATTTCAAGTCCACGCTCACCGGGATCGCCGAGTTCACCACGCCTTTCACCTTCGCGGGCTACTCCTATCAGGGCCTGCCCACGCTCTTTCATCCCTCGCAGTTTTGGCACCTTTTCATGCTCCTGGTGATCGTGGGCGTGGCGCTGAACCGCAGGAGCATCAAGCTCGTGGAGTGGATTCTGCTGGCGGGGTTCCTCTATATCTTCTGGCGCACGAACAAGAACTTCGGCTATTTCGTCATGATCGCCATTCCCCTGGCGACCCCCGGGATTGAACGGGCGATCCAGTGGCTCTCCCACACCGGCCAGACGGCGCTGCGGTGCGCCTGCCTGGCGGCGTGCGTCCTGCTGGCGGCGGCGGCGTGGACGAACTGGATGCACCATATGTCCTGGATCGCCGCGGAGCGCGGCGGGGGCTTCGATCCCGAGCTGCTGCCGGTGGGCGCCAGTCGCTTCATCGTCGAGCACGACATCCGGGGACGGATCATCAACAGCTGGGACCAGGGCGGGTACATCGCCTGGGCCACAGGACAGAAGGTGTTCATCTACAGCCACGCGGAAGTGGTGGGGCCGGAGTTCTACCGCAGGTATGTGCGCGCCAAGCAGCCCGAGGGATTCGCCCCGGCGTTGGAAGAGTGGAAGCCCACCATCGCGGTGGTGCCGTTCCGGACGCTCTCCTTCTGGCTCTACCATCTGAGTCGCGCCAAGGATTGGCGGATGGTCTACCGCGACCGGACCACCGCGATCTTCCTGCACGAGTCACAGTCGCAGACGGTTCCCGCGCTGCCCGTCGCCGAGGCGGGGGTGGACTACCCCTTGATGGACGAGGCCACGGTGGCGCGGGTCGTGCGTGAATCCGCCTTGAAGCCGCCGCTGCGGCTGCGTGATTGGCTGCGCGGCGCGAAGGCTCACCCGGAGAACGCCATCAATCTCGCGGGGTTCTTCCTCCACACCGGCCAGCCGCGCGCCGCGGCAGCGGTGTGCGCAGCGTCGATGCGTGAACTGGGTTTCATCTCGCCCAACCTGATGCTCACGCTCGGACACGCGCTGAACGTCCAGCGACGCTACGACCTGGCTGACATCTGCTTCGACGTGTTTCTCAAGCTCGACCGTGATCCGGTCATCGCGGAGCAGGTTCGCCAGACGCGCAAGAGTCGAAAATAGGAACTCAACACCGAGAGCACAGAGAAAGAAAGGCGTTGATGCTTGATCTCTGTGTATTCTCTGAGTGCTCTGTGTTCACTGGGATCAACGCATTTGTTCCGTGGTGCTAGAGGGGCGCGGGTTCGCTGCGGACGTCGCGGATGATGTTGCCGTCTTCCATGGCGATCTGGCGCTGCGCCTGCTGCGCCAAGGCGTGGTCGTGGGTGACGATGACGATGCTCTGGCCGCCGGCGGCGAGCTCGAGGAAGATCTCGGCGACGACCTGGGAATTGTGTTTATCGAGGTTGCCGGTGGGTTCGTCGGCGAGGAGGACCGCCGGCTCGTTGGCCAGGGCGCGGGCGATGGCGACGCGCTGCTGTTCGCCGCCGGAGAGCCGGTTGGCCCTGCGTGTGAGTTTCTCGCCCAGGCCCAGCCGCTTGAGCAGCTCCGCGGCACGGTCCATGGCCTGGCTGTTGGAGAGTTTGCCCAGCTTGCGCATCGGCAGCGTGACGTTCTCCTGCGCGGTGAACTCGCGCAGCAGGTAGTGAAACTGAAAGACGAACCCGACCTTGGCGTTGCGGACGGCGGCGAGTTCCAGGTCGTCGAGCTCGGTGGTGTCCTGGCCGTCGATGAGCACCCGGCTAGGCGGATCGAACGGTCGGTCGTCGGGCCCGATGACCGAGGGTCGGTCCAGCCCGCCCAGGAGGTAGAGCAGGGTGCTTTTGCCCGAGCCTGAAGCGCCGACGATGGAGGCGTAGGTGCCGGGCTCGATGGCGAGATTGACGCCGGTGAGGATGTGGGCACGAGCTTCGCCCACGCCCAGAAAACGATGGACGTTGCGTGCTTCGAGGATCGGAGTTGCCGTCTCAGTGAGCGCCACGGATCACCTCGACCGGGTCGTACAGCGCCGCTCGCCTGGCCGGATAGACCGAGGCGATCATGACCACGATCATCGCAGCCACGAAAGACAGGACGTAGTTGTAGGTGCGTTCGCTCATGAGCAGACCCTCAGCCTTGACCAGTCCCTCCATGGTGACGGGGAGCCTTCGCAGCCCTTCGATGAGCAGCTTGCCCGCGAGCAGGCCCAGCAGCGCCCCGACGAAGCCGATGACCAGGCCTTGGTTGAAGAAGAGCAGCGAGATATCGCGGCGCGACAGTCCCAGGCTCTTGAGGATGGCGATGTCGTTGACGCGGTCGAGCACGCTCATGACCAGGATGTTCAGCACGCCAAAGGCAGCGACCACCAGCAGGGCGGCGATGATGACGTAAGTGATGACGTCCTGGATGGCGAAGATCTTCAGGAAGTTGGCGTTGCTCTCCTGCCAGCTCTCGGTCTTGTATCCGACGATGGACTCGATCTGGGCAGCCATGGCGCGGGCCTGCGTATAGTCTTCGGTGCGGACGTTGACGCGATTGATGACGTTCTTCTTGTCGAGCAGAGTCTGGGCGTTGTTGAGCAGGAGATAGGCGCGGGAGTAGTCGACGGGGGTGACGCCGGTGCTGAAGACACCCACGACGCGCGCGTTGATGCGTCCGCCGGTGGGCGAGGTGACGACGATGGAGTCGCCCAGTTGAGCGCCCAGGGACAGGGCCACGCCCACGCCCACGACGATGCCGTCGGCGGTGGTGCGGAGTCGTTCGAAGCTCCCTGCGGTGAGTTTCTGGCCGATGGTCGTGACGCGTTGCTGCTCCTCGGGTTCGACGCCGACGATCGCCAGCGACATGGTCCTGGTGCCGTAGGAAGCGATGGCGTCGCCGGTGACCTCGGGCGCCGCAGCGACGACACCCGGGAGCCGACGCAGCTTGGCGATGACGCCGGTGGGGTTCTTGATCTGCTTGACCTGATCACGGGGCTTGGTGCGTTCGAGGACGAGCAGGGCGTTGCGGTCGGGCACGGTTCGCTGCAGGATCGGCGTGGTGCTCTCGCGCGGCTCGTCGTTGACCGTGACGTGCCCGGAGGACTCGACGGTCTCGATGATGAACTTGTCGCGGAAGCCCTTCATCATCGCGCTCATGCCCAGGAAGATCATCACGCTGATGCTCACCCCGGCGATGCAGACGATCGTCTGCCGCTGGTGCGTGAGCAGGTACCGCATGGAGATGGACCAGATCATGGGAGAGGAGTGACTGGCGAGGGGTGACTGGTCGAGGAGCCGTCTCTTTGGCTTTCACCCCTCACCCGTCATTGGTCACCCGTCAGGCTTTGGTCAGTTGAAGCCTCGAAAGGCCTGGCCGGTGGGGGGTCTGCTCAGATTCGAGGCCTGGATCGGGTCGGACTCCTTGACCCGTACGCGACGCCCGGGGCGAACGCCGCCCACGGCGCTGATGACCACCACATCCTGCTCACGCAGACCTTCGATCACTTCGGTGCGATCGATGCTGCCTAAGCCCAGCGTCACCGGCGCCTCCTCGAGACAGCCGTGGCGAACGACGTAGACTTTGCCGCCCTGGATCGCCTGGGTCGGGATCACCGCCGCCTTGTCCTTGCTCTGGACGATGAACGCCAGCTCCCCGGTCATCCCCGCGGAGAAGAGCGGGTCCGCGGGCGTGACCGTGACGTCCACCTCGAAGGTCCTGCGATCAGGGTCGGCTTTGGGATACACCCGCTGGACCAGGCCCTCAAAGACGCGGTCGGGATAAGCGTAGAGCGTCATCGTCACCCGCTGGCCCTGGGTCAGACGGGTCTTGTCCTCCTCGTCCACCGCGGCGCGCATGACCAGTCGCTCGGGTGTGATGTCCGCCACGGTCATCAGCGGGTCGTTGATCTTCACGCGGGTGCCCGGGGAGACCGGTCGATCCAGCACCACGCCCTGCGCGGGCGAAAGGATCGTCTGCTGGTCGAGGTTCCACTGCGCGATGTCCAGCGCCGCCTGCGCCACGGTCGTGTCCCGCTCCAGCTCCAGCTTGCGTGTCCGCTTCTGCGCCCGCAGCGACTCGACCAGGCTCCAGATCACCTCGTAGCGGTCCCGGGCACGGTCCAGGTCCGACTGCGACGCCGCGTCGGTCAGACGCATCTTCTCGAGCCGATCGCGCTCCCGCTGCGCGATGCTCAGTTGCTCGATCCCCGCCTTGATCTTCGACTCGAACTCGGCGAGCACCGGGGAGGTCTGCTCGTGGGCCAGCGAGGCGCGGAGGTCGAACTCCGCCTTGGCCTGTCGGTGCCGCAGCTCGTACTCCTCCACGCGAACAAACGCCAGGGGCTGATCCTTGGCCACCGCTGAGCCCTTGTCCACCAGCACCCGGGTGAGCGTCCCTTCGACGTTCGAGTGCACCGTGAACTCACGCTCCGGCAGGAGCGTCCCGGTGGCGTAGAACGCCTGCACCACCGGACCCTCGACCACACGCGTCACCGTCACCCGTGGCGCGGTGAGCCAGGGGAACGCCAGGTAGAGAGCCCACGCCACCGCCGCGACCACGATCAGCGTCACCGTCCACCGCACCAGAGCTTGCGCCGCAGTCCGTCGCATGGGGGACATTCTAGGACAGCGGGACGAACACGTTATATTACTCCCGCTCTGGGTCACCCCGGAGGAGTTGGACGGCGGGTCGGTGACGCGTCAGAATCGGTTGAACCGCTCCACCCGGATCGGTGCGGAGATCGCTCGTGTCGAAGTCGTGGATGAGATCGGCGCTGCTGTCGGTGGGCCTCGTGGCCGCGGTCTTCCTGGCGTACGCACCGGCGCTCGACGGCGGATACATCCTCGACGACGATGTGCACATCACCGGCTGCGATAACCTGCCCACCGTGCAGGGGCTGATCAACACCTGGACCAAGCCGCGATCGCTGGTGCAGTACTATCCTCTGGTCCACACCCTGTTCTGGGTCGAGCACAAGATCTGGGGCTACGACCAGCGGGGCTACCACGTCGTCAACGTGCTCATCCACGGATTGGCAGCGGTGGTTCTCTGGCGGGTGCTGCGCAGGCTCAAGGTTCCCGGCGGGGACTTCGCAGCCCTGCTGGCGGCGGTGGCCTTCGCGCTACACCCGGTCCAAGCTGAGTCCGTGGCCTGGATCTCCGAACGCAAGAACACCCTGTCCATGCTGCTCTACCTCCTGACCTTCGCTGCCTACCTGCGCTTCGACCCGACGGACGAATCGACCGACCGCCGCGGCGGGCGAGGGTGGTGGTGGCTGGCGCTGCTCTTGTTCGTCGCAGCCATGCTCAGCAAGAGCGTCGTGGCGACCATGCCCGCCGCCTGGCTGGTGCTGGTCTGGTGGAAACGAGGACGCATCACCTGGCGCGACGTGAAGCCGACGCTCGCATTCTTCGCGGTGGGCATCGCTTTGGGGCTTCACACCGCGTACCTCGAGTTCGACCACGTCCGGGCGCGGGGACCTGACTTCGATCTCTCACCCTTGCAGCGGTTGCTCATCGCCGGCCGAGCGGTCCTGTTCTACCTGGGCAAACTCCTCTGGCCCGCCGACCTGATCTTCATCTACCCGCGATGGACGGTCGACGCCAGCGAGGCGCGGCAGTACCTCTACCCCATCGCGGCGCTGGCGCTGACCGTGGCGCTCTGGCTGCTGCGCCGCCGGATCGGACGAGGCCCGCTGGCAGCCTGGCTCTGCTTCATCGGCACGCTCTTTCCCGTGCTGGGGTTCCTGAACATCTACTTCTTCATCTTTTCCTTCGTCGCCGACCACTTCCAGTATCACGCCACTCCGGGTATCATCGTCCTGGTGAGTTGTTGTGCAGCGATCCTGCTGCGAAGCGGCGGACCGAGGGTCCAGGCCGCGGGGCTGGGGGCTGCGGCGCTGCTGCTGGGCACGCTGACGTTCGTCCAGTGTCATCTCTACTACCGCGACGCCGTGACGCTCTGGTCCCGCGTGATCGAGCGCAACCCGCGCGCCTTCCTCGCCCACACCAACCTGGGCACCGAGCTGAGCAGGCGCAGCGATTTCGACCAGGCGCTGGCGCACCTGCGAAAAGCCATCGAGATCAGACCCACCAGCGTCATCGCGCTGAACAACCTGGGCACCGCGCTGCTGCGCGTGGGCCAGTTCGAGCAAGCCGTCAACTACCTTCAGGAGGCGGCCCGACTGCGAGAAGACTTCACCGGCCTGTTCAACAACCTGGGGATCGCGCTTGAGAAGCTGGGTCGGACCGACGAGGCTGAGAAGAGCTATGAGAGGGCGATCCAGCTCCATCCCGACGACCTTAAGAGCCGCAACAACCTCGCGGACCTGCTCCGCAAACAAGGCAGGCACGCCCAGGCGCGCCAGCAGTACGAGTTCATCCTTCGCTCGGACCCCCGCAGCAGCCGGGTGCTCATCAACCTGGCGGGGGTGCTGATGGCGATGGGCGAGCCGTCGCTGGCGGCGGGGCACTACCAGACGCTTCTGACCCTGGACCCCCAGAGCTTTCAGGTCCACCACAATCTCGCAATGGCGCTGACCCAGATGGGAAAGACGCAGCAGGCCCTGTCGCACCTGCAGCGCGCGGTGCAGCTCAAGCCCGACTCCGCCGACACACGTTTCAATCTGGCCTCGATGCTGCAGAATCAAGGCCAGCACGCGCTTGCCGCCGAGCATTTCGCAGCCCTGCTAACGCTCACGCCCGATGACATGGGCGTGCGTCTGGCCCTGGCGCTGAACCTCAGCAGGGCGCGTCGTTTCACGCAAGCTCGGAGCGTCTACGACGACGCCCTGCGTCTGGCGCCCACCGACCCACGCGTCGCGCTCGACGCCGCCTGGTTCCTGGCCACCTGCCCCGATCCCACCCAGCGCGACGATCAACGGATGCTCGCCCTGGCGCAGCGTCTTGCCGCGTCCGCCGCCCAGCCCCAGGCGATCGTCTGCGACACGCTGGCGGCCTGCTTCGCCCGCGCCGGCGACTTTCCACAGGCGGTGCGCTGGCAAAAGAAGGCGCTGGAGCAGGTGCCCGCGGCCCAGGCCTCCGCCCTGCGGCGCAGACTCGAGCTCTACCAGGCGCGCCAGCCCTTCCAGGAGCAACCCTGACCCGCCGGTGGCTCGTTCAGCGCGGGCTTGAGGGCGACGCCTCCGCGTTGAGTTTCTCCCTGACCTTGCGCAGATTGGCCGCGGCGTCGGCGTGGCGAGGATTCAGCTCCAGGGCCTTGGCGAACTTCTCCGCGGCGGCAGCGTGCTTCTGTTGCATCGCCAGCGTCACGCCCCAGAGCGTGTAGCCGTCGGCGTTGGCGCCGCCGCGCTTCTCCAGATCAGCGAACGCCGCTTCCGAGGCCTCGAACTCGTTCAGGCGCAGCAGCACCAGCGCCAGAAGAGCCCGCGCGTCCACGAGGCTTTCGTCCATCCGCAGCGCTCGCTGCAGCGCTTGCCTGGCCTCGGGCAGTCGCGACTGACCGTAGAGCACCGTGCCCAGGTCCACCCAGCCACGGACGAACTTCGGATCTTCGCCCAGCAGCGAGCGGTAGTGTTGCACCGCTTCGTCGCGGCGGCCCGCCATCGCCAGGGCGTGCGCGTAGTCCATGCCGACCATCGCGTCCTCGGGCGTCAGCCGCACCGCGCGCGCCAGAGCCTGGGCCGCCTGGGTATATCGACCGCGGCGCAGCTCGAGCATGCCCACGTTGTAGATCGACCGCCAGTGGTGCGGCGCTTTGGCTGCGGAGTCTCGCCACAGCGCCACCGGGTCGCTGTAGAGCCGATTCCGCTGCACGGTGGCGAGGGACAAGGCAAGAACCGCAGCGACCAGCAGGGCGGCGCCGACCGCGCCGGCGCGCGAAGCTTCGACGCAGCGCCGAAGCAGCGCAGCAGCGCCCGTCACCGCCAAGGCAGCCAGACCCGCCAGAGGCAAATACATGCGGTGCTCCACCGCCAGGTCCGCGATGGGCATGACGCTGGAGGTGGGCGCCAGGACGATGAAGACCGCCACGGCGCAGAACCCGGCGCGGGGCCAGCGATAGAGCATGACCATCGCGCCCGCCAGCAGCAGGAGCAGCAATGCCACAGGCAGGAGCTCTTCTTGAATGCTCGACGCAACGCGCCAGCCGTAGTCCACATTCTGACCTGCGGGCCAGAGCGACAGGCGAAGGTAGTGGAGCAGCACCGCGGGCTGGGAGATCGCGTACTGTGCCGGGGTGAGGTCGGTCATGTCAAAGCCCGCCGAGGGGGCCTGGGTGCTCTGGTCGCCAGCGCTGAGTTCGGGCAGGGGAGCCGACCACCTTTGAACAGCGCGCGCGATGACAGGGCCGGTCATGGGCAGGTGCGTCAGGAGCAGCGGCAGCACGACCAACGCCACCGCGACGTGCACGAGCCCGCGCGCCGCGAACACCTCACGCCAGCGACGCGAGAGGAAAACACGGTCGTAGAGCAGCGTCAGCAGGGGCGCGACCACGATGACCTGCTTGCACCCCAGTCCCACCAGAACGGGAGCCACCACCGCCGCCGCCCAGACGCACCGCCTCGCCCGTGAATCGCCCTGCTGCCGCGACTGCGCCAGCCGGTGCAGGGCGTAGAGCGAGAGCAGGACGCAAAGCCCCATCATCGACTCGCTGCGCTGGATGACATAGGTCACCGCCTGCGTGTGCAAGGGGTGCACCGCCCAGAGCAGGGACACCGCCAAGGCTGCGTTGTCCGCGCCGCCGGGGTCCGCCGTCGGTGGAGCGGTCGGATCGGTCCGGCGCAGCGACCGGCGGAACAGGCCAAAGAGCGTCAGCGCCGCAGCGGTGTGCACAGCGATGTTCCAGAGGTGATACCCCGCGGGGCGCTGTCCATCGCCGCCCAGCGCCCGGTCCAGTCGGTGGTTGATCCACACGGACAGCGCCACCACCGGGCGCGGGTCGGACCATGCGTGCTCCCACGCCGGGCGCTTGAGCGACTGCTGCGCCGCGTCGTCGAGGATGTGGCTCTCGTCGTCGAACTGAAATGCACCGTCCAGGCCCGTTGACCAGACCGCGACGCTCACCGTCGCCAGCAGCAGGAATCGCCAGCACGCGACCAGCACGCCCCCGGTCTGTCGGGTCGCCTGGGCCGAGGCCATCCGGCGGGAACGATCCTCCTGGCGGTGCGGGTCGGGTTGGGCGCGGCGTGGGGTCAATGTGGGGGTCTCATCATTCGCCGGTAGAAAGAAAAAGCCCCGAGGTCATCGGGGCTTGATGGAGCAGTATCTTATCCGCCAGACCGGATCGTTCGGGCAGATTCGGGCAATTAGACCGAGCTGCCCAGGGTGCGGTTCCAGAGGATGAGGTCCGCGATGCTGATGACGCCGTCGCCGTTGAGGTCCGCGGCTCGGGAGTAACCGGTCTGGCCCAGGCGTTTGCCAAGGGCGCTGGTGATGGTGGAGCGATCCGCCACGGTGACGGTGCCGTCGCCGGTGAAGTCGCCCAGCAGGCGATGGAAGGTCTGAGGCGCCGGGGCGGTGAGGTTCGAGCCGTTGGCGACCGAGGTGATCTTGGAGACGTCGAACATCACGCTGTACTGGCCGTTGACGGTGATGACCGAGGTCAGGTTCGGGCCGGCCAAGGTGGTGTCGATGGTGAGGGTTCGCGTGCCGCTGTCGTAGCTGTAGGCCGAAACGTCGATGACCACGGTGTTCATCGCCGAGTCGACGATCTTCACCGCGTTGATGAAGTCGGTGATGTTCACGTCCTGGTCGAAGGTGATCGCGACGCTCTCGATGTTCGAGCGTTGAGCAGCCCCGCCGTTGATGACGGTGTTCACCACCTCGGGCACGTTGACGAGGTTGACGGTGATCATGGCGGTGTCGGAGAACTCGCCGTCACTGACGGTGACGGTGAGGTCGAAGGTCGGGGTGACCTCGAAATTCAGGGCAGCGGCGTTGGCGACGGTGATCTGCCCGGTGCTGCTGTTGATCGTGAAGGCGCCGCCGGTGTTGCCCGCGGTGATGGTGTAGGTGAGCGTGTTGGCGGGCAGGTCGAAGTCCGAGGCTGACACGGTGCCCACGACCGTGCCGATGGCGCTGTTCTCCGCCAGGTTGAAGGTCTCGTCAGAGGCGACGGGGGCCTGGTTGACCTCGTTGACGGTGACGGTGAAAGTTTCGCTGTCGGTCAGATCACCGTCGCTGACGGTGATGGTCACGTTGAACACGTTCGGACCCTGCGCCTCGGTGGGGGTGAAGTTGAACTCGCCGGTGCTGGCGTTGATGGTCATGCCCGCGTCGAGCGAGGCCTGATCGAGGCTGTAGGTCAGCGTGTTGGCGGGCAGGTCGCTGTCGGTGGCGCTGGCGGTGAAGGTGAGGGTGGCCAGCTCGTTGACGACCTTGTTGCCGATGGCGTTGAGCACCGGGCTGACGTTGACGTCGTTGACGGTGATATTGAAGGTCTGGCTGTCGGAAAGGTCGCCGTCGCTGACGGTGACGGTGACGGGGAACACGCTGCCGCCCTGCGCCTCGGTCGGGGTGAAGCTAAAGGCACCGGTGCTGGGGTTGATGGTCATGCCCGCGGCGATGGAGTCCGGGTCGAGGCTGAAGGTCAGCGTGTTGGCGGGCAGGTCGCTGTCGTTGGCGGTGACGGTGAAGGTCAGCGTGCCCAGCTCGTTGACCATCTGGTCCGCGATGGCGCCCAGCACGGGTTCCGCGTTGACCTCGTTGACGGTGACGGTGAAGGTCTCGCTGTCGCTGAGGTTGCCCGCGCCATCGTCGGTGACGGTGATGGTGACCGTGAACACGCCCGGGCCCTGCGCCTCGGTGGGCGAGAAGCTGAACTCGCCGGTGCTGGCGTTGATGGTCATGCCCGCGTCGAGCGAGGCCTGGTCGAGGCTGAAGGTCAGCGTCTGCGCCGGCAGGTTGGTGTCGCTGGCGGTGGCGGTGAAGGTGAGGATGCCCAGTTCGTTGACGACCTTGTTGCCGATGGCGTCGAGCGTCGGGGGAACGTTCACGTCGCTGACGGTGATGGTGAAGGTCTCGCTGTCAGAGAGGGTGCCCACGCCGTCGTCGGTGACGGTGATGGTGACCGTGAACACGCCCGGGCCCTGGGCTTCGGTGGGCGAGAAGCTGAACTCACCGGTGCTGGCGTTGATGGTCATGCCCGCGTCGAGCGAGGCCTGGTCGAGGCTGAAGGTCAGCGTGTCGACCGGAGCGTCGCTGTCGGTGGCGCTGGCGGTGAAGTTGAGTGTGCCCAACTCGTCGACGACCTTATTGCCGATGGGGTTGAGCACCGGGGCGACGTTGACGTCGGTGACGGTGACGGTGACGTTCTGGTTGGTGGTGGCCACACCGTCGAAAGCCGAGACGGTGATGTTGTAGACGTTGTTGCTGCCCGCGTCAGCCGGGGCTTCGAAGTCCGGGGCGGCGTTGAAGGTCAGCACACCGGTGCTGGCGTTGATGCTGAAGAAGATGGAGTCGGCACCGGAGATGCTGTAGACCGGGGCAGCGCCAT